>JBBSQB010000004.1:0-166847 GCA_038258245.1 Chthoniobacterales bacterium
CCCACAGAAAACAAACGCAGCTCCCTCATCCGCCAAATCACCAACGACCTCCGCTGCGGCATCCCAGCCGCGGTCAGCGACCGCGGCTACAACATCAGCACCGACACCTTCCACCAAACAACGCACCCAAAAAATCGTCGTCCCCATCATGGGCGAAGGCATTCGCGCTGCCAAAGTCGTTAGTCTCCTTAAGCAACCCGGCGACAAAATCGAGCTCGACGATCAACTCTGCGAACTCGAAACCGATAAAGCCGTTTACCCCGTCGAATCCTCCTTCGCCGGAGTCATGGGCGAATGGAAAACCAAAGTCGAAGACAACGTCGAGATCGGCCAGGAACTCGGCACCATCCTCGCAGAGCCAGGCACCAACGACGCCGAAGATTGGGCGGAAGAAATGGAAACCGCCGCCGAAACGTCCCCCGTCCAACAACCCAACGGCGCCGCCAACTCCCCCACTCATCACTCGTCACCTGTCACTCGTCACTCTCCTTCCATCTCCCCCGCCCTCTCGCCCACCATCACCCGCCGCCTCAGCCGCGTCGTCCCGGCCAATCTCCAGATCGACGCCCGCTGGGACGCCATCCGCGCCGCTCGCGCCGACGCCAAGAAATCCGACGGCAAAAACGCCGCTTCGCCGAGTGTCATGATCGCCTGGTCAGTCGTTAGAGCGATGGAGAAACACGCTTCCTTCCGCCGCATCATGCTCGACGACGATCAGATCATCGAAAACGATCCCTTCGACCTCGGCATCGCCGTTGCCATCGAGGGCGACCGCCTCGCCACCGCCGTCGTCACCCACGCCAACACCCGCGACTGGCCCGACTTCGTGAAACGCTACAACGACACCGTCGAAGAAACGCGCACCGGCCGCGTCGACGCCGTCAACGCCCCCATCGTCATCAGCAGCCTTGGCGCCTTTGGCGTCCGCGCCGCTGCGCCCATCGTCGTCCCGCCGTCGGTCGGAACGCTATTCATCGGCTCCGCCCACTTCGACACCGTCAGCTCCGGCAAAAAGAAAGAGACCGCCGAAGTCGTCACATTATCGCTCACCTTCGACCACCGCATCGTCAACGGCGCCGGCGCCGCCTCCTTCGTCCACGACATCAAACAACAGATCGAAGCCTTCCAAATCCCCGCCGCCACCCCGAGGTAGCGCAAGCTTCCAGCTTGCCGCCCGATTCAAACGCAAGCTGGAAGCTTGCTCTACCCTGGTAGGGCGCGACCGCCGGGCGCGCCTCTTCCAACCCAATCAACACCGCAAAATGGTACTTCTTGTTCTCAACGGTCTCGTCGCCGCGGCCGCGTTAACCTGGCTCATGCGGCGCGCCAGCAGATGGCCGTTGCTTACGGCCCGGTTTCCCGCGCAGGGCCCACGGCGCGGCGTTCGTTTTCCAGACTGGGTGCGGGTCCAAGGAATCTATTTTAGCCACTCGGTTTTCGCCGCCGCTGAAGGACTGTATTTCCGACCTTGGCTTCTCCAGCGTTTGTTCGATCGGCCATTTTACATTCCGTGGGTAGCAGCTCGTCATCCCGTCGCGACGCGATGGCTAATGACAGATGCCGTCCGTTTCGACGTGGGATCGGGACGACCTGCGTGTCGTCCAGGAAGCGCCGTCCGATTTGATTTTCGCGAAGATCAATCGTTGGCTATTCTCCGACTCCATCATGCTCCTTCGCCCCTCGAGAATACGCAATCTGGTCGTTGGTTTTCTCTTCCTGCATCTCGGTTCACTCGCCGCCCAGACGGGCTCTTCCTCCTCTCTACACGCGACTTTTAGTCCTCAGCCTGAATACCCAGAAGAGGCGCGCCGCCATCACCTGGAAGGACACGGCACTTTTATCCTCACCATCGAACCCGACGGCCCCGTTTCCAGCGTGAACGCCGCCGAAGGAATCGGCGCGCCACTTTTGGATAAGGCCGCCATCGCGGCGTTTTTGCGCTGGCAGTTTCCACCGCAAACAGAGTCCCACAAAGTCCGCGTTCCTCTAACTTTCACGTTGAATAAGAACGAACCCGACGAAGGCTCATTCCCAGCGAAAACCGATAAAACCATCGGCGATTTCGATGTGGCTCATTCAGCCAACCCAACATCCCTCGTCTTCGAGATAATTCATTTCGCTTCCTTCATGCTGCCCAATATTCTCCTTCTCGCCGCGAGCATTATCTTACTATGCAAGAACCCCAGGTTAACGGGCCTTTTCCACTTGGCCTTCACGAGTTCCTGGTTCCTCGTCGACCTCTTTGATGCGGGGCTCTCCAGTCCGCTTGTGTTCGGTAGATTGGGAGCGACGCTTGCCAGCTTTCACCAAAGCGGAACCATTCACTTGGGCTCAACTTCTCTGCTGACTTTCCGGCTGTGGTGTTCCATCCTGAATCAACTGTTTCTCATCGTCTTTACCGTTCTCCTGCTTTTCTACGCTCTCCGTCGAAACGATGTACCCCGCAACGTTTCCTAAATAGTCGCCGCCGCCGTTGGGGAGCGATCCACGAACGCGTGGCCGCCTTCGTTTCCCTCGGAGGAACGACCGCCGTGTCGTCCTCATCCCTGTAGAGCAAGCACTCCCGCCTGCCACGCTCGCTCCCAGGCTTCCATCTTGCTGCCACTTTCCAGCTTGCCGCTCCATTCAACCGCAAGCTGGAAGCTTGCTCTACCCTGGTAGGGCGCACCGCCGCCTGCGGAGACGTTTGCTTTTGAGCACGACCGCCGCCCGCTCGCGAACCTTTCGGACTGTCGTTCCCATCCCTGTAGGGCAACCGCTTCCGCTTGCCGTGCCGAAGCGCGCCGAAAGTAGGCAAAACTTTTTTATGGACAGCCAACGCGATTCCTGAGAAACCGAGGACGCCACTAAACCTTACACGAAAAATACGCCGCTTTATGAAACGCACCCTGCTCGCAATTACCGCCACCTTGGCCTTGGGATTTCTCACCGCTGGTTTCGTCTCTGCCGAGCCAGTTCTGCTCAACGGAAGCTTTGAATCGCCGACCGTGCCGGCCGGCTCCGTTACACCCGGTGGCGGCGATTTCTGGACCCCTTCAGACGCTGCCGGCGTATTTGTCATTTCGAATGGCAACGGCATCGGAGACACCCCTTATGGAACCCAGTTTTTGGGTCTGAATGGCTTTAACGCCGACGGAATGTTTCACAGCGATTCACAAATAATCGCCGGCTTCCAAGCAGGCATGACCTACGTTCTTGGCGTGGACTTCGCCGATGGTCTTGGCGGTCCCGATCCGATCCTCACCATTACCCTTTCGGGAGCCTTCAACGGCAGCCAAAGTTACACCGCTCCGATCGCGGGACCTTATGGCGCCGGCACCATACCGTTCACCTCGGCCGTCTTCATCTTCACTATGCCCACCTCGGGTGCGGTAACGATCACCCTTATGAACAGCGGCATTGATAGCGCGATCCTGATCGATAACGTGGGCCTTTACGGAAACGTTTCGATCCCGGAGCCGGCCAGCATCGCGACCTTTTTGCTTGGCGCGGGCCTCTTGGGCGGACTGGCTCTTCGCCGTCGGGCGCGGGTATAGGCAGTCTATTATCTGCCAAGGCAGGTGGATTTCTGAGCGCGGTGAATCCTGTGGGTTCACCGCGTTTGCCTTTTAGCCCTCGGCTGAGCTGGTCCGAGTCGTCCGGGTAGCGCGCGACCGCCAGGCGCGCCGTTGCTTAGCTAGGAAGGACGATCTCCGCCTGCTCGCGAACCCTCGCTCGGAGAGTCGTCCGTGATTCTCCCGCGGTCTAAACCTTCTTCACCAGCGCCACCACGAACGCGATCACCGCCAGCACCAGGATAATGTGAATGGCGCCGCCGAGAATATGAAACCCCAGCCAGCCGACCAGCCAAAGAACGAGAAGAATAATTGCGATTGTATAGAGCATACCAATGAATCGCGCGCGCCCACTTGGTCAGACCCCTCTTTCCCCAGGTATTTTCACCTCCGCCAGGCTCGATGACTGCGCGGAATCGGCGTGTTTCACGACGCTGATGGAGCCATCCGTTTCCAAGACCACCGCTTCCACCTCTTCCATCGCGGTTAAGCCGGCGGACCGTATCGCCGCTCGCACTTCCCCTTCCGTCACTCGCTCACGCCGCAGTGCCGCGGGCAGGAACTCCCCACGAAAGAACAGCAATGCCGCCTCCCCCGTCACCAATTGCCGAAGCCACCGCACCCGTATGCTCGACCACGTGATCGCGAATTGCAGACCGATGAGCAAAGCCAGCGCGAGCGCCCCCTGCACCAGCGCCACATCCTTGTTCAACATGATCGTCGCCAGGATCGAACCGAGCGAAACCGTCACCACCAGATCGAACGCATTCATCTTCGACAGAATTCGCTTGCCCGCGATCCTGAGAAAAAAGATCAGGCTTATATATGCAAGCACGCCCGTCACGACTGTGCGCAATACCACCGTCCAGCTATCAAAGAAAAAATGTTCCATGGCTAACTCCTAATTCCTCCCTCGCTTCCAAATGAACTGCCTCACTTCCGCTGGATCGCCGGCACCACCAGCCTTCGCAAGAAGATGCGCAACGCCGCTGCCAGCGGCAGCGAAAGCAGCGCTCCCACCACGCCCGCCAGCGTCCCTCCCGCCAGCACCGCCACCACCGAAAAGAACGGCGCCAGATCCACATTCTGTTCCATCACTTTCGGCACGATCACATTTCCCTCCACGATCGAGAGCAGAATAAAAAACCCGAGCGCTGCAAAACCCACCCACGGCGGCAGCACAAAAAACGCGAGCGGCACCGCCACCACTCCGCCCAGGATCGGACCCACCATCGGGATCAATTCGCCGATGCCCGCCACCAGCCCAAGCAACAGCGGATGCGGCAGACCCAGCGCCGCCATCGCCAGCGTCACCAACGTCGTCATCGCCAATACCAGGATCGTCTGGCCGCGCAGCCACCCGCCCATTGTCACCAGCGCTTCCGCCGTAGTCTCATCGATCAGCTTTTGCCGGCCCGGCGGAATCAACGCCAGAAACGCACCCCGCAACGTCTCCCGCTCCAGCAGCATATAGAACGTCAACACCAACACCGTCAGGGCCGAGCCGATCCCGCCCAGCACACCCAGCACTGCCGACGTCGTCTGCCAGAAGTAATGGCCGAACCGCCCCAGTTGATCCTGCAACGACACGCCGAGATCGTGGTTCGACGGAATCTGCGGGAACTGCTTGCGCAGATCCGCCATCCATCCCGTTACGCCATCCATGTAGAACGGGAGATTGCTCCACGCCTGCGATCCTTCCGTCCAGATCACGTTTCCCAGAAAATACAAAAGCGCCAGCAGCGCCGCCACCAACGCCAGGAGAACACCGCCGATTGCCAGCCAGCGGGGAACACGCCACCCGCCCGGCGGCCACCGCCGCGCGTGGATCCATTCCACCACCGGATGAATCCCCGTCGCCAGCACCAGCGCGATGAGCAACAGCACGCAGATCGAACGCAACTGCACCAACAGCCACAGAGCCAGCAATAACCCGAGGACCGCCAGCGCGATCCGGGCACCTATAGCCACCGGCGATCGCGATCGCTCCATCATCCGCTCGTTACTTCCCTTATCGCCTTCACCACCATCGTTACCTTTTCCCCTCGCCATGGACCCCATGATGAAGCCCCTTCCGTATTGCACCAGTCAAAACGGCCTTGGTATGAAGTGACCGCGAAAGAGGGCGAGACATTCGTGGCCGCCCTTCTCGCGCTCCTGACTCCGCGCGGGCAGCGTTCCGTGGCGACCAGTTGAGCGGCGTCGCTGCTGCCGCACTGCCACCGCTTTTTTTGGGTAGCGGGGTGTCGTCCGTCACCCATTTGCCACAAACGTCGTCGGAATTTTACAATTCAACGATTGCTGCTGTTCCGCTGGATGGGGAAGAGTCCTGCGCAAAACCAACTCAACCCAAAAGACATTACAGCGCATGAACATTAAGAATCTTATCCTTGTTACTACCGTTACTCTCGCGACGCTCGTTTCGGCGCGCGGACAGTTAGGAATCACCGAGGTCTCAGCTTGGGGAAGCGGCAACGCGCCCTACGCGACCGATTGGTTCGAGCTGACCAATTTCGGTTCCACGGCCATCAACATCACGGGCTGGACGATGGACGATAGCTCCAATTCCTTCGCATCGAGCGTCGGGCTCACCGGCATCACCAGCATCGCGGCCGGCGAGTCGGTGATCTTTACCGAAGACCCGGCGACCGCGAGTTTCCTGAGCACCTGGTTTGGCGGGAACCCGCCAGCCGGTCTCCAGATCGGCAACTACTCGGGCAGCGGCGTGGGCCTGAGCACCAACGGCGATGCCGTCAACATCTTCAACGGCAGCGGCGTATTGCAGGCAAATGTCTCCTTTGGCGTCTCGCCGAGCGGACCCTACCCGACTTTCGACAATGTCTCGGGCATGAATGGCACGATCGCGACACTCAGCGTCGCGGGCGTGAACGGCGCTTTCGTGGCGGCGAACGATTCCAATGAAATCGGATCGCCGGCCGCAATCCCGGAACCGAAGACCTACGCGATAATGATGGCGGGCGGGGCGATGCTGCTCGGCTTGCTTCGCCGCAAGCGGTCGTCCTAAGGAGCGTCTGATATCACGCGTATCATGAAACTATCATTCTATCTATTGCTCCTGGCCATGGCGACGGCCACTGTCACCGTCCGGGCAGCGGATTCGATTAACCTCGGCAGTTACTCTGTCTCGGGGATATTTTCTCTCGATAGCCTTAATGGGACCGATGGAGGCATCTCTGGTTTGGAAGCTTCCGGGGTGGCCTATGCGCGGGATCGCGGCACGCTTTTTTTTGTAGGGGATGAAGGCACCGGCGTGGTCGAGATCTCGAAAACGGGGCAGACACAGAGCTACATGAATTTCGATTGGACGGGGACAGGTAGCACGAACCACGATGCCGAAGGCATCACCTACGTGGGCGGCGGACAGTTTGTGGTCGCGGAAGAACGTTTGCAAAACCTCTACAAGTTTACCTATGCCGCCAGCGGCACGGCTCTCTTGGGAAACGCCCCCTTTGTTTCCGTCGGGCCGACCATCGGTAACACCGGCATCGAAGGTGTGAGCTACGATCCGAGAAACGGCAACTACGTGACGGCGAAGCAGGATAATCCGGTGGAGTTGCGCATCTTCAATTCGCTCTCGTTCTCGACCACGGCCGGTCCTGACGCTACGCCGGACAAGCTGTTCTCGGGAGCGTCTTCGCTCTTCGGGCTGGATAGCTTATCGGACGTGCAAACGCTTGCTCCGATCGACGCGCTGGCCGGAACGGGAGCAGCGGACAACCTTCTCTTGCTGAGCCTCGATTCGCGAGAGCTGATCGAGATTACGCGCGGCGGCGAGATCAAGAGCAGCTTCGACTTGAGCAACATCCTGCCGGATAACGCCATCGAAGGCGTCACCGTGGACGAGAACGGCGTCATCTACCTGGTGGCAGAGGGAACCGGCGGCGGAGCCGGTCTCTCGCAGCTCATTATCCTAACCGTTCCCGAGCCCGGAACATGGAGCATGATGCTCCTCGGCCTGGGCATCATCGGAGGGTGGGCCTTTCGTCGAAAGACGGTGCGCGTCTAGCATCGCAGCGGTCGCTGGCAGGCGAGATGCCGCCTGTGCGGGACGGGAGAGGAAAGCCGGTTCTCCATGGAAGTCTTGCATCTTTCGAGCGGAGCTGATTCGAAAGAAGGGGAGATGAGCAAAAAAGGCGATTCGCGAAAAAGTGAAGCAGAGGGCGCCAACGACTCTTCGAAGGCGGCCTCGACGCTGCCGGCTGAGCGCAAGAAAGGCGGAGCCCGCGAAAAGGAAAAGCAGCGCCGTCGTCTGCCGCTCCTCTGCCTAACGACTCTGGGAATCGTTTACGGTGATATCGGGACAAGCCCGCTCTATGCTTTGCGCGAGTGCTTTCATCCGGAGGAAGCGCCGGGCCGCCTCGGCGTGAATGCGCCCAATGTGCTCGGCGTGCTTTCGCTTATCGCGTGGTCGCTCTTCCTCATCATCTCGGTGAAGTATCTGCTCTATGTGATGCGCGCCGATAATAAAGGCGAAGGCGGCATCTTCGCGCTGCTCGCCTTGATGGAACGCAAGGCGGGAACGAAAGCGTGGTTCGTCTTACTTAGCGTGTTCGGTGCGGCGTTGCTCTATGGCGATGGCATGATTACGCCGGCAATCTCGGTGTTGAGCGCGGTCGAAGGATTAAAGATTGCCACACCTGTCCCCCAACCGGTCACCCTCGGTCTGACGGCCCTCATTTTGATTCTGCTCTTCTTCTTCCAAAAGCAGGGCACGAAAAAGGTGGGTCTGGTGTTCGGTCCGATCATGTTGATCTGGTTTCTGACTATCGGGACGCTTGGCCTGATCTCGATCATACAGCAGCCGGCCGTGCTGGCGGCGTTCAATCCCTGGCACGCACTCGACTTCTTTGCGCGCAATGGATGGCTTGGATTCACCGTGCTGGGCGCGGTCTTTTTGGTGGTGACAGGCGGCGAAGCGCTCTACGCCGATCTCGGCCACTTCGGCGTGCTGCCCATCCGCGTGGCGTGGTTCGGGTTGGTGTTGCCCGCGCTTCTTCTGAACTACTTCGGCCAGGGGGCGCTTATCCTAAGTCGCGCGGCCGAAGTGGAGCATCCGTTTTTTCATCTCGCGCCAAAGTGGGCGCTCTATCCGCTGGTCGCGCTGGCCACTTGCGCGGCGATCATCGCTTCGCAGGCGGTCATCTCGGGCGTCTTTTCGCTCACGCGGCAAGCGGTCTTGCTCGATCGTTTTCCGCGAGTGGAGATCGAGCAAACGTCGCATGAAGAAATCGGCCAGGTCTACATTCCGGCGCTCAACTGGCTGCTCATGATCGGTTGCGTCGGATTGGTGTTGGGCTTTCGCAGTTCGAGCAACCTGGCGGGCGCCTACGGCGTCGCCGTGACGACGACGATGGTGATCACCACGCTTTTAGCGGCGAAGGTCGCGCAGACTCTCTGGCACTGGAACGTCACGGTCCTGGCCCTGATTACGATCGGCTTCTTGATTCTCGATCTCGCGTTCTTCGGCGCGAACATCCTGAAGTTTTTGAGCGGCGGTTGGTTTCCGATTTTGATTGGCCTCATCGTCTTCATGCTCATGAGCACCTGGCATCGCGGCCACGGATTACTGCTGCGCCGCCTGCGTGCGATGGAAACGCCGCTCGGTCCGTTCCTTGGAAACCTGACGCAACATCCGCCGGTGCGGGTCCCCGGCACGTCCGTCTTTCTCACCGGGCAAGGCAAAGAAGTGCCCGCCGTCCTTCTCCATCATCTTCGCAATAACAAGGTGCTGACCGACGACGTGCTGTTGCTCGACGTGCAGTTGGAACCCGTGCCCCATATTCCGCGCGATGAGCGGATCGAGTGCGATAGTTTTGCTCAGGGCTTCCGGCGGGTGCGCACCCGTTTTGGATTCATGGACGTGCCCGATGTGCCAGGCGCGCTGAAGTCATTACAGATGGGAGGGGAACATCTCGATCTCAAAGACATCACCTACTACGTGGGACGTTCGCAGCCGCTGCCCTCGCGGCGTCGCGCCGGGATGGCCCGTTGGCGCAAGAAGCTGTTTATTTTTCTCAATCGCAATTCCACCGCCTCGATGCGCCTCCTGCGCATTCCACCGGCGCAAATCGTGGAGCTGGGATTGGAAATGGATATTTAGCCTAACGAGCGAGGGTCACGTGGCGAAACGGCCGCAGCGACCAATAGGCCACTTGGTGCACGGTGGCGGGCGTTTTGCTCGCATAATGCAGGCGCCAGTAAATCGACACCAAATGGGCGCTGTCGCCGCGGAAGCGACTGAACGAAGCGGTGACGGGTGCATATTTTTCGTTCGCAATCGCGGCGCGCGCCACCGTGTCGTGATGAGCCAGGAGAAGAGTTCCGCCCACAGCGATGAGCACCACGAGAAGAAGCGTAAGCAATATTTTCATATGTGAAGTGCCGCAGTCTAAGCCGGAAATTCGATGGCGCTAATGGCCGAATGCGGAGGGGCCTTGCCTAACGAGCGCGATAAACAATCTCGCCACCGATCATCGTCATGACGCAACGAGTGCGCAGAATCTCCGGTTCGGGAATTTTCATGATGTCGCGATCAAGGATGGTGAGATCGGCCAGTTTGCCGACTTCGAGCGAGCCTTTCTCCTTTTCCTGAAACGCGGCATAGGCCGGCCAAAGGGTAAGCATCTTGAGCGCTTGCTCACGCGTCACGGCCTCCGCGGGATGCCAGTCGGCATTGGCAAATCCATCCTGACTTTTGCGCGCGACGGCCGCATAAAACTCGATCATCGGCTCGCCGCGCTCGACCGGCGCATCGGAGCCGGCGGCAATGATCACACCGCTTTTAAGTAAACTTTGCCACGCATAAGCGCCGGCCAGCCGCTCCTTCCCAAGCCGGCTGGGCGCAAAGAAGAAATCACTGATCGCATGTGAAGGTTGCATTGAGGCGATGATGCCGAGCTTCGCCAGGCGCGGCAGATCTCGTTTGCTGAGAATCTGCGCATGCTCGATGCGCCAGCGTGGCTCGCGAATCTTGCGCTCAGCCGGAGGAACTTCGGCAAACGCTTTCTCGTAAAGATCGAGAATGACGCGATTCGCGCGATCGCCGATGGCATGTGTCTCCACCTGAATCCCGCGGCGCAACGCTTCCGCGAGCATGGGCGCAAGATCGCTCTCTTTCTCAGTGAGAAAGCCCGAGGTATCGGCATCGGAATATTTTTCGAGCAAGGCCGCGCTGCGCGAACCGAGCGATCCATCGAACACCACCTTAATGGTGCGCGTGGTGAAGTGGGCGTCATTCGCATCGATAATTGCGCCGTGCCGCAGCAGCCATTGCGCGGCGGCGCGCGGACCATAAACCGCATTGTAAATGCGCAGCTTGAGCGCGCCGGAAGCAGTGAGCTTTTGCAACATCTCCATCTCGGGCAGTTCGCTGCCGGCATTCTGAATTTCGCACCAGCCTAACGAGATGCTGCGCGCATCGGCCAGGCGCAGTGCCTTTTCGTTATCGGCCGGCGTCGGCTTGGGAATGTGGGAACGCACCAGTTCCATGGCGTTATCGAGCAGCATGCCGAGCGCGCTGCCCGTGGCCTTGTCGCGCAGGATCTCGCCACCAAACGGGTCCACGGTTTCCTTCGTAATCCCGGCGATCTTGAACGCCGCGCTGTTGGCCACGGCGCCATGGCCGTCGGCGCGCTCGAGAAAGACCGAGTTATCCGGTGCGATGCGATCGAGCGCTTCCCGCGTGGGAAAAATGGGCGGCTTCCAAAACGTCTCGATCCAACCGCGCCCCACGATCCACTCGCCGGGCTCGGCTTGATGGACGCGCTTCGAGATTCGGCCAAGAAATTCATCAAGCGTTTTGATGCCTTCCAGGTTGAGCACCATCTCGCGTTCCCCCACCCCCAGGATGTGATAATGTGAATCGGTGAATCCCGGCACCATCGTCTTCCCTTGCAGATCGATCACTTTCGTCTGAGGTCCGCGAAACGGCTTCGCTCCTTCGTCTGACCCGACATAGCAAATGCGTTCGCCCCGCACGCCGAGCGCCTCGGCGGAACCAGCTTTATCGCTGACGGTGTAGATGCGGCCGTTGAGAAAAATCGTGTCCGCCGGCTTCTCAGCCATGGCCTGCGGAGCGAAGGCCAGGCTCAAGCCCAAGCCAGCAAGAAGAAGTATGCGTCGCATCGGCAAATGATATCGCAATTCTCTCGCCTAACGAGTCCAGGATGGCGAACGCTTTTCCAGAAAAGCCGCCACACCTTCCTTCGCTTCGCCCGATTCGCGGGCCGACATGTGAAAGGTCAGTGCCTCCTCCACGTCCTCGCGCACGGTTGTCGGCCAAAGTTTTTCAAGCAGGCGTTTCGAGTTGGTGAGGGCCCTCGGCGCGCCTTCCAGAATGGAAGCGACCAGTTTCTCGAGGGCTGCTTCCAGTTCGGCCGGCGGAACGACGCGATTGATCAAGCCAATTTCGCGAGCGCGCTCCGCTTCGAATAATTCCGAGGCGAGAAGCAACTCGCGCACATCGCGTTCGCGCAGTTGCCGCCTGAGAAAGGTCATGACCAATCCCGCCACCAACCCGCGACGCACTTCCGGATAACCAAACTTCGTCCGCTCAGCCGCGATGACGAAATCGCAGGTCGACATCAATCCCGCGCCGCCTGCCACCGCTGCGCCATGCACCGCGGCGATGGTGACGAGCCGTGTTTCACTCAGGGTAATGAGCGTCTTCGCCACCAATTCGGCGGAACGATGCGCTTTCTCCGGTTCCGCCACTTCCGCCAAATCCATTCCCGTGCAGAACGCTTTGCCGGCGCCGCGCAAAATAAGAACGCGCTGGGTTTTATCGGCATCGGCCGCCTCGACCGCGGCGATCAATTCCGTCATCAGATCAATCGTTAGGGCATTGCGCCGCTCCGGGCGGTTGAGCGTGAGAATGGTGGCGCGATTCTTCTGTTCGACGAGGACGTTCGGCATGGGTACGATTCCACCTTCGTAGATGAAATCGCAAACCGTGAAATTGATCGAATGTCCGCGCGATGCCTGGCAGGGATTGCCGCGGCAAATTCCGACGGAACGGAAGGCCGAATACCTGCGCGCCCTCATGGAGGCCGGCTTCCGCCATCTCGACGCCGCGAGTTTTGTCTCGCCCAAAGCCGTTCCTCAAATGGCCGATAGCGAAGCCGTGCTCGCGCAACTCGCGCCTCCCGCCGACGTCGAAATTATCGGCATTGTTGTAAATGAAAGAGGAGCCGAGCGCGCCATCGCGACCGGCGCAGTGAGCACGCTCGGCTATCCCTTTTCGATCTCGGAATCGTTCCTCCAGCGGAATCAGCGGCAATCGCTCGCCGAAAATCGCGCCGTCTTGAATGCGATTCACGCACGCGCTTCCGAGAGCGATCTCGACATGGTCGTTTACATCTCGATGGCCTTTGGCAATCCCTACGGCGACGCGTGGAGCGCGCAGCAATTGGGTCAGGCCGTCGCTGAACTTGCCTCGTTAGGCGTGGGTGCGATTTCGCTCGCCGATACCATCGGCGTGGCCACGCCCGAACTGATCAAAGAAGTGGTCGAAGCGGTGTTGCAGGAAAACGCGGGCCGCGAAATTGGTGTCCATTTGCACAGCACGCGGGGTGAAGCGGCCGCCAAAGTGCTCGCTGCTTACGACGCTGGCTGCCGGCGATTTGATTCCGCGCTTGGCGGCCTAGGCGGCTGTCCATTCGCCCAAGATGATCTGGTGGGCAATATTCCGACGGAAGAGGTTCTGCGCGCGCTGGCGCAACACGGCATCGATTCGTTAGGCCTGAGCGACCTGCAAAAGGTGGCGAAGTTGAACGAGGAAATCAGGCGGACGTTCGCCGGCTGACGCTTGGAGAACGGCTCCGGGGAGCGCACGCGCCTCGCGTGCTGGTGCTGGCGCCTCGCCAGCACGAACTTTCCTGCTTTTGCAGCACTGGCTCACCGCTCCCAGCCAAGCCTGTTTCGGCGAGGCGCCGAAACCAGCACGCGAGGGCGCGTGCGCTCCCCGGATCAGACCTGCACCACGCCGGTGTGGAAATTCGCCTTCGGCATGGGCCGCGAAACATAGGTCAGTAATCGCGTGAGCACTTCGCGCGTTTCGTGCGGTTGAATGATCGCATCGATCCAACCGCGGGCCGCCCCATAGCGGACGTCGGTTTGCTCTTCGTACGATTCCTTCACTTTCACGCGGAGCTGTTCCAATTCTTCCGGCGAAGATTTCTTGTCTCCGCGATCGCGCGCGCGCGCCAGAATGCTGAAGACGGTATCGGAAGCCTGCGCCGCGCCCATCACCGCGTAACGCGCGTTCGGCCAGGCGATGAGAAAACGCGGATCGTAAGCCTTGCCGCAAAGCGCGTAGTTGCCCGCGCCAAACGACCCGCCCACCACCACGGTGATTTTCGGAACGACCGAATTGCTGACCGCATTCACCAGCTTCGCGCCGCTGCGGATGATGCCGCTCTGCTCGGCATCGCGGCCGACCATAAAGCCCGTCACGTCCTGGAAGAAAATGATCGGCAACCCGGTTTGATTGCAGTCCATGACGAAACGCGCCGCCTTGTCCGCGCTATCGGCATAGATGACGCCGCCCATCTGAATGCCCTCCTTTTTCGTGCGCACCTGCAAGCGCTGATTGGCGACAATCCCGACCGGCTGTCCTGCGATGCGCGCGTAGGTGGTAACAAGCGTTTTGCCGTAGTCCGCCTTGTATTCGTCGAGTGAATCGGCGTCGATAATGGACACGAGGAGATCGCGCGCATCGTACGGTTTGTGTCCGTCGAGACTGATCAAGTCGTAAACCGCTTCTGGATCCTTCGCTGGTTTCGGCGTCTTTTTCTTCGAGGTGCTCTCTTTTGCGGCCTCCGCTTCCGGAAGCAATGCCACGAGCGAACGAAGGCGCTTGAGACAAGACTCATCATCCTTCTCGTAAAAGTCGACCGTCCCGCTGATCTCCGCGTGCATATGCGCGCCGCCGAGTTCCTCGGCTTCCACGATTTGTCCGATGGCCGCTTTGACTAACGAGGGACCGGCGAGGTAAAGGCCGCTTCCTTCCGTCATCAAAATCTTGTCGCAAAGAACCGGCAAATACGCGCCGCCCGCCACGCAGTTTCCCATGATGGCGGCGAATTGCGGAAGACCAGCGGCCGAGATCACGGAGTTGTTGCGGAAGATGCGGCCGAAATCGTCTTCATCGGGGAAAATTTCGTCCTGCATCGGGAGAAAGACGCCTGCGGAATCGACCAGATAGACGATCGGCAGAGCAGACTCAAAGGCGATGCGCTGCGCGCGGATCAGCTTCTTGGCGGTTTGCGGAAAGAACGCGCCCGCCTTCACGGTGGCGTCGTTCGCGATGATCATGCAGGGGATGCCCGCGATGTTGCCAATGCCGGCGACAGCGCCGGCGGCTGGGACTGTCCCCCATTGTTCATACATCTTATAAGCGGCCCAGAGCCCGACTTCGAAAAATGGCGCGCCCTTATCGAGGAGGAGTTCGATGCGCTCGCGCGCGATTAATCTTCCCCATTTGCGCTGGCGATCGCGGCCGGCTTTGCCGCCACCTTCACGGAGCAGCGCTTCTTCACGGACGAACGCCTGACAGCGCTCGCGCAGAGTTTCCATCGATATGCTGGCGGTCGTGCGAGACATTATTTGCGAAGAGGCTTAATCCGCCCGCTGCTGCGAAGCAAGCACGCGTGCGTAAAACGCGAGCGCGCTTTGCTAGAACAGCTCCATGTCTTCGTCGTAGACGGAGTCGCCGCGAATCGAACGCAAACGGTTGCGACTGCCGCGGTTCGATTCCGGACGGTTGATCCGTTCGAGGGCGGCGCGCACGAGCAACGGTATGGCGGCGAGAGCGCCGACCGAGACGAGCGCGATGGCAGCGGCATGCCGTACCGGGCGATTGATCTTTTCCGCGACGAGCATGCCGAGCCCGAGACCCATTGCCGCGCGAGTGAGCGTGAGAAGACCGTCCATCGGCAATTGCTCGCCGGTTTTGGCAATGGCTAGCGGCAGGGACATGGCATACCTTTATACGATTCGTTTTCGAAAAAGAAATGGGAAATCTTTTTCGGGCGACAGGATGTGCGCGGTGCGCTTCCTTAAAAGCCGTTCATGGCCAATCCAATCTACGCTTTGATTCTCGCGGGAGGCAGCGGGGAGCGTTTCTGGCCGTTAAGCCGACGGGCGCGGCCGAAGCAATTGTTACGGCTTATTTCCGAGCAAACGCTGCTCGAAGAAACCCTCGCCCGGCTGGAAGGCCTCGTGCCTAACGAGCGCGTTTTGATCCTGACCAACGTCGAGCAGGAAGAAGCCGTGCGGGACTTGCTCAAGAAATTTCCGCGCGAAAATATTCTGGCCGAACCAGCCAAGCGCGACACCGCCGCCGCCATCGCGCTCGGCGCCGGCTGGGTGGCGAGCCGGGATCACAGCGCGACCATGATCGTTCTGCCGGCCGATCACGTCATTCGCGACCGCGCCGCTTTTCACAAGACGTTGCGCGTAGCGATCGGCGCCGCCGAGGAAACGGGCGCGCTCGTCACCATCGGCATCAAACCGACCTGGGCCTGCCCGGGCTTTGGCTACATCGAACAAGGCAAACCAGCGAAGCTGAAACAGGAGAGCGCCGGCGAAGTCCACCACGTCCTCCGTTTTCGCGAGAAGCCGAACACGGAACTGGCCGAGGCATTTTTGCGCCAGGGAAATTTCCGGTGGAACGCCGGCATGTTTGTCTGGTCGGTCCCGAGCGTATTGAGCGAGTTCAATCGGCAATCGCCGGAACTGGCCGATTTCATTTCCCAACTGCGCGCGCCGGGAAACTTGGAAAAAACTTTACGCACGGACTTCAGCGGGCTTCCGAAAATTTCCTTCGACTACGCCATCATGGAAAAAGCCGATCGCGTGCTCATGGTCGAAGCGGGTTTTGATTGGGACGATGTTGGGAGCTGGCCGGCGGTCGCGCGTTATTTTGCGAACGACGAGCACGAGAACGCCGCCAATTGCGCGATCACCGCAATCGATTCGACCGGCAACATTATTTCCGATCACGAATCCACCAACGTCGCGCTCCTTGGCGTGCACAATCTCATCGTCGTGCGCACCGGCGACGCGCTGCTCATTTGCCATCGCCATCAGGCCGAAAAGATCAAGGATTTGGTCGGCAAACTGCCGGCCGAATTGCAGTGAAAAATTGAGCAAATGAAGCGGTTGCTCGGAATCGATTTTGGCCAAGCCCGCGTGGGCCTGGCCCTGTCGGACGAACTCGGCTTCCTCGCTCATCCGCTCATCACATTGCCGGCACATCCGCCTAACGAGTTGACGAAACAAATCGCGGAGATCGTGCGCGAGAAAGCAGTCGAAGGCGTCGTCGTCGGTTTGCCGCGTAACATGGATGGAACCCAGGGGCCGGCCGCGCAACAGGCAGAGGCTTTCGCCGAGAAATTGCGCGCCGCGCTCCCCTGCCCGGTCCTGCTGGCCGATGAACGCCTAACGACCGTCGCCGCCCATCGCGTTTTGCGCGATGCCGGCCGCAACACCCGCCAGACGCGCGGACAGGTCGATCAAGTGGCTGCGCAGATGATTTTACAAAGCTACCTCGACAAGCTGCAGTTGCAGGCGCCCGGGCCGCTCGATCCCTCTTCGGCCGATTGATGGCCGCACGACTCAAGCTCACCATTGCCTACGACGGCGCGCCTTTTGCCGGCTGGCAAAGCCAGGTGCACGGCAACACCGTTCAGGACCGCCTCGAAAAAGCATTTCACGAAATCACACGGCAAAAAATCCGTGTGCATGGCGCGGGCCGCACCGACACCGGCGTCCACGCACTTGCTCAGTGCGCGCATGTCGATCTGCCCGATAAGAAGCGAACAGCACAACGCTGGCTGGAAGCGTTGAACGGAACGCTGCCCGCCACCATTCGCGTTCTGCGCTGTCGTTATGTTGCGCAAACCTTTCATGCCCGCTTTTCCGCACGCGGAAAAATCTACCGGTATCGCGTCTGGAACGCGCCGGTGCTTCCTCCTTTGGAAGCCGGCCGCGTCTGGCATGTCCATTCGCCGTTGGACTGGGATCGCGCGGCCCGTGCCGCCGACGCCTTCACCGGCCGTCATAATTTCGCAGGCTTCGCCGCCAATCGCGGTCACGCTGAGACCGATACCACCCGCACCCTCCGGCGGGTTCTAGCAAAGAAACAGGGGCCGCTCTGCACGTTCGAATTCGACGGCGACGGCTTCCTCTACCGCATGGTGCGGCTGATGGCTGGCGCGATTGTGCAATGCGGCGCCGGCAAGATGACCCACGCGGATTTGCTTGAGCAATTTCGCGCGCCGCGTGTGCATCGAGCCCGGGTGGCGGCCCCTGCGGCAGGATTGCTGCTCGTTAGGGTCTATTACTAGCGCATGTCGCGCGCTTTACGCTTTTCGGTCAGCATTCCGGTGTAGAAGTTTCGCTATGCGAAACTCGGCCGTCGGGAAGACCACGAGGGGCCGATTCCCGCGTTTCGCAATAGCGAAACGTCTACCAACTCACCTTTGCCAGGATGCATAAGACGCTCCAGGCATTTCCAAAAATTTCCATCGCTTCCGCGCAAGCGATGGCAGGAGACCTGCTTTCTGAAAATTATAGATGAAGCAGGCGTCCGTTTCTCCTTTGGCCACACCTGCAACCAGCTCGTTCTTTTCCCGAACGGCACACTGGTTGTTTGCGCCCACTCATTTTCGTTTCAAACTCATCGCCAGCTCGGTCGTCGGCATTCTCGTCATCGGTTTCCTGGCCACCATTTTCGTTTTCCTCACCTTTCGGAATAACGACCACGACGCTCTGCGCAATCATACCGTGGATGTCATTCGCCTCGGCAGCGCGATCGTCAATGATCTCGATGCGCTCGAAGCGCGCCATCGCGGCTATCTGCTCGCGAGCGCTCCCGGTTACGTCGAAGATTTGCGCCGGCAGAGTGATGCCATCCAGGATCAACTGGGCGAATTGACTGCGTTCATGCCGGAAGGCTCGGCCCATCGCCAGAAAATCCAGCGAACAGCCGAGCTTTTGCGCAAATGGAACGAAAAGGTCGCGCAACCCGAAATCCAGAAACGCTCGGATCGCAAGGCCGACGCCGCGCCCGATCAGCAGGCTTTGAAAGCAACTCTGCTCAACGAAGCGCGCTCGCAAATCCGAGCCATCCAGGATGACGAACAGATTTTGCTGAACCAAAAAATGCGGGCCCCCGAATGGCCTGTGCAATCCACCCGGATTATCGACTTCCTGCCCAAGTTGGAAGGGTCGGTCATCGAGATGCAGAAGGAAAAACGCGGCTACCTCCTCTCTGGTAACGCGGCGTTCGTCGAAGCTTACAAGCGCGCCGAGACCAACTTTTACACCCTGCACAGTTATCTCGTCATGCTCGTGGCGGGATCACCCGACGAAGTGGCGCAACTAACCAATATCCGCACCCGCGTCGAGAAGTGGATGGCCATCTCCGCGGTTCCCGAAATCAACGCTCGCCTCTCCGGCAAATCATCGACGCCAGTAGTGGAAAACAAGGAGGGCGAAGGACTCACCAACGAAATCCGCGACAGTATTCACAATTTCGAACTGAGCGAGACGGCCAAGTACGAAACAAGGACGGCGAAAGCCCGCCACGACGGCATTCTAAAAAGCTCCGGGCTTGCCTTGCTCTGTCTCTTCGCCACCACGCTGCTCGTCGTTTCCACCACCTACACGGTTGCTCTCAGCCGCCGGCAGGTCACGCAGTTGCGCGGCGCCGAGACGCATATCCGCTCCATCATCGATCACATTCTCGATGGCATGATCGCGGTGGACGAAAAGGGATTCATTCGCTCGATGAATCCGGCAGCGGAGAAAATGTTCTCCTGTTTGCCTAACGAGATGGTGGGCCACAAGTTCATCGCGCTCATTCCGAAATGTTATATGCCCGATCCGAATGCTGAGCCAGTCGTCTGCGCGTGGCAGGGCATTCTCGAGCGCGTCGGCCAGACTGCTCTCGCCCTCGCTCAAACCCGCAAGAAGACCACCTTCCCGGTCGAGATTTCGCTCAGCGAAATGACGGTCGACGAAGAGAAGCTCTACGTCGCGATGGTCCGCGACGTGACCGAGCAGAAGCATTCCGAAAGGGAATTGGCCGCCGAAAAGGAAAGTCTCGCTGTCACTCTGCGCTCGATCGGCGATGGCGTCATCACGACCGATATCCAGGGCCGCATCGTGATGATCAATCACGCCGGAGAAAACATGACCGGCTGGACATCGTCGGAAGCAGTCGGGCAGGCGCTCAAGTCCGTCTTCAACATCGCCATCGATTTGGCCGCTCAGTCCCGCATGCAAAAGAGCGGCTATCGCAACGAAGCGCATTCCCTTCTTCTCAGTCTGCCGGAGAGCGCCACGCTTCGTTCGCGCGACGGCATGGAGCGCATCATCGAGCAGGTCGCTTCCCCGATTCGCGACAGTAACAATGAGATTGCCGGTGTCGTGCTCGTCTTCCGCGACATTACCGAGCGCCAGCGCAATGAAGAAGAGCGCCGCAAAGCGGAGACGCTCGAGCAGCTTGGCCTCCTCGCCGGCGGCATCGCCCACGATTTCAACAACCTCCTCACCGCCATCATCGGCAACATTTCCCTGGCCTCGCTCCTCCTCCCGCCTAACGACGAAATGGCCGCGCGTCTCAACGATGCCAAGAACGCGTCTCTCCGTGCCCGCGATCTCGCTCAGCAACTGCTCACCTTCGCCCGCGGCGGCGCGCCCATTAAGAAAACCGCGTCCATCGGCAAGCTCATTCAGGACACCGTCAGCTTCTCGCTGCGCGGGTCGCACAGCCGGAGCGAGTTTGAATTCGGCGCCGATCTCTGGCCGGCCGAAATCGACCCGGGGCAGATCAGCCAGGTCATCGCCAATCTCGTCGTCAACGCCGATCAAGCGATGTCCAATGGCGGCGTCCTGCGCGTGGCCTGCGACAACTTCTCTTACGATGGCCACACCGAGCCGGTCATAGCCGATCTCCCGGCGGGCGATTATATACGCCTCAGCCTCCGCGATGAAGGCACCGGCATTTCCGAAGACTACCTGACGCGTATCTTTGACCCCTACTTCACGACCAAATCGCACGGCAACGGCCTCGGTCTCGCCACCACCTATTCCATCATCAAGAATCACAACGGCCTCATCACCGTCGAATCGCAACTCCACGTCGGTTCCACCTTCACCATTTATCTGCCGGCCTTGCGCAACCTCGAAATGCCGGTCGAAGTCACCAAAGAGACGATCGAATCCGTCGCCGGTACCGGCAGAATTTTGATCGTCGATGATGAGGAAGCGATTCGCGCGCTCGTCGAATTCACGCTTACCCGTCTCGGCTACGATGTCTTCCAGGCCGAGAACGCGCAGGACGGCGTCGATCTCTACCGCGAAAAATACGAGAAGGGCGAGCGCTTCGATGCCGTCATCCTCGATCTCACGCTGCCCGGCGGGATGGGCGGCAAGGAAGCGCTCAAGAAGTTGATCGAGATCGATCCGACGGTGAACGCGATCGTGTCGAGCGGGTACGCGACGGATGCGACCATGAGCCGCTATCAGGACTTCGGCTTCCGCGGCGTGATCGCAAAACCTTACGAGGCGGCCGAGCTCGGCCGCATCGTGCACGACGTCGTGGCCGCCGATCAGTCAGCGCCCGAGCCCGAATACAAATTGCGCCACGCCTGCTAAGCGGACGCGCTTTCAGAGTGTCTTTTCGAATCGCAAGCCCGTTTGGGCGAAGCCCAGCCTTTCGTAGAAACGTGCGCCGCGGAGCGTTCCGTTCGGGTCGTTAGGCGCATCCGTGCGATTCCCTCTCCGCGAAAATACTCCTCGGCGGCATCAACCAGGCCTTTGCCGATGCCACGCCCACGCCACGCTTGGCTTACCACCATCACAACGATGCGGCCGACCCGTTCGTTATGCGTATAGCTCGGTAATGATGATAGACCGATCATCCCGCAAACAGCATCCCCGTCGAGTGCCACGAACGTAGCGAAGTGTTTCGCCGCGTCGATCGTTTGCCAGCGCACCGTCATTTCTGCGCTCGTCGTCGTGTAGCCTAATTGCGTGAGCAAATCCGCCAGTGCCGCCGCATCCGAGCTTTCCGCCCGCCGGATCATTCCTGCTTCGCGAAATCGTCGCGACGCAGGCGCGGGAGCAATTGATCGAGCACCGCGGTGACCGATTCCTCGAGGGTCTGCTTGTCGGTCGCGACGACGATCTCCGCGTTCTCCGGCGGTTCGTAAGGGGCGTCGATGCCGGTAAAATCACGGATCTTCCCCGCCCGCGCCTTCGCGTAAAGATTCTTCGGATCGCGCTTTTCGCACACGGAAAGCGGCGCATCGACAAACACTTCGATGAACTCCGCCATCCCTTCGAGCGCAATCTCACGCGCGCGCAGGCGTTCCCGCCGATAAGGCGAAATGAACGCCGTGATCACCACGGTCCCAGCGTCAGCCATCAACTTCGCCACTTCGCTCACCCGCCGAATGTTCTCCACGCGATCATCCGGCGAGAACCCGAGATTGGAATTCAAGCCGTGCCGAATGTTGTCACCGTCGAGCACGTAAGTGTGCATGGCGCGCTTGAAAAGCTCTGCTTCGAGCGCTTGTGCGATCGTCGATTTTCCCGCGCCGGATAATCCGGTGAGCCAAACGACGGCTCCGCGATGGCCGTTGTTCGCGGCCCGTTGCGCGGCGGTAATCTTGCCTTCCGACCAAAAGATGTTCTCGCTTTTGACCCTGGTGCGATCGCTGTAAATGCCACCAAAAACGATTCCACCGCCGCTGATCTTGCCTTCGTCGATGATGACGAAACGCCCGAGGCTCGGGATGCGATCATGGTTGTCCATGACGAGCGCCGCGCGCGTTTGCAACGTGACGCGGCCCACTTCGTTGCGCGCGACCTGCGTACGCGCTTCCGTCGTCGTCTCGAGCGTCGAGGAGTCCATCACTTCATCAATGGAAACGACGCGCGCTTTCAATTCCTGCGTGCCGAGCCGGATCGTGTAAGGCGCTTCCAGGCGCAGCGGCTGAGTCGCCATCCAAAAGATATCGGCGTGGAAGCGATTGGTCTCGATGGGCGCCTCGTTCTGGTGCGAAGCGACATAACCCCGCTCGACAAAAATCTGTTCGCTCAAGGTGATGCCGACCGAGTCGCCCGCGATTGCTTCGCCGGTCGGCGGTGCCTGCCAGCGCTCGATCGAGGCCACGATCGATGACTTGTTGGCCGGCGAAAAAACAAGGTTGTCCCCTACTTTGAGCACGCCGCTCTCGATGCGTCCGGCGATGATGCGGCGCTCATCGAAGCGATAAATGTCCTGCACGGAAAAGCGCAGCGGCAATTCCGTCGAAAGCTTTTCGCCTTCCAACTGATCAAAAGCCTCGAGCAACGTCGGACCCTTATACCAATCCATGGCTTCGCCGCGGCGCGCGACGTTCTCGCCTTGTTTGGCGGAGGCCGGAATGAAGAAGCGCGGTGTGAGATCGAGCCCGCCGAGAAACTTCCGATATTCCTTTTCGATCTCGGCAAAACGCGCGCCGTCGTATTTCGCCAGGTCCATTTTATTGACGACGACAATGATCTGCCGAATCCCGAGCAGACTGAGCAAATACGCATGCCGCCGGCTCTGCTCGCGCACGCCTTCATTCGCCGCGATGACCAGAATCGCCGCATCGGCATTGGCCGCGCCCGTGATCATGTTCTTTAGAAATTCTTTGTGACCCGGCGCATCGATGATGACGTATTTGCGCAGCTCGGTTCGAAACGGAATCTGCGTCGTATCGATGGTGATGTTTTGTTCCTGCTCTTCGAGCAACGCGTCGAGCAGGAAGGCGTATTCGAATTCCATTCCCTCCGCCGCGCACGCCTTCTCGATCGCTTCGACTTTTCCCTCAGGGAGCGAACCGGTGTCGTGGAGAATGCGGCCGATGAGCGTCGACTTCCCGTGGTCGACATGACCCACGAAAACAACCTTTATCGAAACCGGAGAGCGGAGACCGGAAACCGGAAAGAGGGATTGTTTCGCGGCGCTCATGGTTTCTTTGCTTCCTTCCCGTGATCGCGAGCGGTTTTGATGGAGGCGACGACGATGGAAATGATTTCGTTCGCTTCCTGGCGAAGGGACGCCACCAGATTGTCTTTCGTTAGGCCAAGCTCGATGAGCATTTCCAGCCAATAGAGCGACTCGTCCGCTTCCTCCTCGACGACGCCCATCTTGGCAATGAAATCGACCCGCGAGCGAGCACGCTGGGCAGCACGATAATTGGCACCCGTCCCGGTCCCGCAACGCAAAAGTTGGCGTCCCAGAATTCGGCCCGCTTCGGTCTTCGGCAACGCTTCGACCAAACGGACACAGCGCACGCCAAAATCAAAAGTGCGTCGCTGAAAATTCGGCGCGGTCGCCCCACTTTCCGGTTTCCGCTCTCCGCTTTCCGGTCTCGTTAGCCTTTCCGGTTTCCGGTTTCCGCTCTCCGGTTTCACATGAATCCTTTGGCGCGGAGTTTCTGCATAGCGTTGCGTTCATGATGATCCTGGGCGCGGCCGGCACGCTCGCTCGTGCGCGTCGTCTCCAGCTCGGCGATGATTTCTTCGATGTTGCTGGCGTTGCTTACGACCGACATCGTGATCGGCTGGCAGCCTAACGACCGAAACCGTTTCCCGTTGCGCGCAAAATACATCTGCGGGATCGGAATTTCCTCGCGCTGGATGTAGCGCCAAATATCGACTTCCGTCCAATCAAGCAGCGGCTGCACGCGCACGTGCTCCCCTTTGGCTGCCGTCGAAGCGAACTGCCCCCAGAACTCGGGCGGCTGATCCTTGTATTCCCATTCGTACTGCGCGTTGCGCGGCGAGAAGTAGCGCTCCTTGGCGCGAGTCGCATCTTCGTCGCGGCGGATGCCGGTGATGAGCGCGTCCCATTTGTATTCGGCAAGCGCCTGTTGCAGGGCGACTGTTTTCAATTCGTGCGTCACGGTGACTGGATCGTGCGTCTCGTAGCCGACGCCTCGCGCACGCGCCTCTTCGTTAGTTTTAACGATGAGATTGAGCTTGTAGTGATTGGTTGCCCATTCCCGAAACTCGAGCATCTCGGGGAACTCGTAGGTCGTATCGATGTGGAGCAGCGGGAACGGAATTTTGCCGAAGAAGGCTTTCGAGGCGAGCCAGATGAGAACGTTCGAATCCTTCCCCATCGACCAGGGCATGGCGATGTTTTTGAAGGCATGAAAGGCCTCGCGAAAAATGAAGACGCTCTGATTTTCGAGCTGGTCCAGATGGGTTCGCGTGGTGTCGGTCATTTTGGGAAACGAGACGTTTATCTTCTACTTGCGACGCGTTGATGCAACTTTAGTGTTTCGCCATGCCGGAAGTGCGTCCCGCGGCCTACGATTCGAAAATCGAAGGCAACATCATCATCACCAAGCTCGATGCGGCCATGAACTGGATGCGCAAGAATTCGCTCTGGCCCATGCCGATGGGGCTGGCCTGTTGCGCGATTGAGTTGATGGCGACGGCGTCGGCGCGCTTTGACATCTCGCGTTTCGGAGCGGAAGTGATGCGGTTTTCACCGCGGCAATGCGACGTGATGATCGTGGCCGGTACGGTGACTTACAAAATGGCGCTCGCGGTGAAGCGCATTTACGAGCAAATGCCAGAGCCAAAATGGGTGATCGCCATGGGCGCGTGCGCGTCGAGCGGCGGGATGTATCGCTCCTACGCTGTGCTCCAGGGGATTGATCAACTGCTCCCGGTCGATGTTTACATTTCTGGTTGCCCGCCGCGGCCGGAGGCGTTGCTCGAAGGCCTGATGCGGCTGCAGAACAAAATCACCGGCGAGACTTCCTTCGTGGAACAAAAGCGCGCATTGCTCAACGATCTCGCCCTCACATGACCGGCGCGGATTTGCTCGGCTCGCTCGAGAAATTATTCGGCGGCAAGGTTCTGGCGAAAACGGAGTTTCGCGGCGAAACCAGCTTCACCATTCGTGCGGCCGATCTGCGCGAGATTGCGAAATTCTGCCGCGACGAACTTTCTTTCGATTACCTGCTCGACATCAGCAGCGTCGATCATCTCGGCGAAGACCCGCGCTTCGAGCTCGTTTACGAGATGTATTCGATGACGCTCGCCTTGCACCTGCGCTTCAAATTCCGCGTTCCGGAAGACGACGCGACGGTCGCCACCATTTCCGATATCTGGCCGACGGCCAACTGGCACGAGCGCGAGATCTACGACATGATGGGCATTCGTTTCCAGGGACATCCCGACCTGCGCCGCATTCTCATGTGGGAGGGCTACCCCTTCTTTCCGCTGCGCAAGGAATTCCCGCTCGAAGGCAAGCCGAGCGAGATGCCGGATGTCGCTTTTACTTCAGCCGCGCCGATGGAGGGCGGACCGTTCGTGACAGCACCCAGTCTGGCGACAACGAAGGATCGCGAGCCGCGGGCTCGACCGCCGGTCGAGCGCGAATAATCGTTAGGCAGTGCTGCGTTTGCTTATTCTCGTCGCCCTGCTCCTCGTGGCGGGCTTGGTCGGCTGGAGATTACTTGCGCCAGGACGTTCGACAGCACGAGCCGACCGTATCCTGATCGAAAAGGGATTGCGTCGGCTTACCCTTTTTCAGGGCAACAATGCCCTAACGATTTATCGGATCGCGCTCGGCCGCCAGCCGGTGGGACCGAAACGCGAGGAAGGTGACAACCGCACGCCGGAAGGCGTGTATCTGATCGACCGCCGCAAGCCGGACAGCGATTTCCATCGTGCCCTCCACATTTCCTATCCGAATGAGGAGGATCGTGCGCAAGCGGCGGCGCGCGGTGTTTCGCCCGGTGGCGACATCATGATTCACGGGCAGCCAAACGCGGTTGGCGCCCCGCAAAAGGGCGATTGGACCGCCGGCTGTCTGGCGGTGACCAATGACGAGATTGAAGAAATTTGGCGCGCAGTTCCCAATGGAACCGCGGTCGAGATTCGGCCGTAACAGTTATTCACAGAGCAGCCTTACGCCTCTGCTCGGGATGACAACAGCCGCGCGAACGTTTCGGCGGCGGCGCGGCCGGTCTCAAGAACGTCCGCGTGATCGAGCGTTTTCTCACTCAGGCCCGCTGCCCAGTTGGTCAGACAGGAAAATCCGACGACCTCCAAA
This sequence comes from Chthoniobacterales bacterium, assembly GCA_038258245.1. GTDB lineage: Bacteria > Verrucomicrobiota > Verrucomicrobiia > Chthoniobacterales > UBA10450 > JBBSQB01. The sequence continues at coordinate 26,692 of JBBSQB010000004.1, forward strand.
CCAAGCGCGCGCGCCTGAATCGTTTCCAGCACAGTCGACATCCCAACCGCATCCGCGCCTAACGAACGGAGCATTCGCACTTCCGCTGGCGTTTCATATTGAGGACCCAGCAGACCCGCATAAACGCCTTCGTGCAGAACAATGCCTTCGCGACGGGCGGCATCAGTGAATTGCTTTCGCCATGTCGCGGAATAGGCATTCGTCATGTCGATAAACTTCGCTTCGCCGAGAAGCGGCGAAGTGCCGGTAAGATTGAGATGATCGCTCAACATCATCCACGAACCGGGCGCGAAATCGGGATTGAGAGAGCCGGCCGCGTTGGTCAGAATCAAACGGCGCACGCCGGCGGACGCGAGCAAGCGCACGCTGTCGGTCACTTCGCGCGCCGTGCGGCCTTCATACAAATGGACGCGGCCTTGTGCGAAGATCACTCGTTCTCCGCCCGATTCTCCTAAAACAAAACGCCCGGCGTGGCCGGTGACAGAAGGACGCGGCAGCTCTGAGAAATCGGCGTACTCGACGATGCGCTCCGGCGTCGTTTCCCCAATGAGCGACCCGAGTCCCGATCCGAGGATGATGGCTGTTTCAGCGTGCCATTCTTCGAGGCGATCAAGTGGGGAAGAATTTTCCATCGTGACACAAACGGCGCGCCCGGCGGTCGCGCCCTACCAATCAGGCGGCGGAGACCGGTGGCGCGGAAGGCGGCTTTTGACCCGCCACCATTACGTCGGGCCGCAGGCCATCCTCACCGCGCGGCGTCGCCGTTTTGCCATCCTGTTTCGGATAAGCGATGCGCGTGTGCATCATCGTCATGAGGGTAAAGCGGAAACGTTCGGCGATCGTTTTTAGTTCGCCCAACGTCAGGTCGCATTCGTCGAGCTGGCGATCGGCGATCCGTTGATCGATCAATTCGCTGACGAACTGTTCCACCTTGGCCGGCGTCGGTTTCTCGAGGCTGCGCGAGGCGCTTTCCACCATGTCGGCCAGGCTGATGATGGCGCTCTCCTTCGTCTGCGGCTTCGGGCCGGGATAACGGAAGCTTTCCTCCGACACTTCGGGAATGTCCTCCTCGCGCATGTTCATGATCTTTCCGCCAGCGCGCGCGTCTTCATGTTGCTGGAGAGCGCGTTTGTAGAAGTAGTAGACGAGCGAGGTGCCGTGATGCTGCTGGATCACGTCGATGATCTGCTGATTCAATTTATGTTTGAGCGCAAGGTCCACGCCATCTTTGACGTGCGCGATGATGATGAGCGCGCTCATGGTCGGCGCCAGATCGTCGTGCGGATTGCGTTCGAAGCTCATGTTCTCGGTGAAATATTCCGGCTTCGATAGTTTGCCGATGTCGTGGAAGTAGGAGCAAACGCGGCAGAGCGTCGCGTTGGCGCCGATCGACTCGGCGGCGGCTTCGGCCAGATTCGCGACGACGAGACTGTGATGATACGTGCCCGGCGCTTCGATCGTCATGCGGCGGAGAAGCGGATGGTTGAGATCGGACGCTTCCAGCCAGGAGATGTCGGTCGTGATTTGAAAGAGATGCTCGAGGATGGGCAGGGCGCCGCCGACGATCATGGCGGTGATGATGCCGTTGCCGATGGCGAGCGCGCTTTGCACACTGAGCAGACCCCAATCATTTGCCGAAGGCGAAAACCAATTGATCGGGCCGATCAAACCGAAGGTCAGAGCGAGCAGCCAAATCCCGAGCCCAACGCCAATGCCGGCGCGAATCAGTTTGCTGCGCCGCCGCACTTGCAGCGTGAGATAAACGGCCGTGAAGCCGCTGATTAATCCGCAGACCAGCAACGGCGCATCGACGCGGCCAAAGAGAATGCTCCCGAAGAGACTAACGAAGACCGAGGCGTAGAGGCCATGGTTGCGACCGAGCAACACGCTGAGAACGAGCGGCGCAAAGGCATACGGCGCGATCAAAACACCCGAGGCCGGCGTGAGAAAACCAAACGTCTCTTTGTTGCAAAGGACCAGAAGCAGCTTGGTGACAGCGAGCTGCACAAAAATGACGCCGAAGACGAGAACGAGCCGCGAGCCGCGCGAAAAGGTCTGCGGTTGATTGATCCAGAGCTGCGTGATCGCCGTGACGAAGAAGAGCAGCGCGATGATGAAATTCTTGGTCGGCTCCGGCTGCTGCCCGCTGAAGATAAGAAAGGCGAGGCCGGCGACGAACGCGCCGAAGATGATCCACTTGGTCGACGGCGAAAACTCGAGTGCGCGCAGGAACTCGTTAGGCGTGCTCGTGCGCCGCTTCTTGCCGGAAGCGAGGCCGCGTCGCACGAGGCGATTGCGTCGGAGAGCGTCAAACATATGAAATCATTTGCGGGGCGCGCCGGAGTCGTTGGCCGGCGCGCGATGTTGCTGGTAGGCGTTGATGATCGCGCGGACGAGTTCGTGCCGCACGACGTCGCGTTCATTAAAATAGGTGAAGGCGATTCCGTTTACATTCTTGAGCGCCTGCAATGCTTCGACCAAACCCGACCGCTTGTTCGAGGGCAAATCAATCTGGGTAACGTCGCCGGTGACGACGCATTTTGAATTCATCCCGATGCGCGTGAGCAGCATGAACATCTGCTCGGTCGTGGTGTTTTGCGCTTCGTCGAGGATAACGAATGCATCGCTCAAGGTGCGGCCGCGCATATAGGCGAGCGGCGCGACCTCGATCGTCTGCCGCGCGACCAGCCGCTCGATTTCATCGCCATCGAGCATATCGCGCAGAGAATCATAGAGCGGCCGCAAATATGGCGTGATTTTTTCCTGCAAATCGCCCGGCAAAAAGCCGAGCGCTTCACCGGCCTCAACGGCGGGCCGGGTGAGGATAATGCGGCTGACCTGCTCCTTTTTGAGCGCAGCGACCGCCATGGCGACGGCCAGATAAGTTTTGCCCGTGCCGGCTGGACCAACGCCGAAAACGATGTCGTGCTGGAGAATCGCTTCCACGTAATGGCGCTGACCCATGGTACGCGCGACAATCGGCGGTTTGCGCGATGAAGTGGCAATCTTGACGTCGACCACGTCGCTCAAATCGTCGGGGCGCGATTCGCTCACGGAATTGAGCGCGTAGGTGAATTCGTGCCTGTGAATCTCGACGCCTTTCTGGCGCGCTTCCTCAAGCTGCCTAAAGACGCGCTCGGCCCGGTCGATCTGAGCGGGCTCGCCGTCGATCTTCACCCAGCCTTCGCGCGTGGTCAGTTTCACGCCTAACGAGTCTTCCATCGTTTTCAGCAATTTGAGATCGTTCGCATAAAGCGACTGCAGCGCCCGGGCGCTTTCAAATTCCAGTGTTCGCGTCTCGCTCATGGCGCAGCCCGCCGGCGGCGGGCCGGGATTTTTAAAAAAGCCAAGGCGGGAAAATTAGCGGAAGCCGTAAACGAGTGCCCAATGGGTGCGCTCTTCCGGCGATTCTTCAATGGTGACGATGATGAAGTAGCTGCTGGTCGCATTGGGGATGAGGTGCGCGGCCGCGAAGTGCCCTTTCTGCCAGCTATCCGGCATATCGGCGAGTTTGCCTTCCGCATCGTAAATATGGACGGATACTTTGGCGCGCTCGACTTCTGTGCCGAGCCAAAACCAATACTCGTTCCCCTTGAAAAGCTGCTGGCGCACCGCCTTTTTTTCGCCCTTGCCGAGGTCGCCGCCCCAGTAATCTTCGCGCACCTGAAACCCTTGTTTAACGTAGGGCTCGGCCGCTTGCAGAGCGAAGGATTGCGCGTCATCGACCGAAGCGCGGACCGGAATTACAAGAGTGACGGCGATCAAGCCCAGAAGCAAGATCCGGCGTCCCGTGAAATAAGAGAAGGACATGCGCTATTTCCTTTTCGTTACGATCGCCTCATCCAGACGTGTCGTAATCTCATTGATGCGCTTGACCGCGCGGGAAGAAATCGTTTTTTCGCCGACATCGACCAAGGGTCGCACTTCAGTAAGCGCAGATTGAATATCCTGGAGGAGTTTCATGTTGTATTCGGGCATGGCGTCGAGCCGGGTTTGAAAGTAGGTAATTAAATCCGGCTGGTGAAGCAATTCCGCGCCGTCCTTGGAGTAACGCTTATTGACCACCGAGGTCAGCACCTCCGTGCCGCGGAGCCAGCCGCCGAGGCTGACCAATTGCGACAGCTTCTGATCGTGCACTTCGTTCATGGCCTGCTGCACGCTGTTCTGCGTGCGGTCCAACTCGATACGCACATCGCTCCAACGCCGTTTGTCGGCTGCTTCGGTGATCGCCTTGGCGTGCGGCGTAATCGAACTGCCCACGCCGATGCCGCGCGAGAGACTGAGCACGCGCTGGCCGATTTCCTTAACCGTGGGCGCGTCCTCTGCCTGTACTGCGATGAACCCATCGGCGATGACAGTGCCGAGCAGGAGCGCAATGCGCGGGCGTTCCGTGAAGTTGGAGCCCTTGTCGTTGCGCAAGTGTTCCTTCCAATTGACCGTTCCCAGCTTGTTGAGCGCGCCGAAAATCTCGTTCGGCAAAGGAACAACCACGTCTTCGACGTTCTTGGAAAATTGGCCGACATCAATCGTCTTCGGCGCCTCCGCGGCTTGAGCCGTCAGGCCCAATCCCACGGCGGCTGCCAATCCACCTGCAATAAATCGTGAAAATAAAATCATCAGCTCGTTCAAATGTTGTTTTCCCATCCCGGGAAATTAGTGAATAACTCTAGGCAGAACTCCTAAGCGCACAAACTTCGCTCCGTCAATCTTTTGACTCTCTCATTTCGCATCCTTTTTTCGGTTCAGCGGCCGACACCTTCGGAAATCTCCGCATGACGCCTGAACGTCTTGAAGCAATTCTCGCGCGAGCCTCGGCCAAACGCATCGTCGTGGTCGGCGACCTCATGCTCGACGAATTCGTCTGGGGCAAAGTGGGCCGCATTTCCCCGGAAGCGCCCGTCCCGGTGGTCGAAGTCACCGGGGAAAGTTTTTACCCGGGCGGCGCGGCCAACGTGGCGCGGAACCTCCGCGAGTTTGGCGGCGAAATCACCGTCGTAGGCATGATCGGCGACGACGCCGGTGGACAGCGTCTGCGCGCCTTGCTCGACGAACAAAAGATCGATACCTCGCATTTGCTGACCGCGCCCGGATTTTCGACGATTATCAAGACGCGCATCATCGCCCGGCATCAACAGGTCGTCCGCGTCGATCGCGAGCAAATCCATACGCCGGACGCGGCGCAGGTCTCCGAAATAGCGAAGCGAGTCCGCGATCTGCTCGCGAAAACCGATGCCGTTATTTTCGAGGATTACGGCAAAGGCTTCCTCACGTCGGAGTTGGTTCGCGAAATTTCTTCCGCGGCGCATGCCGAAAAAAAATTGGTCGCCGCCGATCCAAATCCGCATCATCCGCTCGATTGGCGCGACGTCTCCGTGGTGAAACCAAATCGAGCCGAAGCGTTCAGCGCCGCGGGAATTGCGCCGCGCGATCCGGTCGAGCCGCCGACCGCAGACAAGCCCCTGCTGGAAGCAGGCAAAGTGCTCCTTGAAAAATGGGATACCCGCTTCCTGCTCGTCACGCTCGGCGAACAAGGCATGATGCTCTTCCAAAAAGGCCAGCCGCCGCATCACATCCCGACGAAGGCGCGGCAGGTCTTTGACGTTTCCGGCGCAGGCGATACGGCGATCGCGCTCTTTGCCCTGGCGCTTTGCTGTGATGCCTCGCCGCTCGAGGCCGCCGAAATTGCCAATCACGCCAGCGCTGTCGTCGTCGGAAAGCTGGGAACCGCCACTGTAACGGCGGAAGAACTGCACGCCAGCTTTCGCGTCGACGCGTCTACCAGCCGCTAAGGGAGTTAATTAGCTCCCTTCATTTTCGAGTGAAATCTCGCTGATCAGATCAGACGACGACGCCGGAAAACTGCCAAAGCCCCCATTCCCAGGAGCGCGGATCCCAAGAGCAAAAATGAACTCGGCTCCGGGACAGCTTTTCCATCGATCCGAAAAGCAACGTCGGTCGAATTGAATGTGTTCCAGGGACCATTCGGGCTGCCGTTTGTACTGAAAGCGAGATCGTTGGTCGCACCGTTGAATGCGAAGTCCCACGTTTGCTCCGTCCCGGGATCGGTCTCCTGCGCCACTAGCCAGTACGTCACGCCCGCCAGCAACGTCAGAGAGGAGTTTGGTGTAAACATGGTCAAGCTCTCGGTACCGAACGGAGGAATCGTTCCCATCTGCGTCAGCGAACCCAAAATCGTTCCCGGCATTCCGCCAGCGTCCGACTCTAGATAAAGGGTAACGGGGCCGTTATTCCCAGCGAAGTTATTCAATCCCAGCATTGCATCGGTCAGAATGGAGTTCATGCCGACAGTGAATGGACTGGCGATCACTTGATTGAAGAAATTGGAGCCATCGACAAAATAACCGTTGGTCGCATCAAATTCATTGCCAGGTCCCAGAGTGCTATAAAGCACCTCGTCCGCCCTGGCGGCCATTGTTGAAAACACCAACACCGCAATCGCCATACACAAACAATTTGTTCTGTTTTTCATATCTGTTTTTCTTTTGGTTAATCTAAGACAACGTGAGAATGACAAGTCCACCTTGCCTCTGTCCATAATATTTCTTGAGGTTCTACTATTTTTTCGGAAGAAATCCGCGAGCAGGCCGAAAAGACGGCTGGTCGCATCCCGCGAGGCAATGACCTGGGAGACAGGAGCTCTCGCAATGCTTCCTGCGAACCATATGCAGTCACGGTGGCAGAAACTGAAATTACGGGCCAGTTTGCGGAATGACGCGCCCGTCGCCTAACGGCCAACACCCCGCCATCTTTCTCGATCGCGACGGCACGCTCATGCGCGATGTCGACTATTGTGGCGATCCGCGGTACGTCGAAGTTTTTCCGGGTGTGCCGCAAGCATTGCGGCGTTTGAAGGAAGCGGGGTTCAAATTGGTCGTCATTACGAACCAAAGCGGAATTGGCCGCGGCTACTTTACCGAGGCGCAATATCGCGAAGTGGAGTCGGAGTTGGCCCGGCAGATTGGCAACACCATGATCGACGCCACCTATTTCTGCCCTGACCAGCCGGGAACGAAATCGCGCCGGCGAAAGCCTTCGCCCGAAATGGTCCTGGAAGCGGCACGCGACCTCGACCTCGACCTCCCGCGTTCGCTCTTCATCGGAGACAAAGCGATCGATATCGAGTGCGGGCACAAGGCGGGCATCGGCACGATATTGGTCCAAACCGGATACGGCTCGCGCGAGCTGCATTGCGAACCCGACCGAGTCGCGCGCGACCTTCCCGAAGCCGCCGCCATCATCCTGGAGCACCGCCAATGAAGAAGGCTATTGGCATTATTCCGGCGCGATGGGCCTCGACGCGTTTCCCGGGAAAACTTCTGCATCTCATTAATGACGTTCCGCTTTTGAAGCTAGTCATTGATCGATGCACCCAAGCCAAATCGCTCGATTCGGTTATCGTCGCGACTGACGATATGCGGATTGCCGAAGCCGCCTTTGATTGGGGCGTCGAGGTTTCAGTAACCTCCCCCACCCATGCGAGCGGGACGGACCGAATCGTTGAAGTCGCCGAAAAAATGACGGATGCCGGCTACATCATCAACATCCAGGGCGACGAACCGCTCGTTGATCCAAAGTTAATCGACAAAATGGTTACGAGACTTCGGGCCGATCCAAAATTGGAGATGATTACCGCGGCCCACCCGTTCTCGGACCCGGCCGACGCTGCCTCGCCTCATCAGGTGAAGGTCGTCTGCGATTCCGAGCAAAACGCTCTGTATTTCTCGCGCAGTCCGATTCCGTATCATCGCGAGCCAGGCGACGCGGAGCAGTATTTCCGGCACCAGGGAATTTACGGCTACACGCGCGAGCTGCTCCTCCGGTTTGTTCGCTGGAAAGTGTCGCCGCTCGAGAGGGCGGAGTCGCTCGAGCAATTGCGCGCATTGGAAAATGGTGTAAAAATTCATGTGCTTCTCACGACTCAAGGTTCACCGGGCGTTGACACGCCTGAAGACGTCAAAACCATCGAGCGGCTCCTCCGTTCCGCGAAACGCAGCGCCCGCTCATGAAATACATTTTCGTCACCGGCGGAGTCGTTAGTTCGTTAGGCAAAGGCCTCGCGGCGGCTGCGCTCGGCACCCTCCTCGAGCTCCGTGGGCTGCGCGTCGTTTTCCAGAAGTTCGATCCCTATCTCAACGTCGACCCGGGAACGATGAACCCGTTCCAGCATGGCGAAGTCTACGTGCTCGACGACGGCGCTGAGACCGATCTCGATCTCGGCCATTACGAGCGCTTCACCAATTGCGTTCTTTCCCGCCACAACAATCTGACCAGCGGCCAGGTTTACGAAAACGTGATCCTGAAAGAGCGGCGCGGCGATTATCTCGGCAAGACCGTGCAGGTCATCCCACATGTCACCGACGAAATCAAAAACCGCATCCGCGAGATTTCCGATGAGAGCAAAGCCGACATCGTTATCACCGAAATCGGCGGAACGACGGGCGACATAGAAGGGTTGCCATTCCTCGAAGCGATCCGGCAATTCATCCTCGAAGTCGGCGCGCAGAACGTCGTCAACATGCACGTCACGCTCGTCCCCTACATCCGCGCCGCCGGCGAATTGAAGACGAAGCCGACCCAGCAAAGCATCGCGAAATTGCGCGAGATCGGCATTCAGCCGCAGGTCCTGCTTTGCCGCACCGAACATCCGCTCGATGCCGAAATCCGCCAGAAGCTCTCCATGTTTTGCAACGTCTCGCCCCGCGGCGTCATCGAGGCGCGTGATGTGCCGCACACCATTTACGAGATGCCGCTCATGCTCCACGAGGAAGGACTCGATGCGCTCGTTTGCGATCTGCTTGGCGTGAAAACGCAGGAGCCGGATCTTTCCAAATGGCAGAAATTCGTGGAGCGCGTCGTCAATCCGAAAAAGCGCGTCAAGATCGCGGTCGTCGGGAAATACACCGAACTGCGCGACGCCTACAAGAGCATCTACGAATCGCTCACCCACGCCGCCGCCAGCCAGGATTGTGGCATTGATCTGAAATTAGTCGATGCGGAGACGTTGGAGAATGGCGTCGATGGCGAACTCAAAGACGTGGCCGGTGTTTTAATCCCCGGCGGATTCGGCGAGCGCGGAGTGGAAGGCAAAATCAAAGCCGCTCAATTCGCGCGCGAGAAAAAAGTCCCCTACCTCGGCCTTTGTCTAGGCATGCAGGTCGCGACGATTGAGTTCGCGCGCAACGTTTGCGGAATCGAAAAAGCGAACAGCGCCGAGTTCGACGACAACGGCAACGATAACGTCATCTGCCTGCTCGACGAACAGCGCGAAGTGCGCAACAAAGGCGCGAGCATGCGGCTCGGCACCTGGCCCACGAAGATCGCGCACGGCACCACCGCGGAAAAAGTTTACGGCTCTGACGAAGTGCTCGAACGACATCGGCATCGTTACGAGTTCAATATGAAGTATCGCGACCAAATGGCGGAGAAAGGCTTCTCCATTTCCGGCACGTCCCCTGACGGCTCGCTCGCCGAGCTCATCGAGCTGCGCGATCATCCTTACTTCCTCGCCTGCCAGTATCATCCGGAATTCCAGAGCAAGCCGAACAAGCCGCACCCGCTCTTCAAAGGCTTCATCCAGGCTTGCCTTGCGCATCAAGATTAGCGCGCGTCCAATAATTGATCAGGGGAGCGCACGCCTCCCGGCGTGCTGGTTGCGGCATTCTGCCGCAACAGGCTTTCGAGAAATGTGCCTACCTTCTTAAGCGGTCCGTTCTCGAAAGTCCGTTTTCGCAGAATGCGAAAACCAGCACGCTACAAGCGTGCGCTCCCCGGATCCCGCACCACCGCGCCGCTATGCTGCGCGCAGCGTTGGAATTTTGTCATCCCTCATCCCTCATTGTTTCGAACTTCGGATTTCGGATTTTCCTTCGCCGCGGCGCGCCGCAATCGATCCATAATCGCTGCCCCTAATCCTTTCTCCGGCAATTCTTCAGCTACGATCAAATCGAGGCCTGCGTGATCGAGCTCGCGCAGCAAACGAAAAAGATTCGCCGCTGCTTCGCGCAGGTTGCCGGTGGCGCTAAGCGTTCGTGTTTCGGCGAAATCATTCGACGGCGCGAATGCATTCCAGCCTAACAATCCCACGCGCTTTTCGTTTCCCCTAACGAATCCGGAAGCGTCGCGCACCAATCTCAATGGCGTGCGCGGCGCGTAATGCGCCGGCAACTGTCCAGGCGCCTGCAGCGGCGCGTCCAGCTTTGCCATCTCCACTTCTCCAAACGCGCGCAGCTCCTCCAAATCGATCGGACCGCGCCGCAGGATTTTCATTCGGCCTTCGGCAAGCGCCACGATCGTTGATTCGATCCCGTATGTCGGCGGGCCGGCATCGACGATGAGCGGAATTCGCTCATTCAATTCCTCACTTACGTGCGCGGCCGCCGTCGGGCTGATGCGGCCGAAGCGATTAGCGCTCGGCGCGGCCAGCGGACGATCCAACTCGCGGACAATCTCCGCAAAAACAGGATGCGAACTCATTCGCAACGCCACTGTCGGCAAACCCGCCGCTACCAAATCGGGAATCACTTCGCGCCGTGGCAGGACGACCGTAAGCGGCCCCGGCCAAAAATGGCCGACCAGTTTCTCAAGCAACGCGCGCGATTGATCGTCGTAATGCGCGAGCCGTTCCAGCCATTTCTCGCCCGGCAGGTGAACGATCAGCGGATCAAAGCGCGGCCGCTCTTTCGCTTCAAAGATTTTGGCAACGGCGTCTGGATTCAAGGCGTCGGCGGCCAGGCCGTAAACCGTTTCCGTCGGCAGCGCGACAACTTCCCCGGCGGCAAGAATCTGCACGGCGCGTGCAACGGCGGCTTCGATTTCGCCCGCTTCGCGCGCCGGGAAAATTTCCGTCGTCACTTTTTCTTCCGCGCGGGCGACAATTGTTCGCGCGCCTCTTTCACGCGCGCCATCGCTTCCTCCGCCGTCCGCGCCAAGGCGGTGAGATGACCCATTTTGCGACGCGGCCGCGGATCGCGTTTTCCGTAAAGATGAAGATGCACGCCTTCCGCCGCCAGCGCCGCCGCCCAATCCGGTTCGCCCGGCAGCCAGAGATCGCCTAACAAGTTGGCCATGGCGGCCGGTTGCAGGATGCTCGTCGCGCCGAGCGGCAAACCGCAGACCGTGCGCACGTGTTGTTCGAACTGGCTCGTTAGGCATCCCTCGATCGTCCAATGCCCGGAATTATGCGGGCGCGGCGCCAGCTCGTTCACGAGAAGGGATCCGTCCTCTTTCAGAAACATTTCCACGGCGAGCAGGCCCACCAGTTCCAGTTTCTCCGCGATCGCCCGCGCCAGGTCATGCGCCTTTTTCTCGACCGCGCCGGGCACGCGCGCCGGCACCACGGTGATATCGAGAATGTGGTCGCGATGCAGATTTTCGCAGAGCGGAAAAAGCGAAACGTCGCCATCGACTCCGCGCGCCACAATGACGGAGACTTCCTTCTCGAAGTCGATCTGCCCTTCCAGAATCAATTCGTCGCCGGCGCGCGCTTCCCAAATTTCCTCAACGTCGCGCGACGAGATGGCCTGCTGACCTTTGCCGTCGTAGCCGAACGCCGCGCTTTTTAGAATCGCTGGCCGCCCGATCTGCTCGATCGCGCCAGCCAGATCACCCGCATTATGGACGGCACGGAAAGGAGCGACCGGAATGCCGGCCTCGGACAGGAAGGTTTTTTCGCGCAAGCGATTTTGCGCGGTGTGCAAGATCGAACCCGCTGGGCGCACCTCACTGTGATAAGCGCACCATTCGGCTGTCTCAGCCGGAATGTTTTCAAATTCAAACGTGATGACGTCGAGCTCGCGCGCGAAACGCCGCACCGCGCCCTCATCCGCGTAATCGGCGACGACTGCTTCATCGGCAAACTGCGCGGCTGGGCTGTCTTTCTCGGGCGAAAAGATGCGCACGCGATAACCCATGTGACGCGCGGCCACGGCAAACATGCGGCCGAGCTGGCCGCCGCCCATCACGCCGATGGTCGCGCCGGGCAGAAAACGCTTCGTCATGGCACTCGCTGCGCGAGCACCGCGTCGGTTTGTTTTTGCCGAAAGGCTTCCACTTTGGTCCGAACTTTTTCGTCGTGCAGCCCAATAATGCTGGCCGCGAGCAGCGCCGCGTTTTTGGCGCCGGCTTCGCCAATGGCAAGTGTCCCGACTGGCACACCGGCCGGCATTTGGGCGATGGAAAGAAGCGAATCAACTCCATGCAAGGCGCGCGATTGCACCGGCACGCCGAGAACCGGGAGCCAGGTGTGCGCCGCCACCATTCCCGGCAAATGCGCTGCGCCACCCGCGCCGGCGATGATGACGTGTAGGCCGCGTCCCGCCGCTTCCCGGGCAAATTCCGCCATTAATTCCGGTGTGCGATGCGCGGAGACCACTCGATGCTCGTTAGGCACGCCGAGTTCTTCGAGTAGCTCAACGGCATGTTTCATCGTCTCCCAATCGGACTTGCTGCCCATGATGACGGCCACGAGTGCGGTGGAAATTTTGGCATCGGACATGGCGAAGGAGAGTTGCCATCACATCCTAACAACCGGTCGGATTGTAAAGGGGTTTTTGCGCGCGGCGCGCGGCCTCGCGATACTGCCGGGTGTCGGAACGCGGAAACTCCATCGTCCTCATCGGCTTCATGGGCGCGGGCAAATCGTCCATCGGGCGACGCCTCGCCGCGCTCACGCAATGGTCGCGCTACGACACCGATGAGATGATTCGCAAAAAAGCGGGACGCTCCATCGCGCAGATTTTTGCCGTGGAAGGTGAGGAGCATTTTCGCGAACTCGAATCCGAGACGGTGCGCGAATTGCCGGCCGATCGGTCGAGCATCATCGTGACTGGTGGCGGCATCCTGTTGCGCAAACAAAACGCCGCGCAGTTGCGCCGGCTCGGTTTTCTCATCTATCTGCGCGCGGATGAAAAGACGCTCTTCCGCCGCGTCTCGCGCCGCGCCACGCGTCCGTTGTTGCAAACTGAAAACCCGCGCGCGCGGCTGCATGAGCTCTTGGAAACGCGGACGCCGCTTTACGAAAAATACGGAGACGCCGTGGTCGATACCGCGCAGAAAAATCACGACGAAGTCGCGGAAGCTGTTCTCCAGGCTGCGCCGTCCTTCGCTTCCCGATGAGCGCGGAAATCAAAAGCAAACTGGCCGCCCAGGCGCGCGTGCTCGGCTTTGATTCCTGCCGCATCGCGCGTGCGGAAACTCCCAGGCACGCGGCTGAATTCGGCGAATGGATTCGTGCCGGCGCCTTTGGCGACATGCAATGGATGGAGCGCGGCGCGGCCAAACGCGGCAATCCCCAATTGGTCTTGCCCGGCGCGCAATCGGTCATCGTGCTCGCGCTCAATTATTGGCAAGGAAGTTCCGCGAGCGGAAACCGGAAAGCGGAAACCGGAAAGATGGGGCGGATCGCGCGTTATGCCTGGGGCGACGATTACCACGAACTCGTCGAGAAGAAGCTCGCGCAGCTCGACACGTTTCTGCGCGAACACGGCGGCGATCAGAAATGCTACGTCGATACCGGGCCGATTCTAGAGCGCGATTTCGCGGCGGAAGCCGGCACCGGCTGGCATGGCAAGAGCACGATGTTGCTCGATCAAACGCTCGGCACCTGGTTCTTCCTCGCAGAAATTCTGACCACGCTTGAGCTGCCGGCCGATTCGCCACAAACGCCGCGCTGCGGCCGTTGCACCCGCTGCATCGACGCCTGCCCGACGAACGCCATCACCGCGCCCCATCATCTCGACGCGCGGCGCTGCATTTCCTATCTCACCATCGAACACAAGGGCGCCATTCCCCTGGAACTGCGGCCGCTCATCGGCGATCGCATTTACGGCTGCGATGATTGTCTCGACGCCTGCCCTTGGAATCGCTTCGCGCAGGTCTCGCGCGAAGCCGCCTTTGCCGCACGACCAGCCGTGCAGCAGATGGCGCTGCGCGATTTTCTGCAACTGGACGATGACGCGTTCCGCGCGCTCTTCCGCGGGTCGCCGATCAAGCGCATTAAGCGGCGCGGATTTTTGCGCAACGTCTGCGTCGCGCTTGGCAACGTCGGAGACGCGAGCGATCTGGAAGCGTTGCGCTCTATCGCGCACGACGCCGAGCCATTAATTGCTGAACATGCGCAGTGGGCCATTGGTCAGATAAAAATGCGACAGCGCGTTCCGATCCAACCGCCGAGCCGCCGCCCGAGTGACTTTTCTTTGCAATGATTTAAAACGCCGGTATTTCTGAGCTTTAATTCGACCCCTCCGGTTCAATGTAAATGCATCAAGCTGCCACCAGTGCCACATCGCCGGCTCCCACGTCGGCGAAACGAAAGAAACGCCGCCGCCGCATTATCATCTTCGGCAGCATCGGGCTCGTTTTGCTGCTTATCATCATTTCCGCGATCGTCGGGAAACGCGAGCAGCCGATCGAAGTCTTGACCGATAAGGCCGTTCGCAAAACCATCATCGAGACCGTTTCCGCGACCGGCAAAGTGCAGCCCGAAACCGAAGTGAAGATTTCGCCCGAGGTCGCGGGCGAGATCATTGAGCTGCCGGTCGAAGATGGAATGAAGGTGAAAAAGGGTGACCTGCTCCTCAAGATCAAACCCGATTCCTACAAGGCGCTGCTCGAACAGCAGGAAGCTTCCATCAGCGCGGCGAAATCGCTGAATCTACAGCAAAAGGCCGCGCTTCTGAAAGCGGAGCAGGATTTCAAGCGATCCCAAGATCTCTACGACAAGAAGATGATTTCCGCTTCCGAGTTTAGTTCCGCCCAAGCCGCCTACGACATGGGCAAATCGAGCTACGAAAATTCACAGCACGAAATCGAGCGCGCTGAAGCAGGCTCCAGCCAGGCGCGTGATCAACTTTCCAAGACCACCATTTATTCGCCCATCGACGGCAACGTCACCATCCTCAACAGCAAGCTCGGCGAGCGCGTCGTCGCCACCAATCAATTCGCCGGCACGGAAGTGCTGCGCGTCGCTGATTTGAGCCACATGCAGGCCGTCGTCGACGTCAATGAGAACGACGTCGTTAAAGTAAAAGTGGGCGACAAAGCCACTGTCACCATCGACGCCTACCAGGACCGCAAGTTCCAGGGCGTCGTCGATCAAATCGCCAACACCGGCCAGACTTCCGGCACCGGCACGCAGGAGGAAGTCACGAACTTCGAAGTCAAAATCAACATCCTCGAACACGATGTGCACTTGCGGCCAGGTCTCAGTTGCACCGCCGACATCCAAACCGACATGGTCAAGGATGTCGTGGCCGTCCCCATGCAAGCCGTCACCATTCGCACGGGCGACAGCAACCTGAGCCCGGAAGAAATCGAGCGGAACAAACAGAAAGCCGCCGCCCGCGACAAAGGCGATAACAACGCCGATCTCACCAACGAAACACTCGCCAAACATCAGGAAAAAGAAGAACGCGAGCGCCTGCAGAAAGGCGTCTTCCTCATGAGCGGCGGGAAAGCGCATTGGGCCAAAGTCACCACCGGCATCGCCGACGACGCCTTCATGGAAATCAAGAGCGGCGTCACAGCCGGCGACGAAGTCATTTCGGGCAGCTACAGCGCGATCAGCCGCAAGTTGAAGAATGATGCGCCCGTCGTGCTGGAGAAAACGAAGAAGTGACGAGTGACAGGTGATGAGTGACGAGACGCAAGCGTTTCGCTAAAACGCTCACATGAAAACTCCCACCCGCAGTTACAAAGATCTTCTCGTTTGGCAAAAAGGCATCGCGCTCGCCAAAATTGTTTACCGCCTTACCAAGGCATTTCCGTCCGACGAAAAATTCGGACTCATTTCCCAGATGCGCCGCGCCGCTGTCTCCATCCCGTCGAATATCGCTGAAGGCCAGGCACGCCGCACGACCGGCGAATTCATCCAATTCCTCTCCCATGCCGAAGGCTCCCTCGCCGAGCTCGACACTCAACTGATCCTCGCCGTCGAATTAAACTTCTCCGACACTGCCGGCGCGGCTGCAGCCTTCTCCCTTGTCGAAGAGCTTCGGCCCATGCTCAACAGCTTGCGGCGCAAACTAACCGAGCGCCAGTAGGCTCAAAACTCGTCACTCATCACTTGTCACTCGTCACTTCCCTCCCCGTCATTGATATCGAAAACATCTCGCGCCACTACGTCATGGGCGAAGAGACGGTGCACGCTTTGCGTGGTGTCACGATGCAGATCCGGCGCAACGAATACCTCGCCATCATGGGCCCGAGCGGGAGCGGGAAGTCGACGCTCATGAACATGCTCGGCTGCCTCGATACCCCCAGCTCCGGCCGCTACGAATTCAACGGCCGCAACGTTTCCGAGATGAACGGCGATGAGCTGGCCGATATTCGCAATCGCGAGATCGGGTTCGTCTTCCAAACCTTCAACCTCCTCCCTCGCTCCAACAGCCTGCATAACGTCGAGCTCCCCCTCATCTACGCCGGCATGGACCCCGAAGCGCGCCGAGCCAAAGCGACTGAAGCATTGCAACAAGTTGGTCTCGGCGACCGCCTTCACCATAAGCCTAACGAGCTCTCCGGCGGCCAGCGCCAGCGCGTTGCCATCGCCCGCGCCCTCGTCAACGATCCCTCTATTATCCTCGCCGATGAACCCACCGGGAACCTCGATTCCCGCACCGGCGAAGAAATCATGAACCTTTTCGAAACGCTCTATGAGCGCGGTAACACCGTCATTCTCGTCACCCACGAATCGGACATCGCCCGCCACGCCCGCCGCACCGTCCACCTTCGCGACGGCCTCATCGAGAGCGACACCACCAACGCATAACCGGTAGGGCGCGCTCGCCGAGCGCGCCGCGCCCCGATTCCCTACCTCATCTTTACTCCTCGCTCGCCGTTTCTTTTCGCGATTGAAACTTCTGTGATTCAGCCCCATGCACATTCTCGCGTCCACCGGTTGATTGGCGAGCGCAGTTGTAGAATTTTAAGTCTCTCTTAATGTGAAGCTTACGCACGTGCCAAAAAAAGAGCTAGGCGTGCTTGAACGAGCACTATAGCATCCGGCACAAATCGAAATGTTTATGAATATAAAACTCCCTAACGCTAAAATTATTTTGATCGCCCTCGCCCTCAGCTTGGCGGCGGGGTCCGGAGCCGTGGCCGACGTTCTGTATACTCAAGCCACGGATTCGAATGGCGGATTTTCCAGCCAGAATGACAACGTCGGCGGCAATGGCAACTTCGCTACTGCGTACGACAATTTCACCTTGAGCGGCAATGGAGCCGTTACAAACGTGATGTTCACGGGCTCCTATTTCAATCCTCCCACCCAAGGCGCAATCACCGCGTTCACCATTATGTTTTATTCCGATGCTGGTGGTATCCCGGGAGGAATGCTGCAGACCTTCAACATGGCCGGCACTGCGAATGAGACATCCATCGGCACAGATGTTTTCGGCTCTCCGCTCTTCACCTACTCGTTCGATTTGAGCTCTGCGTTCAACGCCCTCGGTGGAACCCAATACTGGTTATCCATCGTCCCTGACCTGGGATTTCCGCCCCAATGGGGTTGGGAGAGTGGGACAGGCGGAGATGGTATGGCGTATCAGGACTTCCTTGGCACCCCTGGAGTGCTTGCAACAGATCTGGCGTTCACCTTGAACGGCTCCGTCCCTGAAGCCGGCACAACGACTTTGCTGATCGCTGGCGCGTTGCTCGTGCTCGGCGTGATCCGCCGGAATCGCGTGGTCGCGATGGTGAAGCGATAAGTTCAGGGAAACGTTTTTTTCCACGACGCGCCGGACGCTTGTCCGGCGCGTTGTTTTGTACCCGAAGGATACGAGGAGTTGGCGTCAGCGAATCTTCACGTCGAGCTGGGAGTGGTGTTCGCAGCTGGTGGACATCTGCAAGCGTTTGGTTTTGACCTTTCCACCGGCTGACTGCCCTTCCATTTTCGACTTGGTCAGTGCAGAGAGTGGCGCTGTAAGCTCACGCGACGAAGTCAGAGTCGAGCCGCGCCCGCCCGCGTTCCTTCCCCAGCCATTTCAGCAAGGGCAGACTGAGCAAGGACGCGACGCACATGGTGAGGAAGGCGGCGGCGTAGTGGTGGCTCGGGCCGACGATTCTTCCGCCCGCCCAGGCAGACCAGGATTCACAACCGTTGGTCGCAGACATGAACGCGCTGAATTGTGTTCCGCCCAGGCGCGCATCCGTTAGGTCCATGAACAGCGCGTAGGAGGAGGCGGTGAACAGGCCAATGAAAAAATACATGCCTGTCAGCCAGCCGATCAACACGGACGGCTCCGGCTTGGACATCGCGAGGTCAGAGATGGCCAGCCCGCCGATCATCACGACGAAGCCGACGAGAAATATCGCCACCGCGCGAAGGCGTCCCCAGCGATCGGACAGCGTCCCGCCAATCAACCCGCCCACGAGCGTCGCCCCGACCACGGCCACGCCAAAAAACAAACCGATCGCCCGTTCCGACACATCGCGGTCGACCAGAAACGGACCCGCGAGCTGACCCGTGGCCTCGAAACCTGCCGCGGACACCAGCGCAAACGCGAGCCCGAGCCACGTTGTTCGCCGGCGCAGCGCGGCTTGCAAGTGTTGGCGAAAATCCGTGAGGCGATGCCGGATGGCGACCGTCTCCGCCGGTTCCTGAACGAAAATCACGAAGACGAGCGTCATCCAGATGCACACGATCAAGGCCACGATCACCCACGGCGTGCCGCCGACCGAGGCCACGAGCAGTGCGCCCCCGCCGAAGGCACTGCGGCCGACGAGCATCCCGGCCTGCATGCAGCCGTTAAGGCTGCCGCGCTGATGCTCGGGCACGAGGTTGATAGCCATTGCGTCGATCGCCACGTCCTGCGTCGCGGCGAACCCCGCGTGCAAAAGCAGGAGCAAACTCCATGATGAAAAATGTCCGATCGGATCAAGCCAGATGAGGGGCAGCAGCGTGAGCCCCATGGCAAGCTGCGCGGAGATGATCCAGGCGCGAAATCCCCAGCGCGGTGTGCGCAGGGAATCGACCAGCGGAGCCCAAAGAAATTTGAAGACCCACGGCAGGACGAGCATCGCGGTGAGCGCGGTGATCTTGGGCACGGCGACTCCGGCCGTGCGGAGGATGGTGGGCAACGCCCACCAGATGAATCCGATGGGCGCGCCTTCGCTCAGGTAGAGGAAGGTGAAGAGGGCGATGCGGCGCTGGCGTTGATTGAGAAGGCTCATGCTTTTTGTTGTTCCGCAGTCGAGGAATTCGCCATTGTCTGCATCGTGCGCGTCTCGTCGAACCGAAGGCCGACGCGGGAGATTTAGAGTGTGTCATGCGCATTGGCGAGGCTGTAGACGTTTCGCTGTGCGAAATGCGGGGATGGGGAGTTCGCAACAGGAGAAAACGACGCACGAAGACTCTGGGGAGCGCACGCGCCTCGCGTGCTGGCGACTCCGAAAGCTTTCGTGAGTCGCGAACTTTTCGGGTGCGGCGCGATCTTACGGACGTCCTTGAAGACATTGCGGCGAGTCGCCGCAACGAGCACGCGAGTCGCGCGCGCTCCCCAGAGTTCAATCCGCGTCGGGCGTGCCTTCGATACGCGGAAATAAAGGCGTTGGCTTTCCGACAGCGTGACCATCGGGCAATTGTCCCCACTCCGCGTCGCCTAACGAGAAGCGTTCTTCCTTCCCGCTCAATTCCATTTTCCAATTCAGCTGATCGAAAATGCCGTGGGCTGCTCCAGGGATAACGGGAGAGATCAGGCCAGCGATGATGCGGAGGGATTCGGCTAAGTGATAAAGAACCGCTTGGAGACCTCGGCGACTATCTTCAATTTTGGCGAGCTTCCAAGGCGCCGAGTGCTCAATCAGCTGGTTGCAACTTGTGACATATTCAAGACAAGCAGCTACCCCCGCGTCGATGAGGTTAGCATCGAGCATTCCGACAAAAATTTTCCGGGCATTCGATAGTTTAGCGACACGCTCGTTCCCCAAATTGACCCTTCCGTTCGGTCCTTCAAAGCCTTCAGAAGTATCGAGTGGTGGTGCGGCGTTTGTCGGTATCTCTGCGTGAATCTTGAGTAGCTTCCCTTCTAAATATCGACCGCCCATGTTCAGCGAACGATTTAACAGATTCCCGAGCGCGTTTGCCAAATCACTATTGAATTGTCCGACGAGCCGCTCCTCGTCGAAGTCCGCATCTTTTCCCGTCGCGATGTCGCTCATCAAATAATACCGGAGCGCTTCAGCGCCATATTTGTCGGCCAGCGTGTCGGGATCGACGACATTGCCTAACGACTTGCTCATCTTGGCGCCGCTGATGTTCCACCAGCCGTGGACGAGGAACTTCGGCATTTGGTCGATTTCACCTTCTTTGCTTCCATCAGGAAAGCCAAGGGCGTGGAGCATGATGGGCCAGTAGATTCCGTGAGCCGGAATGAGGATGTCTTTGCCGATGATGTGCAGCGCAGGCCATTTCTCGCGGAAGTCGGCGGGCTGCGCGGCAAACTCTTTTACACCCGGATCGTAGCCGATGAAGCTGATGTAGTTCGTAAGGGCGTCGAACCAGACGTAGTTCACGTAGTCGCGATCGAACGGCAATTCGATGCCCCAGCTCAAGCGCGATTTCGGACGCGAGATGCAGAGATCGCCGCTCAGTTTCTCGACCGCGTTGATTAGTTCGGTCTGACGGAAATCCGGCGTGACGCAATCAGGATGGGCGCGCAAATAGGCAAGCAGCCAATCCTTATGGTCGGCCAGTTTGAAATAGTAATTCTCCTCGACGCGGTGCTCGACCTCTCCCCACTCGGGACCGAATTCGCCGTCGGGCCCGCGCTCTTTATCGGTGAGAAACTGTTCCTGGCGGACGCTGTAATAACCTTCCTGTTTGTCTTTGTAGATTTGCTTCTCGTCGTAAAGACGCTGCAACATTCCCTGCACACACTTCTTGTGCAGCGGGTCGGTTGTCGCGGCCCAGCGGTCGTAGCGGACTTCGAGTTTATCCCAAAGGGCGATGAACTTCGCGGTGATCTCATCGACGAATTGCTGCGGTGAAACGCCGGCTTTTTCGGCCGATTGCTGCACTTTTTGTCCATGCTGATCGACGCCGGTGAGAAAAAAAACTTCGTCGCCTTTCAGCCGATGATAGCGCGCGATGACATCGGCCAGCACTTTCTCGTAGGCGTGACCGATGTGCGGCGCGCCGTTCGTGTAATCGATCGCGGTGGTGATGTAGAAGGGTTTTGGCATCGGGCTCGGTGATATTGCGGGCGCAGCTTGCGCGACGCAACAGCGAGATTTTTCTTCTCGCGCCGATGGTGAACGCTGGCGCATCCTGCCCTCCAACAGACATGCTTATTCTGCGTTGTATCAGCCTAACGATCGGCGCGGCTCTGCTCTTTTCGAATTGCGAACGGCCCCCGCACCGTTCCGAAGTGGATCGGTTTGCGATTCTCACTCCGCCCGCCCCGGCCACCCCGCGCATCAACGGGCCGCGTCTTTTCGGAGCCCGGCCCGGTTCTCCTTTTCGTTATCAAGTTCCCGCCACCGGGGAACGTCCGATGGAGTTCGAGGCGGAGCATCTGCCCTCCGGCCTAACGATTGATCGCGACAATGGGCTCATCGCGGGCACACTGCCGCGTGAGGGCCGGTTTCTCGTGCGGCTGCGGGCGCGCAACCGGGCGGGACAGGCAGAAAAGGATTTCACGATCGTGTCCGGAGAGACAATCGCTCTGACGCCGCCGATGGGCTGGAACAGTTGGAACTGCTTGGGAGGCCGAGTGAGCGAGGAAAAAGTGCGGGCGGCTGCTCACGCTTTGGTGGCGAGCGGTCTGCGCGATCACGGCTGGACTTACGTCAATATCGACAACGGCTGGCAGGGCCGCCGAGGCGGAGCGTTCCAGGCCATTCAGCCAAACCCCAAATTCCCCGATATGCGGGCGCTGGCCGATGAGATTCACGGTCTCGGGTTAAAGGTCGGGATTTATTCGTCGCCCTGGCGCGTCGGTTATGGCGGCTTTATCGGCTCCTCGGCCGATCGAGCCGACGGAACAATCGAGACGCCGGCGCGAATGAAAAACTTCAGCTATCAGACTCCGGAGTTTCATTCGTTTCTGGACGAATACAGTTGGCTGAAGCCGCTGGCCAAATGGAGCCAGGCGAAGAAGCGCAAAGCTTTTAAAGAACGGTTGAACCGGGTCGGCCGCTTTTCCTTCGTGCAACAGGATGTGCGGCAATGGGCCGATTGGGAGATGGATTACCTTAAATACGATTGGGTTCCAATCGATCTTCCGCACGCCGCCGAGATGAGCCACGCGCTCAAGACTTCCGGGCGCGACATTTTCTACAGCCTCTCGAATAATGCCAGGCTTCCCCTCGCCCCCGAACTGGCCAAACTGGCCGGCGCCTGGCGCACCACGGTCGACCTCGGCAAGACATGGCAGAAGGTGAGCGACATTGGATTTTCGCGTGACCGCTGGGCGCCGTTCAACGGCCCGGGCCATTTCAATGATCCCGACATGCTGGTCCTCGGCGTGACCGAAGCGGTGCGGCCGCACGATGGCCATCTCACTTCCGACGAACAGTATTCGCACATGACGCTCTGGTGTTTGCTCTCCGGTCCGTTGCTGCTGGGCTGCGATCTGGAGAAGCTCGATCCGTTCACCCTCGGTTTGCTGACGAACGACGAAGTGCTGGCGGTGAATCAAGATCCGCTCTGTCGGCAGGCGACCCGCGTGGCTCGGTCCGGCGAGGGAAATGTCTATGCCAAACTGCTCGAGGATGGCTCATGGGCGGTGGGTTTGTTCAATCGCGGCCCTGAACCGATGAAGGTGGTGGTGCGATGGGCGGACCTTGGCCTGGCAGAATCGCAGCCGGTGCGGGATCTGTGGCGGCAAAAGGATATCGGCGCGTGTCGTGACCAATTCGGAACATCGGTCGCTTCCCACGGTGTGGTGCTGCTGCGGATTGGCCGGCCCGCGCGATAGAGTCTCAGTTCTTCAACACGTCGGCGAAAAGCCTCTGGCGCTTGCGCCGATGCAGCACACGCGACGTGCGCAGAAGCGGAAAGAGCAGAATGTAAGTGACGCCGCTCCATTGGCCCCACGGCGAGAGAGCAACCACAGCCGCGAGCAAGCCGACTGCCACCAGAAGAACCCAACGCGAAAATTGGTAGCGCGTTTCGAACCGTTCCAACGGAGAAAGATCAAGCGCATCGCGCAACCGCCAGGCATGCATCTGGAGAAAGATCAGCGAGAGATACACGGCCGCGAATCCGATGCCGTAGATCAGCATCAAGGCAGAGAATTGTGAGCGCGTCATGACTATCGTGCTCGCGGGAGCGCCGGCGAACATTCCGTTGAGGCCGAAGTTAAACATAAACTTGAGCGGGTAGACGTAGAAGAGGACGACGAAGAGCATGAGGCAGGTGCGAAAGCGCGTGACGCCATCGTCGAGGCCATACTGCCGGCAGAATTTGTAATGCGCGTTCCAGATGAGGGCGAGGAAGAGGAAGCAGAGCGCAAAGGAGGGAAAGCCGAGCATGGTGTTGGCGAGTTCGGTGAAGGTCCTCGGGACATCGAGCGAGACAACGAGAAGCGTAAGCGCGAAGCCGAAGACGGCGTCGCTGAAGCCTTCGATGCGCGTGACTTCGCGGCCCCGCATGCGGAAGCCATCGACGATCTCTGGTTCGCCGGCGGCGCGAGCGTTTCGCAACATGCTCAGTCCCTAACGGGGCCGCTGGAAAGGCGCAAGAATTTTGGGACGCTCCATTTTATCAGGCTCGCCGTTTCCCTGTCATCCCGAGCGAAGTCGAGGGATCTCTCAACCTTTCAGATCAATTCGTGAGCCACTCGTGCACGGAGGCAAGAAGAGATCCTTCGGCTTCGCTCAGGATGACAGGTGGGGAACAGGAAGAA
The DNA here is from genome assembly GCA_038258245.1 of Chthoniobacterales bacterium. Classification (GTDB taxonomy): domain Bacteria; phylum Verrucomicrobiota; class Verrucomicrobiia; order Chthoniobacterales; family UBA10450; genus JBBSQB01. Next base: position 50,556 of record JBBSQB010000004.1, read on the forward strand.
AATGCCTCTATTCGGCGGGAATCGCTTTCAACTCCGCGGGCGTCCAGAAGCTTCGGCGCGACTCGTAGTGACGGTTGATTTGGTGCACGAGATCGATCGAGACCGGCGGCGCCTTGTTTCCCCAAGCCTGGCGAATGTAAGTGAGAACGGCGGCCACTTCCGGATCGGTCAAGACTCCGCGCCAAGCCGGCATGATGCCGCCGTATTGCTGGCCGTTGATCGTTTGCTCACCTTTCAAGCCATCGAGCACGAGCGCGGTGAGACGATTCGGCGAGCCCATCACCCATGGCGCGCCGGCCAGCGGCGGGGTCGATTGGCCGCTCCCCTTTCCTTCCGCGCCGTGACAGGAAGCGCATTTCTGCAGGAAAATCTGCCGCCCAGCGGCGACCGGATCGTTGAGAACGTCTCGATTCGCACCCGATTGATCACTGCGCGCGGGACATGCGGATAACGCAAGGACGGCCCCCGCGCACAAGAGGAGACGACCACACGCGCGGGCTCCGAGCGCTTTGACGGAACAAGCTGATTTACCCTTTGCTGGCCTCAAGAAATCGTTCCACATCGGCCGCGATCCGAGCGCTCTCGTGTAGTTGGTCATAATTGTAGAGAGCTATCCAGCGACCCTTCGGCCCGATGGCGTAGAGGTAGCTGGAGTGATTGATAGTGTAGTAATTCGCCGCGATTTTGCTGGATTGATAGCTTTTCTCGTAGAAAGCGCCATACGCTTTGGCGGTCTCCGCAATCTGCTTCGGGCTCCCGGTTAATCCGACGAAGTGTTTGTCGAAAAACGGCACGTAATCTTTCAAAACCGCCGGCGTGTCACGTTCCGGATCGACGCTGATGAAGAGCACCTGCACGCGAGCCTGATCAGCGGCGGGTAACGCGCGGTAGACGGCCGCGAGATCGCCCAGCGTGGTCGGACAAATGTTCGGGCAATGGGTGAACCCAAAAGCCATGAGCACGAGTTTCCCGCGCAGGCTGTCGAGCGAGAACGGTTTCCCGTTCTGGTCAACCAAGGTGAAATCGAAGGCCTGTCGCGGCTTGGCGAATTTCTGTCCGTAGTACGGATTTGCCGTGTCCGCGGGTCCGCGACGCATGAGCCAGAACGCGGACGCGGCCAGAATAATCGCGACGACCGCGATAAGGGCGATGGTTCCTTTTCTCATGGCTCGTTCATGGCCACAGGCACTTCGACTGTGATCTCCTGTCCTCCCGGTTCAAAATGCAGAGTGAGTTTCACCTTGTCGCCCGCTTTCGGATGTTCCTTTAGCTGCGTCACCATCAGGTGATCGCCGCCGGGCGCGAGCTTGAGCTCGCCGTGCGCGGGGATAATGAGAGCGTCCACGCTTTTCATTCCCATCACTTCCTCGCCGTTCAACTTCGTGCGCGTCGTAATCATCGGCATGACCATGCCGGCAACGGGCGTCGCGCCGCCGGTAAGACGAAGCGGTTGATCGCCATTATTCACCAGGCGCATAAACGCCGCCGTCGTGCTCGAACTCGGCGGCATCGCGCGCATCCAGGCGTCTTCCACTTTCACCGGAGGCCCGCCCGCGACGAGCCAGTTTCCGCCTAACGAGAGAACGAGCAGAAGTAATCCGATCTGTTTTTTCATGGTTCCTTTCATCTTTAGAATCGATAGGAGATGCCGCCGCTGATTCGATAATCCGGAACGATCTGCCGTGCTGTGATTTCGATCTCGAAGCGCGCGTCTAATGGCAATGCGCGTGACTGGAATCTTGGGTGTCGGAGCCGCCTTTTCTTCCACGGAAATAGAGCGCGAGCAAAGTAACGAACAGAACGCCGGCCGCGAGGTCGAGCCAGCTCGTGTAATTCCACGAAATGCTGGTGTGCTCGACGGCGCTCGGCTGGCGCGGACCGCTCGGAATTAATCCGAAAAGGTTGAAGATGAGATCGACGACTATGCCGGCGCTAACCATGGCGATAAAGAAAATGCCGGCGATCCAAAGCGCGGCGCGGCCACCGTAATATTTCCCGTAGATGAGCAGCAGCGGGAGGACAAGGAGATCGGCATAAATGAACGAAAGCACGCCGCCGAAGCTGATGCCGTTCGCCCAGAGATGGCTGGCCAGCGGGATATTTCCGCATGAGCAAACGAACGACGCCATCGCAATGAGCGGGCCGACAATCGCGTTCTCGATGAGACGTACGGCGGGCGGGCCGTTTTGGAGAAAGGCAACCTGCCACCAGGAATGCGGGACAAGCGTGGCGATGAATCCCGCGATGAGAAAACCGCCGAACAATTCCTTCCACATCATCATCCAATCCATGACGAACGCGTTAGCCAGCGCGGTCCACTTGCCGCTACCGCTGTCTTCGCCCTGCTCGTGACAGCAAGCGCCCTCGTCGCTTCCTCCTTCGGCATGACGCCGCGCCGACTCCTGCACGCTCTTCGGCATGATGAAGCGCACCATGACCCAAACGAGACCGATGAGGATGAACGCGCCGAAAAATTCCGCGAGGACAAAGCGCCAGCCCATGAGAACCCAGAGAATGGCACCGAGCTCAATGACGAGATTGGTGGAGGCAAACATGAAGGCGAGGGCGGGCACGAACGCTGCGCCTTGTTTGAGCGCGCTACGTCCCGCGGCTGCCGCTGCATACGAGCAGGAGCTGCTGGCGGCACCGATCCCGATGGCGAGGCCGACCGTTTTCAAACTCGTGCGGCCAAACGCGCGGCTCATCTGCTCCTTGCTCACAAAAACCTGGAGCACTCCCGAAATCGTGAACCCGATGACGAGCGCCCAAAAGGTCGCCCAAAGCATCGCCAGCGCGTGATATAAACTCATCCAAAGCCAATCCATATTTCGTCTTCTCGTTAGGCTAGAATAATGAGAATCAACTCTCCCCCGAAACTTGTACCCAAAACTGTTTCGTCAAAGTTGAACTTTCCGCAGGCGAAGCGCGTTCGCGATCACGGAGACGGAACTGAGGCTCATCGCGGCGCCGGCGATGATTGGGCTGAGGAGAAGCCCGAACCAAGGATACAAAACCCCGGCGGCGATCGGAATGCCTAGCGAGTTGTAGATGAAGGCAAAGAAGAGGTTCTGGCGAATATTGCTCATCATGGCGCGACTGAGGCGCACCGCTTTCTCGATGCCGCGGAGATCGCCTTTCAGGAGCGTGATGCCGGCGCTTTCCATGGCGACGTCGGTGCCGGTGCCCATGGCGATCCCGACATCAGCCGCGGCGAGCGCGGGCGCGTCGTTGATTCCGTCACCCGCCATGGCCACGACTTCGTCTCGCTCGCGTAACGCGCGCACGCGCTCGTTCTTGTGCTGCGGTTCGACGCCGGCTTCGATTTCATCGATTCCGAGCTGACCGGCGACGGCATGTGCTGTGCGCTCGTTGTCGCCGGTCAGCATGATGATTTTCATGCCGAGTTCGTGCAGCTGCTTGATCGCGGCGGGCGTCGATTCTTTGATCGGGTCGGCTACGGCAATGATGCCCATCGTCCGACCGTCCCAGGCGACGAAGATGACGCCATTGCCCTCCGCTTGCAGGTCGGCGGCGCGTTTCGCGAAGTTGTGCATTTCGTGCACGCCCTGGTCGTGGAGGAATTTCGGTTTGCCGACGACAACACGGCGTTCGCCGACACGACCGATCACTCCCCCGCCAGTTATTGATTCGAAATCTGCGACCGCGGGAATTTCGATTCCGCGATCGGTGGCGCCCTTCACGAGTGCCTGGGCCAATGGATGCTCGCTGTTTTTCTCGACGGCAGCGGCGAGCGAGAGCAGCTCGTTCTCCGTTGTTGAATCAGCCACAACCATAGTCGTCACCGCGGGCCTGCCTTCGGTCAGCGTGCCCGTCTTATCGACAACCAGTGTGCGCACTTTCTCCATCAATTCGATGGCTTCCGCTTTCTTGATCAAGACTCCAGCTTGCGCGCCGCGCCCGACTCCGACCATGACGGACATGGGCGTCGCCAAACCAAGGGCGCATGGGCAGGCAATGATCAAGACCGCAACCGCATTCACGATGGCATAGGCAAAGCGCGGCTCAGGGCCGAACACTGCCCAGATGACGAACGTAAGGATCGCGCTCGCGATCACCGCGGGAACAAACCAGCCGGCTACTTTATCGGCCAATCCTTGAATGGGCGCGCGGCTGCGCTGAGCTTGCGCGACCATCTCGACGATTTGCGAGAGAACGGTTTCGTTGCCGACGCGCTCCGCTTCGATCACGATGCTGCCGGTTTGATTCACCGTGCCGCCGGTGACGCGGTCGCCGGCCGCTTTCTGGACCGGCATCGACTCGCCCGTGATCATCGACTCATCGATGTTGGTCCGGCCGTCGGTGACCTGCCCGTCCACCGGAACCTTCTCACCCGGCCGGACGCGAAGGTTGTCGCCCTTCTGAATTTCGTCGAGCGGCACATTCTCCTCGCTGCCATTGCGCACGCGGTGCGCGACTTTCGGCGCGAGGTCGAGCAGCGCGCGGATGGCGTTCCCGGTTCGACTACGGGCCCGCAGTTCCAGCATCTGGCCGAAGAGGACCAGAACGATAATGACGGCAGCGGACTCGAAGTAGACTCCGATTTTCCCATGCTGCGCGAACGAGGGCGGAAAGATTTGCGGGAAGAGCATCACGACTGCGCTGTAGAAGTAGGCCGCGCCGACGCCGATCGCGATGAGGGTAAACATGTTGAGCGAGCGATGGACAATCGATTGCCAGCCGCGCTGGAAAAAGGGCCAGCCCGCCCAGAGCACCACGGGGGTGGAGAAAGCGAATTGAATCCAGCGTGACGGATCACTCATCACCCAGCCCCCGTGGGCGAGGGCGGGAACGAGATGCGCCATGGCGAGGAGGAAGACAGGCAGCGCGAGTGCGCCGCCGATCCAGAACCGGCGTGTCATATCGCGCAGTTCGGTATTGTCCTCTTCGTCACCGGCGGCCACTCCCTTGGGCTCGAGTGTCATCCCGCAGATCGGACAGTTTCCCGGGTGGTCCTGCTCGATCTGAGGGTGCATCGGGCAGGTGTAAATTGTCTTTGCCGACCCGTGGAACAACGGATTGCGTTCCAGCGCCATCCCGCACTTCGGGCAACTGCCCGGCTTGTCGCTTTCCACGCCATCGCACATCGGACAGAAATACTTCTTCGCGGGCTTGCGGGCCATCGCGCGACTCTCCGGGGTAGATCCGCCGCAACAGCCACGATCGTTAGCCGCGGTGTCCTTCGCTTCGGTGGTCACGGCTGCGCCGCCGCAGCAGCCATCCGCTACAAACTTCGACGCTTCGCCTTTCGCCAGATACTTCGCCGGCTCCGCATCGAACTTCTGCTGACAACCGCTCGAGCAAAAGTAATAGCTTTCACCGGAATGCTCGCTCTTTCCCGCGGCGGAAGCGGGTTCAACCGTCATGCCGCAGACGGGATCGGTGAATGTCGGATTAGCTGCTGTGGTTTTCATAAATTGTTACCGGAGAAAGCGGGTGAGCGCGGTCCGCAGCTCCTTCAACAGCTCAGCCGGCTTCATCGGCTTGGCCTTCTTGTGTTCTGTCCCTGTCCCGTGGCCCACCACGCAAGCTTCGACGTGTTCGGTCAGTAATTCGATGCCAAGGGCATCAAGCGCCGAGCGGACCGCGGAGATCTGGTTGAGGATGTCCACGCAGTAGCGGTCTCCCTCGATCATCCGTTGCACGCCTGCGACCTGACCGGCAATGCGTTTCATCCGACCCTGTAATTTCGTCCGCGATTCCAGATTCACATATTACCCATACGGGGTATATGTAGCACGGTCAAGGCGCGGACCGCCCGCATAGGCAGGGCTCGGGCGAGCCTGAACGGGCATTCGCCGCCTAGCGCTTCTTCTCGAGGTCTTTGAGTAGCGCCGTCATCTCGGTGATATCCTCGCTCGCCGCTGGCAACCAGATACACATCGCAGTTCGATAGCGCTTATCGGAATTACGTTCGTTAATTCGCGAGGCGTCTCGAAAACCAACAGCTTCTTTCGGGCTGGATCCCGCTTCACTTCGAGTAACTGATCCAAGAACTCTAATGAACGCAGATTGATCAAAAGAAAATCCAGCGAAAATGCGCCGCCATGATTTCCAAGCTACGCTATTCGTCAGCAATGAATCACTGTTCGCAGCTCGCCGTCACGCTCCTGTTATCAGCGATATCGGCGTTGCACGCTCAGAACACAGCGGAGACACCGTTGGCCCCGGAGCCGACGACGCCTGCATCAGAAAAGATCACGTTCACCGATGTGAATGTCGATGGCCCTTACATCGCGATGACTTTCGACGACGGACCGCATGCTACGAACACAGCGAAGCTACTCGAGATGGCGGCGAAGCGTCACATCAAGCTGACGTTTTTCGTTCTCGGCGAGTGTGTTCAGCAAAATCCCACCGTCCTGCAACGGGAAGTCGCCGAGGGACACGAAATCGGAAATCATTCGTGGTCGCATCCAAACCTCGCGAAGCTTTCTGACTCAGGCGTTCGCAGTCAGTTGCAACGGACCGAGGATCTCATCGTGAAAACGGTTGGCCTGAAACCGAAGCTCATGCGGCCGCCCTACGGAGAGCTGACGAAACGGCAACGCATCTGGGTGAATCAGGAGTTCGGTTACAAAGTCATTTTGTGGGACGTTGATCCGCTGGATTGGAAGCGGCCGGGACCGAGCGTCGTTGCCCAACGAATCATCACCGGAGCGCGCCCGGGTTCGATTATCTTATCGCATGACATTCACCCGCCGACGATCGAGGCGATGCCGCAAGTCTTCGACACTCTCCTCGCGAGAGGCTTCAAGTTCGTCACCGTCTCGGAGCTGCTCGCCATGAATAAAGGCGGCGAGCGACCGCCAGTATCAAGAGCACTGAAGAGCCCCCGCCCCCATCGGGTTCCTGCATCGGATGCGAACCTCCCCGAGCCGTCGCCTCTGACCTCTCCTTAATCGGCTGGCCCCTCTGTTGGGAACTCGGTTCCGCCTCCGTCAGGTTCCGATAACGCGGCGACAAAACACGTCCGTTTCGCGCTTGACGCCAGATATTTTGTCGAGATGATTCAGCCATGAGTCATCGTTATTCGATAACGCTTATCGTAAACTGCTTTCGTTAATTCGCGATGCGACTCGAACACCAGCAACTTCTTTCTGGTCTGATCCGGCTTCACCTTCTGCATCATGCCGCCAAAGGACCGCTCTACGGCAATTGGATGATAGAAGAATTGCGCCGGCACGGCTATCACATCAGCGCGGGCACGCTTTACCCGCTGCTGCATGGGATGGAGCGCGAAGGTTACTTGAGCGCGAAAATGTCACGCACGGACGGCCGGAGCCGCCGGGTCTATCGCGCGACGGCCAAGGGTCGGCGCGCGCTGAAAGATTCAAAGGACAAAATTCGCGAGCTCTTCAAGGAACTGATCGAAGACCTTTGAGGGTGCCGACTGATCGGAAGAAAATCTCGAAACAGCCAACCCAAAAACAACCGGAGAATAAAAGCGATGAATGAAAAACAATTCAGCGAAAACGATCCGCGTCATCACACGACGAAGATCAAGCGGATGCTGGACGACCTGGTCAAACACCTGCGCGAAGATGTGCAAAAAGTGACGGAACCGAAGGCGCAGGCGCTGTTTGAAATGAGCGCCGAAGTGCTCGGCGGGCTGCACAAGGCTTTCGACGATTACGAAGCCAATGCGGAAGCGGGCATGAGACATTCACAAGCGTGAACGGATTCAACCGGCTCTTTGCGACCCGCGCGCCGGCGGCCACGCTTCTCGTTAGGCTGATGGTCGGCGCGGTTTTCCTATCCGAGGGAATTCAGAAGTTCCTTTTCCCGGCTGCGCTGGGGGTCGGTCGGCTCGCGAAGATCGGCTTTCCTTCCCCAGAGACATTGGCTCTGTTCGTCGGCGGCGTGGAGATAATCGGCGGCGCGTTCCTCATCCTGGGTCTGCTGACTCGTCTGGCCGCGTTCGCGCTTCTCATCAACATCAGCGTGGCGATCGTTTCAACCAAAGTCCCGATTTTGCTTGGCCAAGGGTTATGGGGGTTCTCACTTCCGAAAATGGCGCACTACGGCTTCTGGCCGATGGCACACGAAGCACGCACCGATTTTTGCATGCTTCTGGGCAGTTTGTTTCTTCTTGTCGTCGGGGCAGGCGTCAGGTCGCTCGACGCCCGAATTGCGAACGGTCGCGCTTCTTAATTCCACAAAAATATGAACCACATCAATGAAACGGCGCAGCTCTCGCGCCGAAAGTTTCTCGTCAGCGGTTTGCTCGCGGGGAGTTACGCCGCGCTTCCAAAATCGGCGCGCGCCACCGAACCAACATCACTCGCAACCACGACGCCGCAGCCAACCGGCCCGGCGGATCACACCATCCGCATCGGAACCGCGCTGGTCGAACTCGCCCCCGACCACATCGTCTCCACCATCACTTACGACGGACAGTTTCCAGGGCCGCTGCTGCGTTTGCAGGAAGGCAAACCAGTCACGGTGGAGATCCACAACGACACCGATGTTCCAGAGCAATTGCACTGGCATGGCCAGTTCGTGCCGGTCGATATCGATGGCGCGGCCGAGGAGGGCACGCCTTACATCCCGGCGCGCGGGATGCGGCGCATTACGTTTACGCCAGGCCCGGCAGGCTTTCGCTTCTATCACACCCACGTCACCGCCGGCAGCGATCTCTCCCGCGGTCTCTACAACGGACAGGCGGGTCCGGTTTATATCGAGCCGAAACACGAGCCGGGTGATTACGACCGTGAAGTGTTTCTTATGCTCAAGGAATTCGATCCGTTCTTCAGCCGCGGCGGTGATATGGCCCAGGACTTTCTCGCGGGCTCGGAAGTCTCCGAGTTAAAGGAAACCGGTGAAGCAGCGATGCAGGCTTCGATGGCCAAAGGAATGCCGCATGGCTACGAGGTCGGCTACGGCGCTTTCGCGATCAACGGCCGCATGCTCGGCCACGGCGATCCCATCCGGGTCAAGCCTAACGAACGTATCTTGTTTCACATCGTCAATGCCAGCGCCGGCGAGATTCGTAGCCTCGCTCTGCCCGGCCACACCTTCAAAGTGGTCGCGCTCGATGGCAATCCGGTGCCGGTCCCCGCGGAAGTGCCGGTGTTATGGATCGGCACGGCCGAACGCATCTCGGCCATCGTCGAGATGAAGCATCCGGGCGTTTGGGTCTTGGGAGATTTGAGCGATGACGATCGCAAGAACGGCATGGGCGTGGTGATTGAATACGCTGGACGCAAAGGAGAGCCGCAGTGGAAGAAGCCCGCGCCGTTCCATTGGGATTACGCCCGCTTCGGCAAAGCAGACGCGAACGCACCAGCCGCAGGCGAAGTGATCGAAATGACCTTCGCCAAGGGAAACGCCGCCGCCGATGGATTCAATCTCTGGACGATCAACAAGGTTCCGTTTTCGATGAAGACGAACGAACCCAGGATTCATCTCGATCGAGGGAAGCGTTACCGGTTGCGCATGCGCAACGCGAGCGACGACATTCACCCGATCCATCTGCACCGGCATAGTTTCGAGCTGACCCGGATCGCCGGAAAAAGCACCGGCGGGGTGATGAAAGACGTAGTCATGCTCGGCGGCTATCAGGAAATGGAAGTGGACTTCGTCGCCGACCAGCCGGGACTAAGCTTGTTCCATTGTCACCAGCAACTGCACATGGACTACGGTTTCATGGTGTTGTTCGACACCGCGTGACGCAATCGCGTTCCTACACTCGTTAGGTACGTCACTCATTTTCTGATGAGCCTTGCGACGAAGCTGAAAGAGCTGGCGCTCCTCTTTCTTAAACTTGGCACGATCGCCTTTGGCGGGCCCGCTGCGCACATCGCGATGATGGAAGATGAAGTCGTCCGCCGGCGGCAGTGGCTCACGCGCGAAGAATTTCTCGACCTGCTCGCCGCGACCAATCTTATTCCCGGGCCCAACTCGACCGAGCTGGCCATTCACATCGGCCATCGCCGAGCCGGTTGGCCCGGTCTGATCGTGGCCGGCGCTTGCTTCATCCTCCCGGCGTTTGCGATTGTCCTGGCGATCTCCTGGAGTTACGTCGCCTTCGGCAAACTGCCCGAAGCCGCCGGTATTCTCTACGGAGTGAAACCCGTGGTCATCGCGATCGTCGCCCAGGCTCTTTGGAAGCTGGGAACCGCCGCCATCAAAACTTCGCTTCTCGCGCTCGTCGGAGTCGCTGTCACCCTCGCGAATTTTCTTGGGGCTAACGAGTTGTTGCTTTTGTTGCTTGCCGGCGCGGTCGTCTGTCTGGTGCGCTTTGGGAAACACTGGCTGACGCGCAATGCCAGCATGCCGGCTCTCTTTCTCGGTCTCGGCCCGGCTTTGAAAGGCACAGTCGCTGCGACCGGCCTGGCGTTTGGTCTCGGGCCGCTCTTTCTTTTCTTTCTCAAAACCGGCGCGGTCCTTTTCGGCAGCGGCTATGTGCTGCTGGCCTTCCTCCGCGCCGATTTGGTCGAGCATTGGCATTGGCTGACTGAATCGCAACTGCTCGACGCCGTAGCCATCGGGCAGATTACGCCCGGGCCGGTTTTCACGACCGCGACTTTCGTCGGCTACATTCTCGGCGGTTTTAAAGGCGGCGTGGTCGCGACGATCGGAATTTTTATTCCCGCATTTGTCTTCGTCGCACTCAGTGGGCCGCTTATTCCGCGGATGCGACGATCCCCCGTAATCGGCGCATTTCTCGATGGAGTCGTCGTCGCATCGCTGGGATTAATGGCGGTTGTGACCTTCGCGTTGCTGCGCAATGCCGTCTTCGATTGGCTCACGCTTCTCCTCGCGGCGGCGAGCCTCTTTCTGCTGATCCGCTACAAGATCAACTCCGCCTGGTTGGTGCTTGGCGGCGCATGCGCCGGAAGCGTGTCGGTTCTCATCGGCTCAGCCTAGCGCGTCGGCCCCGAAAGCAAATGAACGCCGTCGTCGTCCGGTCGCGCTCCGCTGGATTCGATCAACCGGCAAAACTCCGCCGCCTTCTGGCAATTAGGGTGGTCGCCTGATTTCAAAATCCGCCGGATGACAGCCATGAATTTTGTTCAGTAGAATTCATCGCTGACATCTTCAACCACCACCCGCCCGCGGGTCAGTGGCGAATCGCCTGCGGCAGACGCTTGCCTCCCAATGTTAGCGGCCTCCGCCGAATGCCGTCGCAAGCCCTACTCCCAAAGCAAATACCAGAAACGAGAACAGCGTCATCCAGAGAAGACTGGCGCGAGAGACCTTCTGCCCATCGTCATTTCTCTGCATGTTTTCATGGTCCATCCCAGGATGCTCCGTTGCACGCACGGTCATCATCCCGTGCTTCAAGTGATTGGATACCAGCCACCAGTTCATGGGGTAGGCGGTGACGAAGCCAACCAGCAGAGCCATGGACATGACGAACCAAAATGCCGGCTCGGAAGGATCGTGGCTTGCCGGAACATGGTTCATCGCGAGCATCATCGTCGGGACCATGCCCGCCATGAGACAGTTCATCGAAAGCAACTCGGGAATAAATGTTTTGGAAAGTGCGCGCGCATAGGAACCGCCCGCCTCAGCACGCATGAACAGAGCCTGGAAGATCGTCCAGCCGAAACCAAACCCCAGGAGATACTCCAACGTTATCTCCGAGACTTTGGGCAGATGGAAAAGGCTGGCGACGACGGCACCCGCCAAAATACCCACGCCGTCGCCCGCCACACAGTGCATCGTCGAGCCGAGCACCTGCCGCCAGCGTGTGGCCACGTAGCGTTCATGCAGTCCCGGCAGTGGTTCGCGGCAACCGAGCACGTAAAGAAAGGCGCCCAAGGGGCCGGTGTAGGCAGTCAGCAACACGAAGCCCCATTTGAGCACCGGAGATTCCGGCGTGGTTCGAACATCAATCGCGACAAACAAGAGCGAGAGCGCAGTAAGCAGGAACCACAGCAGCATCACGCCCTCAAGCATTCTGTTCCTCCGTTCTTATTGAGTAAATCCTATCCACGTTAGCACGGGTTCATTTATCTTTTGGACAGCTTGCTGATCACAACAGGACCACGGTGGAGGCGCCGATCACCGTCCAGATTTACATCCCTCCCCCATCCAGCCATTCTTCTGTTAACTTCCGCCATGACGCAGCATATACCCCACTGGGGTATGCGTCAATCATGGCGGAAGTCACGATCTATTCCTTTTCCATCTTCGTGTCGCAGCAACAGGTCGGCGCGTCATCACCGGCTTCTTCTGCCGGAGCGCCTTTGGTTACTTTGACCTCGCAGCCGCACTCGGCCTCGGGACATTTATAAGTTGCACCTTCTTCTAACATAACTCTTCACCTCCTTTCCGATCTTGTTACATCTTCTCTTTGATTCCGGCCCGTAAGAGCCACCAGTTCACTGGGTATGCCGTCAAAAAACCCGCGAGCATCGCGATTTGCATCATGAACCAGAAAACCGGGTTGGTTTTCTCGATCTCGTGACCAAAGATCCCGAAGGTCGCGATCGCCATCCAGCCATACATTCCGACCTGCCAGGCGGTGAGTGAAAAGAAGTCGGCCTTGGCTGCTGCGACCATGCCTTTGCCGACCGAAAGGCCGCGCATTGGCGCGATCGTGAAGAATTGGAAGACGATGCCGATGGCGAGCGCGACGAAATAATCCACCGTCCAACTGCCGAAAATCTTCATCCCGAAAAGGGTGAACGGAAAGAGAACCAGCGCCCACTCGGCGATGATATCGGCCAAGGTGCAGCCCGCGCCGCAGTGAGTCGCGCCGACAGCGACCATTTGCCAGAACGGCTTCTTCTTTCCGGGCGGCTCCTCGTTGCGCTCCTTCGCTGCCATCATGGCGTGGTGGGTCGAGAGGCGGCCCACTTTGTAATAAGCGAAGATCGCGAATGGCCCGGCGTAAAGCGCCGTAATCGGCCAGACGAGGTTCATGATCCACATGTGCTGCCTGTGGCCAGCGAGGAGATCGAGCGCGATCCAGATCGCGCAGATTCCCGCGATGATGAGCGAGACGATGGCGAAAAGATGAAGCCAGGGATGCATAAGAGTTCGGTTAAAACCGCACCCGCAGCCCTGCACCCCAACCGTAATCGGAGTGCCATTGGCCGAGGATGGAGAGGTTCTTGTTCAGCATGTAATCGAGATGCACGCGCTCTTCCCAATACTCGTGTGTGTCGTAGCGAACCTCGCCGCCGAGAATGAGGCGTGGGGTGAGAGGGATGTCCTTCATGATCCGAAAACGCGCGCCGCCGTCCGTATCGACCCAGATCATGGAGTTGATCCGGAGCGGCAACTGGTACATGAAACCGAAGACGCCGCGGTTGCTCTCGCTTTCGTAATCGAGGGGATCGGTTGTGAGCGTGCCGTTAAGGTCGGCTCCGGCCAGGAGCCGGAAGAAGCGGTTGAAGTAGCGCTCGTACAGGATCGTGTTTTCCACCTTGGTGCCGGGCACGTGCTTCCAGCCGGCTTCCCATTCGAGGTTGAAAATGTTGAGCGCGCTCGAGACCTCGACATAGCCTTGGGTCATGTTGCTCAAGACGTCAGCGGTGCCCCAAAAGTAAAACGGATCGCGATAGAGTTTGGAGCGCACCGCGGCGGTGTCGGGATATGGCTGGAACCCTTCGTAATGGACCACGCGCGCCATCCCGCTATCGAGATGGTAGAGAAGGTGGCAATGGAAAAACCAGTCGCCCACTTCCTCGGCCGCGAACTCGATCACCGTCGTCTGCATGGGCGGCACATCGACCGTGTGTTTGAGCGGCGAGCGATCGCCCTGGCCGTTGATGACGCGGAAGAAGTGGCCATGCAGATGCATCGGGTGATGCATCATCGAGCGGTTGATCATGATGAAGCGAACGGTCTCGCCTTTGTGGATCTTGATCGAGTCGCTCGCGTAGATCGGCTTGTTGTTGATCGACCAGACGTAGCGTTCCATGTCGCCTTCCAGGGTGAGACGCACTTCGTGCAAGGGGCGATCGGGCGACAGTGCCGTCCGTTTCACTGAGCGCAAATCCTTGTAAGGCGGCCCGGGCCGCTGGTCCATCCCATCCATCGCAAGCGGTAGGCGGCCAGAAACATCGGCGCCGAGCGGTGAAAAATCCCATGTGTGCTTCTTGCCATTATGAGGATCGGCGGGCATCGCCGTGGCGTGGTCCATCATCGAATGATCCATCGCCATGTGATCATCCATTTTCATTCCGGGCTTCATCTTCATGCCCATCATTTCCTCCATCGTAATCATCCCGCCCATCACGCCGGGCTGGTCGAACTTGCCGGCATCGACCTTGCGATCGGGCATGCCCATCGTGCCGCCGGGAGTGAGCGCAAAAATCGTTTCCAATTTTAGCTGGCCCATCGCGTCGTAGAGATTGGCGTGCGGCACGTTCGGCGCCAGATGACGTGCACCCTGGCCGATCCAAATTGAAGTCCAGGCCGATCCATCGTGCGCCGTCGCGCGCAATTCGTACGATCCCGGCCCCGGCGGACGGACGAGCACATCATAGGTCTCGGCCACGCTGATGAGGAATCGATCCTTCTGCACCGGCCGCACGTCCTGGCCGTCGGCCGAGACGATAGTGAGCGGGCCGCCGGCAAATTGCAGGTGGAAAAAAGTGGAAGACGATCCATCGACGATCCGCACCCGCACCAACTCGTTAGGCTGCGCGGCGATGCGATGTTCCGGCGCGCCGTTGGCCAGGAAACGGTCGTAAGCGACATCCGACAAATCCATCGCCGGCATGCGGAGCAGCTCGCGTTTCCAGTAATCGCCAAACTTCCCCGCGCGCAACGCGCCAACCACCGACTGTGAAGTGCCGCGCTGCAAAGCCGGCCACTCGCTCCCGCGCTTCAACCAGCGCAGCACTTCATGCGCGCTTTCGTCGGTCCAATCCGAGAGCACGACCGTGCGATCAAGAGCACCGCGCACGCCGCCGCTCCGCGGCAAGATACGGATCGCTCCGTAAAGCCCTTTCTGCTCCTGCAGCTTCGTGTGCGAGTGATACCAATAAGTGCCGTGCTGCCGGATCGGGAAAACGTAGTCGAACGTCTGGCCCGGTTTGATCGGCGGAAAAGTGATGAACGGCACGCCATCCATCCGGTTCGGCAGGAGCATGCCGTGCCAGTGAATGGACGCGTCTTCCTGGAGCGCATTCGTCACGTGAATGCGCGCCAGATCGCCCTCGTGAAAAGTCAGCGTCGGTGCCGGGATGTGGCCGTTGACGGCGAGGGCCGGCCGCGGCGTGCCGGTAAAATTGACCTCCGTCTCGCCGATGGTGAGCGAATACTCCACCGTCGCCGCCGAGGCCGACGATGCCGTCCCCAACGCGAGCGCGAGAACGGCGAGCGGCAGAAATTTTCGAGTCGGAGTGCGTTGCTTCATCAACGACTCGTTAGTCCATGTCCGTTTCTTTGGCCGGGCTTTCCGGCGGTGGCTCGTCCAGACTGCGAAACTCCGGATGCCGCACCTTCCCGCCGGCATACGCGATCCAGCCGCCGACGCCGAGCGTGCCGAGAGCGAGAAGCAGCGTGGCCACGGCCAGCGGCAGCAAGGTGCGCGGCCACTTGAGCGGCAGAAGAATTGCCACCACCGCGAGCAGCGCCAGCGCGTAGAAAACATCGATCAACTTCTCCGCGCGATGCATGTGCGTGTTGAGCCACGCGTCGCCTTCGGTATTCACCATCGTGTAAACCCGGTCGTAGCTCTTTTCCCCGTAGTTATAGACAGGCCACGCCATTGCGGCGCTGAACGCGACCGCGACCAAGGCCGGAATGAGTGCTCCCCGAACCCGAAAAAAAAGCGCGACGATGAGCGCGAGCACACCAATCGCGAGCCCATATACCGGGATCGGGTTGATCAGAACATGGACGTATTCTGGTTGACTGAGATGTTGAAAGAAATGGCTCATCGGTTAAGGCCGCTTCTCACTTAACGATTTCAGCGTTCTCGATCATGTTCACGCCATCGCGCGAAACGACCTTGCCCTTGACGGTTATTTCTTTGGCGGCGTACTGAGCCAGTTCGTCATTCATCGGCTTGTGCGCGCCGATTAAAAGGTAGGTTTTGCCGTCTGCAGTTTTCAGTCCGACCGGTAATCCGCTTTCGATGCACTTCTTTGCGCAATCGGCATGCTTTTGCCCGGTGGCGCCGTGATCAACGTAGCAAGCCATGTCGATGACTTCGCCTTTGACCGTCTTTTCTTCGCCGTTGCTGCCGTGTTCTTCGCCTTCATGAGCGCGAGCGATGGCGGGCGTAAGCGCAAAAGCAGACGCGGCGATGAGGGAGATGAGATGTGTGTTTTTCATTTTTGTTCTTTCTGTTGTTGTTTTGTTTGTCGTTTGGAGTGGTCTGGAGTCAGAAATAGAAGGGCGCTACTTCTTGATTTCGCCGCACCCGAGCATTTCTTTGCCGAGGTAGGGATTGGAAATTTTGTCAGAGGTTTGGACCCAATCTTTCTTCGCCATCGGACAATGGACGACGTAGTAGCCCGGTTGGTTGACGGCGAGCTTCTCGGCCTTCTTGCTGAGATGCGCGAAACTGGCGCGCGCGCCATCGAGCGACTGACTCTTCGCAATGTCGGCACCCGTTTCGCCTAACGAAGCGGCAGCTTCCTTCGCTTGCGTCAAATCGTCTGCCGCCAACGCGCTTCGGATCTTCTCGTAGGTGCCGAGGAAAGCTTTATCGGCGGGAGATAATGTCGCGGCCCAAAGTGGCGTGGTGAATAATACAGTGAACAGGATAACAATTAGTGATCTTAATTTTGTTTTCATATGGTGTGTCTGATCCGTTGCATGGGTTTACTTTCTAGCTGCTTTGTGACTCGACCAATGGATCGCGCGAATCCGCCAGCCATCCGCGGTGCGCGTCAGAACGGCTGTCTCGGCGGCGAAATTATTGACCGCTTTGCCGTGGAACGTTCCGGTCACTTGGAACGTGCTCGTGACCCAGCCGGCATCCCCAGCCTGCCCAAGCTGACGGCTTGTCAGCTTCTCGGTAAGCTCACGAGTAAAAGCGATATCGGCGGCGAGGTGTTCGCTCTGATATTCTGCTCGCGTTTGCACAGTCCCAGCTTCGACGATAAGCGCGTCGGACGCCAGAAGTGACATCGCGCGCCTCTCGTCGCCCGCGGCGAGAGCTTGATGAAAGTCCTCCACGGCCGCGGAGATCGCGGCCGCGTCTGGCGGCGACGTTTCGCTGCGACCGGTCGCAGCCACGGAAAAGATTAAAGGGAAGACGAGGACAATAAGATAAGATCTGTTCATGACGGATGATGGTGCGTAGTCTCGTTAGGCGGCTTGGTCGGAGATTCATTTCCGGAAATTGGTGAGGCGACGGTGCCTGGAGGATTTTGATACCAACCCGGGTCCTCGTAGTTGGTGATTCCGTCACGGACTTTCAAGATGGTGAACATTCCGCCCATCTCGATCGGTCCGAATTGGCCCGTGCCCGTCATCATCGGAAGGGTGTTCTTCGGTCCGGGCATCATGCCGGCCATGGTCGACATGTCGTGCATCCCGGTTTCACCCATCGCCATGTATCCTGGCACGAGCTTGGTGATCTTTTGCGCGACTCCTGCTTGATCGACGCCGATGACGTTAGGAATGACGTGGCTCATGGTGTTCATGGCATGGTGGTTCTTGTGGCAGTGGAAAGGCCAATCGCCTGGATTGTCGGCGATGAACTCGACCGTGCGCGTTGTTCCCGGTGGAACGTTGATTGTCGTCTCCGGGATCCAGGCGCTCTTCGGAATCGGCCCTCCGTCCGTCCCTACCAGCCACCAGCGATGACCATGAAAATGGATCGGATGACTATCCATGCTCAAGTTCGCGAAGCTCACCCGTACCCGATCGCCGAGTTTTACGACGAGCGGGTCCGTTCCAGGCCAGGCACGGCTGTTAAAAGTAAAGAGATCGAAGTCAACCATGACATTCGGGTTCGGCGTCGATGTTCCCGGCGGGATCGCCCATTCCTGAAGAAAGATGAGAAAATGACGATGGACCGGCTCGGGATACCCATCTTTCGGGTGAATAACAAAGAAGCCTTCCATACCCATCGCCATTTGCACCATCTCGTCCGAGTGCGGGTGATACATCTGTGCACCATGTTGCCGGAGCGTGAACTCGTAGGCGTAGGTCTCGCCCGGGGGGATATGCTTCTGCGTGACGCCGCCGACTCCATCCATGCCGTTAGGCAAAATCACGCCGTGCCAATGAACCGTGGTGGACTCGGCAAGTTTGTTTGTGACCAAAATGCGAACGCGATCGCCTTCGACGGCTTCAATCGTAGGACCCGGAGTCTGACCGTTGTAACCCCAGCAATTCACCAGCATACCTGGAGCAAACTCGCGTTTTACCGCCTCGGCGGTGAGATGGAACTCTTTCACACCGCTCTTCATGACCCAAGGCAGCGAAGAGCCGTTTGGCGTCACCACCGGGCGATAATTAACCTTCGCATCCGGCGAAGGACTCGGCGTCGCTTGCGTCGCGAGTAACTGTGTTCCACCGGCGATCCGGTTCGCCAGGGCCGACGCGCCAAAAAGTGCAGCCGTTCCGGTAAAGAATTTACGTCGAGTAATCATGACAGTGTTTTAGCGTTTGCTTCGATCGAGATAGGACTTGCCGCTGAGGCTTCCGCCGACTGCGCGTTCCAGGTCGGCCCGTGCAATCCAATAGTCGCGCCAGGCTTCGATGTAACTGCGTTCGGCCGCGACTTCGTTTTGCTTCGCCAGCAACAAGTCGTAGGCGCCTTTCAGCATGTAGTTGTATTGCTGGAGGGTGAGATTGAGGGCCTGTTGCTGGGTGGGCAGGAGTCGCTTGCCGATATACGAAGTTAAATCACGGGCCGCGATGAGTTGGTCGCGCGCTTCGCGAACTTCGGAGCGCACGTTGACCGCAAGCGCTTCCATGCGCCGCTGCGCTTGCCGATATTGCGCGGTGAGTTTGGCGATCTCGCCCTGGCCTTGATTAAAGATCGGAAGCTCCAAATCCAAGGTCGGACCAGTCACTCGTTGACCATCGGGCTCCCGCTCCGTGTCGACGCCGGCCTTCACTCCCGAGGGTCGGACTCGAGTCGTGGTCCGCAGCGCGAGCGATTGCCCGATAACGTCGAGTTGCATCCGCTCCGCTTGTAAATCGAGCCGCTGCGCCACAGCGCGCGACTCTAAATGCTGCAGCGCGACTTCCGCTCCGGGTAGCTCCGGAAGGTGGTCGGCCATTTTCCAATTCGTGTTCGGCCCCCACAGTCCGAGCAGCCGATTGAGCCGCTCTCGATCGCGCCGCGTTTGTAAGTCAGTCTGCGCAACTTCGAGACGCGATTGCTCGTAACTGCCCTGCTGGTTTGCCAGTTCGAGATCACTCGTGTTGCCGGCGTCATGCAGCTTCTTCGTGAACTCAGCGGCGGTCTCGTTCGTCTCGGTAATTAACTTCAGCCGGCCGAGGAGTTGTTCCCGCGCTTGCGCGGTGTAAAAAGCGCTCTTCACGTCCGCTGCCAGCTTGAGGACTTCATTGGCGATGCGAGTCTCCGTCTGGGCGAGGCGGGCGGCGGCGAAGCGTTTGCGCAACGGAATGACGAGCAGATCGAGAAAATTCTGCGCAATCGAATACTCGATGTTAGTGCCGGACGGCGGCCGACTGGGAAAACGAAAGCTGGCCGCGAAGCTTGGATTACTGAGCAAACCAGCTTCGATCAGCTCGGCTTGCGCGATCCCGATTTCTTCAAACTCGGCTTGCAGCGAGCGATTGTTTAGAAGCGCGATTTGCACGGCGCTTTCGGCAGTCAGCTCACGACGAAGGAGAGTTTGAGTCGCCTGCTCGGCCTGAGCATCATCCGGTCCTCCGCGATCCCAATGCACACGCTGACCAGTTCGGCCCGCCACCGTTTCCTGAACAGAATCGAGTGAGGCCTTCGGTGTTCCGCAGCCCGCAAGCAGCAAAGCAATCGCGGCCGCGCTCAGCTGAAGCTTCATGGTTTCGCTCCTTCAGGCGCGGCAGGTTTCCTTACCAAGGTCATGCCGCAGATTGGGCATTGCCCGGGCTTGTCTTCGTGAATCTGCGGATGCATCACGCAAGTGTAATAAGAGCCGGCTGAAGCTGGCGCTGGGTTCGCCATATCACTCGTGCCACTCATCGAGTGCTTCATGGCGCCCATGTCGTTAGCGCCGTGCTTCATTTTGCTCATATCCATCTGCTTCGCCTCCTGCTCGCGCTCATCCGCAGCTGGCGAAACGAAGGATCGCGAAGTGGCCAAGAGCGTTGGTCGCAACGGCACAGTTGCCGCTTCGGGCGCATGAGGATCAGCGGGATTCGACTGAGGAGCGGGCGGCAAGGTCACCGCGCAGCCAACGAGAGCTGCGGCCAAGCTCGGCAAAGCGAGCGCGGCTTTGTAAATTTTTCGAGATAGAAATTTAGTTAACATCAATGGAATCAAGGGCGTGAAAAAGGCACGGACGTGCAGATCGATGGCAAAGCACCATGGAACACGGGACGCAACGACCTGGAAAAGCCCGCGAAGATGCGAGCCGTAAGGTCGTTAGGCCAGAGAAGGCGGAGCGTGAGCGCGAAGGCTCCGCTGCAACACCAATTCAGCAAACGTCGATGAGCCGGGCGGCCCGGTATCGAGCGACCAAACCGGCAGTGTGACTTCGAGAGCGGGCGCGAACAAGGCCACCGGAAAATCCAAAGGCAGGGAGTGTGCGATCAGGGAATTGAGAATGGCGGAAGATTTCGCCGGCAGAGCGCGCAACGATTTGCAGCATTCCATCATCGCGGGGCCGTTGTGTTTGTCTGGCGTTGGCGCCGTGTCCTGCATGCCAGGCATCTGGCAATGGCTTGCGCTGCGGATCGAGTCCGACGCCGTCAACGCATTCAGCGCGCAGTGATTGGAGATGGCCAGCCAGCTCAGAGCGATCAGAGTTGCGACGAAAAGCCGGGTGATCGTTTTGAACTTCGCGGGCCAGGACACGCCCCCATCTTAACGCGTTTGTTGCCGATTTCCAAACGCAGTCCTTCACAAAAACAGATGTGCGCGTCCGGACATCATCTGTTTAGGTAAATCATGGATCGCAGAAAATTTATCACAGGGGCTGCCGCTGGCGCAGCGGCATTGAGTATTTCACCACGTGTTTGGCCGGCCGATTCCGGGCCGGACATGAGCGGCATTCGCGCAGAAATCGCCAAGCGGCACGACGAATCGATCAAGCGTTTGCAGGAATGGATTCATCAACCGTCCATCGCCGCCGAAAACCGCGGCATGCAGGAAGGCTGCGAAATGATGATGCACTTGCTGAAGGATGCGGGTTTCGATACGGCGACGAAAGTTCCGACCGATGGACAACCCGGCGTCTTCGCCACGCTCGACGCGGGCGCCAAGCGCACGGTCGGCATGTATTTCATGTACGACGTGAAGCAGGTCGATCCGAGCGAATGGTCGTCGCCGCCGTGGGATGCGAAGATTGTCGACAAGCCCGGCCTCGGCAAAATCATGGTCGGCCGCGGCGCGGTGAATCAGAAGGGCCCGCAAGCTTCCTTTCTCGCGGCGCTGCATGCCATTCGCGGCGCGGGCCAGAAATTGCCGGTCAATCTTGTCCTGGTCGCGGAAGGCGAAGAGGAAATCGCGTCGCCGCATTTTCCGCAGGTCGTGCACAAACCGGAGGTGCAGGCCGCGCTCTCCAAATGCACCACCGGCGTTTGGATGCCGTTCGCGTCGCAGGATCTTGGCGGGCTCGTCACGATCAATCTCGGCGCGAAAGGCGTGGTGGAATGCGAACTCGTTTCGAGCGGTGAAAAATGGGGCCGCGGTCCGAAGAAGGATATCCACTCTTCATTAAAAGCGATGGTTGACAGCCCGGCCTGGCATTTGGTCGAAGCGCTCGCCACCCTCGTCTCGGCCGACGGCAATGATCCGGCGATCGACGGCTACATGGAAAATGTGAAGCCGATCAGCGAGCGCGATAAAGGAATGGTGGCGGAAGCCGCTCGCCGCCGCAACGAAGAGCAAATGAAGAAGGTGCTCGGTGTGCAGCATTGGGTGCACGACCTCAGTTTCCTCGAAGCGCAGGAACGGCTCGCCGCGGTGCCGACGGTGAATATCGAAGGACTGGTCGGCGGTTATACCGGCCCGGGCGGCAAG
Source organism: Chthoniobacterales bacterium (assembly GCA_038258245.1). Taxonomy (GTDB): domain Bacteria; phylum Verrucomicrobiota; class Verrucomicrobiia; order Chthoniobacterales; family UBA10450; genus JBBSQB01. The sequence goes on from JBBSQB010000004.1 coordinate 72,640, forward strand.
ACGATTCTGCCGCACAAAGCAGTCGCGAAACTCGATCTGCGCCTTGTCCCCGACATGACGGCGAAAGGCGCGCTCGAAAAGTTGAAAGCCCATCTCGCGAAGAGAGGCTTCGGCGACATCGAAGTGAACATGAGCGGTGGCTACGATCCGACGACGACTTCGCCCGACTCGGCGCTGATCCGTGCGCAACAAGCGGTCTATCGCCAAAACAAGATCGATCCGATCCTCTGGCCGCGACTGGGCGGCTCGTGGCCCGGCTTCGTTTTCACGGGTGCACCGCTCAACCTGCCGGCCGGCCATTTCGGGCTGGGCTACGGCACTGGAGCGCACGCGCCGGATGAGTTTTACCTGATCGAGTCGACTAATCCGAAGATCGAAGGGATCGACGGCGCGACGCGTTCCTACGTCGAATACCTTTACTCGCTGGCCAGCATTTAGCTGATTCGTTAGGCAATGAGCGAACTGCGAAAGGTCAATCTGGCGGAAAAGTTCGCGTCGTTTAGCGAACATTGGCAGCCGAAGATTGCCGCGGAGTTGAATGGCCAGGAAGTGAAACTGGCCAAGCTCCAGGGCGACTTCGTCTGGCATCACCACGAAAAGGAAGACGAACTCTTCTTCGTCTGGCGCGGGAAACTGCGGATCGAGTTTCGCGATCGCACGATTGAGCTTTCGCCCGGCGAATTTCTGGTCGTGCCGCGCGGTGTCGAGCATCGGCCATCGGCTGACGAAGAAGTTGAACTCGTCCTCTTCGAGCCGGCGACGACGCGCAACACCGGCAACGTGGTCGATGAAAAATTGACCGCACCGGGCGGCGTGCGCGTCTAGGACACTGTGACTTTGAAATTGAGTCCAGACCTTCGGATACGTCTGAAGCGCGGCACTCGCCTCCCCGGTTAAGTCCGCCCCGAGAGGTTTGAACTTGACCGCTTAAAGCGGTCAAGTTCCGCAAGCTGGAAAAAACGCTCAGTTGCGTTGTCAGTATTACATTGCGCTAGGCGCGCACCCGTTGTTGCACGAGCAGGAACAACGGCAGCGCCGCCAATTGCGCGACGGCGGAGAAGATGACAACGGCGAGAAGCGAATGCTCGTAAAGCAATCCCATCGCCGCGCTGCCCAGGAACCATGCGATGCCGAACGTGCCGTCGAAGACGCCGAAGGCCGTTCCGCGTTTGGCCGGCGGAATAACCTGCAGCAACAGCGCGCGCAGAATCGCACCTTCCGCGCCCATGCCGATTCCCCAGCAAACCATTCCGACCAATGCGAAAGGCGCGCTGCCGAAGAAGACGAGCGGCGCAAAGGCCGCCGAAATGAGAAACGCTACGATGGCGATCTGGCGACCGAAGCGATCGAACAATCGCCCAAGGACCAGCCCGCTCACTGCGCTTATCGCCATGGCGACGGCGTAGTAAATTGGCACGAGATTCGGAGCGACGACATTCGCTCGTTGGAAATGAAAAGCGATGAGCGAAAAATCGGCGAGGCCCGCGGCAATGAGCGCCGCGGCCGCGGTATAGATCCAAAAAGGACGCGCCAGATTTTCGGCGGTCGGCAGATGCGCGGTGCGCGTCTCGAGTTCGTGCGGTCGTGGATAAAGAAAGCGCGCCAGCAACACGCTAACGACACAAAGCAAAGCCGGAATCAGAAAAATGGCGAAGGCGTTGCGATAATTTCCGTGGCCGGAAAGCATCCAGGCGAAGAGCAGCGGACCAGCGGTCGCGCCTGCTTGATCGAGCGCTTCGTTCAATCCGAAAACCCAGCCCGCGCCCATCGATTGGCCGGCGTGTGAAAGCATGGTGTCCATCGACGGTTTGCGAATCGCACGGCCGGTCCGTTCGGCGACGACGAGCACAGCCGCGGCCGGCCAAGTGGTGACCAACGCCATCGCCGGAATGGCGAGCTGATTCACCGCGTAACCGATGATGCCGAAAATCCAATAGCGATGCGTGCGATCGGCGAAGTAACCGGAGATCGAGCGCAGTCCGTAACCGAGGAGTTCGCCGAAGCCCGAGACCAAACCGATCATGGCCGCGCTCGCGCCTAACGAACCGAGAAATGGACCGACGACAGACCGGCCGCCTTCGTAGGTAAAATCGGCAAGCAGGTTGACGATTCCGATGACGAGGACAAAGCGGAACGCGGATTGGGCGAGCGTTTTGTTTTTCATGAGACTCTATTTATCCGCGTGGTAGGGCGCGACCGCCGGGCGCGCCGGATGAGCTGGCAGCCATCAATCGGACAGCGCGCGGACGGCCCGGCGGTCCGTCCCTCCCATTACGATTCCAATATGATCATGGCCATGGCGTGGTGATCGGTGTGACTGAGGGTGATGGAGATGCGCGTCACACCGCGTTCGTCGGCCATTGTTTTCGCGCCGCCGTCGAGGACGACAAACGGTTCGCCACTCGGTTTTTTCTGCACGTCGAGATCTTTCCAAGCCATCGATTTTCCGATTCCTGTGCCGAATGCTTTGGAGAGCGCTTCCTTGGCGGCGAAGCGCGCCGCGAGATGGCGCGCCGGAAATTTCATCGATTGCGCATAGGCAATTTCGCCTTGAGTGAAAACGCGATGCAGAAAACGATCGCCGAATTTTTCGAGCGAGCGATCGATGCGCGCGCATTCGACCAAATCGACGCCGATACCGAGGATACTCATTCTATCCCGGATAATTTTCCATCGCGGCCAGCATTTCGCGCACGGCGCTCTCGAGGCCGACAAACATGGCGCGCGCGATGATCGAGTGGCCAATGTTTAGCTCGGTCAGGTTCGGGATTTTGTGGATGAGCGCGATGTTACGGTAGTTAATGCCGTGGCCGGCGTTGACCTGAAGATTGAAATTGGCGGCGCGAATCGAGGCTTCGCGGAGTCGATCGAGTTCTTCCTTCTCAATTCTCTCAGTGTAAGCATTGGCCAGTTTGCCGGTGTGCAATTCCACCATGTCGGCCGCCAATTCGAGGGCGGCGTCGATTTGTTCGCGGAGCGGATCGATGAACATGCTCACGCGAATGCCGGCTGCTTGCAGGCGCTTCGTCGTTGCGCCTATTTCCTTGCGATGGGCCACGAGATCGAGGCCGCCTTCAGTGGTGACTTCCTCGCGTTTTTCGGGAACGAGGCAGACCTCATCGGGTTGAATGCGCAAAGCAAAATCGACGATCTCGGGCGTATTGCCCATTTCTAGATTCAACTTCGTGATGATGTTTTCGCGGAGACGCTCGATGTCGTGATCCTGGATGTGCCGGCGGTCGGCGCGCAGATGCGCAGTGATGCTGTGGGCGCCGGTCCGTTCGCAAAGAGAAGCAGCAGCCACCGGATCCGGCTCCGCGTTTTTCGATTCCGGCATGGTTGCGTAACGCGCCTGTCGGAGCGTGGCGACGTGATCGATATTCACACCGAGACGAAGTTGACCCATGGAAGTGGCTCAATAGGTGCCATGCGCTTCCCTCCGGCAAGCGCCATTCGGTGAACTTTTTGATTCTTCGACTGAGCTCGGAATGGCTACAGGCGCTCGCCCGCGGCGGACGCAGCGATTAATTTCTGCAGGCGAGCGAGTCGTGTCTCTTCCTTTCGCGCGCTGATGACCCACCAGTTCATCCTCTTGCGGTAGGAAGGCGGCTGCACTTGGAAAAACTTCCGGGCCGATTTGTTTTTGCGCAGCAGCTTTTGGTACGGCTCCGCCAACTGCACGCTCCGTTGCTCGTAGGAATAAATTCCCGATCGATTTTCGATGCGCGCGGCAAACGCGGCCGCACCGGCGGGCTGCATGCGGCCTTCGCTCGTTAGGGCTTTGGCGCGCTTGATATTGACCTCGCTCCAGATGCTCTTCGCTTTGCGTGGCGTGAAACGGATCGTGTAGCTTGATTCATCGACGCTCTTACGGATGCCATCGATCCATCCCATGCAAAGCGCTTCGTCGACCGATTCAGGCCAGGTGATGCTTGGTCGGCCGGAATCTTTTTTGTAAAAGCCGATCCACAACACGGATTCGGTCGCCGCGTTCCTTTTAAACCAACTCTGCAATTCGGCAGCCGCACGAAAGAAGATTGGCCTCACCGCGGCGCTCTTCATTCACCTACGATCGTAAATCCCCACTTCTGAAAAATCGCGTGGGCCGGCTCGCTCTCTAGGTAGGCGACAAACTTTTTAGCTGCGTCCAGATGCGATGTCGCCGCAATCACTGCGACGGGAGAGCTGATCTTTGGCCCTTTGTTGGCCGGAATTTCCAGCGCGATCTTCGCGCTTTGCGTGTTCAACATGTCGCTCCGATAGACAAATCCGGCATCGACATTGCCGCTCTCCACCACGGCTAGAACCGCGCGCACGTTGGCCGTCGGGATGACTTTCGGAGCAATTTTGTCCCAAAGCCCGAGACGCGTGAGATATTGCTTTGCGTAGATTCCGGCCGGCACGCTTTCCGGCTGAGCGAGAGCAATTTTTTTGATCGAAGGATTGGTGGCCAAATCGTTCGCGGCGCGAATCTGGAGTGCGCTTTCTTTCGGAATTGCGATGACAAGCGTGTTGCTCAAGAGCGTGCGCCGCGTTCCCGGCGCGAGAAGGCCGGCTTTTTCCAACGCGTCCATCTTTGCTTCATCCGCGGAAAGGAAAATATCGGCCGGCGCTCCTTCCTCGATCTGCCGCGCCAACAGACTCGACGCGCCGAAATTGAAATGGACCTCGGCGTTCCCCTGCTCCGCGTACGCTCGACCGATTTCCTTCATCGCATCGGTCAGGCTGGAGGCTGCCTGCACAGTTAGATCGCCCGCCGAAACTTGAAGAGCGAAAATCAGACTTGTTAGGCAAATGACGATTTTCGCGCACATGCTGCCGCTTTTCCTTCAATCCTTCGCCGGCTTTTGCATCTCCGGAGTGTCGCGGCATATGACGCAATGTTGCCCCCGCCGTGACTGGAATATTCGCGCAACCGTAAACACAGCGGACGTAATCACCGCCCAAATCAATCCTTCCGCAGACGAATACGCGAGCGTGTGCCCGCGCAGAAGCTGCGCGCCCGTGATCACGATTCCAGCGAGAATAAAGACGAGCAAGAATCGGCGAATCCAGAATGCGGTTCCCATGGCCGATGATATCACCAAATTTTCGTTTTGATTCAATGATTCATCAAGACACGAGCGATCCCGTTAGGCAGCCACGCGATCGCTGTGGCTGTAAACGTGAGCAGGAAATACCAGCCTAACGGAATGAACCCGCGCCCGCGATGGCGGACAAAGACGTAAATCAGGGCGAGCCACGGCAGAAAAAATACGAACGACGTAAAATCGTACGGAATAGTTCGGCCGCTTTCTTTGGAGTCGGTGACTACCCAAAGACCGATACTGCCCCGAACGATCGCCATTGCCACCAGCACGACCACCGCCGGCCAACCTTTGGGCGAACCGCTCGCGCGATAAAGCTCCTCGGCAAATGTCCCGTAGAAAATCGCCGCCGGCGTTGAAAAAACGATCTCCGCAACACTGCGTTCAGCGAACGGTTTCATTCCTTTGGGAGAACAGGCTCGGCCCTTGGATTGTCATGCCACGGGAAGTTTGAATTGCGGGAACGCGACTGCGCCGCCAAGGCTGGCGAGCGTTGAAGATGGATCGGGATTAAGCCCCAGCTCGTCGCCTCCCACGGACAATTGATACATTTGCGCGAAAGACTGAATCCTCAACCAGGCAACCGAAAGCGATCCCTCGAAATCCGGGTTGCTTAGGGCTGCTTTTTGGTCGCGATCTTGGCGCTGCCGAGGAAAGTGGCGTTTTCGTCCACGACCAGGCGAGGCGCTTCGATGTCGCCGCGCAGGGTGCAGCCAGCGGTCAGCTCGCAGCGTTCGGAAGCAAAAATGTCGCCGTCGATGGTGCCTTTGACGATGACGGATTTGGCACGCACGTCACCGGCGATCTTGGCGTGTTCGCCAATGGTGAGCGGACCTTGGGAATCGATGGTGCCTTCCACGGCGCCGTCGATGAGGAGCTGGTTCTGGCATTTGACGGAGCCTTTGATGGTGACGCCGCTAGAAAGAAAACCGCCGGATCGGGCGGAAGCGCTGCTGGCGGCTGCGGAGCCGTTCGACGTGGAAGGAGCGGTGGAAGCGGGCGGAGTGTTGGGTTTGGCCGGCGCGGGAGGAGGCGTAGCGGTGGTTGGCTCGTTTTTTCGCGAGGATGAAAACATCTGCATAATTTTTACTCCGTCAGATTGCGATTGGTGTCAAAGTTGGGCAGGTATTCTGCCTGATTCGTGGTCTTTAAGCAAGGCCGATGCCGAATTTTTCAGCCGGAAACGGGCCACGGTGCAAACGGGCCCCGTGCGAGCGATGCCGCCCAAAGTTTGCGGGTGGTGGAAAGGCCATCTAGTTCTCAGGATGAAACGTCTGTTCTTTTCGCTCGTCGTTCTCTCGCTCCTCGGCCCGGCGGGCTGGCTTTTAGCCAAGGATGCGCCGGCAAAATTCGATTATCCGAAGCCGGAGAAGAGCGAGCAGGTCGACGATTATTTCGGCACCAAAGTGGCCGATCCGTATCGCGGCTTGGAGAACGCCGATTCGCCGGCCACGCGGAAGTGGATCGAGGGCGAGAATGCGCTCACCTTTCGCTATCTCGAATCGATTCCGGCGCGCAAGAAGATCAACGAGCGCCTGACCGCGTTGTGGGACTATGCGAAGTATGGCGTTCCGTTTCGCGATGGTGGCCGCTATTTCTTCGCCAAGAATTCCGGGCTGCAAAACCAGAGCGTCGTTTACACGGGCAAGGCGTTGCCGGGCGAGCCGAAGGTGTTGCTCGATCCCAATACTCTTTCGAAAGATGGGACGGTGGCGTTGAGCGGCTTCGCGGTGCAGGAGGAAGGGAAGCTTTTCGCTTACGGGCTCTCGACGGCCGGTTCGGATTGGCAGCAGTGGAAGGTGCGCGACATCGAGACGGGCCAGGATTTAAAGGACACGCTCGATTGGGTGAAATTCTCGGGCGCATCCTGGGCGCATGACGGCTCGGGGTTTTACTACAGCCGCTACGATCAACCGAAAGCGGGCGGCGAGCAGTTAAAAGAAACGAACTATTTTCAAAAGGTTTACTTCCATAAAATCGGCACGCCGCAGAGCGATGATCCGCTGATCTACGAGCGGAAGGATCACAAGGATTGGCTCTTCGGGGCGGAAGTGACGGAGGATGGCGAGTATCTCCTCATCGATGTCTCGCAAGGGACCGACGTGAAGAACCGCGTCTTCTACAAGGACCTGCAAAAGCCGGATGCGAAAGTAATCGAGCTGCTCAACAAGCAGGACGCTTCCTATAGTTTTCTCGGGCACGACGGGACGGTCTTTTGGTTCCGCACGGATCTGAAGGCGCCGCGCGGGCGAATCATCGCCATCGATGTGACGAAGCCGGCGGAGATCAAGGAACTGGTGCCGCAAGGGAAAGAGAAACTGGAAAGCGTGAGCGTGGTTGGAAATCGCTTTGTCGCCAATTATCTCAAGGATGCGCATTCGGTCGTGCGCATGTTTGCCTTCACTGGCGAAGCGGCGGGCGAAATTCCGTTGCCCGGCCTCGGCACCGCGAGTGGTTTCACCGGCAAGCGGAAGGATATGGAGACGTTCTACTCCTATGTCCGCTACACGGCGCCGCCGACGATCTATCGCTACGAATTCGGCAAGGACCAAAGCACGGTTCTCTTCCGGCCGAAGGTTGATTTCAAATCGGACGACTACACGACCGAGCAGGTTTTTTACAAGAGCAAGGATGGCACGCGCGTGCCGATGTTCATCACTCATCGCAAAGATCTGGCGAAGAATGGCGAAAACCCGACGGTACTTTACGGCTACGGCGGATTCGATATTTCGATCACGCCATCGTTCTCGCCAGCGACGGCCGTCTGGCTGGAAATGGGCGGCGTCTACGCGGTGGCGAACATTCGCGGCGGCGGCGAATACGGCGAGGAATGGCACCAAGGCGGGATGAAGGCGAACAAGCAAAACGTGTTCGATGATTTCATCGCGGCCGGCGAATGGCTTATCGCCCACAAATATACCTCCACGCCGAAGCTCGCCATCAGCGGTCGCAGCAACGGTGGTTTACTAGTCGGCGCGTGTCTCACACAGCGACCCGATCTTTGGGGCGCGACGCTTCCAGGCGTGGGCGTGATGGACATGCTCCGCTTCCAGAAATTCACCATCGGCTGGGCGTGGGCGTCTGATTATGGCTCGTCGGATAACGAGGCGGATTTCAAAACGCTCTATAAATATTCGCCGCTGCAAAACGTTACGCCGGACACCAAATATCCACCGACGTTGATCGAGACGGCGGATCACGACGATCGGGTTTTCCCTGGTCACAGCTTCAAATTCGCGGCGACTCTGCAAGCGGACCAGGCAGGCGATGCACCTATTTTGATCCGGATCGAAACGCGCGCTGGACACGGCGCGGGCAAGCCGACCTCGAAATTGATCGAGGACGTGACCGACCAGTGGGCGTTTCTGGTGAAGAATCTGAAGATGACCATTCCGTTCTGAACCGCGAGTTTCCGCTTGTCAGGGTCGCGTTGATTCGGAAGCATGCGCGGCATGAATTCGCTTTCGCGTTGGACGCCGGTTTTCCTTAGCATTCTTCGAATCGTCGCCGGGCTGCTTCTTTTGGAGCATGGGACGCAGAAGCTTTTCGGCTTTCCACCATCAGGACACGGAACGGTGGCACTGGCGTCAATGATGGGCGTGGCCGGAATCATCGAGTTTGGCGGCGGCCTTTTGGTGACGCTCGGTTTGCTGACACGCCCGGCTGCCTTCATCTGTTCGGGCTTGATGGCAGTGGCGTATTTTATGGCGCACGCCAGCGGTCACGTTATCCAGCACATTCCTCCTTCGACCGCGGAAACAATTTTTCCCATTCTGAACAAGGGAGAAGTCCCCGTTATCTATTGCTTCGTCTTCCTCTTCCTCTTTGTGGCGGGCGGCGGCGCCTGGAGCATCGACGCGATGATGGGCCGTGACCGCGTTACCAATCCCCCGCCTCGCTAGCTTCGTTTTGCGCGTTACTTCGGAGTGATCAGCACGATTGGCCCTTTGGCGGGCCCATTCACGCCACCTTTTTCTTCGAGGCTGATGGCAAAGGCCTTGGCTGTTTTAACCGGCTGATCGGGCTTGAAGGAAATCTTCGTCGTGCCGTTGTCGCCGACACGGAAGATCGCGGCGCTGACCGGACTCTTCTTCGCGGAATCGACGACCCAGAGCTGGTAGCTGTGATCGGAGCCACTCGGCGGAGCATCCAGAACTTTGAGCACGCCTTCATTTTTCTCCGGATCCCAAACCACAACGGCTTCCGCGTTCGGTGCGTTTTTCAATTTCGACGTGAGTGTGGAAATCTCCGTTTTGGAAAGCGCGTTGCGACGCTGTAGCGAAGCAATACGGTTGCGAAGATGTCCGCGCTCGCTCGCGAGCAGCGCGCAGGCAATGGCAAGGCAGGCAGCCAGAGCCCACGGAACGAAAGTGCCGATGGCGGAGGAACGCTGAACGGTTTTGGCCGGTGGTACGCTGTCGAGAATGCGGCGCCGCAAATCCGATGACAAGGATTGCGGGGGCGCGTCGTAAGCGAGAGTGGCGATGCTTTCCTGGAATTCACGCACGCGCGTGCGCAACGCGGCGTCACTCTCGAGCCGCGCCTCGAAGGCGCGCAACTCTTCGCCCTCGAGCAAGTCGAGCGCGTAAAGAGCAGCGGATTCTTCGAGAGTTTCGTCGATCATGAGATTTTTTCGAGAACGTCGCGGAGAGCGATCAAACCCCGTCGGATACGGGCCTTTACTGTGCCCAGGGGAGCGCCCAACCGGGCAGAAATTTCGGCCTGAGTTAATCCGCCAAAAAAGGCGAGATCGATGGCTTCGCGCTGGCCCTCGGCCAATTGGCGGAGAGCCGCGCGGATGCGGCGTGCCTCTTCGTCCTGTTCCACAATCTCGCCCGCCGAAGCGATCGGCCGGTCGGGCGTGGCGGCATGTTCGGCCGAGGCTGCTTCCATAAGACGATGGCGCCGGGCGCGCGAACGCAGGCGATCGATCGCCTTGTGGCGCGCTATCATAATCACCCACGTGAAGACGTTGCTTCGGCTCGGATCGTAGCTCGCAGCTTTTTGCCAGATTTGCACAAACGCGTCCTGCAGCACGTCCTCCGCGTCCTTTTGATCGCGCAGGATTTCGAAAATCATGGAGAACGTCGCGGGCGCGAAGCGTGTGTAAAAATCGGAGAAGGCGGCCTGGTCGCCACTCGTTAGGCGACGAAGAATCTCCCGATCCATCTCCGCCCGGAGTGCGCCCGCTGCTTTTTTTTCAGCAGCCGCATTATCTGGGACGCCGGAGAGAGGCGTGGACGGAGAAGGATCGGACATGAGAAAAACTGGGCGAAACGCATTCGCGAATGCCCAAAGTCACGGACTATTGCCCGTTCTCCGTAAAAACGGAAGAGCGATTCTTTATGGATGTATTTAAGGGCGCATTTGCACCCTGGCGACGCGCCAAGTGGCACTGCGATAACGGATTCTCTTTGCCGCGCGCCCGTCGCTCTGCGTAATCTGCGGCCATGAAGAAATGGCTGGCCGGCTGGTTTGTGCTCCTCCTGATGGCGTTCCCCACGGCGATGGGCGCGCAACCGTCCCCCACTCCGGCGCCATCACCGGTGGTCGTGACCGCCGCCATGCGGTCGAACGACCCGGCGGTGGCCACGAAGGCCTGGCTCGATTCCGTGCCGGCTGATAAGCGCGAAAAATCGGATGCGTATTTCGAGGGCGGCTATTGGCTCATTCTCTGGAATTATCTGCTCGCCGCCGCCGTCATGGTTTTTCTTTTGCTCTCGGGCCTCTCGGCGCGCTTGCGTAATTTTGCCGAAAGCAAAACGCGCAGCCGGTTTCTGCAAACCGTCTTCTACGCCATTCCGTTCATCGTCATCGTTTCGCTACTCACCTTGCCGCTGGCGATCTATCAGGATTTTGTGCGGGATCATCAGTATGGGCTTTCGACCCAATCGCTTTCCTCCTGGTTTTCCGATCAGGGCAAACAAGCACTCGTCGCTGTCATCGGGCTCACTCTTTTCCTGACTGCGCTCTATGCGGTGTTTCGGCGCGCGCCGCGCACCTGGTGGCTCTGGGCGGTGGCTGTCGTCTCGGTTTTCGCGATGATCGGTTCGCTTATTTATCCCGTTTACATTGCGCCGCTGACCAACAAATACACGCTGCTCAAAGATCCGAAGGTGCGCGATCCGATCCTGCAAATGGCGCGCGCCAACGAAATCCCGGTCGATCAGGTTTACGAATTTGACGCCTCGCGCCAATCGAATCGCATCAGCGCAAACGTGGCCGGCTTTCTCGGCACGACTCGCATCGCGCTGAACGACAATCTCCTTCAACAATGCACCCTGCCGGAGATTCGATCGGTCATGGCGCATGAGATGGGGCACTACGTTTTGAATCATGGGTTCAAGCTCATCCTCTACATCGCAGTCGAGAATTTCGTGATGTTTGGCCTCGTCTATCTGCTGTTCAATTTCGCGATGCGGCGCTGGGGCGACCGCTGGCAACTGCGCGGCATCGCCGATCTGGCCGCGCTTCCCTTATTGGTTCTGATTCTGAGCACGATCTCTTTTCTCTTCACGCCGCTCAGCAACTCGATGATTCGCGTAACGGAACGGGAAGCCGATGCGTTCGGCATAAACACCGCGCGCGAGCCGGAAGGTTTCGCCTCGGTCGCGCTCAAGCTCGGGACGTATCGCAAACTCAATCCGGGGCCGCTCGAAGAAATGATTTTCTTCGATCATCCAAGTGGCCGGGCGCGCATCCGGATGGCGATGGATTGGGAAGCGGCGCATTTGCCGGCCGGTCATCTGTAGGGCGTTTCTGTGAAACGCCAGGAGGCGCGGCGAGCGCGCCGCGTCTACACCATCTGGCCAGTTGGTTGGACGGCGGCATGACTCGCGCTACGTTTCCCGGCGAAATCCGATGCCTCAATTTGCTTATCGCGCGCGTGATGCCCAAGGGGGCCTGGTCGAGGGAACAGTGGACTGCGCCGATCGCGCGGTCGCCATTCGCCAGATCGAGCTGCAGAATTTCATCCCCATCCGCATCGATGCCGTCGGCGGGACCGATACGCCGCAACTCGTTAGTCGCGACGGCATGCCCGCGCCGCTGGCGACGCGCGATCTGAAAATTCCGCACAGCCAGGTGCTCGTTTTTACCGAACAACTCGGTCACCTGCTCCAGGCCGGGATGACGCTCGACGAAGGGCTCTCCATTCTCGAGAAGCGCCTCAAACATCCGCGCGTGCAGGAAATGACGCACGCTTTGCACCAGGCGCTGGTCGATGGGCTGAGTTTCTCGCAAGCGCTCCGTGCGTTCCCGCGCATTTTTCCGGCGATCTATGTGAACCTCGTCGCCGCCGGCGAAGCGAGCGGTGCGCTGCCCGATATCCTGTCGCGCCTGGTCGAGCATTTGATGCAGGCAAAAAATTTGCGCGATCGCGTGCAACAGGCGCTCATCTATCCCGCCTTTCTGGCCTTTGCCGGCTCGCTTCTCATCATCGTGTTCATCACTTATATGGTGCCGCAGTTGACCGGCTTCATGGCGCAAAACGGAGCGACATTGCCATTGCCGACGCGCATTTTGCTAGGCGCGAATCATATTATCACCGGCTATTGGTGGCTCGTGCTCGCCGTCATCATCGGTGGCGTGCTCGCTTTCCGCGCCTTCGTGAATAATCCCGAAGGCCGTGTCGCCTGGGATCGCTTTCGCCTGATGCTTCCCGGTTACGGCCGCGTCCTCCGGCATAGTTATTACGCGCAATTTTCACGCACGCTCGGCACCTTGATGGAGAATGGCGTGCCGCTTTTGCGCGCGCTCGATCTGGTGAGTGAAATCGCCGGCAATCGTTTTCTCGAGGCGAAGATGGCCGAAGCGCGGCGACGCGTCATTGACGGCGCGACGCTTTCGACGGCACTGGCCGCGCAGAACCTTTTCCCGGATTTGTTTACCGACATGATGGCGGTGGGCGAGCAAACGGGGCACTTCGCGCGCGCCATGCAAACGATCGCCGATGTCTACGAGCGCGAGCTCGATCGCACGGTGCAGTTCATTTCTTCGATCATTCCGCCGCTCATCATTGTGCTCATCGCGACGGTGGTGGGCTTCGTCGTTTACAGCATTCTCTCGGCGGTGTTCGAGATGACACACAGTTTGCAGGTTCGACCCCACTAAGGTAAAATCACGCGGCATGTTGCTCCGCTCGTTCGCGCTTGCGCTTTTCCTCCTCGCTCCACTTTCGGCGCGCGCCCAACAGGCGTTGACCAACAACCTGACGGCAAACGGCGTGGCCACCGGCGACATCAGTGTGCCGAGCGCTTGGGTCGATCTTCGCCAGATGTCCACCGCCAAACCGCAGGCCGCGCCCGCCTGGGTGGAATCGGTCACGCTCACTCCCGCCTCGGAGAAAAACGCGAAGTCGGTCTTTCGCATCCGCCTCCAGCAACCGCTCGGCGATTATCGCGTGCTGATGTTCCGACTCTTCTTCGAGGACAAAGCGGATGCGCCACCGGAAGTGATCGCGTGGGATGAATCCGGAACTCAGATCCTGCGCTCCGGTCCACTCGGCACTGGTTTGGAATTACCGACTTCGCAGACGGTGATCATTCCGATGAACAGCGTCTCGACCATCGATATCGAAGTCGCGGGCGACGGCCGATCGGTTCGCGGCGCCTATCTCGATTGGATGACGAGCAGCGAAACCATTCACCCGGTGAACGCGCCGCGACGCGATGTCATTCCCGAGCCCTTTTCCGGAACTGCGCCACTGCACGCGCCGGAAACCGACGTGGCCGAGTTTGGCACGGTCACGGCCACGCTGGCGCCGGAAGCATTGCGCATCGGAGCCAGCGTCACGAACGGCGCCAGGTTTCAGTTTGGGATGGAATCGCCGCCGCTTCTCGCCCTGCTTTCCTTTGAAGTGCTCGGCTCCAAGGTGGAATCGCCGCCCGTGGTTTATTTGAACGGCGCCAACCTTGGACCGGTCAATCTCGCATTGCCGGATCTGGCCGATCCGGGTTTTCGCGGCGAAATGGCTTCACTCGTTAGGCAAATGCAATTCACCTACACCGGCTGGCTGCGCGCGCAGTTGATCGTGCCGGTGGCGCGATTGAAGACGGGCACGAACGAGATGGTCATCGTGAGCGGCGCGGGGACGCCCGTCTCGGCCATTCGGGCGACGCAGGTGCAGTTGAAATATCTTTGGGACAAAACGGATTACATCCTGCAGCCGGAACATTAAAACTTATGAGACTGAAACAACGATCGGGCGGCTTCACTCTTCTCGAGATCATGCTGGTGGTCGCGATCATCACGCTGCTTCTCGGCGCCGCCATTTATAAACTGGCGCCCAATGTCGACATCGCCAAAGGCGTGCGGGTGCGCGCCGATATCCAATCGCTCCGCACCGGCCTTTTGTCTTACTCGGCGATGAACGGATTCCTGCCGACCACGGAGCAAGGCATCAAAGCACTCGTCGATTCGCCCGACAGCGACCCGCGGCCTGCGCAGGCGCGCCGCTTCATGGATGACGTCCCGAAAGATCCTTGGGGGAACGAATACATCTACCTCAATCCGGGCCGCAAAAATCCGAGCGGCTACGATCTCTATTCGGCCGGCCCGGATCGCAAACCGGATACGGCGGACGACGATTGGGGCAGGTAAAGCGGCGCGCCAGCAAGAAGGCGGGAAAAACAAATCCTGCTCATAATCGTCATCGTATTCGCACCGGCCGCTCGGCCTAACGAATTAAAAGTTCAAAAACGATGCCTTGAGCACTCTTCTGTAGCCGTCTCGCTGCGCGAGACGCGAGAGCTGGTGAGGATTTACGGAAATCGATCCCGCGTTTCGCACAGCGAAACGTCTACAGCGGGACGCTGAACGAAGAACGCAAGTGCATGACACGCTCCAGGCGAGCGCGCTCATGGCTACCTGCCCTGGGGACGGGGACGTTTCCTGAAAGTGTTGGGATTGCGTGGGATCACGCCGCGCACATGCGGCGGCGGCGTCGGCAACCTCGGAATGGGCGCGGGCTGAATTCGCTGCATGTTTCGCGGGCCGCTATCCGGGACGGCGCCGGTGATTTGCGCCGGATTGTTCAGCGGTTGTGGCGGCAGTTGGAGCCCGGGTGCGCCGGGTGCGCCGGGACTCTCCTGGCTGATGAGCGCCTGATTAAAAGTGAGCGTGGCGAATTGCCCTTCCTTGGCGATGGTCACCTTGGTTTCTCCCACGCGTTCGGACCATTGGATGTTTGAGATGCTGTAACCATCGACCGGGTCTTTGCTCGAGAGGTAGAGTTTGAAATTGTTATCAGTGGTGGAAGCCAGCGTAACCAAATCGCCTTCTTCCGAATGAGCGGCATTGGCGATGAAAAGATCGCGCGCGAAGTTGGGCGTGGTCGCGACGGGCGCGGCCGCCGTAGCCACGGCAAAAGGCGAACGCTTCAGCATTTTCTGGTAACGGGTAAAGCTGAGCGCCTTCGGCAAATCATCCTTCGCCGTCGCCGCCGAGGCGATGGCGAGGGAGACCAGGAAAAGGATTTTCGTTTTCATGGTCGTCCTCCGGCGGGTGCAAACCATTTGGCGATCTTGAATCGGCCGCGCATAAGCGTCTCGTCAGTGCCATCGATGGCCAGGTTCACATCTTCGAAGACAATAAACTCCTCCGGCTTCTGGATGTCATAGAGAAATTGCACGAGCGGCGGCCAGGGGCTCTGGGTTTCGATGGAAGCATAGACCGATTGATGATCGGCCGTGGCATCGCCGGTGCCGATGGCTGGGTTGCTGATCAGGATGTTTCGTTTGGCGGCGATTTGTTTAACCCGGTCGAGCAACTTGGAGGCTTCCTCCGGACCACGCGAGACCGGCTGGTGCTTCTTCAACCAGGCCTGCCGCTTTTCCCACATCTTTTGCTCCTTGAGAAAAACATCCTGCGCTTTGCGCGCGGTGCGCTGCTCATCGAGGCGGACGTGCGCCTGCTTGATCGCGCCGAAGAGCGAGCTGATGACGAAGAGATTAATGAGCACAAAGACGACGCCCGCCACGCCAAAGGCGAGGAGGCGTTCGCGGCGATTCATGCGCTGATACCAGGCTGGGATCATCGCGCTTTTCCCTCCAGGCGAAATTGGGCGTGATTGTTGGCCAGAATGCTCGGCGTGCCCATCTGAAATTGGAAGGCGCTCAGCTCAGCATCCTTCTTCACCTTCTGGGCAAACTGATAAGCGAGCGCCGGCGAACTGGCTTCGCCGCTCACTGAGATTTGCCGGGCCGATTGCTGGTAAACGGTGATGTGCACCTGATCGGAGGGAAGGTCTTCGAAAAGGTTCAGGAGAACTTCGAGCGGATAATAACGCGGATCGATCGCGGGGCGGAGACCGTTCCAGGCGGCGGCGGCGTTGCGCACAAATGCGACCTTTGTTTCGTCGCGCGCGACCGCCTTGGCCAGGCGGCTGACGCGGAAGTTCACGATCATCAGATAGGCGAAAAGGAGGAAGATGAGACCGCCGTAAGCGCCCGCGCCCCAAAGCAAACGCTTCCGCCATTCTTTCAGCCTAACGAGTTGCGCGTGCCGCTGCCGCCAGCTCTCCGGCAGAAGATTGAGGCCGGTTTTGGCCGGCGGCATTTCGACGCCAACGATTTCGGGGCAACTGGTGAAGAGATGTTCGACGGTGGAACGCAACGGCAGGCAGCTCTCATCAAGCAGGACGTTTGGAAACGCCGTGCTGATCCCCTGCAACTCCGCGCTGAGAGTCAGTTGCGGTAAATCGACCTGCAACTGCGCGGGCTCCGTCCCCTCCAGCGTGCGGGCCAGACTGAGCTTGCCGTTTTCGGTGATGGCGGAGATGAGCGAAGCGCCTTCCGGATAAATGAGAAGCGCGGCTCCTTCGGCCGCGTGGGTGGCGCCGCGTTGCGCCGCGTAGACGGTGACCTGGCTGGGAATGTAACCGCGCGACAAGAGCGGCCCGGCGATCTCACTCAGCTTCTCGTTGTGAACGACGATCGCCGAAACAATCGAATCCGTTTCGCTTTGCTCGATGATTTCGAAATCGCTCGTCACTTCGTCGCTTGCGTACGGCAGCGTTTTCTCGATCTGAATGCGCACCATTTCGGCAAAGTCATTCGAATCAACGGTCGGCACGCGCAGCCTTTGCGCGAGGACGGCCGAGATGGGGAGACCAAGAATGAAGGATTCGCCGGCGCGCAGGTGCGGGATCGCTTCATCGAGCGTCACGAGCGACTGCACATCCCACGTCCCGTTTTGATCGACGGAACGGATCAAGTTCCAGCCGGCCGAGGCTGGAATGATGTAAACCGGTAACAGTGTTGGCTCGATATTACAGCTCCTTCCAAGTGATCAATTGGGGGACGTTCCCGCTTTTCTGAATCACCATTTGTACCACGCGCGTGACATCGGCTGATTTTCCGGTGCTGACAACTCGGTAAACGGGGACCTTAAACGCAATAAGACCGGCAAAGGTGGCGAACTGTTGCGGGGTGAAACCAAAAGCAAGGCGCTCTTCGTCGAGCGAATTGAACAGGGGATCGTCCGCCGTGCCCTCGATTTTGTCCGGGCCGCGACGATAAGCGAGGAAGCGATCGACTATCGGCTCTGTCATTCCCGGGAGGGCAAGGAGCACATTACGCGAGGCCCAGATGAGCTCGATTCCATTAGTTGGAGCTAAGGTAAAATCATTGTCCCAGCCGACGGTCGAAGTGAGCGCGCCCCAGCCTTTGACCTTCTTTAAATCTTCAATGCGAGTGAGGAGTTGATTAGCCGGATGGTAGGAACCTTGCGTTTCTGCTCCGTTCACCCGCACCAGATTATCCGGGTCCACCCAGTCGAGCAGGCAATCGATCATGTGATCGCGTTCATTGAGATCGATGCCGCGCACTTCGAGATATTTGCGGAGCACTTCGAGCCGCTGCGGAACTTCGCCGGTGAGCAGCCAGTTAATATTCAAGCGCCCGCCTTCGCCGGTGATCTTCACATCGTAGGTTTGGCTGCGGCCAAACCTTCCATGGAGCGCCGCCGCGTGCGGCTTCACCGCTGGATGCAACGCCACTTCCGCGCCGGAACAAGCCATCGCTTCGGCCTCGAGAGCGCGGCTCGCTTCACCCGAAAGAATGATGCGGCCGTTAATCTGGACGGCCCAACTGATGATCGCCGCGCTCAGCAAAAACAACGCCCAGAGCGAAAGCATAAGCGCCGCACCTCGCTGCTTCTTTTTCGTCAGCGTCTTCATAGCGGCGTGCGCCCCAAGGCAATGATCGTATCCCACGGCACCCGGCTGTCGGGCCGCCCAATCACCAGCCTAACGAGTCGAGGCAGCGTCACCGTATCGGTCCAGCGCTCGACCCAACTGTTGAGGCGCGGATCGTAATATCGGATCTCGAGACTTCGCACATTATCGATGAGCGGAACCCAGGTTTCGTCGCCCGCATCGGTTGCCTCCGGTGTGCGCGAGAGGCCGAGCACGGTGCCTTTTTTTTTGTCGGGCGCGCGTTTCAACTGGAGCGTCACGTGATAATTATCGGTCGCATAACGAGTGAGCAATCCCGGCCCGGCATCGCAGAGCCAGGTGATCCGGTCGCGCGAAACACCGTCGGTTTTGAAAGGCTCGCCGGTCAATCGTCCATCGCCCGCGGGCAGGCTTTGCCATTCCGTCGTCAAAAGTTCATGCAGCCCTTCGTATTGCGAATCGATCGCCGTTTGCTCCGAAGAAATGCGCACCGCGGCCATGTTCGTCTGCACAAAGCGGTAGATGGCCACCGACATCATGGCCAGGATCACGACTGCAAAGGTGATCTCGAGCAGGGTGAACCCGGAGGCGCTGCGTGATTTAACCGGCGCGATAGACATAAAACGAAATTTCCTTGCTCTGCTGGATCCCGTTGCGCGTCCATTTCGCCGTCAGGTTGACGCGGCGAATGCCGCCCAGCTCGAATCCTTTGTCGCCCTTCAACCCCGCGGGCACGACCTTCTGGATCAGCCGCACCGAGCCATAGCCGCTGTTTATCTTGAGTTCCTTCTTCGGATCGGGACGGCCGGGGGCGGCTTGGATTTCGGCCATGCGATTGGCCATGATGTTGCGGATGACGTTCTCCTCGCTCGCGAGGTTGCTGGCGTTCATGCAATTCTCCAATGCGCGCCCGAGCGCGAGAATGCCGACGACAAAAATGGTGACGCCGATGAGGACTTCGTAGAGAGCGAAGCCGAGCAGGCGAGAATCAGCGCGTCGCATAACGCAAAAATTCCGAACGCGCCGTGAGGGGCGAGTATTGCGCCGTCCAGCTTCCGTCCGGTCCCTGGTAGCTGACGATGGCCGGCTCACAATTTCCGGAAGACCAAAAGACCCATTCGGCGGGAGGTTTTTTCATAAGGGCTGCCGGCAGTTTGAGGGTGAAAGCCTCGTTTTTGTTCAAAGAGAGCACGGATCGCGGCTCCTTCGCTTCTCCCTTGGCAAACGATTCCGGCCGCAGGCTGATCTGGTCTTTGCCCCACACGATCAGGTAGGAGCGGCGTTCCTGGGTGCTCAATTGCTGCGCTTGTTGGACGAGGGCGGTGAAGCCATCGACCGAACGCCGGAGCCGCCGATCGGCCAGCACGCCCCTCAAACTCGGAACTGCCACCGCCATAATGAGAAGGAGGATCGAGATGGAGATGACCAGCTCGATGAGGGTGAAGGCTCGTTTTGACCGCATACGCGAGAAATTTACTCCCTCACCGGCGAATCACAAACCGGGCCGCCCGGCGCCCCAATGACAACTGGCCGCTAAAAAATGACAACGGAACGACAATGAGACCAGGCCATCTTGTGATACGGTTCCTCTTGTGATGCCGGCGGCGACTACCACCGAAACCCTCGCTGACTTGCCCGTGAAGACGCGAGCGCGTGAGAAGCCGCGCCGCTTCGGCCTCGCCTTGCGCTTGATGCTTTTGCTCGCCGCGACCGCTATTCTTGGGCTGCTGGTCTGGCAGGGCATCGCCGTGCGCGGAGTGCCCGATCCGACACGTCCCAACACGAGCCCGACCGTCGCCGTACTCGACATCGGCGTGCTCGTTTTTCGCGAAGGCCTCGAATGCATTCTCGTGCTCGCCGCCATCACCGCCAGCATGACCGGGGAGAAACAGAGCTACCGCCGCCCGGTGGCGTGGGGCGCCGGTTTCGCCTTTATCGCCACGCTCGCCACCTGGTGGATCGCGGTTCGGATCATGGGCGAATTAACGAAAAGTGTTTCTGCGCTCGATCTGCAAGCTGCGACTGGCCTTCTCGCCATCGTCGTGCTGCTCGTGATCATGAACTGGTTCTTCCACAAGATTTATTGGGGCGGCTGGATTCGATCGCACAATCGCCGTCGCAAAACGCTTCTGGCTAACAACGCCAATGGCGACGGCACACGCAGCCGGCTCATGCTCGGGTTAATCCTGCTCGGCTTCACCTCGCTTTATCGCGAAGGCTTCGAGGTCGTGCTCTTCTTGCAAAGCTACAATCTGCGCCTCGGTGGCGACGTGGTTTTGAAAGGCACCCTGCTCGGCCTCATCGCGTGCGGCCTCGTCGCCGTTCTCACTTTTGTTCTGCAACAACGTCTGCCGTATCGAAAAATGCTCGTCACCACTGGCGTTTTACTCGGCATCGTGCTGCTCGTGATGGTGGGCGAACAAGTGCAGGAAATGCAGTTGGCCAACTGGATATCGAGCACGCCGATTCCGGGTGTGGCCGATGTCGTCCCGAATTGGGCCGGCATGTGGTTCGCGCTCTTCCCGAACTATCAAGGCATCGGCGCGCAATTGCTCGCCGCCTTGCTCGTCATCGGTTCCTACTACGGCGCGCGGCGCGTGCGTTGTACTGCCGAATCGTAATCGACATTCCTGTTGAAGGAATGCGAGTTGGTTTGAGACTGGTTGATGCGCAAACCGTCTTTCGTTTCGTGGGTCATTCTGCTCGGCGTGCTGGCGATTCATTCGGCAGGAGCCGCCGATTCCAAATCGAAGCAGGGCCAGTTCGACGAACACTTATGGAACGGCATGAAGTGGCGATTGGTCGGGCCGTTCCGCGGTGGCCGTGCGCTCGCCATTGAAGGCGTCCCGGGCTCGCCCAACACTTATTACTTCGGCGCCGTGGCCGGAGGCGTTTGGAAGACGACCGATGGCGGCGGGAACTGGCGGCCGATGTTCGACAAACAGAAAACGACTTCTTCGATCGGCGCGATTGCGGTGGCCCCTTCCAATGCAAACATCGTTTACGCCGGCAGCGGCGAATCGGCTTTGCGCGGGAACATTTCCTACGGCGACGGCGTTTACAAATCAGTCGACGCCGGGCGCACCTGGCAAAATGTCGGATTGAAAGAGAGCCGCCACATCGGCGCGATCATTGTCGATCCGCATAATCCCGACATCGTTTTCGTCGCGGCGGTCGGTCACGCCTTTGGTCCCAATCAGGAACGCGGCGTCTTTCGCACGACCGATGGCGGCAAGACGTGGACGAAGGTTTTGGGCAAGGATGAGAACACGGGCGCGATCGATGTCGTCTTCGATCCGCATAATGCGCAGACGCTTTTCGCGGCCCTCTGGCAGGTGCGCCGGCAACCCTGGTTTTTCGCCAGTGGCGGAGCGGGCAGCGGTTTGTATCGCTCGACGGATGGCGGGACGACCTGGCAGCAGTTGCAGGGAAATGGATTGCCCGAAGGGATTCTCGGCCGCATCGGGATCGCCGTCTCCGGCGCGGATTCCAATCGCGTCTACGCGATCATCGAGGCAAAAGAAGGCGGCATCTTTCGCTCCGAAGATGGCGGCGATCATTGGACGAAGGTGAATGATGACGGCCGCTTCCGTCAGCGCGCCTGGTACTTCAGCAAGATTTACGCGGACCCGCGTTCGCCGGATAGCGTTTACGTTTTGAATACCGGGCTCTTCCGCTCCAGCGATGGCGGCAAGAATTTCACGCTGCTCCCCGCGCGCCATGGCGATCATCACGGTTTGTGGATCGATCCGAATAATCCAGATCGCATCGCCAACGCGAATGACGGCGGCGCCAGCATTTCAACGGACGCGGGCCAGACCTGGACGACCGTGGATAATCAGCCGACCGCCCAGTTTTATCACGTCTCGGTCGATAACGCGTTCCCCTATCACATCTACGGCGCGCAACAGGACAATTCGAATGTCGGCATCGCCAGCTACTCCGATGAAGGCGCGATCGGGCGGCAGGATTGGTTTCAGGCCGGCGGCGGCGAGTGCGGTTTCGTCATGGCCGATCCGAAGGATTGGCACATCATCTATTCGAACAACGAAGGGTTCATCGTCCGCCACGATAAACGCACTGGCCAATCGGAAGACGTGAGCGTCTGGCCGCTCGATAACTCCGGCCATGGCGCGGAGGACTTGGTGCACAGGTTCCAATGGGTTTCGCCGCTGCTTATTTCGCCGCACAATTCCGACACGCTCTACACAGCCGGCGAAGCCGTTTTTAAATCGACCGATCACGGCCAAAGCTGGAAGCAGATCAGCCCCGATCTCACCCGCAACGACAAGAGCAAACAGAAACCGAGCGGCGGCCCCATCACGAACGACATCACCAGCATTGAATATTACGACACCGTCTTCGCGCTGGCCGAATCGCCTTTGCAAAAAGGCATGCTCTGGGCCGGCACCGATGATGGCTTGTTGCAGTTGACGACGGATGACGGCGCGCATTGGGCGAAGGTGACGCCGCCGATGCCGGAATGGAGCGCCGTCAGTCTGATCGATCCTTCGCCGTTTGACGCGAACGGCGCGTATGTCGCGGTCGAGCGCCATCGCCTCGATGACTTCAAGCCGTATATTTACAAGACGGCGAACAAAGGCCAGTCGTGGGCCGCGATCACGAACGGAATTCCCGATGGCGCTTACGTGCATGCGGTGCGCGAAGATCCGAAGCGGCGCGGGTTGCTTTACGCCGGCACCGAGCTGGGCGTTTACGTTTCGTTCGACGACGGTGCGCACTGGCAGCCGCTTCAAATGAATCTGCCGGTCTCGCCCATCCGCGATCTCGTGGTGAAAGATAACGATCTGGTCGTGGCCACGCACGGGCGCTCGTTTTGGGTGCTCGACGATCTGACGCCGTTGCGCCAGATGAACGCGAATTCGCAGCAGAGCGCTGCCATTCTTTATCAACCGGAAACGGCGCTGCGTCTTCATTATCCGCAGGAGGTCGATAAGAATGGACCGGTCGGCACGAATCCACCGGCGGGCGCGATCATCGATTACTACCTAAAGACAGCACCGAAGAGTGAAGTGACTCTCGATATTCTGGACAAGGAGGGCAAACTCGTCCGCCACCTTTCCAGCCAGGAGAAGAAAGATAACGAGCAGCCGCCCGAATGGCCCGACCGCATCGAGACGCCGAAAACGATTCCGGCCACCGCCGGCATGAACCGGTTCCCATGGAACCTGCGCTACAACGATCCGGTGCAAACGCCGGGTGCATTTTACTCCGGCAACGGCCCGGTCGGTCCCCTCGCCCCTCCTGGGGATTATCAGTTGAAGCTGACGGTGAACGGCCAGAGCCAGACGGCGCCGTTGCATCTCGCCATCGATCCGCGCACGAAAGGCGCGGAGGCCGCGGTGCAGAAACAATTCGCTCTCGCCACGCAGGTGAATGATCGCATTTCGCAACTGCACCGCGCGGTCAATGAAATCCGCGATTTCAAAGGGCAGATCAAAACTCTGCACCAGCGGTTTGGCGATAACGACAAACTGAAACCGGCGCTGGCGGCCGCCGATGATTTGAACGGGAAGATGTCAGCCGTGGAGGAGAAGCTGATCCAGGTGAACATGAAAAGCTCCGAGGGCAATCTCGTTTTCCCTAACGAGTTGAACGAGGAGTTCGATACGTTCAGTCACGTGATCGACAACGCCGATACGGAACCGACCCAACCTGAGCTCGACATGTTCAAACGCTTGGGCGGCCGCCTCGACGAGCAGTTGCAAAAGTGGACAAGCCTCAAAAACACCGAAGTGCCGAAGGTGAACGCGCTGGTGAAACAGGCCGAATTACCGGCGCTCTTTTTCTCTCCGCACGACGCTGCGGGAAGTTAGTCTGTAGACCGCGCGACGCGCTCTAGGTTTTATCGACGCTGAATTTGCCGGGCCCAATGAAAAGAAGGCTGAGCAAAATGAGCGACATCTCCAAAGCCGGAAACGCTCCGTGCCAGCCGAGCCGGCCTTCCGCGATGGCGATGGTGTGAACGGCCGCCAGATCCAGCGTCATCAGAATTCCGATCCGAAAAAACAGACCGAAAATCATGAGCAATCCCCCTAACGAGCCCGCGAGCGCGCCGAGAAATCCCCACCAGGCGAAGTGCGAATGAACGCCGAGCGCCCGCATGTCGCCGCCGAAATGCGCCCAACGCGCGGCTCCGCCTAACAAGGCCGGCGCGGTCAGATAAAGAAAGAGGAGCCCCAGGCTCAAACGCAAAAGAAGCAAACCGCCCTCGCGATATTTGGCGAAGAATGCCATTTTCATGCGCGCAAGCTGGAGAGACGATGAGCAAATGCAACTGCCTGCGCGCCTGAAGATGGATAAAATCTGCAAAGCGGTTTTGTTGGCGGCCGGAAAAGGAACGCGCATGCGCGAGCTGACTGCAGCGACCCCGAAGCCGATGCTTGAAGTTCAGGGCGAGCCGATTCTCGCGCACATCGTCGCCGGATTGAAGGCCGCCGGCGTGCAGGAATTTCTCATCGTGGTTGGCTGGCGTGCGGAAATGATCCGGGATTTTTTTGGCGACGGAGAAGGCGCCGGCGTGCGGATCAATTACGTGACGCAGGAAGTGCAGGATGGAACGGGACGCGTCGTAGAATTGGCGCGCGATTTCGTCGGAACCAACCCTTTCGTTCTGAGTTACGGCGACATCCTGGTCGAACCGGTGAATTACCGGTATCTGGCGTCGTTGCCTAACGACACCGACGCGGTCATCAGCGTGAAAGCGAATGAAGACGTGAGCAAGGGCGGCGCGGTTTTCTTCAACGAGCGCTTCGAGTTGACCGACTTGCGCGAGAAACCGCAGCCGGGCGAGCCGACCAGCCCTTGGTATAACGCCGGCATTTACACTTTTCGTCCGATCATTTTTGAGTTCACCGCAAAACTCGAGCGCTCCGCCCGCGGTGAATTTGAGCTGACGGATGCAATCCGCGACCTCGCCTTATCCGGCCACAAGGTGCAAGGCCTGGAGTTGAAAGGAAGCTGGGCCGATGTGCGCGACCCGGAAATCCTGGCGCAGCTAAACCAAAATACCAGCGGCTCGAACGAGCCCGCACAGGCCTGAAAGGGTATTCGCCGCGCGTTAGGGCGTTTCCTCGAACGGATCGTCCGGGCTGATCTCGCCGATCTCTTCTTCGATTTCGCGGCGGCGTTTGGGCGAGAGAAAAGGGCGAAGGAATCCGTAAAGCAGGTAGGCGAGGAAGATGATCGCCGCCATCCATTGGTAGAATTTTACGAGGACGGCGAGGAGCGCGACCAAGGCAAAGAAGCGCGGAATGGATTGGGTGGTGCGCCAGTTAAGGGCTTTGAAACTGGGGTAGCGAAATTTGCTGAACATCATGAACGAGAGGAAAAGCATGAGCGGCGGGAGGGCGTATTTCCATCGGCCGATCGAGTGCTGCCCTTCGTTCAACCAGAGCATGAAGAGCGTGATCGAGGCGATGACGCCGGCGGCAGCGGGAATGGGAAAACCGGTGAAGTTCTTGTCGATGCTGCCTTGGTCGCCACTCGCCGCCGCGCAATTGAACCGGGCGAGGCGCAATGCACCGCACGCGAGATAAACGAAAGCGACCATCCAGCCGAGATTGCGGAATTCGCCCAGCACGATCTGATAAACGAGCAGAGCCGGCGCGATGCCGAAGGAGACGACGTCGGCCAGGGAATCGAACTCGCGCCCGAAATCGCTCTCGTGCCCGCCGAGCCGAGCGAGCCGTCCATCGAGCAAATCAAAAATGCAGGCGGCCAGAATAAACCAAATAGCGTCGTGAAATTTCCCGGCGGCAATCGCGAAATCGATGTCCTGCGCGCCATCATAAATGCGCAAAATGGCGGCGAAGCCGCAGAAGAGATTGCCCGCCGTCATCAAATTCGGCAGCAAATAGATCTTGGCGTTGTTTCCGTTCATTCGTTAGGCAAAGTCGCAATGATACTGCGCCCGCCGGCGACGCGCTCCCCCACTTTGACCAGCACTTTGGCGTCCAGCGGCAGGTAAACCTCGGTGCGCGAGCCGAACCGGATCATGCCGAAGCGATCTCCTTTCGCGAGATCGTCGCCCATGTTCGACCAGGCCACGATGCGGCGGGCGATCGCGCCGGTGAGCTGCCGCACGACCAGCGTGGTGCGGCCGTTCTCGAAAGCCCAGGTCATCGCTTCGTTCTTGGCGGAGCACTCGGAGTTCCGCGCGTCGAGATACAAACCTTCGCGACGGGTGCGGTAAGTGATGCGGCCCGCGATCGGCGCGCGATTCACATGCACGTCGAAGACCGAGAGGAAAATGGCAACGCGCTGCATGCGTTGGTGCAGCACTTCGTCCTCTTCCATCTCGACGATTTCGGCGACCACGCCATCGGCGGCGGCTACGACAGATCCAGACTCGCTCGGGATGGCACGCTTTGGGTCGCGAAAAAAAGCGAACGTATAGAGGATCAGGACCAGCCAGACGAGGACGAGCCAGAGCGAAACGAAAAAGCTGGCGAGAGTAAGAAGGAGCAGGATGGCGAAAATCCACCGCGCTTCGAAGAGCGTTTGGTATCGCATAAAGCGGCCACTACCTTCGCGGGAAGCCGCAGTCGGTCAAGCCATCCGCCGCGATCCGACCCGGAGCGACGAGGGTCGGCCGGTTTATGAAATTTATAAGACTGGAATGCGTCCTGCTTTTCAAAAACCTCGCATGCATCTGGGGCCGACACGCAAGTTCCCACTTTCGCATCTACGCGCTAATGCCGGCATGACGCTGGTGGAGGTGGTCACCGGCGGAGCATCACTCGCGCTCACCGGCAATATCTACAGCCCGCCGAATCGCGTCTGGAATTTCGATTCCAAATTCGCCGGCCACTCGCCGCCCGGCAGTCTCGACGCCGTGACCATCGGACGCGGCGCGCTCGCTCGATTTTAAACCATGAAAAAATTCGCCATCGTTTTGTTCGCCGCGTTCGCCCTCACGGGCAGCGCCTTTGCCATCGATTTCAATCCACGCCAGGTCGAGGTCGATCACCACGGCCCGCCCTTGCACAAATATTTCTTCCGCGAAGGTCCAACCCGCCTCGTCTTTCGCATCGATTCGAACATGTCGGTCAGCGGCGGAAGCACGGAGGCTTCCTTCCGTTTCGAGGATTTGAAGAACTCGAGCATGAAACTGACTGCCTCGTCGCTCAGCCCGCAGGCGCCGTTCGACCAAAAGAATCAAGAGCTTTACCGGAACGCCGCGCGAGCCTTCATCCCGGTGGAAGCGACCGATGTGAAGATGGAAGAAGAAAAACCGAACACCATCGTCATCAACGGCTGGAGCAGCGAGCAGATCACTTTCTCCTACAAGATGTTTGGCTTCCCCTACCAGCGCAGCATCACTTTCATCAACTATTCGCCGACCGAACAATGGATCTTCGACGTGACCGCGCCGAACGCGGATTTCGAGAAGACTTACCGGCGCAGCTATCAAGTCCTTAATTCCCTCTCCGACGCTCCTTCGGCGCAAGGCGACGGGCCGACTTGATTCCCTGGCGTCCACCAAATGTGGGCGATTCCGGCAGCCGACCGCGAAATGTAGTGCTTCCGCCCCTCGGTTGAGCACGAGATATCGGTTGTCCACCGAGGGCTTTTCGGCTACTTTTTGGCCGGCGGTTTTCCCGCTGTCCCTATGCTGCAACCACAAGATGAATCTCTGGCCGTCGAGGCCCCACGCGACGCCCCCGCTCCCATCAGTCAATCGCAAAAATACGACGCCGCCCAAATCGATAAATTAGAGGGGCTCGAAGCGGTCCGGAAACGCCCCGGGATGTATATCGGCGACCCCGACGAACGCGGTCTCCACCATTGCGTCTTCGAAGTTCTCGACAACTCCATCGACGAACATCTCGCCGGCTACTGCACGAAAATCGACGTCGCCGTGCATGTCGATGGGTCTGTCTCCGTGCGCGACAACGGCCGCGGCATCCCGGTCGACATGCATCCAAAGTTCAAGATGCCGGCCGTCGAGCTGGTCCTCACGAATCTGCATGCCGGCGGCAAATTCGGGCAAGGCGCTTACAAATATTCCGGCGGTCTCCACGGCGTCGGCGCAAAGTGCGTCAACGCGCTCTCCGATTGGTTCAAGGTGGAAGTCTCGCGCGACGGCAAGGTTTACCACATGGCTTTCGAGCGCGGCAAAACCACCGAGAAACTGAGCGTCATCGGCGAGGTCAAAAACAAAAAAGCGACCGGCACGCTCATCACTTTTTTGCCGGACCCGACGATCTTTACGATTACCACCGAGTTCAAATTTGAGCGGCTTGCTTCGCGTTTGCGCGAGCTCGCGTTTCTCAATCCTGGTCTGGAGATCACGCTGACCGACGAACGCACCGAGACGCCAAGGAAGGAGATATTCTTCTACAAGCACGGCATCGAAGAATTCGTAAAACAGTTGGGCGAGAACAAGCAGGTCATTCACCCGAAGCCAGTCGTCATCTCGCGGCAACGCGACGAAGTTTTCGTCGATGTCGTCTTGCAATATAACGACAGCTACAACGATCAGATTCTCCCCTTCGCCAATTCCATTCCGAATCCGGATGGCGGCACGCACTTAACCGGCTTCCGCACTGCCCTGACCAAAGCGGTCAATCAGTACGCGAAATCGAATAATTTGATGAAGGACAAGGATCCTTCGATATCGGGCGATGATGCGCGCGAAGGTTTGGTCTGCGTGCTCAGTATCAAACTGCCGAATCCGCGTTTCGAATCGCAGACCAAAGTGAAGCTCGTCAACACCGAGATAGACGGCGTCGTGAACTCCGTCGTTTACGACGGTTTGATGAATTACTTCGACCAGAACCCGCCGGTCGCGAAGCGCATTTTCGACAAAGTGCTCACGGCTGCGCGCGCGCGCGAAGCGGCCCGCAAAGCGCGGGAGACGATCCGCAAAGGCGCACTCACTGGCGGCGGTTTGCCCGGTAAACTGGCCGATTGCTCCGAGCGCGATCCAGATTTGACCGAACTTTACATCGTCGAGGGCGATTCGGCCGGCGGCTCGGCCAAACAGGGACGCGACCGGCGTTATCAAGCGATCCTCCCGATCCGCGGCAAGCTGATCAACGTTGAGAAAGCGCGTCTCGATCAGGCGCTCAAGAATACCGAGATTCAATCGATGATCATGGCCATCGGCACCGGCATCGGCCGGCCGAAGGAAGAAGGCACCGGCAACGGCAAGGAGAACGAAGGCACCTTCGACATCAGCAAACTGCGCTACGGCCGCATCATTATCATGACCGATGCCGACGTAGACGGATCGCACATTCGCGTGTTGCTACTCACCTTCTTCTATCGGCAAATGACCGAGCTGGTGCGCGCGGGCAAAATCTATATCGCGCAACCGCCGCTCTATCAGATCAAGCGCAAGAAGCGCGAAGAGTACGTCGATGACGACGTGCAGTTGAACAAGATTCTCATTTCGTTAGGCGCGGAAGACGTGCGCCTGAAAAACCTGGCCGACGACAAGGAATTGAGCGCCGCGCAGATGAAGGACATCCTCGAATCACTCGAGAGATTGGCCAAGCTGAGCGAAGCAGTGCGGAGGCATGGTGGCGATTTCGAGAGCTTCCTGGCCAAACGGGAAGTGACCACCGGTAAGCTCCCCGCTTATCTCGTGAAGGTGCGCGACGGCAACGAGGAGATGACGCATTATTTCCAGGACGAACGGAGCGTGCGCCAATTCCACGAAGAAAATCTCGACCTCAGCCTTTTCGAAGATGAGGCGGGCCAGGATTTGCTCCCGCTCGCGAACGGCGCCCCGGCCCCTGCGAGCAACGCGAAAAACGGCAACCGTCGTCGCGGCAAACTGGTCGAGCTGCATGAGGCCTCGACCATTCAAAAGCTGATCGCCGAATTGGCGCGCAAAGGTCTCAAGATCGATCACTACTCTGCGAGCGATCATCCGATCTTCGAATTGATCGAGGGGGAAGGCGATCGTGCGACCACGCATCCCCTTTTCTCGATCCCGGAAATTCTGCAAAAGATTCTGGAGATCGGGCGTCGCGGCGTGCAGATCAAGCGCTTCAAGGGCCTCGGCGAAATGAACGCGAAAGAGCTGTTCAACACCACGATGGACCCGCAGAAGCGCAAGTTGCTTCAGGTCGATTTGAACGATGACAACGCGGTCGAGGCCGACCAAATGTTTTCCAAGTTGATGGGCGATGTGGTCGAGCCGCGCCGCCAGTACATCGAAGACAACGCGCTCAACGTGCGAAACCTGGACGTTTAACGGTGGGCGGATTATTTCACCGGCTGCGGCATCCGCGCCGCTGCTATTGCGTTTGCGCCGTCGCGCGCTCGGGCAGCAATTTGCTAACCGATGGGCTCCACGAAACGCGCCGCGCCGGCCGGCCAAAGCAATTCTTCCTTCAGAAAAACGAAGCCGCCTACATTGAGCGGCACGGTCTGCATCCGAAAGGCTTCGCCGATTATGTGCGGGCCATTCAGTGCGCTTCGGCCACTTCCAACGAAGTCTTCGGGTTCAAATTGATGAGCTGGTATCTCGATGGCTTTCTCACCCGGCTGCGCGAGACGGGCGAGTTTGGAAATGGAACCACACCGCTGCGCGAGCTGATGCCAAGTGCTTTTCCCGATCTGCGTCTCGTCCACATTTTCCGGCGCCACAAACTGCGTCAGGCTTTGTCAAAAGTCCGGGCCGCGCAGACCGGCCTTTGGAAAATTCGATCGGACAAGCCGTCGGAAGTTCCGGAGCCGAAGTTCGAACCGGATCTTATTGAGCAATCGCTCGCCGAGATCGCCTACCTCGAAAAACTCTGGGAGGACTTCTTCACCGAGATCGGCATCCAGCCATTTCGAATCGAATACGAAGCGCTTTGCCAGGATTACGAGCAAGGCGTGCGCAGCGTGCTCGACTATCTCGAAATTTCGCTCCCGAAAGACCTTCCCATCGGCCCGCCGGTCACGGTGCGACAAGCCGATGCGCTCTCCCAAGACTGGGAGAAACGCATTTTAAGCGAGCGCCCTCATCTCCAATCCCTCGCCCACGTCTAGTCCATGTACAATCCGAACGAAAAAGTTGATCCCATAAATGTCGCCGAAGAGGTCTCGAGGTCGTTCCTCGATTACTCGATGTCGGTCATCGTCTCGCGGGCCTTGCCCGACGCGCGTGATGGCTTGAAGCCATCGCAACGTCGCATCCTTTTTGCGATGAACGATCTCTCGCTCTACCCCAATCGCCAACATCGTAAATGCGCGAAGATTTGCGGCGACACCAGCGGTAACTATCACCCGCACGGCGAGGCGGTCATTTATCCGACACTCGTGCACATGGCCCAAGCCTGGGCAATGCGCGAGACACTGGTCGACGGCCAGGGAAATTTCGGCTCGGTCGAAGGCGATCCGCCCGCGGCCATGCGTTACACCGAGGCGCGCATGACGCATCTCGGCGCCGCGCTCATGACCGACATGGAGAAGGACACGGTCGATTTTGTCCCGAACTATGACGAGACGCGCACCGAGCCGAGGGTATTTCCGGCGGCTTTCCCGAATCTTCTAGTCAACGGCGGAACCGGCATCGCGGTCGGCATGGCTACGAACATTCCGCCGCACAATTTGATGGAAGTGATCGACGGCATCTGCGCACAGATCGACGATCCGGACATCACGCTCGAAGGACTGATGACGTTCGTGAAGGGACCGGATTTCCCGACCGGCTGCGCGATTCTCGGCATGGCCGGTGCGAAGCAATATCTCGAGACCGGCCGCGGCAGCATGAAAGTGCGCGGAAAAGCCGGCGTGGAAGAGCTCAAAGGCAATCGCGAGCAAATCGTCATCACCGAAATTCCCTACAACGTGAATCGCGCCACGCTCGTGGAAAAGATCGCGGCCCTCGTGAATGACAAGGTGCTCACCGACATCACCGCCATTCGCGACGAATCGGACGAGAACACGCGCGTCGTCATCGAGCTCAAGCGCGATGGCAATCCGAAGATTGTCATCAACAATCTTTACAAGCATACCGCGCTCGAAAGTTCGTTCGCCGCGTCCATGCTGGCGATCGATCACGGAAAGCCGAAGCTCCTCTCGCTCAAGGAAGCGAACCAGGCTTACATCGATCACCGCCGCGAGGTCGTCTTGCGCCGCACGCGTTACGAATTGCGCAAAGCCGAGGATCGGGCGGAGACGCTCGAAGGTTATCTCATCGCCCTGGCGAATCTCGATGAGTTCATCCGCATCATCCGCGGTTCCTCGAATCGTGAAGAAGCTCGCATCAAGCTACTTGCATTCGATTTCACGCGGAAACAGGTCGAGCAAATCGGCATCCTCATTCGCAATGAAGAGCGCCTCACCGAAGGCCGATACGCGCTCAGCGAACACCAGGCGAACCAGGTTCTTGATCTTCGCCTTTATCAATTGACCGGGCTCGAGCGCGAAAAGGTTCTGACGGAATACACCCAACTCATCGAGACGATCAAAGACCTGCGCGACATTCTCGCCAAAGAGCAGCGCGTCTTCACCATCATCAAGAAGGAGCTGCGCGACATCCGCGACAAGTACGGTTCCCCTCGCCTCACCCAGATCGTGCCCGACGAAGGCGAGATCAACATGGAGGATCTCATCGCGAACGAAGGCTGCATCATCACGATCACGCACGGCGGCTTCATTAAACGCACGGCGGTGAGCGCTTATCGCTCCCAGCGGCGCGGAGGTAAAGGCGTGATCGGCATGCAGACGCGCGAAGGAGACACGCAGGAAGAGGAAGGCGATTTCGTGCAGCATCTCTTCACCGCCACGACGCACGATTATCTGATGTTCTTCACGGCGTCGGGACGCGTTTACGTGGAAAAGGTTTACCAAATCCCGGAGATGGGCCGGGCCGCTAAAGGCCGCTCGATTGCCAACCTGCTTGAGCTGCGTTCCGAAGAAAAGATCGCCGCCACCATCCGGGTGCAGTCGAAATCATCCGGCACCGGCGCGAGCATCGTGGACGAAACGTGGGACAAAGATTTCCACATCGTTTTTGCGACCCGTTCCGGCATCGTCAAGAAGTCGAACCTTTCCGATTACCGCAACGTGCGCAAAGGCGGCATCATCGCGATCAACATCGAAGAGGACGACCGCTTGATCGACGCTCAACTGACCAGTGGCAACGACGAGATCGTGCTCATCACCAAGAAAGGGATGAGCCTGCGTTTTCACGAAGAGCAGTTGCGCGATCAGGGGCGCAATACCGTGGGCGTATGGGGAATTCGGCCGCGCAAAGGCGACCACGTGGTCGCCAATGCGATCGTGAATGCCGATTCCATGCTGCTGGTGGCTGGCGAGAATGGCATCGGCAAGCGCACTTCATTTGAGGAATACCGCCTGCAATCGCGCGGCGGAAAAGGGATCATTACCATGAAGACCGGCGAGAAAACCGGTGACGTCGTCGGCGCGCTCACGGTGACAAATCAGGACGAGCTGATGCTCATCACGACGAAGGGGCAGATGGTGCGCACGCGCGTGAAGGAGATTCGCGAGACGGGACGCAACGCGATGGGTGTGAAATTGATGGATCTGCGCGGGGCCGAAAAGCTGCAGGCCATCGCACCTGTCGTTAGCCAGGAAGAGGAAGAAGTCGAAGCGGAAGCGGAGACTCCGGCCTCACCGTAATCGCTCGCCTAAGCCACGAGAGCGCCTCACCTCTGTCATCCCTCGACCCCGAAAGCGTTCGGGGCTCAGGATGACGGAGGTGGAAACGTTCCCAAAGAAAAACGGGACACGCCGAAACGTGTCCCGTTTTCTTAGAAACTTCTTTGCGGAAGCTTAGTAGTTTCCGGTCGACTGACGGGTCACCGTCGTGCTCGTCGTGCTCGGCGTGCGGGTGACGGCCGATTCCGTATGAGTGGTGGTGGTGGCGGCCGGTTCTTTGACCACGGTGGTGCAGGAAACCATCATGGTAAGGGCCGGAAGGACGGTGATGAGAATAAGCAGTTTTTTCATATTTAGGTAGATTCTACAGAGGAAGATTCGATGCAAGTTCTATTCCCAGCCGTATTGAGCACGAAGGTTTTTTGAAAAAACTGGCGGTCGTTAGTCCGCCACGCGGCCGCGCAACTTCTTGAGAGAGCCGCGCCGTTTCTTGCTTTCGAGGATTTTCTTTTGCAACGAGCGCGGCCGGGGCGAATGGCGGCGCCGTTCTTTTGCCTTCGCCGCCGCGGCCGTCTGGCGCTCCTCTTCGCGGCGGCGTTCGAGAAGGGAGAGAAGCCGTTCGAGAGCCAACTGGCGATTTTGCATTTGCGACCGCGAATCGCGCACCGTCACACTCGCGCCACTGGGCCGATGCCGCAGCGTGACCGAGGTCGAGACTTTGTTCACGTTCTGGCCTCCCGGCCCGCTTGATCGGGCAAACGTTTCTTCCAATTCCTCTTCGCGAATGCGCAGCTTTCGCAGCCGTCCTTGCAAAGCGGGAGTAAGGCGCATTTCTTAGATTCTCCGTTTCGCGCCCAACGGCAACTGCGCTGCGCGCCACGTTCGTCTGCGCCCAAACGAAAACGGGGCCCGCCTTGCGGCGGACCCCGAAATCGTGCGCGGCTTTCTGCCGCGGTCCAATTTATTTACTCTGGACGAGCTTTGCCCCGCTGGCCGGAGCGCGTTGCGCGGGAGCTGTCGGCAGGCTGTTTCCCGATTGAGACTTCACCAGACTGATGTCCGGGGCATCGATCGCGCCGTTAACATTCGCGTCGTTACGGAAGTTGCTTCCGCTCGTGCCGACGCCACTGAGGGCCTTGGTCTGGTTGATGTCGTTGACATTCACGGTGCCGTCCGCGGTGGTGTCGCCGAGAAGAACGGCCATCGGCGCCGTGACGCTTCCCGTGGTGGTGCCATCGTTCACCCCAAAGAGGGTGACGGTGATCCGCTGGGCGTTGGTCACGTTGGTGAGCGGGACGGTCACGGTGGTGCCGCTGACGGTGACGGCGTTCCCATTTGCGACGCCGCCCGAACCGACCTTACCGGAACCAGAGCTCACTTGGGCTTTGGCCGTTCCGTTTCCACTCACGGTAACCGGCGCGGCAAAGGTGAACACCACTGTGAAGTCGTGGGTCGAACCACCGTAACGGCATTCGATGCCTGGAGCCGGCGCTTTCAAATCGATGTCGAACGCGCCAGCCGCGCCGTGCGTTTTGCGCGAGACGACGCTGACCGGCACTGGTGCCGGCACGGGACCGCTCGGCAACGGCCAGGCGTAAGCGCCACGACCGCGCGTCCAGAGCGACAACGTGGTATTGCCGCGATCGATCTGCATATCCCAGATCATCATGTTCGGCAGACCGTTGTTGAACCGATACCAGATGGGCGATGCCGCTGTCACGTCGTCGGTGTAGTAGAGACCGAAATCGGTGCCCGCGAAAACCTGCTGCGGGTAGTTCGGATTGGCGATGATCGAATCGACCGGGATGTCCGGCAGATTTCCCGACTTATCCGCCCAGGTGAAGCTGGCGCAGTTGGTCGTGCAGGTCACGCGATAGACGTGGCCTGGTGTGGCCGGCGTATTGGCCGCAAAGCCGCCGACAGCCGCGTAGGCGATCGGCGCATTGGTGGTCGTGGGATCGAAGGCTACGTCCAGGATCGGGCGATTCGGCAGCACGGTATTGCCGCCGGTCACGTCGACCCAAACAGAGGTGCCGAGTGTGCCTGCCGTATAGCCGCCCAAGGTGCCCGAGCCGTCCATCGTCAGGTTGGTCGCGTTTTCAGTAAAGGTGATGTTGTTGCCCGACGGACCAGGCGTGACAGCCGTTACGGTGACATTGGAACTGGAACGAGAAGCTGTCACCGTAGTCAGATCCGCGTTGATGGCGGCGACGATGTTATTTCCTTCCGTGGTCGTGCCCGTCGCTAACTGGACTTCACCTTGGCCGGTGCGTGGACCGGTCTGGAAGGTAAATACCTGATCATCGACTTGGAATGCGTCTCCAGCCATTGCCCCACCCGAGCTGAGGGAGATCCTGCCTTGGGCGCCGCTTGTGCCGTAGCCGGCGCCCATGCCATAACCGACCTGGACGTTGCCATCGTTTGTGCCCACCACAGCCACCGTTTGATCGGACGGCTCGAAGGCGAGCTGGTTAATGTAGGAGCGGCCGCCCAGCGTCTGTTTGCTCAGGTTGTTCGGACTGTTCACATACCAGGTGACTGCCCCACTCTGGCCAGCGGACGCGCCGGTAACCGTTTCCCAAACACGGGTTGTGCCTACCATAAGATGACCGCAGCCAGTGCCAGCACCAGCGGGTCCGCAATCGTTCGAAGGATTGTTCACGTCGCCCGGAAACAGTTCGAACGGAAGCTGGAAGGCCTGGGTATCACTGCCCCATCCGCCTTTCTTGCTGGACCATTGCGCGTTTGGCTGCGTGCAATTCGTGATACACCGGCTGATACCGCCGCTGTTGTTCCCCTGCCAGAAACGCAGTTCGGTTCCGCTGCCGACAGGGTCGAGGCGGGAATAAAATCCGTCGCCGCCGAGACCCATCTGCCATTGGACCGCGCTCGGATCGCTCGTGAAGGTGACCGAGCTCGCCCCGTTATCCTGCGCTCCGGCAGTGGCCTGCGGCAGCGAAGAAGTGGCAAAGAAACCGCTTAGGTTGCCCGAGTAAAATTCGATGGTGTTCAAACCATTGTCCATGTTCACCCAAGTATTGCGGGTGGTGCCAATCACGGCAGCATCCGCGTCGGGACTGCTGAAAATGCCACCGTCGCTGCCTTCCAGAAGCATGCTGGACGAACCAGGAACGAAGCCAAGAGCGTGATGGTCGACATGGACCACGTGGTTTTCCACGCCGCCGCCATTGTAGCCGCAGGTGACGTTATAGAAGCTCGTGCCGGTGCGGCTCGCCAGCCAGGTATCGAACGTATCAACATAGAGGCGATCCGGATTATTCGGATCGACTGCGATTCCCTGGTCGTACCAGTTCTGCGGATAATCGCCGCCCCCTCCGCTACAGGACGTGAGCGAGCCCCCGGCCGACCCCGTCATGAAACTCCAGGTGGCGCCCGCGTCCGTACTGGCCCAAACGCCCAGCTCACAGCCGGGGCTGCTGCCGCAACCGCCCGCTGAATTCGGCGCAATGGATTGCAACTGCACGTAGATAGTGTTCGGATCGCTCGGAGCTACCGCGATATCCATGCGTCCGAGCTGGTTTCCTATTCCCACGCTGCTGTAGGGAGTGCCGCTGCCAGCGTTCATATTCGCGCCGGTGGTGTAAGGGCTGCCGGTCACGGCAGTGCCAAAACTAAATCCATTGTCGTTGCGCGTGAGCAGCGTGAAATCGGACGGACAACCACTCGCCGGCACGGTGCCTCCGTAGAGACCATTCGCGCCGTTCTGGTCAAGATTGTACTGCACCGGTGTCGCAAATCCGCGCACGCCGACCGCCGCTAAAATGTGTGTGGTGCCGCCTTGGTTCGTCAGTTCCAATCCGGTAATATCCTGCCGCTGGGTCCCGAACACGTTCGTCACGCACGGGCCCGTCCAATCGGTCCCGCCATTGTAGGAAACGTAGAGACCAGTCTTTGTTCCAGCCACCACATTGTTGCCGTTGTTGGGATCGACTCGCACTTTGCCGACCGCCTGATATTGCGGGAATTGGCCAGCCGGCTCCGGCAGTGCCGAACCGAAAACCTCCGGCGCCAGCACCTCCCAGCTCGCCCCCGCATCCGTGGATTTCAGGATTCCCTGGCTTCCCATCGAGAACGAACCGTAGTTCAAATCGCCCGTGCCCGCGTAAACCGTATTGTGGTCGTTCGGATCGATCGTCACCGTATCAATGCCGACCGTACTGATCAGCGCGTCGTCCGTCGTCGCCGTCCAGCTCGTCGAAGTCGAACAGCAATTGGTCGTCTTCCAGACGCCGCCGCCGACTGTCGCGATGTAAGCGACAATCGAGCCGTCCGTTGTCGTGGTGGGATCAATGGCGACTGCATTTACGCGGCCCGCCGTGGTGCCGTAGTCATAGCAACCGCTGCAACCCGTCATGTGTTCTGGCTGAGGTCCCAGTGCCGTGAAACCGTTTGGATCCAGGGCCAAAGGGGAGTAGGCGTTCAGCTGCCTGAACTTTGCCGCGTTCACTCCAGCCGGAATGCGGCGCGCGATTGTCGCATCGTGGTCGGCCGCCTTGCGCACCCAGGCTGGGTCGAAGCGACCAGTCGGATACGACAAGCGATTGTGCCAATCCCGTTCCAGCCCGATCAGATCGTCGATCTCTCCGCCGGGGACCGGCATGTCCCGGGCCAGGCTTTCCTCTTGCGAAGCATTGGCCTCAAGGTCATTGCTGGCGACATGGCCGCGACCCAAAAGGGTCGGTGCCTTGATAAAACTTAAGGCCGCCAGGACCATGCCCAGCGTACAAAATAAAACCGCGAGCAGCACTCGCGGGTGGACCAGACCTAACTTCGATCGAAGACTCGTTTTCATAGATGGAGCAAACCGGCTAACGCGCGGATTTATTTTTACTATTTCTGCCGCGCGCCGTCTCTTAGTCAGGTTGCCGAAATTCTGTAAACGAATTCCTCCCTTACATTTTCGTAAGGATACACTCGCCGCTACTTCCCTCATGGGTAATTACTTATGCGCGCGTTTACAGGCTGGCTTCGCCACATCGAAAAGAGGTGCCGATGGCCGGACTCGAACCGGCACGGGCCGTTAAGCCCAACGGATTTTAAGTCCGTTGCGTCTGCCATTTCGCCACATCGGCGGCGCGCCGCTACCTAAGCACGAACTCGCTTGGGCCCCAACGCAAATCGCCCGGCGCGTCCACTCAGAAATTCTCCTTGGAAAGAAATGCGGCCGCCCTAAAACTAGCCCATCCATCCTTTCATCATGAAAAATTCCACTCGCTCACTTCTCATTTCCGCGTTCCTGCTGTCGGCCATTGCGTTCAGCGGATGCGCGAGCCGGCCGGTCGCTCCCGCCGTCGATTCAAAAACGGCGGTCGCCAATATCGCCACCTTGCAAAGCCGTGCCCAAAGCGCCGCGGTCGCCTTTAAGAAAAGTCATCCCGCCACCGATGCCACCTACATTAGTGTGCGCTCCAAATACCGCGACGCCGCCGCGCGCAACAAAGGTTACCTCGCCGCCGTCATGACCGGCGTGATGAATCGCGAGAAAAATTTCGACACGCCAGCCTATCGTTCCATCGCGCAGGAGGCGGGCACAGGCGCCCAAGCCTTCGTCGACCTCGCCGAAAACAATACGCCGGCCGATGCGCGGATGGTCGGCATCGCACCGGTTGTCATCGCCGCGGCCGACATTCTGGTGCAGGCGGGCATCGCCATTTGGAAAGCGCATAACGAAATGGCAGGCGAACGGGCCCAGGCGCTGGCCGCTTCGCTCAAGCAATATGAATGGCCAGCTTGGGAAAGCCTGTAAGGCCGTCCTCATCGCTTAAAGCGTGTCATGCACTTGTGGCAGGACAGAACCGGCGGGACAGAGTGACGATTTCCTTGGGCGCAGTTGCGGGTCTGGGGAGCGCACGCGCCTCGCGTGCTGGCGCTGGCGCCCCGCCAGCGCGAACTTTCCTGCTTTTGCGGCACTGGCTCACCGAGCCCGGCCAAGCCTGTTTCGGCGAGTCGCCGAAACCTGCCCCGAACGCTTTCGACGCGCTCCCCGGAATCTTTTCTAGGTCTCGGTGTGAGGGCGACCGTCTCTTCCATTGCTTGTCCCTGCTCGAAGGTGCATGACACGCTCCAGGGCTCCCCATGACCAGCGCACGCCATCCTCCTCGCAAATCGGCGAAGAAGGCCAGGCGGAAACCGAAAATCAAAATCCGCCGTGCGCTCCCGGTCACCGCCGTCGATCTCGAGGCGCGGACCAATCCCGTCGTCGTCCAGGATGCCGACGGCTCTGCGCACGGCCTCGGCCACTCCCAGATCGACGATCCGCGCGATCACACATACTCGATGGGCGCACGGCTGCCGCCCATTGAAGAGAATCCGCTCACCAAGACGCAGGTCTATTCGTTAGGCCCGATTCTCGATCAGGGGATTTCGCAAACCTGCGTCGGTCACAGTTGGACGCTCTTCATCACGAGCGCGCCCCGCCTCACTTCGCCCGGCCCCGATCCCTACGAAATCTACCGCGCCGCCCAGGAACTGGACGTTCTCCCCGGGCAGGAACCGCGCGTTTGCGGCGCCTCCGTGCGGTCGGGTGCGCAAGCCATGCAAAAGCTCAAATGGATCAAAGGCGATTACCTGTGGGCGGATGACGCCGGCGTGCTTTGGAGCTTTTTGCTCACGCGCGGGCCGGCCGTGCTCGCCTCCGATTGGTTTGAGGGAATGAATAGCCCGGACGCGCGCGGAGTCGTCAGCCTAACGGGTCGCCGAATGGGCGGGCATTGTTTTCTTTGTTATGGCGTAAGCGCGGAAGAGAGAGCCTTTCTCTGCGCTAATAGTTGGGGGCCAAAATGGGGGCTGGGCGGGACGTTTCTTTTCCCCTACGATGTCGTCGCTCAGCTCTTCGCCCGCTCATCCATCGTTGCATGTTCCGCTTTTGAAAATGCCTGAACTCTTTCGCGAAATGCGACGACTGCTTCTCTCCCTGGTCCTGGGCCTCAGCCTCGTTGCCTGTGCCGTTTCGCCTCCGCCCGCTTCCTCGGCCTCCCCTGCTTCGCTCAAGCGGGTCACGCGACTCGATCCCGAGACCAATCAGCCGCGTCAAACGTGGGACGCGCGCGCCGATACCATTCAACAGCATCTCACACCGCCCGTCGGCGTTCACTTCATCGATGCGACGACCGGAAACGAAGTGCAGATTAACGGCACCTATCGCATCGAAGCCTATGTCGACGACGAACTGGCGCCCCACCCAACCCCGACGTCGGCCGCCACCGTGAGGCCCCGCCTTTGACAGCCGAGTTGGGCGTAGCTCGTTCGCGCACGAGCCGGTTTACTGATCTGTATTTTCATGTGGACTCTTCGGGTTTTTGACCCCAATCCCACTGTCCGTCAAATCAGGGCAACCCTAGCTCTTGAATCTTGCAAGATTCATGGATCTCCCCAGTTAAGCAGATGATAGATCGCTCCCGCAAACTCCACCCGAGCCTTGCGTGCCATCCCTCCAGTCCACTCACTCCCACCCCACCGGTCCAGTCTTTTCTGCAAGATTCAAGAGCTGACCCCTATTCTCTACCTTCCGCGCTGCTGTATTGATTGAGCATGTTGGGCACGTAATTCTTGTCCACGCCGTTCTCCCTCACGTTCGTCCGGTTGCCCATCAAGTCCAGGGTGTAAATGACGGTGCGGCTTCCGCTCGCCGTCTGCTGTTCGCTCTGATAGTGAGCGTCGATTACGTATAGATTTGACCCCTACTTAACCGAATCTCGAAATTTGGAGGCTCTTAATTCAGCCCCGTCGCACCTCCCGAAAAGTCGAAACGATACCAGCGATCACCCTTTGCATCGACGCATGTTCCGTAAAACACGATGCCCCCGAATGTCCTCGCTATCTGATCCAGCGCTTCATCAACAGTTACATTCTTAAGGGATTTCGGAAGATGCGGCAATCCCTCTTCGGGAGGTGTCACGCTCATCCCGACAATCGTCAGAGGTGCTTTGAAGCCAAGCCGTCGCATAGCAATTTGGAATTCTTGCGCATTTTCTATCGCCGTGATTGCATCCATCGCGTTGTATTGTTCGCTCGGCGTGAGAGTCAGCGATCCAATTCTTGTTTGTAGGAGGCCGATGGAAGGGTTTCCAATCCAAATTCTGATCATTCCCATCCCGCCTTGTGTAACGGTTACCCCGCGATCGTTCTTGAAGATGTAGCGAACGGCGCGCAGGCCCGTCCCCACCCTGGTGGGCGACTGTACCGATAATCTTGGACACGGAAGCAAATACCAGTCGCCAGCGTGGCAGGGCCCGGAAAAATAGACGCGACCAATCCCTCCTGTCGAGACCAACGCCTCCCGCAACGGCCGTAAGAGAGCCGCCTGATTTTGCTGATTAATTTGCCATCCTTCTACACGCGCCTGCCGGGCCCCAGATACAAATTCCAGGCCACTGCTGAGTAAGACAACAATTATGACGATTCCACGTAATTTCCACATATCGTTTTAAGGTTCGACCGGTATGGATTGTATTTGGACCACCCTGCCCTCAGCGACTGAGATGATGTGAACAAACTGAGTCGTTACAGGCGCATAGAAATGGTTGTCTCGGTATAACCGATTGCTAAAGGTCTGTCTAACAGTGAAGCTTGTGTTTGGGTTGAGCATGGTTCCCTTCCCCAATCCTACTCGATCCGTAAATATGCCCTTCGAATTCGCAGACACGGAAGTCGTCTCCGATGTCCTCTGCACAGCATCCGGCAATGTCCCCGATAGCACTTCAGTCTTTCCTACCAAGGTTTCTCGATTGCCATAGCCAGCATGCTGGACAGGTGACATAAAGGGATCCAATATTTGGTAACTGTAATCCTTACTGTTTCCATTATCGACGATCATTGGCTTCCCTGATCTGTCCTTGGCTGGGGCGTAGTGGAATGAGTGTGTATCTATTTTATTATCCCCTTTGGAGACATATCCCACACTAAAGTTTGTTGCGCTCGCAACGGTATGTAATAGCTTATCCATCTCATATCCGGAATTAGATGAATAGCTCCGCGGTCCGCCGTAATCGAGCCCCATTGGATCCGTCCGATCCAGCGGGTCATTCTCCACATAACGATACAGATTGTAATCGCCCGCATCGAATCCCTTCGGATCCTCGCTCATGAAGCGGCCAATCGTCGGGTTGTAGGCTCTCGCCCTGTACTCGTAGAACCCAAACTCTCTGTTCCATTCCCGTCCCGTGAAGAGGAACTTGTTGGCGATCGCGGTCCCGCTCGGCAATGGGTTATTGCCTCCATCGTAGACGCTCGGCAGCCCAAAGGCGTCATACCGATACGATTCCCGCACTGTATTTCCCCCATTTGTCACCACGCTAATGTTGCCGTTGCGATCCGGGAAATACCATTGCCCTTCTTGTCCCGCCGGCACGCTCCCGTTATAGCGTGCGATGATCTCGTCGATTCCACGCCCATAGAGGATGTTGCCCTGAATCGTGCCGGCCTGATTGTACTCCACCACCCAATGTTCTCCCTCGAAGAGATAGTAATTGGTCACCGCGGCGCCTCCGTTAATCACGCTCGTCCGCTTCACGCACCGGCCCAAGGCATCGTAATACAGCGTATAATCGCTGGCCCCGGCCGTCGCTTTGGCCAGGTAACTGTCCCCGATATACTGGTAGCTCGTCCCGCTGTAGTCGCTGATCTCATGGGAAGGACCATTGGTCACCCCCATTCCTTCCGCACTGCTGTATTGATTGAGCATGTTGGGCACGTAACTCTTATCCACGCCGTTCTCCCGCACGTTCGTCCGGTTGCCCATTAAATCCAGGGTGTAAATGACGGTGCGGCTCCCGCTGGTCGTCTGCTGCGTCCCGCTCTGGCCGCCGCCTGGTTGCTCTTGCTCCCACCAGCTCATGCTCAAACCCGGTTCCTCCCGCAGCCCGGCATTGTTCCAGAGATTGGGCTGGAGACCGGAAAGCGAGATGGCCGTCTCCCTTTGCTTGGCCCGCGCCCGCCCGCTCTGCTTCACGACCTCGGATGGCAACTCCTCTCTGCTCATCTGCTGTTCGCTCTGACCCGTCTTTTCCCCGTCGTCTTTGGGCGCGGGG
Source organism: Chthoniobacterales bacterium (assembly GCA_038258245.1). Classification (GTDB taxonomy): domain Bacteria; phylum Verrucomicrobiota; class Verrucomicrobiia; order Chthoniobacterales; family UBA10450; genus JBBSQB01. The sequence goes on from JBBSQB010000004.1 coordinate 116,541, forward strand.
AGGTTGCTCCCGCCGTTTTGATTGTCAAAATACCCGCTCGCCATCCCCGAATCACTATACCCGCTCTTGAACGCAAACGCTTTGATCGTGAACACCACCCCAGGCGGAACGGTCACGTTCGTGCTCGCCCCATTGACCAGTGTCCCAGTGGTCGAGGTCGGCGGAGTCCCGTTGGTCTTGTAACGTCGCGGTTTGTTTTTCGGTAGGGCGCGTTCGCCGAGCGCGCCGGAGCAACGTCCCGAGGATATTCACCACAGAGGTCGCAGAGAACATAGAGCTGGGTGTAATCGGAGCTAAAGGCGGCGGGTGACACACCCGCCCTACAGTAGAAGTAGTTCTTCTCTGAGATATTAGAATCCCTTCTCTCTAACTGATAGATTCTCCGTGATCTCTGCGTTCTCTGTGGTGAAAATTTTGGGCGGCCCGGCGGTTCACCCCTACCTAAGCGTAGGAGACGAATCTCCTTGGATTCCCGCGAGCGGACCGTAATATCGGGGCTCAACTCGCCTAACTAATGTCCCGCAAAAGTTCAGCCGAGATTCTCGTTCCCATGGCCATCGACGTCGATGGCGCGCCCAACGCCTACGGCCCCGATGATCGGATCGCGCTCGATCGCGAAGCCAACGCGCACGTTGGCGCCAAACCCTCTGGCAAAATCGTCGGCTACCTGACCAAAAATGACGATGGGCGAACGCCGATCCGGCAAGGTGCGGGCGATCCGTTTCCCGGTTTTTACATTTCGACCTCCGGTTACGAAAACAAGGACATCCCGCGCACCACCGATCCGCGCCGCTATGTCAACGCCGCTGAAATCAACTACACGCTTCTCGCGCGAGCCGCCCGCGACGCGGGGGTGCGGCTCGGCGATTTCTGCGTCGTCCACAGCCTGCGCACACGTTTCACCGTTTACGCGATCGTCGGCGATTGTGGGAACAGCCGCGGCGCAGAGGGTTCGCTCGCCCTCCTGCAGCGGCTTGGTTACAACGTAAAGGACGGCAAGTCGGGCGGCGAAGACGACGCGAAAATCGTTGTCCGTTATTTTGCCCTAACGAATCCGGAGCGGCTCTTCTACTTCCTGCAATCGGATTTGGAAACGCGCGCTCGCACTCTTGATCTCGATATCGACTTCACCCGCTTTCACGCCGGCGATGCCGGAAAGCTCGTTCTCGACGCCGTGGCCTTCACCGGCGCGGCACTGCAGATAAAGCGCCACGCCCCGTTCGTTCCGCTCCCTAAAAAGCAGAAGCCGCCTTGCTATCCCGGTTGTCTGCTCAAGCTCGACAGCACCGATCGCGCAGCGGTGAAGTTGGTGCAGCAACGGTTGCGCGATCTCGGGTTCACTCAAAAATCCAAATACGGCTCCGAGCAGCTCGCCGTGGATGGAATTTTCGGCATGCAAACCGCCGATGCCGTCCAGTTGTTCCAAATCCGCCACACCGATCTGAACGGGCGCCCGCTCGTCGTCGACGGCGAAATCGGCGCCGATACCTGGGGCACGCTTTTCGGCCGCGTCACCATTCCGAAAGTTCCGCGGCGCGCCGCTGATAAGTTGCTGGCGCGCGTGCTTGAGTTTGCGACGGGCGAGATCGGCGTCTGTGAAGAACCACCCGGCAGCAATCGCGGAAAACGCATTGGTGAATATCAACGCGCGGTCGGGATCGATCCCGGGGAACCATGGTGCGTCGCCTTCGTTTATTTCTGTTTTGCCGGCGCCGCGCTCGCGTTGAAAACCAAAAACCCGCTCGACACCGGCGATTGCCGCACGGGCAGCGTGCTTGATCTTTGGAATCGCGCGCGGCGTGCGCCGAACACCCGCTTCGTTGTGCGCGAGGACGCGCTCGACGATCCCGCTAAACTCGTTCCCGGCATGGTCTTCGTCATTTCGACCGGCGGTGGGCACGGCCACGTCGGCTTCGTCACGAAAGTGAACGGCAACCGCCTCGAGACGATCGAGGGCAATACGAACGATGGCGGGTCGCGCGAAGGCATCGGCGTGTTCCTTCGCACCGGTCGCACGATCGACAGCATCAATCGCGGCTTCATCCAATTTACCGCTCCCGCCCCGCCGCGGCGTCCTCGCCGCAGGCCGGCAAAAAAGACAACCGCCCGCCGGCGGCGGCGACGGTAGCGAAGTTCACCACAAAGAAAACTGCCACCATCGTGGCAGCGAGGCTCCGATCCTGCTTCCCCTAGGCTCGATGCGAATATCCACCACCCGCCCCCGAAGCGCGCTTTGCCGCGATCGTTTCGAGCCTGGATTCACTCTCGTAGAAATCATGATCGTGGTGGCGATCATCGCGCTGCTCGCCTCCATCGCCCTGCCGAGTTATCTGCGCGCCCGCAAACGCTCGCAGGCATCTCGCGTTCTCACCGATCTGCGCGTGATCGATCACGCGATCGATCTCTACGCCATTGAGAATAACAAGGCGACCGGTGCCAAAGTGAAGTTCAACGACCTCCGTGCCTATCTGAAACGCGGCGGCCTGCTCTACGCCACCGGCAAGGATGTTTTCGGCAACTCCTACGGTTCCTTCAAAGTCGACCAGGAGCCAAAGGTTCCCAACAAAACTCGCAAGGAATTGTCCGACGTGGTCGACACCGATTACTGGGCGCCCTACCGCTAAGCCGCACGCGCTCGCAATTTACATCCAGCGCGAGTGCCACGAGCGTAAGTTTACGGGGAACAATTCCCCGCGACCGAAACAATCAGCACTCGGAGAGCACATGGATAAAAAATTAAACGGAAAAAAAGTGGCCATCCTCGTCACGGACGGATTCGAGCAAGTCGAGATGACCAAACCCCGCGAAGCGCTCCAGGAAGCCGGCGCCGAAGTGAAAATCGTTTCGCCAAAGTCGGGCCAGATCCAGGGCGTGAATCACGACGAGAAAGGCGACAAGTTCGATGTCGATCTCAAACTGGCCGACGCCAAGCCGGACGATTTCGATGCGTTGCTCCTGCCTGGCGGTTTGATGAATCCCGACGAGCTACGGCAAAATGACGACGCCCTCGTCTTTGCCCGGCATTTCTTCGATGCCGGCAAACCGGTGGCCGCCATTTGTCATGGCCCGCAGATTTTGATTTCGGCGGATTTGGTGCGCGGTCGCACCATGACTTCGTGGCCTGCGTTGGAAGTCGATATGAAGAATGCCGGCGCCACCTGGGTCGATGAAGAAGTGGTCGTCGACAACGGACTCATCAGCAGCCGCAAGCCGGACGATATCCCCGCCTTCAACGAAAAGATGATCGAGGAATTTGCCGAAGGCCGACACGCACCGCCCAAACCGGAAGAAAAAATCGCGACCACGACTTTGGAGACGTAAACGCTCCCGCCATCGAGATGGCGCATTTTCTTTAGACAAGTTTCCAAAGTCATCCGAGCGGAGCGAGCCTGTTCCTCCGTCGAGCCCCGAAAGCATTCGGGGTCGAGGGATCCCGTGGCGAAACCTTAAAGCTCACGCCACGGGATTCCTCGACTCCGCTTCGCTCCACTCGGAATGACCGAGTTTTTAACGCCCTCCCACGAAACGCTTCCGCCCCGCGAATCGCCTTGAAAAATCTGCGATTCTCTTCCTGATGGTAAACGTCGTCCGCGTATGACCACCGCCAACAAAATCACCATCGTCCGGATTCTGATGATCCCGGCATTCGTGACCATGGCGATCTATTACGGGCAGAGCGTCGGCCGCGGCGAACCGCTCGAGTGGCAGCGTTTCGCCGCCATCGTTATCTTTCTCGTCGCGGCGGTGAGCGACGGTCTCGATGGCTACGTCGCGCGTCGCTATAATCAACGCAGCTACCTCGGCGTCATCCTCGATCCACTGGCCGACAAAGGCCTGCTCCTCGCCGGCGTCATCACCTTGAGCATCAGCAACTGGAGCGACGAGCCGGACTTCGGAACATTCCCGGCCTGGTTCCCCGTGCTCATCATTACGCGCGATGTCGTTATTCTCGTCGGCAGCATTTTGCTTCACCTCTTCGTCGGCCACGTCCAGGTGAAACCGAGCTGGACGGGCAAAGTGGCCACCTTTCTGCAAATGACGGCGATCGGCTGGGTGATGTTGCAACTGCATCTGCTCCCCGTCATTTATCCGGTCGCGGCCGCCGGGCTCTTCACGCTGGTTTCCGGCGTCATTTACGTGAAGAGCGGCATCCGCCAACTTCAGGCCCACGGCCACGCCGACGCGAAAGTGCGCTAAGTTCCCGCGCACTCTTCGCTTCATGTATTCCGAAACTTCCACCACGCCGCGCTTTCAAGTCGCCATTGTCGGGCGGCCGAACGTCGGGAAATCGGAACTCTTCAATCGGCTCGCCGGGCGCCGCATCGCCATCGTGCACGATCAACCGGGCATCACCCGCGATCGTCTCGCCGCTCCCTGCACCCGCGGCAAGCGGCCTTTTCTCATTTGGGACACCGGCGGAATTGGCGGCGCTGGTGAAAAAGATCTCGCGACCGAAGTACGCGCCGCCGCCGATGCCGCCATGCGCGAAAGCGATCTCATTCTTTTCATGGTCGATGCGCAACAGGGCCTCACCCCGGTTGATGGCGAGCTGGCCCGCCTGCTTCGTCGAGCGTCCGCGCCGGTTGTTCTCGTCGTCAACAAAGTCGATCACGTGAAACACGAAAACTACGATGCCGATTTCGTGCGGCTCGGTTTCAAGGAATCGCTCTCCATCAGCGCAGCGCACGCACTCGGGATGAACGATCTCCTCGATATTATCGAGCGCCTCCTTCCTTCGGCCACGGAATCCCCTAACGAGCCAGATTCTGCAACCAAGGAGATCGCGCTCGCCATTGTCGGGAAACCAAACGCCGGCAAATCGTCCCTCATCAATTCCATTCTCAACGACCAGCGCACCATCGTCAGCAGTGTTCCCGGCACGACACGCGACGCCGTCGATATCGCCTACGAACGCGAAGGAAAACGCTTCGTTCTCATCGATACCGCGGGCATTCGCGCGCGCAGCAAACATTCCTCCTCGGTCGAAGTCTTCAGCGTCATGCGCGCGGAGCGCACCATCCGCCGCGCCGATCTTTGCGTCCTCGTTGTCGATCTCACCAGCGGCATCACTTCGCAGGACAAAAAGATCGCGGGCTTGATTCAAAGGGCGCGCAAGCCGTGCCTCGTCGCCCTGAACAAATGGGATTTGGTCAAACCGCACCGCGACGCCAAGGATGCGATTCTTGCTGTAACTGACGAAGCGAAGGAGCGGCTTTTCTTTCTCGATTATGCGCCCTTTCTGGTCGCTTCCGCGCTGACCGGACAAAACGTAGACAAACTTTTCGGCATGATCGCACGCGTGGAGAGCGCCGCGCGAAAGCGCATCAGCACCGGCGTTCTCAATCGTTTGCTCGGCAAAGCCTTCGAGGAAACTCCGCCGCCCATGTCGGCCAATAAACGATTAAAGCTATTTTACGCAGCGCAAGCGAAGGGTGAGGACGCACGCGCCATTTCGCCGCCCGAGTTCGTCCTCTTCGTAAACGACCCAGAGCTGCTCGGCGAAACCTACGAACGTTATCTGGAGGCGAGATTGCGTGAGGCTGAGCCTTATCCAGGCCTACCCGTTCTCCTGAAATGGAGAGCCCGCGTTCAGAAGACGGATCGCTGAAGGCGCCGGTTACGGACGCTCGTCCAGCGGCACGACCTTTTTGCCGACTGGTTCGCCCACGTATTTGCTGAGCGGCCGGAAAAGACGGTTGTCCTCCAATTGCTCGAGTATGTGCGCGCACCAGCCCGCGCAGCGCGCGATGGCGAAGACAGGCGTGAACAGATCGGTCGGAATCCCTAACGAGTAATAAACGGTAGCCGAATAGAAATCGACATTGGCGTTGAGATTCTTCTTTTCCTTCATCAACCGCGCGATGCGTTCCGACATGTTGATCCATTTCGGATCGCCCAGTTTCTCGCTCAACTTCATCGCCATCTTCTGCAGATGCGGCGCGCGCGGATCGAGCGTGCGATATACGCGATGCCCGATGCCCATGATCTTTTCCTTGTTCGCCAGCTTCTTCTCGATGTAGGCGTCGACGTTTTTCTCGTCGCCGATTTCTTCGAGCATCTGGATGACGCCTTCATTGGCTCCGCCGTGCAGCGGACCTTTTAACGTCCCGATCGCGGAAGTGATCGCCGAATAAAAATCGGTCAACGTCGAGATGGTGACGCGCGCACTAAAGGTCGAGGCGTTGGTCCCATGATCGGCATGGAGAACGAAACCGACGTCGAGCGTTTCGACCGCTTCCTTGGCCGGTTCCTTCCCATCCATCAGGTAGAGAAAATGCGCGGCTTCGCCGAGATCTTCCCGGATCGGCGGCAATGATTTGCCCTGGCGAGCGCGATGAAAATAAGCCGCGATCACGCCCATCTTCGCCGTGATGCTGCGGGCGCGTTCGCGGTTTTGTTCCGCGCTGTGCAAACCGCCGCTGTCCTTATCGTAAAGGCCGAGCATGGAGACGGCGGTGCGCATCACATCCATCGGACCGGCTTCTTTCGGCGCGCTCTTCAGGAATTCGATGACGCCGTCGGGCAACTGGCGCTGCGATCGCAGGTCGCTTCGGCAGGATTCGAGTTCAGCGCGATTGGGTAGTTTATTGTTCCAGAGCAAATAAACGACCTCTTCAAAGCTCACCTTTCCGGCCAGCTCGTTGATGTCGTAGCCCGCATAAACGAGCTGCCCTTTATCGCCAATCACCGCGCTTAAGCGGGAGGTATTGGCGATGATTCCTTCCAGTCCGCGTGCGAATTCAGCCATGCGCTCGCACACTAACTCAGTGCTTCATTCGCGCAATCAACGTGTCGGCCATCGTCGCCGGCGTATCGGCCACCGCGATGCCAGCGGCTTTGAGCGCTTCGATCTTCCCCGCCGCGGTTCCCTTGCCTCCCGAGACAATCGCGCCCGCGTGACCCATGCGACGTCCCGGCGGCGCCGTTGCGCCGGCAATGAAAGCGGCGATGGGTTTCTGACAATTCTCCTTGATCCACTCGGCTGCTTCTTCCTCGGCCGTGCCACCGATTTCGCCGATCAAAATCATCGCCTCGGTTTTCGGGTCGTCGTTGAAAAGCTTGACCGCGTCGAGATGCGACATGCCATTGATCGGATCGCCGCCAATGCCGATGCAGGTGGATTGCCCGTGGCCGCGCGAGGTCAATTGCCAGACTGCCTCATACGTCAACGTGCCGCTGCGCGAAATGACGCCGACGCTGCCCGGTTTGTGAATGTAGCCCGGCATGATACCGATCTTGCATTCGCCCGGCGTGATTATGCCCGGACAATTCGGCCCGATGAGCCACGATTTCTTGCCGCGCATCTGTGCCTTCACGCGCATCATATCCATGACCGGAATACCTTCGGTGATGCATATGACCAGCTCCACGCCGGCATCGACCGCTTCCAAAATTCCATCGGCCGCGCCCGCCGCCGGCACGAAAAGAACGGAGACATTGCAGCCGGTTTCCTGACGCGCTTCCCAAACCGTATCGAAGACGGGAACCTTCCCTTCAAACTTCTGCCCGCCTTTGCCCGGCGTTACTCCGGCAACGACGTTGGTGCCATATTCCATGCATTGCTTCGCATGAAATCCACCGGCGCTGCCGGTAATCCCCTGCACGCAGAGGCGAGTATTTTTATCAACGAGAACGGCCATTAGAAAAATCGAATCAGGAAAACAGGACAGCAGGAAAATTTCCTTCGATCGTCTCCTGGTTTTCTGGTTTCCAAATTCCTTCCTGCTTTCCTGCTTTCCTGCTTCATCAATTCGTTAGGCGTTTTTGCGCTTGTGGACCACAAGCTTGTTCCCGTCCGGATCGCGGAACTGCGCCATCCAGCAGACCGGCGTTTCCGTTTTTTCCATATCGAAAGTCACGCCGCGCTTCTTCAACGCCGCGATCGCATCGTCCATATCGTCCACTTCAAACGCGACCGTCGTCCCGTCCCGCGAAGGCTGCCACGCAGGATGCTGCCCGACGCCAATGGTCGTTCCGCCGAGCGTGTATTCCGCCCATGGAAAATCCCCCGGCGCAGAATCCGGTTTTAGCTCCAGCGTCTCTTCGTAAAACTTCCGCGCCCGCGCGAAATCGGACACGGCGATGGCAATAAACGCGACTTCCTTGATCATTATTTTCCTTTCGCGGCCTTAACCGCTTTTTGCGCCGCATCGCCCAAGTCGTCGGCCGTGATCACCGGCAACCCGGATTCCGCGATCAATTTCTTGCCCGCATCGACATTGGTCCCTTCCAACCGCACGATCAGCGGCACCGGCAGATTGACCGCCTTCACCGCATTGATGATGCCTTGCGCGATCACATCGCACTTCATGATGCCGCCGAAAATGTTAACCAGAATCGCCTTCACCTTTTCGTCCGCGATCAAAATCTTGAACGCATCAGTCACCTGCGCCTCGGTCGCGCTGCCGCCGACGTCGAGGAAGTTGGCCGGGCTGCCGCCGTAGAATTTGATGATGTCCATCGTGGCCATGGCGAGACCGGCGCCATTGACCAGACAGGCAATATTGCCGTCGAGCCCGATGTAATTGAGATCGTGTTTCGAGGCTTCGACTTCGCGCGGATCTTCTTCCCCTTCGTCGCGCAGCGCGGCCACATTCGGATGACGATAGAGCGCGTTGTCGTCGAAATTGAATTTCGCATCGAGCGCCAGCACTTCGCCTTCCGGCGTGACGACGAGCGGATTCACTTCCACCATCGAACAATCGAGAGCCATGAAAGTGCGGTAAAGGCCATCGAACAATTTCGCCGCGGCCTTGATCTGCGAAGATTCAAAACCGAGCTGCTTCGCCAGCTTGCGCGTCTGAAACGGTTGCAAACCAGCGAGCGGATCGACCGGTTCGCGCATGATTTTCTCCGGCGTTTTTCCCGCGACCGCTTCAATCTCGACGCCACCTTCCGTGCTCGCGACGATCACCGGCGCAGCCGTGGCGCGATCGAGCAACACTGCAAAATAAATCTCACGCGCGATCTCCGCCGATTTCGCGACGAGCACCTTGTTGACGACGCGGCCGGCCGGCCCCGTTTGATGCGTGACGAGCGTGTGGCCGAGCATCTTGGCGGCCAGTTCGCGTGCTTCGGCAGGCGAATGACAAAGATGCACGCCGCCTTTAAATCCACTGGAAAACGTTCCCTTTCCTCGGCCACCGGCGTGAATCTGCGCCTTCACCACGAGATCGCTGGTGCCTAACTCGCGCGCCACTTGCTCAGCTTCTTTCGGAGTCCACGCGACTTTTCCCGCAGGCGTGGCGACGCCGAATCTCTGGAGCAATTCCTTCGCTTGGTATTCGTGAATATTCATGCGGTCGTAACGGCGGGCGAGAGGTCACTTAGCCTGCGCGGCGGCGGCCAGCAACGCTTTTTCTTCGGCATCGCCATCTCGCCAAGGCCCACCGCGCGAACAATCATTATCTGAACTTTTTCGGCGCGGATTTGTCGCACTGTAATACCGAAAAATATACGTAGCCACTCCGGCGTCGTCTGATTTCCTAAAATAACGATAAAAACTAAACGTGCTTGGAAGCTGGAAAGCGATTCGATAGTCTCCAACCTTCTTTAATTCCTGTGAAAACCTCATCTCCCTCCAAAAATCCTTCCGCTGACGCCCTCTTCCAAAGCGCCTTCGAACATGCCGCCATCGGCATGGCGCTGGTCTCGCCCGACGGCCGGTTTCTCAAGGTCAATCCTTCCGTCTGCCAGATCACGGGCTATAACGAAACGGAATTGCTTGAACGCAACTTCCAGGAAATCACGCACGCAGACGACCTGGAAGTCGACCTGGCCTGGGCGGACAAATTACTCGCCGGCGAAGTCGAAACGTATCAGGTGGAAAAGCGTTATCTGCATAAAAACGGGTCCACCGTGTCGGCGCTGCTCAGCGTTTCGCTGGCCCGCGATAAAAACAAAGAACCGCTCTTCTTTGTCTCGCAAATCCAGGACATCACGCGGCAAAAATTGAGTGAGCAACAGTTAAACGACGCCGCTGCGGAAATCGCGCGGCTGCGCCAGGGCCTGCTCAAGATTTGCGCGTGGACGAAACGCATCGAAATCGATTCCCGCTGGATCACGGTGGACGAATTTCTGCGCGATCATCTTCATCTGCAATTGACGCACGGCATGTCGGTGGAAGGCGCGCGTCTTTTTCATCGCGAATAGACGCGGCCAGCGGAAGGTGGCTACGCTTGCAAAGGCGAGTGCCTCGCCAACAGTGGCTGCGATGGCCGACGAACTCGCAGATTCCATTTCGCGCGCGGTTGCTGCAAAGAAGTTGCTCGAAAGCAGTGCGCAAAACATTCACGACCTTCTCTCCGGAAGCGATTCACCCGTTTACAGCCGCGTCGTCGGTGAGCTGATCCAGCGCGAGGCGTGGGATGAATTAAACGACCGTTTCTACAAGACGCTCGCCTTTGGTACTGGCGGCCTCCGCGGACGGACGATCGGCAAGATCGTGACCAAAGCGGAGCGCGGCGCGGCTCCGGAATCGGCGCCCCCGGAGTTTCCCTGCGTCGGCACCAACGCGATGAATTTTCACAACATCAGTCGCGCGACCCAGGGACTGATCGCTTACGTGCAGGAATGGCGGCGGTGCCAAAAAATATCGGGCCGCGCGCGCATCGTCATCGCGCATGACACGCGTCATTTTTCCAAAGCCTTTACCGATCTCACCGCCAAAGTGGCGGCGGAAAATGGTTGCGACGCCTGCGTTTTCTCCGGGCCGCGTTCCACGCCGGAGCTTTCCTTTGCCGTGCGCCATCTGGGGGCGGATGCCGGCATCGTCGTCACCGCCAGCCACAATCCGCCGCACGACAACGGCTACAAAGTTTACTTCAACGACGGCGCGCAAGTGGTGGAGCCGCATGCCGACGGCATCATTGCCAAAGTGAACGCGGTTCGCAGCGAGAGCCGTCCGCCGGTCAAACAGTCGGCGCGCGGTGAGATCACTACGCTCGGTGAGGAAATCGACGACGCCTATATGGATCGGCTCGCCACGCTCGTGCTCGACCGCGAGCTGGTGCGAAAAGCGAGCGAGCTGCGGATCGTCTTCACGCCGATCCACGGAACGGGCGGCGTCATCATCAAACCGATGTTGCAACGGCTCGGCTTCCATTTCGAGACGGTCGCGGAACAAGACAAGATGGACGGCAACTTCCCCACCGTTGTTTCGCCCAATCCCGAAAATGCGGAAGCGCTCAAGCTCGGCATCGAGCTCGCAAAAAAACAGAAAGCCGACCTGGTCGTGGCGACGGATCCGGATTGCGATCGCATGGGCGTGGCCGTGCGCAGTCGCGACGGCGAAATGAAGTTGCTCACCGGAAACCAGATCGGCTCGCTCATGGCATATTATCGGGCGAAGACGCTGTTCGATCAGGGCGTGCTCAACCAAGAGAACGCGGCGCGCGGTGTCATCATCAAAACTTTTGTCACGACCGATCTGCAAAAAGCGATCGCCGGACATTTCGGATTGCGCTGCGTCGAGACGTTGACCGGATTTAAGTATATCGGCGCGAAGCTCGGCAAATACGAGAAGGCGTTGCCTAACGAGTTAGCGCAGAACTACCGGCAGCTCTCCGAAGACGAAACACGGCAACTGCGGTTGCAGCATTCGTCCCTTTATATTTTCGGCGGCGAGGAAAGCTACGGCTACAGCGGCGCCGATTTCATTCGCGATAAGGATGGCAATGGCGCGACGATCATGTTTTGCGAAGTGGCGGCCTACGCAACATCGCGCGGCATTACGCTCGACGCGTTGCTCGATGAAGTTTACGCGACGTTTGGTTACTACCTGGAGAAGAACGGCTCGATCACGTTCGAGGGCGCGGAAGGCGCGACTAAAATCCAACGCCTGCTTGCTTCCTACGTCAGTGCGCCGCCCAAGGAAATGCTCGGCTCGAAGGTGACGGCGGTGAAGGACTTCGCGCGCGAAACATTTCGCGATGTCGAGGGCGACGAAATTCCGAAAGAGAAAATGTTGATCTTCGAATTGGCCGATCAAACGCGCATCGCCGTGCGCGGTTCCGGCACGGAGCCGAAGATCAAGTATTACCTCTTCGCGCAACGCCGGCCGGAGAACGGCGCTTTTACCGACGAACAATTGAGCGCAACGAAGAAAGAAACAGTGGCCCATCTCGACGCGCTCTGGAATTGGCTGCAGCAAGATGGCGACGCGCGCCTCGCGGGATAACGGCTCGACAGGAGAAGCAACGCTGCGGAAGGTGCGGCCATGTCACATGATATCAAACTGGGAGGCGGCGAGATCAGCATGCTCAAAGCGCTCGGCATGGGTGGCGCGCCGGTCGCGGGCAAGCAATTGCGCGAACGCGCCGGCGACATGGAGACCGCAGAATATCTCGACACCCTAAAAGGACTCATCTCCCAGGACTTCGTAGTCGCAAACAAAGTGAATGTGCGGACAATTGAAGATGCCGACACCGCGCTTTTCCGGGTGAACCCGGCACAGGCGCGTGAATTGCGCGACGCTCTCATCCCTGGCCGCAAGCGCGATCAGGAGCGCACACGCCGGCGGCGGCGCGGCTAAGATTCGGCGTGGATTTCTTTCGCAAAGCGCTGCGCATCTGGCCCTGGCTGGCCGCCGTGGCCAGCGGCCTCCTTTACGCCGTCTGCTTCCCGCCGTTCGATCAGGGCTGGCTCTGCTGGTTCGCCCTCACACCGCTGCTCGCCGCCATCTGGTTTTCCGGCGGAAAGAGCAAACGGCGCTGGCTTCGTCATCTCTCGTTAGGTTACGTCGCTGGCCTCGCTTTTTTTGGGACCGTTTTTTCGTGGCTCACCACCGTCACAGTACCCGGCTGGTTTCTGCTCCCTTTTTACATGGGAATTTACATCGCCATCTGGGCATGGTTTTGCGGAATCCTGCGCCCGAAAGAGCTTGGCGAAGAAGCGGCCGAACCCGCGCCCGCCGTCGAGGCCGAGCGCAAATTTGTCTGGCCGCCGCCCCGGCCTAACGAACGGCCGGACGCCCGCCCGCTCTGGCTCAATTCATTTCACAATTTACGCCTCGCCCTCGTTCTCGCTGCTTTTTGGGTGACGCTCGAATGGCTACGCGGCCTCGTCTTCTCCGGCTGGGGCTGGAACAGCCTCGGCGTCGCGCTGCACAGTTACATCTCGCTCATTCAAATCGCCGAATACACGGGCGTGGCCGGCCTCTCCTTTCTCGTCGCCTTTGCCAACGTCATCGCGATCACGTCCGTCCGGCGTTTTATGCTGGAAGCGACGTTCCGCCCGATCCGGCCGCACTACGATCTCACTTTCACCATGGCGCTCGTCGTTGGTTTGCTCGGGTTTGGGATTCGCGCGTTGCAAATGCGCGGGCCGGTCCAGGACCTGCAGGTCGCGCTCGTCCAGGCGAACGTGCCGCGCGAGGAAAAATTCAGCGCCGAATTCGCGCAGAAAACATTCGATCAATTCACGCGCCTGAGCGAATACGCGCTTCAACAAACACCACGTCCCACCCTGATCGTCTGGCCCGAGAGTTCCATGCCCGGCCCCGTTTTGAGCGACGCGGCCAGTTACCATTTCGTGATGGATTTCGCGGCGAACGCGAATGTCGATCTGCTTCTCGGCTCGATCGATGAAGACGAGACGCGCGTTTACAACGCCGCGCTGCTGGTCTCGCAAGCGGGCAAAACGGTCCAGCTTTATCGCAAGATTCATCTGGTGCCATTTGGCGAATACATTCCCGGCCGGCACATTATTCCGCTTCTGGCCCGCATCGTCGGCGATCAAGTTCCGTCCGACTTTGATTTCGGGACCAAACACACTGTCTTTCGCCTAACGAATTCCAACGTCCTCGCCGCGCCGCTCATTTGCTTCGAAGATACGATTGGTGATTTGACCCGGCAGTTCGTTCTGGGCGGCGCCAACCTGCTCGTTAACGTGACGAACGACGGCTGGTTCCTGCGTTCGGCCGCCTCGCAACAGCATTTGGCCAACGCCGTTTTTCGCTGCATCGAGACCCGCCGCCCGATGGTGCGCGCCGCCAACACCGGCGTGACCTGTTTCATCAACGAGTTCGGGATTGTCACCAGCACCTTGACCAAAAACGGCGATCAATTTGTCGACGGCGTTCTCTCTGGCAGAGTGGCGGTGCCGATGGATTCGATCGCCACTTTCTATGTGCAACACGGGGAGCTTTTCGAGCATTGCTGCGTCGTCGTGGCGGGACTCGCGCTCCTCCTCGCCCATTACCGCATGTTGCGCCCACCGCGGCCACCCCCCCCGTTTCGCCCGGCCAGCACCGCATCCACTCCGCCGGCATGAGCAACGGCGAATTTATCATTTACGCGCGCGGTCTGAAGAAATCCTACGGCGCGCTCGAAGCCGTCAAAGGAATCGATTTCGAAGTGCGGCCCGGGGAAGTTTTCGGACTGCTCGGGCCCAATGGCGCGGGCAAAACCACCACCGTGGAAATCCTCGAAGGGCTCCGCCCGCGTTCGGGTGGCGAAGTCAGCGTGCTCGGCTTCGATCCCGATCGCCAGACGTTGAAATTGAAGGATCAGATCGGCGTTTGTCTGCAAGACACGAATTTGCCGGATAAGATGACGGTGCGGGAAGCGCTCACCCTTTTTGCCTCCTTTTACTCGAAGACGACCGATCCCAATATCCTGCTCGAACGTCTCCAACTGGTGGAGAAAAAAGACGCCGCTTACGCGACGCTTTCTGGCGGGCAGAAGCAGCGGCTCGCTCTCGCTCTCGCGCTCATCAACGAACCGCAACTCGTCTTCCTCGACGAACCGACCACCGGCCTCGACCCGCAGGTGCGTCTCGAGATTCGCGATTTGATCGAGGAACTGCGCGCCGAGAAACGCACCCTCGTCATGACAACGCACTACATCGAGGAAGCGGAAAAGCTGTGCGATCGCGTCGCCATCATCGATGCCGGACAGATCATCGCCATCGGTTCGCCGCGCGAGCTGCAGGAGCGCAGCGCAGAGCAATCGGGCATCGACATCACGCTCAATCAGCCGCTCAGCTCGACCGAATTGCCAGCCTGGCCAGAGGCAATCCATACCGATCTCTCGGCCGATCGCCGCCATCTGAAAGTCATCTCAAAAAAACCGGCACGGACTTTGGTTGAAATGGTGAAATGGATCGACGGCCAGGGACTCGAACTCGACGACGTCCGCTTGAGCCGTCCCACCCTCGAAGATGTCTTCATCGAATTAACGGGAAAGAAACTGCGCGACTGAATCCGATGAAAGCGTTTCTCGCTCTTCTCACCATCGATCTGAAACTGGCGCGCCGAAACAAGGCGGTCCTCTTCTTCAACTACTTCTTCCCGCTCGTGTTTTTCTTTGTCTTCGGGCAAATGTTTCACGCGAATCAGGGATCAGTCGTGTTGCTCGTCGTCACAATGGTGATCGTGCTCGGCATCATCGGCAGCGGGCTTTTCGGTGCGGGCATGCGCGCGGTGCAGGAGCGCGAGGAGAATATTTTGCGCCGCTACAAAGTGACGCCGATCACGCCGGTGCCGCTCCTCCTCGCTTCCATGATCACGGGCGTGGTGCTCTATCTGCCGAGCGTGCTCATGATGCTGCTCCTCGCAAAATATGTCTACGGCATGCCGATGCCGGCGAATCTCTTCTCGCTCTTCCTTTTCGTGTGTCTGGGCGCGGCTGCGTTCCGCACGCTCGGCTTGATCATCGCCGCGGTCGTTAATTCCACGCAGGAAAGCAACATTCTCATCCAGCCGATTTACATGGTGATGCTCTTCCTGAGCGGCGTCACCATTCCGATCACCTACTTCCCGCATTGGCTGCAATCGGTCACCCAATTCATTCCGGCGACCTATCTCGTCACCGGCATCTCCGGGATCATGCAGCGCAACGAAACGATCGCGCAAAACTGGCTGAGCAGCCTCGCGCTCGTCCTCACCTGCTTCGTTGGGATTTTTATCGCGACAAAGCTGTTTCGCTGGGAGAAAGGCGAAAAACTTCGGCCTTCGGCCAAGCTGTGGGTCGTCGTCGTCCTGTTGCCGTTCTTCTTTCTCGGCGGCTATCAGGCGTGGAGCCGTCAGGATTTGGTCAAGGCCAAAACCCTGGAACGCGAGCGACGCCGCGGTCACACCTGGCTCATTCAGAATGCGCGCATCTTCGTCGGCAACGGAAAGGTCATCGAGTCAGGCGCGGTCCTGATCAAAGGCGGAAAGATTGCCGAAGTTTACGATGGGAAATTTCCCGATGCCAAAGAGCTGAACGCCGACCCGATCGATGCCGCCGGGAAAACCGTGCTGCCTGGCTTGATCGACGTGCATGTTCATCTCGGCGGTCCCGGCGGATTCTACGAGGACTGGTCGAAGTTCGATCCGCAAAAATCCTACGAACGCGAGCTGGAGTCGTATCTCTATTGCGGCGTCACCGCGGTGCGCAGCGCCGGCGACAAAGTCGATGAGATGTTGAAGCTTCGTGCGCGTTTTAACAGCGGCGAAAAGCTGGGAAGCGAGCTCTTCCTTTGCGGCCCGCTGTTTACCGCCGAAGGCGGCCATGGCACCGAATACGCGAAAAGTATGCCGCCCGGTTTGCGCGAAGGTTTCGACGCGCAATTCCTGCGCATCCCGAAGACGCAGTCGGAAGCGCGCCAGATGGTGGACGATCTCGCGCACCGCGGCGTCAACGCGATCAAAGGCATCCTCGAAGCCGGCGTCCCGAGCCACAGTTTTAATCGCATGAACCTCGATCTCCTCCGCGCGGTGGTGGACGAAGCCCACACCAACAAATTGCCCGCCTCCATCCACACCGGCGATGCGCGCGATGTCGTCGACGCTGTCTCGTTAGGCGCGGATTCGATCGAACACGGTTCGTTTCGTGACGAAATTCCGGCGGCGACGATTGCAGAGATGAAAACGAGAGGCACGGCTTTCGATCCGACACTGAGCGTGGTCGAAGGGCTGAGAGAATTCGCTAAAGGAAAGACCGAGTTGCTGCAACGTTCGTTAGTCCAGCAGGTCACTCCGAAAGAGCTGCTCGAAGGGACTGCGAAGGCCGCTCACAGCGAGGAGATGAAATCGATGCGCGAAGGGCTGAACCATTATCCGCTTTCCCTCAAGATCGGCGATCGCAACCTGCGCAACGCCTGGCAGGCCGGCGTCATGCTGGTCACCGGTTCCGATGCCGGCAACACGCTCGTCCTGCACGGGCCCACCGTGCAACGCGAAGTCGAACTGTGGGTCGCTGCTGGAATTCCGGCCAAGGTCGCCCTCCAGGCCGCGACGTTGAACGCCGCAAAATTGCTCCGAGCCGATCAGCGCATTGGCACGATTGAAAAAGGCAAGGAAGCGAGTTTGATCGTGGTGGATGGAAATCCGCTGCAGGACATTCGCGCTCTCTCCGCGATTACGAACGTTTTCTTCAAAGGCGAACGCGTCACCCGACCGGATTTGTTCGAGCAAGACTGAACGAGAGCGACCGAGGAGACCGGAAACCGGGGCGCTCGATACCCGGAACTGAAATCGCATTTCAGGGCGACACCGGCGCGAATTCGGCCAAAATAAGGTATGAGAAAATTGATCGGCTTTTTCTTTACCGTCGCCTTGCTTGTCATCGGTCAGACGGCTTTGTCCGCTTACGGCCCTACCGGCCACGAAATTGTCGGCGCCATTGCCGATATGCGGCTGGCCAACACATCGACATCCGCAAAACTTCAGGCGATCATTTCCGGCCTTACTCTTGAACGCGCTTCGACCATTCCCGATGAAATCAAGGCTTGGGACGGTAGAGGCTCCGACGATCTGAGCGCCTACCCGCAATATCCGGAAACGCCAGCCATCGAGCAGCAATTGCGCGCTTTTTGGAAAGCGAATCCGCCTCCCGCCGAAGGCGCTGCCAACGACAGCATTCCCTCGCATCATTGGTTCCACTACACGGACGTCCCGGTCTTCGCGCCGGAAAAATATGCCGATGGCAAAGTCGGCCGCAGTCAATGGGATCTCGTCCATATGGTGCGTTATTGCGTGCAGGTTTTGCGTGGCGAAATTCCGGCCAATAACGACCGCAAGATCACGCCGGCCGTCGCCGTGATTCTGCTCGCCCATTACGTCGGCGATATTCATCAGCCCTTGCACGTGGGCGCCGAGTATTTCAGTGCCGGTGGGGCAACAGTCGACCCCGACAAAACACCGAACGCTCTCGAAGACCAAGGCGGCAATTCCGTCCTGCTCGATCTCCTGCAAGCCGGCTCGACTAACAATCGACGCCTCAGACTCCACGGCTTTTGGGATAACGAAGTCGTCATGGCGCAGTTCAACAATCTCCCGGTCGGCCTCAACAAAAAGGAACGCACTGCCGCCATCAACAGCGGGCCGAAACAACAGCTCGTCAGCGTCCTTGCCAAAACCGAACCGCCAGGCTGGCAGCTCACCGCCAATACCCCGACGGATGATCTCGGCGAAGCCTGGGCCAACGACATTCTCCCGCAGGCGCGCGAAGCCTACGAACGCCTCAGTTTCTCCAACGTCCACGTCCGGCCCGATGGAAAAAACAAAGTGGCGGAGGCCAACGCCACCGAGAAAGAAATGCCGGACGGTCTCTCCTATCGCGATTGGTCTGCGCGCGTCGTGCGCAAGGATTTGCAGAAAGCCGGCTGGCGCCTCGCCTACCTGCTCCAGCAATCACTCTCCGGCGGCAACGTGGCCAGCGCCGCGCCTGCGGCCGCCAATCCCCTAACGAGTCCCGCCGCGACGATTACGCCGACCCCAACCGCTTCCGTTTCTCCCACCATCACGCCGAAGCCAGTCACGCCCACGCCGACGCGCGGCCCGATCGATCCCGTTTACGGCCGTTACCCGAACAAATACAAAGCCATCATCATGGATTGGTTTTTCTCGCATCTGCACGATCCGCTCTCGGCCCAGGTTGAATGGCAGACCGAGCCGCGCAAAGCCGACCTGCCTGGCCCGAACGGAAAACCCATCTACGGTTACCTCGTCCTCGTCACGGTGAACGCGCGCAGCATGTTTGGAAACCCGACCGGCAAGCAGTCGCACGGCTTCCTCATTCACGAAGACGTCATCGTGAAAACGACCGGCTTCGCTTACGGCCGGCCAAAGAGGCGCTAGAAACCGTCCGAAAATCGTAACACAGCCATCCTGGCTGTCAGGTCGTGCAGGCATCCTGCCTGCACGATCGGTAAATTCGGGGCTGGAACTCCGCGCGACCTGACAGGCTGGAAGCCTGTGTTACGGCTGCGGCACTTTTCGGACAGCTTCTAAGACAGTGCCATCTCGAAATGAGAGCAGTGCTTTCGGATCCGTCCGAAGCGCGCGGCATTCGCATTCACCTGCTAAATCCGCCCCGTCAGGTTTTTGCACTTGACCGCTTTAAGCGGTCGAGTGCAGCAGGCTGGGAAAAATCCCCGGGTCGTCGTCGGCGTTACACGGCACTAGCTCTTCTTCGCGGCTTTTGCGCAACTTGTCTTCAACTGCGCGTATTGCTCGACGGACAGAATCTGCTTTGCGTCGGCCATGAATTTCTCCTGGCTTTCCTTGGTGCAGCCGGCCTTTTCGCATTCTTCCTGCGACGCCGTCAGCTTCGTCTTTTGTTCCGTCGTCAGATTCATTTTCGCGTAGCCTGCGGCGCATTCCATTTTCGCCGTTTTGCTCGCGCTTTTCGAACAGCACGCATCTTCCCCAAACACCGGTGAGACCACCAACATCCCCATCGCCAACAACGCCAGCCCGCTAAATTTTTTCATCATGGCCGTTAAGACACCACCGATTCCCGATCGTTCAACGAATTTCTGTCATCCCGAGCGAAGCCGAGGGATCCCGGGGCGGAACGAAACGCCGAAGAATTCACCACAGAGTTCACAGAGAACACAGAGCTTTTTAATTCCCGGTCTCCTGTGCCTGCTCGCGAACGCTTTCGGAGTTCCAAATTTTCCCGTTCTCGGGACCTGATTGTTAACGCTGCCGCGGGATCCCTCGACTGCGCTCGGGATGACTAGGAAAAGAGCGGCGCAAGATCGACGTAAATATCGCAACTCCTTGCCCGAAATATTTTCGCTTCGCCCTCCGTGCGAAAGACCGTCATCGCTGGAACCGAAACCACCTTTCCGTCGTGCCGGCGGTAGGTAACGACCGCCGCCAGGAAAATCGCATCGCCGTCGATCGAGATGGTCTGGAATTCGTGCCGCAGCGATTCCATCGCTTGAAAAAACTGCGCGATCGCCGTTTCAATATTCTTCCGGCCGACAATGGGCACTTCATTGCCGAAACGCAGCTGCCCATTCTCGGCAAAAATCGCGGCAAATCCCGCCGCGTCCTTGCGATCGACATGCTCGTGATACAGCTCGCGCGCCCAGGCTTCGATCTCGGCGCGATTCTTCAACGCAATTCCTTATTGCCCGCTCGCCGGTGTCGCGCTCGCGGCCGGGGTGGCTGCGCTCGCCGGATTGCGATTCGGGAAGGGCGGGATTGGCGGCAGATCGTAATTCTTCGTCTTCATCTCCTCCTGCACTTCCTGGATGCCGCGATCGAGCTGCTGATCTTCGCCGCGATATTCCTTCGCCGGATCGTTATCGACCACGATATCGGGATCAACGCCGTGGCTTTCGATCACCCATTTCTTTCCATCTTTCGAATACGGCGCGAATTCCGGTTTAAACAACTGCCCGCCATCGGCCAGCGGCAGCGGATTGCGAATGCCGATCACGCCGCCCCAACTACGTTTGCCGATCAATTTGCCGAGACCCATCGCCTTGAATCGATACGGGAAAATGTCGCCGTCCGACGCCGAGAATTCGTCCATCAACGTGACCATTGGTCCGAGGAAGGTCTGCGCAGGATTCGTCTGCGGCGCGCTGTTGCGCGCCATCTCCACCATAACGAGCGCGCGGCGGAGCCGCTCGATGACCAGGGGCGAAACGAAGCCGCCGCCGTTCCCGCGCACGTCAACGATGAGACCCTTCTTCCGAATCTGCGGGAAGTAGAGTTTCGTGAATTGATTCAGGCCGTCCTCGCCCATATCGGGAATGTGCAGGTAACCGACCTGCCCGTTCGTCTTCTTGCTCACGTAATCGATGTTCTTCTGCACCCACGCGATGTAGTAGAGCGAAGCTTCGTCCGCGGTCGGGACCACCGTGACGTCGCGCGCGCCTTGCTCGTTAGGCGAAGAATTGACGCGCAGAATGACCTGCTTCCCGGCCGTGCCGATGAGCGCGTCGTAAATATTGGCTAACGAGGAGACGGGCGTACCGTTGACAGCCAAGATGTAATCGCCGGCCTTCACGTTCACGCCAATGGCGGTGAGCGGCGAACGCGTCGCTTCGTCCCAATTTTGCCCGGCTAAAATGCGATCGATGCGATAAGCCTTGCTGGCTGCGTCGCGCGAAAGTTCCGCGCCGAGGAGGCCGAGCTTGATGCGCGGTGTCTCAGGTCGCTCACCGCCGCCGACGTAGGAATGGCCGTTGTTCAACTCACCGATCAGTTCGCCGAGCAGATAGGTGAGGTCGTTGCGATGATTTACGAACGGCAGCAGCGCCGCGTATTTGTCGCGTTGCGCTTTCCAATCAACGCCGTTCATGGTGGGCGAGAAGAAGAAATCGCGCATCTGCCGCCAGGCTTCGAAGTAGATCTGGTTCCACTCCGCGTGCCGGTCGAGCATCATGTCGAGCCCTTTCAAGGTGATCTCGTGATCCTTGGTCTCGAGCTTCTCTTTCGGCAGATCGATCATCGCGTAATCCTTGCCGTTCTTGATCAGCATTTTTTTGCCGTCGCGGGTGATCTCGTAGCTGGTCACGTCGCCGAGCACAGTTTCTTTTCGATCTTCGAGACTGTAGGAGCAGAGATGCCATTTCTGATCGCTGTTGTCGCCCTCGGCGTCTTCCTTGTCGGCGACCGTGCGGCGCAGATAAAAGAGGCGGCCATCGACTAAACGAAGGCCGGTGTAAATGCCGGGCGTGACGTCGATCCCGATGATGCGGCTGGAAAGACCGTCCGCGTCGACTTTGACGTTGGGCGACTTCTTCTTTCCTTCGTCTTTCTTCTCGCCTTTATCCCCCTGCTTCTCCTTGTCCTTCTTGTCGCTCTTGCCCACTTCATCGCTGCGCGGCGCGAGCGGCGACGGCGTGTCCTTGGAAAGCGTCACGAGATACGGCCGTTCCATGTCGCGATAGATGGCTTCGAATTCTTCCTCGCCGAAAACCGGTTTAAAGTCGCGGCCGGAACTGAACATCGCGTATTTGCCGTCGTCGCTAAACGTCGAGTTGCCGGCGCTGTACCAATCGTCCGTCACCGCGATCGCTTTCTTACTCGCAATCGAGAAGAGATTGACCTTGGAAATGCCACTCTCTTCCGGACGCGACCAAATGATCCATTGGCTGTCAGGCGACCAATCATACGAACCGACCTCGCCGTATTTATCCTGGTCGACTTCCGTGACTGCCTTGCTCGCGATATCGACATAACGCAGCCGCAGCATCCGATCGCTCCAGAGCAGCTTCTTGCTGTCGGGCGACCAGACGACGCTGTAGTAATAAGTGTCCGCGCTTTTGGTGAGCTGTTGCGGCTGGCCCTTGCCGTCTTGCGCACGAACATAAAACTCGTTCTCGCCGGTGATATCGGAGTTATAGGCGATCCATTTTCCGTCGGGCGACCAAACGGCATCGCGCTCGTGCGCATTCGAAGTTCTGCTCAGGTTGCGCGGCGCGCCATCTTTCGCCGGGACCGAGTAAAGATCGCCGCGCGCGACCACGATGACCCGTTCGCCATCCGGCGCCGGGCTGACCGATTCGATATGCTTCGATGCGTCGACCAGGGCCGAGCGGCCCGAGGCTAAATCTTCTTTGATGTGGATCGGGACGGGCGCCGCTTTGCCGCTGGCCAGATCGTAACGCCAAATGTAACCGGCCTGCTCGAAGACGATCGCGCCCTTGCCGATCGACGGAAACTTGATGTCGAAATCCTTGAAGGTGGTGAGCTGTTTCTGCTCCTTCGTCGCCTGGTCGAGAACGAAGAGGTTCATGCGGCCATCGCGATCGGAGAGGAAATAGATTTTGTTATCCGGCGCCCACATCGGGCAGATGTCTTGCGCGGGATTGTTGGTCAGATTCGTGGTCGTGCCGGTTTTGAAATCGAAGAGCCAGACGTCATCGGCCATGCCGCCGCGATAATGTTTCCAGGTGCGGAATTCGCGGAAGATGCGGTTGAAAACCATCTTCGAGTCGTCGGGCGAAAAGGAAACGAAACCGCCGCGCGGAATGGGCAAATGCGTCGGCAGCTCGGCGTCGAGTCCGACGGTGAAAAGGTCGCCGTTAAACGAATTGAACGATTGTTTGCGCGAGCGGAAAACGATGAGCGGCTTCGTGTTTTCCCAAGCCATCACGATGTTGTTCGGGCCCATGCGATCGGAGATGTCGTCGCGGCCGAGCGTGGCGGTGGTGGTGAGGCGTTTGGGCGGGCCGCCTTCCGCCGGCATGACGTAGACTTCGGTGTTGCCGTCGTAGTGCGAGGTGAAGGCGAGCTGCGTGCCGTCGGTGGAAAAGCGCGGAAACGAACTGTAGCCAGGGCCACTCGTTAGGCGCCGTGCGATCCCGCCATCCTTCGCCACGGTGTAAAGTTCGCCCGCGTAGCAGAAGACGATCTGGTTGCCGTTGGTCGTGGGAAAACGGAGCAGCCGCGTCGTATTCGGAAGATTTTGCGCGGCGAGGCTGCCGAGGGTGACGATGCTGGCCGCGAGCAGAAACAGAAGGCGAAGTGATCGGATGGATAAGCGCATCATAGAAGAGGCTACGCTGCTGCGGAACCGATGCGATGCAAGTGCCTGCCGGGACGAACGATTGACAGCGGCCCGCGCAACTCCACTCTGCGAGATGCTCAATGAGACCCGCGTGCTGGCCGACGCGGAAGCTTTGTTCAACGACTACCGTGAGCGCACGGCCGGTCTTTCGCATGCGAACAAAGGCATTCGGCCGAGCGAGCTGTTTTTCTTTTACGCGCTGGTCGCTCCTTTGCGACCCCGGCGAATTTTGGAATCGGGGCGGGCGCGCGCGCAGAGCACGCTCGTGTTATCCCGGCTGTTTCCCGAAGCGTCTATCATCAGCATCGAATCGGAAGCCCACTCCAAAGATGTGGACATTGCCGCGGAACGGCTGCGGGGCTGCGCGAACGTTACTTGTCACTTTGGCGATTCGCGGCGTCTTCTGCCCGAAATGGTGGAACCGAATGATGTCGTCCTAATCGATGGGCCGAAGGATTTTCGCGCCCTCAACCTCGGTTTGAGTCTCTTGCGATCGGGAAAACCGCAGCTCGTTTTCCTGCACGACTTCTGGCTGGGCAACCCGGTACGAACCTTTGCCGAACATGCGCTGCGCAGCGCGATTTTCAGCGATGCGCCGGAGTGGGTGCGGCGTTACGCGCATCTCGATTCCGCCCATCCCATTCCGCCGGCGTTGCCCGGCATCCGTCGAGCCTATGGCCCCACGCTCGCTTGTCTGCAGGCGGGCCGCGAAAATTACGCGCTTCGATCCTGGCAATGCCGCTTGGCGCAGGGAGCGGATCGTGCTCGGTCCAATCTCCGCAAAATCACGGGCGCATCCGCTCGCGATCGTCTTGCTGATTTTGAGCCTGAAAGCGAAAACGCGTAATCGACTTAACTCTCCGCTTCAAAGTCGAGCACGCCGTCCTTCGCATCCACGCGGATGGTCTGACCTTCTTGGAATTTCCCTTCCAGCAGATTGAGACTGAGCGGATCGAGAATGCGCCGTTGTATCGCACGCTTCAAGGGCCGCGCGCCGTAAACCGGATCCCAACCTTCCTGCCCAAGAAACGCCTTGGCCTTATCGGTGAGATCGAGCGTGATCTTCTGGTGCTCGAGCCGTTTCGTTAGGCGCGAGAGCTGAATATCGACAATCTTCTTCAAGTTCTCTTCCGTCAGCCGATCGAAGATGATGATCTCGTCGACGCGATTGAGAAACTCCGGCCGGAAATGTCCGCGTAACGCCTCCATCACCCGCGCTTCGCGCTGCTCCGCGTTCAGCTCTTCGGTGATGAACTGCGAGCCGATGTTCGAAGTCATGACGATGACCGCATTTTTGAAATCGACCGTGCGCCCCTGCCCGTCCGTGATGCGGCCGTCGTCGAGCACTTGCAGGAGCACGTTGAAGACATCCGGGTGCGCCTTCTCGATTTCGTCGAAAAGAATAACCGAATACGGTTTGCGTCGGACCGCTTCGGAAAGTTGTCCGCCTTCCTCGTAGCCGACATAGCCAGGCGGCGCGCCAATCAACCGCGCGACCGTGTGTTTCTCCATGTATTCGCTCATGTCGATGCGGATCATGGCGTTCTCGTCGTCGAACAAAAACTCGGCAAGTGCGCGTGAGAGTTCCGTTTTGCCGACGCCGGTCGGCCCGAGAAAAATGAAGGAACCAATCGGCCGATTTTCGTCCTGCAAACCGGCGCGCGCGCGACGCACCGCGTTTGAAACCGCAACGATCGCTTCCTTTTGCCCGATCACGCGCTTCATCAAGCGCTCCTCCATTTTCACCAGCTTCTCGCGCTCGCCTTCCTGCAAACGCGAGAGGGGAATGTGCGTCCAGCTCGAGACGACTTCCGCGATATCCTCTTCGGTCACTTCCTCACGCAACAAGGTCGAGCCGGCTTCTTTCCCCTCCTCCGCGGCGACGGCCGCGAGTTTGCGTTCCAGCTCCGGGATGCGCCCGTACTGAATCTCGCTCGCTTTCCCCAGTTCGCCGCGGCGTTGCGCGCGTTCCAGTTCCGTGCGGAGCGCGTCGAGTTCTGTCTTCCACTTGCGCTGTTCGTCGATGACCGCTTTTTCCTTTTGCCACTCGGCCTTGAGCGCGCCGGAGTTTTCCTTCAAGTCGGCCAACTCCTTCTCGATCTTTTGCAATCGCTCCTTGCTCGCAGCGTCCTTCTCTTTCTTCAACGCCTGCCGCTCCATCTCGTGCTGCATGATCTCGCGTTCGATCACGTCTATCTCCGTCGGCATGGAATCGAGCTCGATCTTTAAACGCGAGGCCGCTTCATCGACCAGATCGACCGCTTTGTCCGGCAGGAATCGACCGCTGATGTAGCGATCCGAAAGGACCGCCGCCGCGACCAGCGCCGCATCCCGAATGCGCACACCATGATGGACTTCGTAGCGTTCCTTTAACCCGCGCAGAATCGCGATGGTATCTTCCACGCTCGGCTCGTTCACCATCACCGGCTGGAAACGCCGTTCGAGCGCGGCATCCTTCTCGATGTACTTCCGATACTCGGTCAGCGTCGTCGCGCCGATGGTGCGCAATTCGCCGCGCGCCAGTTGCGGCTTCAACAAATTCGACGCATCGACCGAACCTTCCGCCGCACCCGCACCGACACTGGTGTGCAACTCATCGATGAACAAAATGATCTCGCCCTGCGAATCGGTCACTTCCTTGAGAAACGCCTTGAGCCGATCCTCGAATTCGCCCCGGAATTTGGCGCCCGCCACCATGGAACCGATATCCATCGCGATGAGCCGCTTTTGCTTTAACGACTCCGGGACGTCGCCGGAAATGATGCGGCGGGCGAGACCTTCCACAATCGCTGTCTTGCCCACCCCCGGTTCGCCGATGAGCACCGGATTATTTTTCGTGCGCCGCGAGAGCACCTGCATGATGCGCCGGATTTCGTTATCGCGGCCGATGACCGGATCGATCTTGCCGCGCCGCGCGCGCTCCGTCAGATCCTGCCCATATTTTTCGAGCGTCTGATATTTGCCCTCCGGATTCTGATCGGTCACGCGCTGCGAACCTCGCACCTGCTGCAAAGCTTGCATTAATATGTCGCGCGTCGCGCCCGCTTCCTTAAAGGCATGGGCAGCCGCGGAATCATCGCTCGTTAGGGCGAGAAGATAATGCTCGGCGCTGGTGAATTCGTCCTTCAACGTCGCCATCTCGCGTTCGGCGGCGTCGAGCGTCTGGCGCAATTCGTTCCCGAGCCGGACGTCCGCTCCGCTCACCTTCGGCCTGCGCGCCAAATCCTGCTGCAATCGCCCCTGCAAATTCGCCGGCGGCGCGCCAATCTTCTCAAGCAACGGCCGCGTCACGCCGTCGTTCTGTTCGAGGAGGGCGAGCAGAAAATGATCGTTGGTGATCTCGCTGCTTTGCCCTTGCGAAGCCAGATCCTGCGCCGCCGACAATGCCTCCTGCATCTTCTGCGTAAATTTATCGATCCGCATATGCGACCAATAAAAGAAGCGGGCGTCGTTGCGCAATCGGCTGCTTTTTCGTTTTGACGGCGCGGGCCGTCTTGGAGAAAATTCCGGTCTTCTCCCATGCAGTTTGAAACCCCTGATTTCCTCCGTTCAGTGCGACCGCCAGAATCTCATCCCCGCCACGAGCGTGCCGAAGGTCTGGTCGCTCTCCTTATCCTGGTGGCGCTTTTTGCCGCTTTCGTGGGGTGGCTCTTTTATCAACAGTACGAGACGAAAAAGGATGGCCGCGAATACGTTCGCGAAACGCTCGTCCGGCTGCTCGTCGATCACGACCCCAACTACCTGGAACCAAATCTGTCGTCCGACCTGCGCCGTCGCTATCACGCCGGCAGTGTCGCCTACATCAACGAGAGCCTCGCGAAGATGGGCGTGCCCCGGCAGCCTTTCGATATCGACGGCAAGATCGTTTTTGCGGAGCGCTTCTTCTCGCCGTCGGGCACCTTCACCGCGCATCTCACCTATCCGCATCAGCGCGCCTTTGCTTACCTGGAGATTTCGCAAAAGAGCGGCCACTGGCAGTTGGACGCATTTTCCGTGAGTCCAGACAATGAGTAAGCGATCGGACAGCGACGAGCCGCTTCCGCTGTGGCGCGAAGCCATTCCAGATCGCGAGCCGTGGCGGCGTGGGCGTGTCGCCATCATCCTGATCTCTGGTCTCTTCCTTATTGCACAGGCCGCTTCCACCTTTGCCGCTCTTTTCGAAGGCGAGACGAACGCGTTCTTCTTTCAAGTGCTCATCGGCTGGTTCGTCTGCGTTTTTCTTTTCCTGATGTGGATCGGGCAAAACTGGGCCCGTTGGATCGCGGCGCCGCTCATCGGGTTCCTGGCGTTGCGCGAATTTGTCTGGGGGCTGCGGGAAGGCGACGGCCTGACGATCGTTTACGGAATCGGCCTCGGCATCATCTTCGCCTATCTCGCTCTCGCGCCGGCGGTTTACGCTTTTGCCCGCCGCCAACGAGAGAGTGCCAGCCTCTGGCAATCGCTTCTTACTGGCGTGGTTTTTCTGCTTGTTCTCGCCAGCATCGGTTTTGGCTACGTCGGTTTTTTCGTCTACAAGAAGCGCCTCGAAAACGAAGGCACGCGATTCGCCTTCACCACCCTGCACCGCGTTTTCATCGATCACGACGCCGATTACCTTTCGGCCCACGCGCTCGAACAGCGACGTCTGTCTTCGGCACGGGGTTTCCTCGATCGCGTCGAACAATTGGGCTCCGTCAAACTGGGCGGTCCGATTGGTGCCAGGTTTTCAACCTCGATGCGGGATGAGGAACTGGAGATCCGCGGCCTGTTTCGTGAACGTCTGCTCTGCGAAAACGGAAACGTATGGGTGAGACTGGAAATTCTCCGGAAACACAATGAATGGCGAATTGTGCATATCGCCTGGGATTATTAGGGCCGATTGATGCGCGGCTGATCTGGCGAGCCCGCGCAAACAGATTCTGGACGCCCACGAAATTCCGCGCCACACTTTGCGCTCATGTCCAAAGACACCGGCAAAGCGATCACCATCATCATCGGCGCGCTCCTCCTGCTGACCGCTCTCCTCGTGATCGCGAATCATTACCGCCCGCATTAGCGCGCCCTATCGCCGCCCGTTCATTGCGGGAAGGCGCACTCGCGCGTATGAGTTTCGCGCATGAAATCGGGAGAAAAAGGCTTCGGTCGGCGCGCGCTGCAACTGCTCGCGCCCGGAGCTTTCCGCCGCTACATCGTCGGCTCCGCCATCTCCGATACCGGCACCTGGATGCAGGTGATGGCGCAGGCTTGGGTGGTCAGTTCCCTCACCGATCGCGCCGTTGTCCTCGGGCTGGTCAACTTCGCGGCCGGCATCCCGACACTCGCCCTGACCATGTACGGTGGCTCCGCAGCAGATCGCTTCGACAAGCGCCGTATTTTGATCATCACGCAGATCGTGCAGATCTTCACCGCTGTTTCGTTAGGCCTGCTCGTCTTCACCGGCTCGATCCAGATCTGGCACGTGCTCATTCTCGCGGCCATCCTCGGTTGCTGCGTCGCTTTCGAAATGCCGGCCATCAACGCGCTCGTGCCGGAGTTGGTGAAACCCGACGAAATCGCCACCGCCATCGCGCTTGATCGCTCGGTTTTTCACGGCTCGCGTTTAATCGGGCCGTCGCTCGCTGGATTGTTCGTCGCCTGGTGGGGCGCGGCTTCCGCGTTTTTCTGCAACGCCATTTCGTTCATCGCGCTCATCATTGCCATGCTCTCACTGCCGGCCCGAACCCAGGGAACAGCCGAGGAAGAAGAACAGCGCCGCAGCGGTTTTAAGGATGGCATCCGCTATGTGCGGCAGGATCGCACCATCCTTTCCATGATCGCGCTCATCGCCCTCACCACCATCTTCGTTTTCCCGGTCATCTCCGTCATGCTGCCGCTCTATGTGCGGAATGTTCTGCATCTCGGCCCGAGCCGGCTCGGTCTTCTTATGGCCACTTCCGCCGTCGGTTCGCTGACCGGCGCGCTCGGTTTGCTCAGCGTGGCGCGGCACTTGCGTTTGAAATTCATGACCGGCGCCGTGGTCCTGGCCGCGTGCGCGCTTTTTGCGATGTCACTTGCCCACAGCTTCCTTCTCACCGCCGCTGCCATGGGCGCACTGGCTGTCGGCCTTTCCCTTAATTTCGGCCTGGCCGGAACGATCGTGCAGGAACGCGCGCCCGGTCCGTTGCGCGGCCGCATCTCCGCCATCTTCGGGCTCAGTTTTTTTGGATTAATGCCGATCGCGGGATTGATGATCACCAGCGTATCCGACTGGATCGGCATGCGCCCCGCGCTTTGCATCGCGGCCGTTTGTTTCGGCATCGGATCGGTCACCGTCCTGACACTGGCCGGCCGCACTGTCTGCGATCGGCCAGTCACGCCTGTGGCTGAGCCGGAACCCGAAGTGGCGGCGGCTAGCGTGCCCTAGGCAAGAAAATCCGACCCAGAATTCGAAGCCCGAATCAATGACAAAACTCGAATGACGAACCCAGCGCATCCACGAGGAAACCTCGTCATTCGTCATTCCTCATTGTTCCGGATTTCGGTTTTCGGACTTCGAATTTCGCCTCTCGCGTTTCATCATTCCGCATGATTTCGTTCTCCACCTGCTGGAATTCCGGGCGTCACACCGAAGGCGAACCCATGCTGCGCGAGATTAAACGGCTCGGGTTCAATTTGATCGAATTGGGCCACGGAATTCGTCTCTCCCTCATGCCGGGAATCCAAAAACTTTTCGACGCCGGCGAAGTCCGCTTCAGCAGCCTGCACAACTTCTGTCCGCTGCCCGTCGAAGTGATGGGCGCCTCGCCCGATTGCTACAAATTCTCCGCGCCCTACCAGCACGAACGAGAGCGGGCCTTGAAGCAGACATTTCAAACCATCGACTTCGCGGAACGTCTCGGCGCGCCTTTCATCGTGCTCCACCTCGGTGAAGTGCGCATGAATCCGATCACCGACGAGCTCATCGCGCTGGCCAAGGAAGGCAAACAGCTCTCGCGCGAATACGTGAAACGCAAAGTGAAAGCCGTGCAGAAGCGCGAAGCCGCCGCAGCGCCCTATCTCGCTCGAGTGAAAGATTGCCTGAAACGCATCGCCGAATACGCCGCGAACAAAAATGTGCGCCTCGGCGTCGAAGGCCGGCGCGGTTACGAAGAAATCCCAAGTGAACGCGAATTGCCCGCCTTGCTCGACGAAATCAATTCCCCGAAATTCGGGTACTGGCACGACATGGGACACATCCAGATCAAGGAAAACCTTGGCTTCCTCGATCACGCGGAATGGCTGCGCACCATCGGCTCGCGCGCGCTCGGCTGCCATTTGCAGGATTGCATCTGGCCTGGGCAAGACCATCAGCCGCCCTTCGCCGGCAGCGTCGATTTCGAAAAACTGGTGCCGCTTCTGCCGAAGGACCTGCTTTACGTTTGGGAAATGAGCCCGCGCAAAACAGCCGACGACATCAAGCGCTCGGTTGTGCTTTGGAAGGAGCGTTTCGGCGAATGAAAAAAATTCTCCTCAGCATCCTGCAGATCGCCGTCACCGTCGCCGTGCTCGTCTGGGTTTTTCACGATCCGGCGAAACGCGCGCAAATGGCGGTCGCGTTGCGCGCGGCCGATTATCGCTGGGTGCTGCCGGCGATCCTGGCCTACGCCATGGTCGAAATCTCGGCCGCGATCCGCTGGCATATTCTGCTTCGCACGCAGGACATTCGATTAAACATCCGGCGCGTCTCCGGCCTCTTTCTCATCGGCATGTTCTACAACCAGTTCCTGCCCGGCGGCACGGGCGGCGACATCATGAAAACTTATCTCCTGCTCAAAGAGACGCCGAAGAAAATGGGCGCGCTCCTTGCCGTCGTCTTCGACCGCGTCATCGGCCTCATCGCGCTCATCACCATAACTGGGACGCTCATCGCCATGCGTTACGACTGGCTTGCTCAAACTCCGGCGAGCAAACACTTACTCTGGATTTTGCTCGCCATTCTCGGGAGCTCCGTCCTCGCTCTCGTCACGTCATTCATCGTCAGCGGCTTCAACCTTCTCCATTCGCTGCCCGATCGCTTCCCGGGTCGCGAACGTTTGATCGAACTTTCCGCCGCCTATCATCTTTACGCGAAACATTGGGGCGACACCCTGGCCGCGTTCGGTTGCTCGATCGTCGCGCACCTCTCCACCTTCGCCACCTTCCTCTTCGTCGCCTACGCTTTTCGCGCCAAAGTCGCGGTCATCGATTTCTTCGCCATCATGCCGATCGAACGCACCATCTCGGCGTTGCCCATCAGCTTCGCCGGCGTTGGTCTGCGCGAGAAGATTTTTCAGGTGATGCTTCACGGCCTCTGCGGCGTACCGGAAGCGACCGCGGTCTTGATCGGCTCGATGAGTTTTCTCGTCATGCTCTTCTGCTGCGCGCCCGGCGGAATCGTTTACTTCTTCTACAAACCGAGCGGCCAGAGCGGTCATGTGAAGCTGCGCGAGATGAAGAAGGAAGTCGCGTCGTTGGAACATGAAATCGGGCAAAGCGAATAGGAAACCGAAGAAAACCTCGCGCGCCCCATCTTCGGAGGGACGTGCTTCCGCACGTCCGCCCGCTCGAACTCGACGCGCCAGAACCCCGGACGTGCAGAAGCACGTCCCTCCGAAAGATCGTCCGTTCGTCGCCGCCACTTTCGCGATGACGGTGGATGGCAAGATCACCACGCGCACTTTTTCGCCGATCGATTTCACCTCGCGCGAAGACAAGGCGCACCTGCTCCGGCAGCGTTCGTTAGGCGACGCCGTCCTCATCGGGCACAGCACCTTAAAAAAGGACAACGTGCGTCTCGGCCTGCCCGGAACGGAATTGCGCGATGCGCGCGTCGCCCGCGGTCAATCGCCCTATCCGGTCCGCGTCGTGGTTTCGATTGAAGGCCGCATCGATCCCGCTCTCAAAATCTTTCAATCCGACATTTCGCCCGTCGTTATTTTTTCAACCACGCGCATGCCGCAGCGTTACCAGAAAGAGCTGCGCAAGAAAGCCACGCTCTATCTGAGCGATGCACCGGAGGTCGATCTGCTTTGGATGCTGCAGCAATTACGGCGCGATTACAAAGTGCGCTTCATCGCCTGCGAAGGTGGCGCAGAGCTTTTTCGCTCGTTGCTTGAGCGCGATCTCGTCGATCAATTGAATCTCACCATCGCGCCGTTGGTTTTCGGCGGCGCCGCGGCGCCCACGCTCACTGGCATGCGCACCGATTTCCTGCTGGCGAGCGTCCGTTGCACGCTGAAGGATATGCGCGTGATCGGCGACGAATGTTTCCTCACCTACCAGGTGAAACGCCGCCGCAAAACTCCGGGGAGCGCACGCTTGTAGCGTGCTGGTTTCGGCATTCTGCCGAAACAATCTTTCCTGAAGATCAACGCATCAGGAAAAGTTCGCGCTACAAGCGTGCGCTCCCCGATCTAATGGGGCATCGCGCTTTGCCTTGCTCAGCGGAACACCTAAAGTAAATCACCCTCGGAATTCACCACGCATGCACACTGGAAACTCGATCATCATGCATGCGCCGCGCGAGAAAATCTTCGAGACCGCAGCCAATCTTGAGCTTTGGCCAAAAATTCTCCCGCACTATCGCTACATCCATTATCTCGAGCGCGGCGTAGACCGAAACATGGTCATCATGGCAGCTGTGCGCAGCGGAATTCCGATCGCCTGGACTTCCGAGCAAATCATCGACCGCGAAAAAATGGAGGTCCGCTTCCACCACTTGAAAGCGTTTACCAAAGGAATGGATGTCGTATGGACTTTTACTGAATCGCCGGATGGCGTGCGCGTGGAAATCGTTCACCATCTGAAATTCCGCGTCGCTGCGGTTGCACCCATCGCCGAGAAAATCATCGGCGCCGGTTTCATTCATCCGGTCGCGACCAAAACGCTGCACTGCATGAAAACGTATTTGGAGACCGGAACCGTCGCCTCATGAGCCGCCGTCGCGCCGTCATCACGGGGCTCGGTCCCATCACTGCCATCGGCATTGGCCGCGAAGAATTTTGGCGCGGCCTGCGCGCCGAAAAGAGCGGCATCGTTCGCATTTCCAGCTTCGACACAGAGGGCTTCAACGCGCATTGCGGCGCTGAGATCCCAAATTGGAATCCAGAAGAATATTTTCCGCCGCATCGTTTGAAGCGGCTCGATCGCTACGCGCAATTTGCCGTCGCCTCCGCGAAAATGGCGCTGAACGATGCCGGCCTCGCCTACTCGCGCGAGCAGCCACAGCATCGCGTTGGCGTCAGCTTCGGCACCGCGCTCGGCGGCGTGGCCAACGCGGAAGATCAGCACGCCCATTTTTTGAAGAAAGGAACGCGCGGCGTAAATCAAACGCTCGCGCTCCAAGTCTTCGGCGGCTCCGCTCATTCCAATATCGCGATTGAATTCGGTTTCCGCGGCGTCGGCACCACGAACTCGAATAGTTGCGCGAGCGGCACCGTCGCCGTCGGCGAAGCGCTCCGTTATATCCGCGATGATTTTGCCGATGTGATCATCGCCGGTGGCGCCGAAGCTCCCCTCAAGCCGCTCACGTTTGGCGCGTTCGCCATTATCAAAACGATGAGCCAATGGCAGGCCGATCCCGCGTTGGCCTGCCGGCCGTTCGATCAAATGCGCGATGGCTTCGTCATGGGCGAAGGTGCCGCCTCACTCGTCGTCGAGGAACTGGAACATGCGCAGAAACGCGGCGCGCACATTTATGCGGAGTTGCTTGGCTACAGTTTGAACAACGACGCCCATCACATGACGACGCCGCTGCCATCGGGCGACTCTTCCATTCACGCCATGCGTCATGCGCTGGCCGATGCCGGTCTCGCGCCGGAGCAAATCGATTACGTCAACGCGCACGCCAGCTCCACGCAGATTGGCGACAGCACCGAGATGCTCGCCATTAAAGAAGTCTTCGGCGAGCACGCACGTCGAATTCCGCTGAGCGGAACGAAGGGTTATACTGGCCACCCGTTAGGCGCGACCGGTGCGATCGAAGCCGCGCTCTGCACGCTGGCGCTACACCAGAATTGGATTCCGCCCACTTTGAATCACGCGAACCCCGATCCCGCCTGCGATCTCGACGTCGTCCCGAATCATGGGCGCGAGGCAAAGTTAAATTACGTGCTGAGCAACTCCTTTGGGTTCGGCGGCATCAACGCGTGCGTGGTGTTGGGGCGGGTTCGCGATTCCGGGTAGCGCAGGCTGCCAGCCTGCAGTTTTCGGCAGCCTGCCGAAAATGGGCGGTAACGTCCGTAGTTCTTTCTGTCAGCGACGCCGTCTCACCGCAGTCGCGGCAAGCTGCCGCGACCCGCAGGCTGGCAGCCTGCGCTACCCAGAGAACCCGTTTCGCTATCCGAGAAGATCGGGCCGGTTTTTCTCCGTGCGTCGTCGGCCCTCTTCCTTCCGCCACGTCGCAATGGCTGCGTGATTTCCCGAGAGCAAAATATTTGGCACCTTCCACCCGCGAAACTCAGCTGGTCGCGTGTAGTGCGGCCCTTCGAGCAAGCCTTCACTGAAACTCTCGTCGATCGCCGATTGATCATCCCCCAGCGCTCCCGGCAGCAATCGCGTCACGGCATCAACCAAAACCACGGCCGCGATCGCGCCATTGGTCAGCACATAATCGCCGATCGAAATTTCGTCATCGACGAGATGCTCGACGATGCGGTGATCGACGCCTTCGTAGTGTCCGCAGAGGACAATCAAATGCTGCTCTTGTGAAAACGCTCGAGCCGTCGCCTGCTCGAATCGTTTCCCTTGGGGCGTCATCAGCACAACCTTGCTCACCGCGTTGCGCAGCGCTTCGACCGCCGCAAAAACTGGCTCCGGCTTCATCACCATACCGGGCCCGCCGCCAAACGGAGAATCATCGACCACGTGATGCTTATCGGTCGTCCATTGTCGAATGTCGTGAATGTGCAGATCGAGCGCACCGCTTTCCTGCGCGCGTTTCATCATGCTGACGTTGAGCGGCGCGCCGCAGATGTCTGGGAAGAGCGTCAGGATATCGATGCGCATCGCAGCAAAGTATGACGCTTCGCCCCGCTGTCATCCCGAGCGAAAGCCGTTAGGCGAAACCGAGAGATCCCGGGGCGCAACGAGAAGCAGAGGAATTCACCACAGAGCTCACAGAGAACACAGAGGTTTTTCGATTCCTGACCGCAGGATGGGCGAAGTTATTCGACGATCTCGAGCGTGGCGCGCTGGTCGTGCCGGGAAGCGGCGCTGCTGAGCAACGCGCGAATCGCCTGAATCGTCTGGCCATTGCGGCCAATGATGCGGCCAACGTCCGTTTTGCGCATCTGCAGACGGAAGACCGTCAGGTTGCCGGACGGAATCTCCGAAAGCATCACTTCATCCGGAAACTCGACCAGAGCGCGGACGACGAACTCTAGAAATTCGCGCATGACCGAGAGTCGTTAGGCGGAAGCCGGTTCCGATTTCTCTTCGCCGGCCGGAGCGGGCGATTCCTCTGCCGCAGGCGCGGCTTCGGCTTCCGGTGCTGGCGCCGCTTCAGGTGCTGGCGCGGCGGCCTCTTCCGGAGCGGATTCTTCCACGGCAACCGGCGCTACTTCGGCGGCTGGCGTTTCGACGGGAGCAGGAGTTTCAACCGGAGCTGGCTTCTCCGCAGCGGCGTTCTTCGGTGCCTTCGCTGGTTCGGTCGGTTCTTCAGGAGCCTGGCCCGCGGCCACGTTCTTATTCTTCTTGATCAAGCTGCGCACGGTATCGGACGGCTGGGCGCCGCAGCCGAGCCAATGGTCGATGCGATCAAGTTTGAGCGAGCTATTATGACCCGTCTTTTTCGGATCGTAGTTACCCACGATCTCGATGAACTTGCCGTCGCGCGGACTGCGTTTATCAGCCACGACCACCTTGTAGTAAGGGTGATTGATCGAACCTTCTCTGCGTAATCTGATTGAGACTGCCATAACTTAATTTTTCATCCGCGCCATTTGCGCCATCATTTTCTTCATCTTGCCCGTGTTCTTCATCATCTTGCGCATCTGCGTAAAGCGTTGCAGCAATTGATTTACTTCCGTCACCGTTTGTCCACTGCCTCGCGCGATACGCTGACGCCGCCGGGCATTCAAAATGTCGGGCCGCGTGCGCTCTTCGCGAGTCATCGACAGCACGATCGCTTCAATGCGATTAATCTGCTTTTCGTCGACGGAAAGGCCTTGCAAATTACCCATGCCGGGCAACATGCCAAGTATATTCTCCAACGGCCCGAGTTTGCGCATCATTTTGAACTGCGCCAGGAAATCGTTGAAATCGAATGAGGCGGTGCGCAGCTTGCGCTCCATGCGCAGGGCTTCCTCCTCATCGATCGCTTCGGCCGCTTTTTCGACAAAGCCCACGATGTCGCCCATGCCGAGAATCCGGCCCGCCAGGCGATCGGGCACGAAGAGCTCGAATTGATCAAGCTTCTCGCCCACGCCGCCGAACTTGATCGGGCGCTGCGTCACTTCGCGCATCGACAAAGCGGCGCCGCCGCGCGCATCGCCATCGAGTTTGGTGAGAATGATGCCGGTAATGCCGAGCGCTTCGTGAAAATGAGTGGCCACGCTGACCGCCTGCTGGCCGGTCGCAGCATCGGCTACGAGCAGGACTTCCTGGGGCTGGAGAAATTCCTTTAGCTGCTTGATCTCCTCGATCAGCGCGGTGTCGACTTCCTGCCGGCCGGCCGTGTCGAAAATCTGGACGTTGCCATTTTGCTGTTCGGCCCACGCGAGGCTGGCTTTGGCGGAACGCGTCACATCCTTCTCGTTAGGCGGCGGCGTGTAAACCGGCACATCGATCTGGCGCGCGAGCGTGGCGAGTTGCTCGATGGCGGCGGG
Source organism: Chthoniobacterales bacterium (assembly GCA_038258245.1). Taxonomy (GTDB): domain Bacteria; phylum Verrucomicrobiota; class Verrucomicrobiia; order Chthoniobacterales; family UBA10450; genus JBBSQB01. The sequence continues at coordinate 154,084 of JBBSQB010000004.1, forward strand.
CCGCTGCAAGTCGGACGCGATGAGCAAAGGAGTGCGCCCCTGCTTTTTCAGATAAGCGGCGAGTTTGGCCGATGAAGTGGTCTTGCCCGCGCCATTCAAACCGACCATGAGAATGCGCGCCGGCTTGTCGAGGTTTAACGGCGCGGCATCGCCGCCGAGCAAGGTCGTCATTTCATCGTGAAAAATCTTCACGATTTGCTGGCCGGGCGTCACGCTGCGCAGCACTTCTTCGCCCAGCGCCTTCTCCTTCACCCGCGCGATGAACTTCTTGGCGACCTGAAAATCGACATCCGCCTCGAGCAGAGCCAGCCGCACCTGCCGCATGGCGTCGTTGACGTTCGTCTCGGTGATCGCGCCATGGCCGCGCAGATCCTTAAAGATGTCCTGCAGCTTATCGCCGAGCTGGGAAAACATCGCGTTTGCCTAACGAGTGCAGAATATCACCACCGCACGAAGGGAAGAGTAATCACGGCTTCTTCGCCGGAGCGGGCGAATCCTTTGCCTTCACCGCCGCCGGATTGAGAACGAAGGTCCAGTTCGTCGAGATGCGTCGATCGCCTGCTTTGGCTTCGATGATGACGCTGCAACTGGCACCCTCCAGTGGCTTGGCCGGCGTAAACGTAATGTTTTTGGTCGCCGGATCGAATTTGGCCGGAACGATGCCGCGACCGCTCAAGCGCATGGTGACCGTGCTGGCGTCGAACTTGCCGAAGCCCGCCAGATTTGCCCTGATCGTCGGCGTGCGACTGGCCGCGTTCGCGCCGTCGGCTGGTTGGGCTCCTAACAAGGCTGCGCCGATCTCCGCGCTGGGAACGCTGCCGCCAATGGAAGTTCCGCTAAAGTTGATCGCGGTCTCAAAGACCTTCGGTTTATTCGCCTCGATCATATAACGGCCAACCGAATCGAGCGGCGTCCCGTAGGTAATCTTTTGTCCGTAAACGGTAAAGAGCGCGTCAAAGCCGGACTTTTTGGCCACTTCCTGGACGTGCGCGTTGTGATCACCAAAGGGGTAGGCAAAGCAGTTCACGCGGATACCGAGCTTGTGTTCGAGCGTCTCCTTGGAGCCGGCGACTTCGTTCTTCAGCCAGGTTTCGTATTCTTCCGGGTTCAATTTTTTGCGTGCGATCTTGTCGTACGGCCGCCGTAAATCCTGATGTGTCTCGGAGTGCGCCTGAATGTCGACTCCGGCATCGCGCATCTCCGCGAGTTGCTCCCAGCTCATCGCTTCCCCGCCGCCGAAATGGCCGCCGCGAATGCCTTCGGTGTAAATGAAAAGGGTGAGCGGGTAGCCGTATTTCTTCATAATCGGCCAGGCATACTCGATCTGCGATTTCCAGCCATCGTCAAAGGTGATGATGGCGCTGTGCACCGGGATCGATTTCTCGCCCCGCTTCCAGGCGAGGAAATCCTGCATCTTGATGACGGAGATGTTTTTGTCCTTCAACTCCTTCATCTGCTCTTCGAACGCTTCCGGGGTGAGCTCCGTGTCCGGGCGGCGGACTTTTTTGACGAAACGATGGTAGCCGAAGATAACGACTTCCGCGCTTTGATCGACGACCGGCTTGACGGGCGTGGGAAACGGAGTGGCAACCGCCGTCGCGACCGGCGTGGCGGAAGCGGAATTTTTCGCGTCGCCCGCCCCTTTGCTTCCTGCCGTTCCGGGTTTTTTACATGCCGGAGAACTCAGTGCCAGCACCAACAAAATCATCGCCAATCGTTTCTGCATAAATGAAGTATCGCCTTTAATGGGCGAGGCACAAAAAACAAGCGGTTTTTCGCCATCTTCCCAAGGGGCCGGGGAAGAAAGCGGTGGCAGATAAACTGCTTTCGGGTATGAATCGCAATGCAGTCAGTCATTCGAGCAACTCTGGTCGGCGCCACGCTTTGCGCCCTCGCCGGTTGCGCGACCGACACCACGCAGAACGTTCGTAACACCTCGCGCACCTTCACCACCGTGGTGGTCGATGCCGGGCATGGTGGCCGCGACAGCGGCGCGGTGCGGCGTCACGCGCTCCCCGAAAAAGTGGTGGCGCTCGACGTGGCCCGGCGGGTGGAAAAGAAGCTGCGCGAATCGCAACTCAAAACCGTCATGACCCGCTCGACCGACGTGTTCATTCCTCTCGATAACCGCGTGGCGATCGAGAACTCACAGAAGAACGCCGTCTTCGTCAGCATTCATTTTAACGACTCGCGCCGTCGCGGCATTCACGGATTCGAAACCTACTATCATTCGCCGCAGGCCTTCTCGCTGGCGCAGAAAATCCAAAGCAAACTCCTCACCCTGCCCCACGCTACCAACCGTGGCGTGCACACCGCGAACTTTCGTGTGCTGCGCAACGCCACCTACCCCGCCGTCCTGGTGGAATGCGGCTTCCTCAGCAATCGCGCGGAAGGCCGTTCAGCGCGGAGCGCCGATTATCGCGATCAGTTGGCCGATAAAATTGCGGAAGCGATCGTCGAGGAACGCTTCGGCCCGGGCGTCTACGATGCCCCGCCCAAAATGGCCGGCGTCCTCCCGGGTAATACCGAAACGCGTCCCACCGGGCTCGCCGTTCCCTGGTCGATTAATCACAATTAAAACTCGATCCCCCGCGCTTCCCGGCCCAGGGCGGCCAGAAGAATGAGCGCGGCAAAGACGCACACCGCCACGATGGCCAGCGCGGTGCCGTAACCATCGAGACCGCTCGGTCCGGCGAAGTGTTCCGCCAATTTCGCTTCTACCACGGCGATGGGCGCGGCGCAGAGGTTGCCCAGTTGATAGGCGAAGCCAGGGAACGTCCCGCGCACTTCGGGCGGCGAAAGCTCATTCAAATGCACCGGCACCACGCCCCACGCGCCTTGCACCATGAATTGCATGGCAAAGCCGCCCGCGATCAACAGCGCCAGAGTCGGCGCGAAAACCCAGGCCGGAATGAGCACCAGGCCGAGCGTCGCGGCCACGATGATGGCGCGTCGGCGTCCAAATCTTTGGGAGAGAAATCCGAAAACCGTCCCGCCACAGATCGCACCCAGCGCATAGATGATGCTGACCGTGAGCACTTGATTCACGCCGAGCCCGCGCTGCTTTTGCAAAAACGTCGGGTAAAGATCCTGCGTGCCGTGCGAGACGCAGTTGAACGCCGTCATCAGGAGAATGGCGTAGAGAAAAGTCCGCCAATGCGCTCGGATAAGATGACCAAGGGAAATCTTTTGCACGAGTGCGCTCGTCTGGCGTTTGAGCCAGGCCGGCGATTCCGGAACGCGCATGCGAATGAAAATGACGAGCAAGGCGGGCGCGGCCCCGGCCACAAATAATCCCCGCCAGCCGAAATGCGGAAAGACCACCGCGTAAACAACCGCCGCGAGCAGAAATCCGACGGCATAACCTTGCTGCAGAATTCCCGAGAAAAGACCACGCGCTTTCACCGGCAAACTTTCCATGGCGAGCGACGCGCCCAAGCCCCACTCGCCTCCCATCCCGATACCGAACAAGGCACGGAGCAAAAGGAAGACGGTAAAGTTGGGCGAAAACGCAGTGGCCAATTCAACGATCGAATAGAAAACAATGTCGATCATGAGCGGCGTGCGCCGGCCGAACCGGTCGCCCAGCATTCCAAAAATGAGCGCGCCGAGCGGGCGCATCATCAGAGTCAGCGTACTGGTGAAGACCACTTCCGGAATACTCTTGCCGAAGTCGCGCGCGACTGCGGCGAAGACGAAAGTGAGCAGGAAGAAATCGAGCGCGTCGAGCGCCCACCCCAGAAAGCAGGCGAGGAACGTGTGGCGCTGCGTGCGATCAAGCGAACGAAAGAGGCGCCAGGCTTCCACGGCTTTGGATTTACCTTTTCGGGTGCACGCTTGGGAAGCCTCGAATCTCCAGCCTGTAGCCGTTTAGCTATGCGAAACGCGGAGGTTGATATTGCTGCGAAAGCCGATCCCGCGCTTCGCACAGCGAAACGGCCACAGCATCCCACGCCTCTCAAATACATATCGACGTATCATGATGCGTCAATTTGTCTGTTGCCGAAAAACAAGAGCGGCGTCTATTATCTCCAACCATGGCCGCACCTGCTCTCCATCCACTCGAAAAACTCATGCAGCAGCGCATCGTCATCCTCGATGGCGCGATGGGCACGATGGTGCAGCGCTACAAACTGAGCGAAGCCGAATTCCGCGGCGCGCGTTTCGCCGATTGGAAAGGAAAGGATCTCCGCGGCAATAACGAGCTCCTTCTCCTCACCAAGCCCCAGGTCATCGAACAAATTCACGAGCAATATCTCGAAGCTGGCGCCGACATCATCGAGACCAATACGTTCAGCGCGACCTCCATTGGTTCGCACGATTTCCTTTTTGCGGAAGAGCCGGCGAGTGGCCGCAAGGATCCGGAGTTTTTCGAGCGCGTCGTCACCGATTCGGACCTGCGCGATCTCGTCCACGAAATGAACGTGGTCGCCGCGCAACTCGCGCGCAAGGCCGCCGAGCATGTCGCGGGAAAGACGGGCCAGCCACGTTTCGTCGCCGGCTCCATCGGTCCCCTCCCCGTCACCGCCTCGCTTTCTCCCGACGTGAACGATCCGAGTTTTCGCGCCGTCACTTTTGATCAACTCATGACCTCCTACGCGGGACAGGTGGCTGGATTAATGGAAGGCGGCGTCGACGTGCTGCTCGTCGAAACGATTTTCGATACGCTTAATGCGAAGGCCGCGCTCTTCGCCATTTCCCAAGTATTCGAAAAAACGGATACGCGCGTGCCGCTCCTTATTTCCGGCACCGTCACCGATCTTTCCGGCCGCACCTTGAGCGGCCAAACCGTCGAAGCCTTCCTCATTTCCATCGCCCACGCCGACCCGCTCGTCATCGGCTTAAACTGCGCGCTTGGGCCTAATGAGATGCAGCCCTACATCGAAGAACTTGCCCGCACCGCGCCCACCTACGTCAGCGCCTATCCAAACGCCGGCCTGCCAGATCCGCTCTCGCCGACCGGTTTCCCCGAGACGCCCGAAACGCTCGCGCCCAAACTGCGCGAATGGGCGAAGAACGGCTGGCTCAACATCGTCGGCGGCTGCTGCGGCACCACGCCCGATCACATCCGCGCCATTGCGGAAACCGTGCAAGAATTCGCGCCGCGGCCCGCGCCGGCTGCTTTGATGGAGGCGGCCGCATGATGGGCACCGACACAGATTCGGGGAGCACACGCGTCTCGCGTGTTGGCGAAGGCGTCTCGCCTTCGCGGACTTCCCAGCTGCCCGCCACCGCTGAAAACGCACACTATACCCGCCGAAACCTCCCCCACTTCGAACGCCCTTGGGCCATCTATGCACTGACGATCGGCGTGCGAAAAAATCGAACGATCAGCGCTTCATCGCGCGACGTTGTCCTGAACGCTTTCCGCCATTTTCACCAGCAACGTTACGAGCTGTTCGCAGTCTGCGTGATGCCCGATCACGTGCACGCGCTTTTACAGCCGTGGCCGAAAGGGGATGGGAATTCCGAAGACGCACCTCTGTTTTGGACCTTGGCCGAAATCCTTCATTCGATTAAATCGTTCACCGCACACAAGATTAACGAGATCGAGCACGTTTTCGGTGCCGTGTGGGAGCAAGAGGCTTTCGATCGTTACATCCGTTCAGACCGGGATCTCGCAGAGAAGTTTCAATACATTTTGCGGAATCCTTGGGACGCTGGCGTAGTCGCGGTCGACGAGATCTATCCATGGGTTTGGACCCAGGATGATGCAACGCGTCACGAAACGGATGATTCAGGAAGTTCATCGCGGCGAGACGCCGCGACCAACGCGCGAGACGCGCGTGCTCCCCGGAATTAACTCATGAAAACCTTGCAACTCTCCGGCCTCGAACCGCTCAACATCACGGCCGACATGGGCTTCGTGGTGATCGGCGAACGAACCAATATCACGGGCTCGCCAAAATTTTCGAAGCTCATTCTGGCCGGCGATTTCGACGCCGCGGTCACGGTCGCGCGCCAGCAAGTGGCCGGCGGCGCCAACATTCTCGACGTGAACGTCGATGAAGGCATGATCGACTCGGAGGCGACGATGACGCGCTTCCTCAATCTCATCCAGAGCGAGCCCGACATCGCGCGCGTCCCGATCATGATTGACAGCTCGAAGTGGAGCGTGATCGAAGCCGGCTTGAAGTGCGTGCAGGGAAAATGCGTCGTCAACTCCATCAGCCTCAAGAACGGCGAGGAAGAATTCCTGCGCCACGCCAAACTCGTTAGTCGGTATGGCGCGGCCGTCATCGTGATGGCCTTCGACGAAAAAGGGCAGGCCGATTCGTTCGAGCGGCGCATCGAGATTTGCCAGCGCGCCTACCGGTTGCTCACCGAGCGCGTGCCCCTCCTGCCTAACGACATCATTTTCGATCCTAACATTCTCACCGTCGCGACCGGGCTCGATGAGCATCGCAACTACGCGGTCGACTTCATCGAGGCGACCAAATGGATCAAGGCCAACCTGCCGCATGCGCGCGTCAGCGGAGGCGTGAGCAATATTTCCTTTTCGTTCCGCGGCAACAACACCGTGCGCGAAGCGATGCATGCCGCGTTTCTGTATCACGCGATCCACGCGGGACTCGACATGGGCATCGTGAACGCCGGCCAGCTCGCCGTTTACGCGGAGATCGAGCCGGATCTGCGCGAGCGCGTTGAAGATGTGCTGCTCAATCGGCGCGAAGACTCGACCGAACGATTGGTCGATTTCGCCGAAACGGTGAAGGCGAAAGGCAAGACGATCGTCAAAGATGAAGCCTGGCGCGAAAAGCCGGTCGAGGAACGCTTATCGCACGCGCTCGTCAAAGGCATCGTCGATTTCATCGATGCCGATACCGAGGAATGCCGCGCCAAAGCGAAGCGACCGCTCGACGTAATCGAAGGTCCGCTCATGGCGGGCATGAGCGTGGTCGGCGATTTATTCGGGGCCGGCAAAATGTTTTTGCCGCAAGTGGTGAAGAGCGCGCGCGTCATGAAAAAGGCGGTCGCGTATCTCATGCCGTTCATGGAGGCGGAGAAGTCGGAAGGCGCGAAGCCGCAAGGCCGCATCGTCATGGCCACGGTCAAAGGCGACGTGCACGACATTGGCAAGAACATCGTCGGCGTCGTCCTGCAATGTAACAATTACGAGGTCATCGATCTCGGCGTGATGGTGCCGGCGGCTAAGATTTTGGAAACGGCACGCGAGCGCGAGGCCGATATCATTGGATTAAGCGGATTGATCACGCCCTCGCTCGACGAGATGGTGCACGTCGCGCAGGAGATGGAACGCGAAGGCTACGAAGTGCCGCTGCTCATCGGCGGCGCGACCACGAGCCGCGCTCATACCGCGGTGAAGATCGCGCCGCATTACGGCCAGAACACGGTTCACGTGCTCGATGCCTCGCGCGCGGTCGGCGTTGTGAGCAATTTGCTCAACGAAAAAACGAGAGGCGATTTCGCCTCGGCGACGCGCGCGGAATACGCGCGGTTGCGGGAAGAATTCGCGAACAAGAATCGCGAGAAGAAAATGCTTTCGCTCGACGCAGCGCGCGCGAAACGAACGCCGATCGAGTGGAGTAGTTACGAGCCGCCGCAACCGGAGTTTATCGGAATGCGCATTGTCGCAACAGATTCGGGTAGCGCAGGCTGCCAGCCTGCAGTTGCCGGCAGCATGCCGGCAACACTTGGTGAGACGAACAAGACCTCTGGCGCAACCGCATCATCTCCAGCGTCTCGGCAGGCTGCCGAGACGAGCAGGCTGGCAGCCTGCGCTACCCGCACAAATGTGTCGCTCGAGACCCTCATCGAATACATCGATTGGTCGCCATTCTTCCACACTTGGGAACTGCGCGGCCGTTACCCCGCCATCTTCGAGGATCCGGTCGTCGGCACACAGGCCCGCGAACTCTTCGACGACGCGCAAGCGCTGCTCCACCGCATCGTGCAGGAAAAGCTGCTCACCGCGCGCGGCGTTTTCGCCTTCTGGCCGGCTAATAGCATCGGCGACGACGTGGAACTTTATGCCGACGACGCCCGCACGAAACCCTTCGCCACTTTCCACTTTCTGCGGCAGCAAATGCTGAAGCCGGCCGATCAGTTCAATCATTGCTTGGCCGATTACATCGCGCCGAAAGAAACCGGCCTGCGCGATTTCATCGGCGGATTTGCGGTCACGGCGGGGATCGGCGCGGATGAGCTGGCCAAGGTGTTTGCGGCCGATCTCGATGATTACAACGCGATCCTGACCAAGGCGCTGGCCGACCGTTTAGCGGAAGCATTTGCCGAGTATTTGCATCAGCAAGCGCGCATCGCCTGGGGATTTGGAGGCGACGAGAAACTGTCGCACGACGAATTGATTCGCGAACGTTATCGCGGCGTCCGGCCGGCGGCCGGCTATCCGGCCTCGCCTGATCACACGGAGAAAGCCTTGCTCTTTCAATTGCTCGATGCCGAGCGGACCACCGAAATCAAGCTCACGGAATCTTTCGCCATGCATCCCGGCGCGAGCGTGAGCGGACTTTATTTCTCGCATCCCGATTCGAAATATTTCGGCGTGGGCAAAATCGAGCGCGACCAGGTGGGCGATTATGCGAAGCGCAAAAATCAGCCTAACGAGTACATCGAGAAGTGGCTGTCGCCGAACTTGAATTATTGACGCCGGTCAATCTGTCCCGAGACCGATTTTGGCTAACGCGACAGACGCCTCAGCGCGGCGTTCCTACCAATCTTACGAAGGATCGGGCGGCAACGACGGATCTTTGATCTGCGCGCCAAAAAGCAACAACGCACCAGCTTGATCCGCCGACACCGGGTCCGGCTCGGCCACGATGGCATCCGGCTTCGGCCATTGGACGTCCCAGGCCAGATTCAATTTCTCGAGCGTCCAGATGAGATACCGCGTGAGATCAAACTCCCACCATCTCAATCCATGCGCCGCACAACGCGGCTTCGCATGATGATTGTTATGATAGCCCTCGCCAAACGCACCCAGGCCGATCCAAAAATTATTCTTACTGTGATCGGTCGTCTCAAAACTACGATAGCCGAGCCCCTGCATGTGACAGATCGAGTTCACCGCCCACGTCACATTATAAACGATGAGCATCGGGACGTAGAGACACCAAAGCATGCCGGCGAGCCCAAAGCTGAAGTAGAAAATCGCCGCCACCATCAAGTGCGGCAGGACGTAGAGATAAGGGCGTTCCCACAGCTTGCAGTACCAAATCTTGCGCACATCGGCCGCGTAGCGCATGGAGCGCTCGCGGAAGCCAGGCGGCTTGCGCACCAGCCACATCATGTGCGCGTAGGGAAATCCGTGGATCGGGCTATGAATGTCTTCATCCGTATCCGATTTGAGATGGTGATAACGATGATCGCCCACCCAAGTGACCGGATCGCCGGAGAGCACCATGGCCGAGCAACTCGCGAAGATGAATTTCAACCAGCCCGGCATCTCGAAGCCGCGATGCGTGAGATAGCGGTGCAAATACATCGTCGTGCTCATGCCACCGGCAAAATAGACGAACAGCATCGCGGGCAGGAATCTCCACTGGAAACTCGTCCAAAGCCCGATCACTCCGAGGACTTGCAGCCCGATGAGGACCACGAAAAGGAAGACGTTGAGTTTTTCGTTTTTAAACATGACAGAGATCGAGTCAGCCCTCGCCGGATGCGGCGGATATAGGCGGATGAAAGGAGGCGAAATATTCCCCAAAATCGGTGAAATCGCAACGCCTTTTTCCCTCGTCATTTGCGCCGCGCGGAAGATTCTGGATGCGATGGACGGCAGCTCATGCTAAACACAGCTCGCGCGTGCGGGGTGTAGCTTAGCTTGGTAGAGCGCCTGGTTTGGGACCAGGAGGTCGCAGGTTCGAATCCTGTCACCCCGACCACCGCGAGACGAAATGAAAACCATTTTGCGATTCTGTTGCGGCTTGGGAGTTTGTCTGGGCCTTGCCGCTCTCGCGCAGGAAGCGGCCCCGACTGCCACGCCGCAGTCTTCCGCCGCATCGGCCAAGGCGGGCGACTCCACCCCTGCGCCCTTGCCCACGCCCGCCGCCGATCTCATTCCCAACCCAGCAAACGCGCCGTCGGCCGATCAAGCCGCGCCGCCGAATCTGCCCGATATTTCCGCACTCAACCAGGTTTTCGAAAACACCTCGCTCGGGAAAGAGGCCGATCAATACAAAGCGCATCTCGAGTGGCGGCAGCTACAAAACCGCGTCCAAAACGATCCCGACATCGTGGCCGCCCACGAACATGCCGAGGCGGCCAAGACCGATCTCGAGAAACGCAATCGCCTCCGCGCCTATTATCAGCTTCTTTTTGCGCGCATGCGCGCCCTGGCCCCGTCGCCCGCCACCGCCGACTACCTGGCCGATCAGCGGGACAGACATCTCGCCCTCATGGACCAACCGAGAGTGCGTCCCACCCCATTTGTCTCACCCACTCCGGCGCCTTCCGCTTCGCCCACCCCGGAGAGTTCGGCGACGCCCTTTGCGCCGTTGCCCGTTCCCGAGGCCACGCTCGCCCCGCTCGTTTTGCCCGACGCTTCCGCTTCCACGCCTAACGAGACGCCCGCCCCCACACCCAACCCCTGAATCTTTCCGATAGAGCTTGCGTGCCGTATCGAATTTGCCAGCTTGCCCGGCGAGCGATCCGCGAATAAAATCGCCCTCGGCAACGACGGCGCGTTCGTCTAGTGGTTAGGACACAGCCCTCTCAAGGCTGGTGCACGGGTTCGATCCCCGTACGCGCTGCCATTTTTTCCGCCAGCGCCCGTACGCAGAAACGCCCACCACACGGGATGTGCTGTGGGCGTTCGCTAAACTGAGATCGTCTTAAGCTTTGCGCGAACGGCGCGCGCGCCAAGAAGCGGCCAAACCGCCCAAGCCCAGAAGGCCGAGCGCCAAGGTGCTCGGTTCCGGAACAATTTGCACTTGAATGTGAGTCGATGCCAAAACATTCCCGAGTGAGTCTTTCACCTGCAGTTGAGCGTCATACAGACCAGCCGGAGCTGCGCCGTAGCCGGGCAGCGAATTCTGGCCAATGTTGTGCGAGCCGGGAGCGCCATCTTCGACACCCGCACCGTTGGCAGTGCTGTTGTCGCCGTACGAATTATCGAAGGTCAACGGATCGTATATAGTGTAAGAAACCCCAGCGGTCGGATCCATATCCAGTGAAAGCACCCAGGTGTAGGTCGTGAGTTTAATTGCGTTCGCGGCTGTCGTATCGGAATTAAGCGAGAATTCCAGATTCGCGTCGGTGCCGAGTGCGAAGATGTAGAGACCATTGATATTCGAGGTGTTACCAGTGGGTCCCTTGGCCCGAAGAGCAACTTCGATATTACCGAAAGGATTGGATACGGTCCAACCAGTGTTTGGGTTGCCGGTGCCAAAAATAGCCGTTCGATTTTGATTGTATTGCTCGGCAGTCGCCTGCTTGGGAAGCACAGCGAACAGGGTGGCAAGACATGCCACCGTCAGGATGCTTAAGAATGATTTATTCATTTGAGTTTTGCTTTCGGTTTTTATCTGAGGTTTTGGTTTGGTTTGGTTTTTGCCTGAGGGAAAAAGTGACGGGAGGACGCGGGCGGAAATTGGGGAACGCGGGATCTATGCGCCAGCGCGTCGGCTCGCGACGCGCCTGCGGACAGCAAGATGCTGAGGGAAGAGGGAATTCATGGGAAGGGGAGCGCGAGAGTAACAATCAGCATCATCATGTCAATTTCTTTCGCGAGAAAGATATCAATGGCCATCCGCAGGCCATGAGTGACGAACACACGAGGACCAACAACCGGCTGGACCAACCTAAATTTGTTCGTCGAGAGGTTTACCTCGGTCGACGCGGCGTATAAATCCCGGCCATAATTCTCTTCCGTCGGCGCGGGCGCGCACTTGATAAGCCCGGTGTCTTTCCTGCGACTTTTGCCACAAGAGAGGATCCTGCCGCCCGGCATCTTGCCAGCAGCATTTTGATCAGCCCGCCATCTGGGGATTTTTTCAAGGGGAGTCTGCGTCCGGGTGCGGACGTGCCGATCCTCTTCAGATCACCGCCCCGTGTCAATCCTGTTTTGGAAATCCCTGCCCTACTTCTGACTGAACCGGCAACTCCCGCCCATACTTCCGCATCAAAGCTGGCAGCCGTCGCGCGCTCCAGAAGCGCGGGATAAACGTCCGCGGCTGCGCGATCGTGCGAAAAAGAAACCCTACAAAAAACCGGTCCGCCCACATCGGGATGCGCACTTGATCTCCCGTCACAAACCCCGGTGCCGCGCCGATGCAGTAGATCCCCGGCCGATACCCGCAGCCGTCCTTCAAGTAGCTGCCGATCTTGTCCTGCATCCCTCCGCCGATCGCCACGATGATGTGCTGCGGACGACGTTCCCTTATCTTCGCGATCAACTCCACATCCTCCGCCCGCCCGCTGTAATGCGGAGCCACATAAAGATCATCGGTCGTCAGCGGAATCCCCTCGCCCTTCGACCAAGCCAGCGTCTTCGCCTTTGCCGCCTCACTCGGCAAAATCCAGAACAAATTCCCCGGCTCGCGCGGGTCGTTTCGTTCCAGAAGCAATTTGAAAAACTTCAGCCCCGAAATCCGCTGCAGCCGTTCCCCGCGCAGCAGCCACCAAAAATTCACCATCCAACCGCTATCCGCGATCGCCAGGTCGGCATCGGCGATCGCGCGCCGATAGGCCGCGTCCGCCTGCAGCGCGAGCCTCGAAGGCGCCGCCGGCGCCCCCACCAGCCCCCCCGGCGCCGACACCCCCTCCACCGCCTCCACCACCCGCCC
>JBBSQB010000005.1:0-166431 GCA_038258245.1 Chthoniobacterales bacterium
AATAACCTGATCCGGGGCGTGGGCCAGATCGGAGTCAACGGCATCACGGTCACGAATCAGGGGACGATCGCCGCCAACATGAGCGGGCAGACGTTGACAATCGACCCGGCCAACAGCGCCAACGCGTTCAGCAATGACTCCTCCGGAACGGTTCAAGCAAGCAACGGCGGAATCGTCGTGCTCAGTGGCAACGGCGGCGGCGACTTCACCAATGCCGGCACGATCGCAGCCACCAGCGGCGGCACGGTCCGCTTCGACGGCAACGTCACTTCTTCCGGCACCGTCAACATTGGCGCGGACACCCTCACCGGCACCGGCACCTACACCCAAACCGCCGGCAGCTTCATTCTCACCGGAGGCACCGCGCAACTGAACAGCGCGCTCGATTTCCAAGGCGGCCTGGTCGATGCGCGCGGCACGATCAACGCCGCGATCATGAACAACGCCACCCTCCGGCCCGCGCTCGGTGGAAGCGGCTTGAACGTGACGGGCAACGTGACGCTCCTGAGCGCTTCCAATCTCAGCTTTCAGCTCGGCGGTCTCACCCAAGGCAGCCAATACGGTTTCCTCAACGTCAATGGCACCGTCGCCCTCAACGGCCAGTTGGTCGTCTCCTTCGTCAATGCATTCCAGGCGGCGAACAACAATAACTTCACGGTGTTGGCTTCGACCAATCCGCTCTCCGGCGCGTTCGCCAATGTCGCCTCCGGGAGCCGCGTGACAGCGAGCGACGGCTCCGGCACTTTCCTCGTCACTTATAACGGGTCCGACGTTGTTCTTTCCGACTTCCAGCCCGCTCCGCTCGGCGCGGCGGCGGCTTCGACCAGTGCAGACAGCAGCGGAGCGACTCCTCCTGCCCCATCAGCCGCGGCTCCCTCGAATCCGGACCAGGCACCTCCACCAGCTGGCGTCGCCAGTCGAGGCGGCCCGCGCGCGAAAACGGGGCGAGTCACGATTCCGCTGCAAGACTCCGATCAACTGCGCAATCTGATGGAGGGAGCGCAAGCCTCGAACGAGGATGGAACCGTGGTGATTCACCCGCGCTCGGCGGCGACCAGCCAAGGGAATCACGGCGCTCTCGCCACCGCTGGCCGAACGATGTATAATCGTCCAAAAGCTTTAAGGAACCTCTCGGAAAACAACGGCCTACACCATGACTAAATTCAGCTCCTTCGGACGCCTTCTTCCATTTTTTGTTTTGCTCATCCTGCTTCCGCAGGCGCAGGGCGCGCAACTGAAACAAGCCCGCGTCACTCAGGTGGTGAACGACGTGAAGTTGCTTCCGGCGCAAGCTGCTCCGCGTCCCGCGGCGGTGAGCGACGAAGTGCGCGATAATACGGCCGTGCGTACTGGCGGCAGTTCGAGGAGCGAGCTCACGTTCGCCGATCAAACCATCGCCCGCCTTGGCGCGAACACGATTTTCAGTTTCGAGAAAGGCACGCGCAATCTTGAGCTGGGCGGCGGCGCCATGCTCTTGCGCGTTCCCAAAAACGCAGGCGGCGCCAAGATCACCACTGCGGCGGTCACGGCCGCCATTACCGGGACGACGCTCATCATGGAGTATCACCCGGATTCCTACATCAAAATCATAGTGCTCGAGGGCACAGTGCGCGCCTATCAGAAGGAAATGCTGGGCGATTCCGTGCTCATTCACGCGGGCCAAATGATCATCATGCGCATCGGCCAGCCTTTGCCCGATCCGGTCGATTTCGATCTGGATCGGTTGCTCAGGACTTCGCTGCTCATCAACGGCTTCGGCCCGCTGCCGAGTGAGGATTTAATGGCGCAGGCTTCGAAGCAGCAGTTAATGGCAAAAGCGAACGGCCGCCTCATCGATACGAATCTGGTCATTTACGGTCGCGGCACGCTCGTTTCGCTGAGGGATCCCACACGCCTCGATGAGCGCACTAAGCTGACACAGGAAGAAAACGGCCAGAACGTCTCGCCCACTCCGACCGCTTCTCCTTCGGTGACCATTGTCCCGTTGCCCAGCCCCACGCCAACGCCGACACCCACCATCACCGCCACCCCAACGGTCACGCCGACTCCGACCATCAGCCCCAGCCCACCGACGACGCCAACCCCGACCGTCACTCCGCCTGCTTCTCCGACGCCGGCGAAATTTGGAGCTCTAACGGTCATTACTACGCCCGATCCCTACCTGATCGATAACGGCACCGTCATCCAGACCGATCCGTCGATCACGCGCAACGGCGTGGCCGATTACGGCAAAATTTATCGGGATCCTGCCACCGATGGGGCGCCTTCCATGTATTTCTTTGGGTCCACCTCGGCCGCTGACACGGCGAATGGCTTTGATCAAATTATCGGGAATAGCGCCTACACGCCTTACGCCGCCTTCAAATTCAGTAACCTCGTCATTGGCGGCAATCCCACCATCATCATTCCCGCGGGCGGAGCGAGCAGCCTGGCCCTCATCGGAGTGAACGGAATTACCACCGCCGCCCCGGGCGGCACGTTGACCTTCCAGGGACTGGACACCCTGCTCCTGGCCACCGTGAACGGCTCGATCAACCTCACTTCGGCCGTCACGTTTTCTTCCCTCAATAATCTCTTCTTCTACGCCCGCGGCGCCACATCCGATCTGACCATCGGTTCAGCCATCAACAACGTCGGCACGCTGGTCGGCCTGGCCCAGAGAAACGTGGACGTGGAAAGCGCCATTCAGTCCGGCTCGTTCATCATCAACGCCGGAAATAATTTCACCGTCGGCAGCGGCACGATCCACAGCAACATCATCCAGATTTTCGCGGGGAATAACCTCGCCTTTGCGCTCGATAAATTTGCGGTCGGCTCGGACCCGGTCTCTCAGGTCTTCCTGCAAGCCGGCAATACGGTGAACATCGACGCGGACGGCGATCAATCTGTCTTCGCCAATGCGAACTCCATCACCGTGCTCGGGGACACAATCAATATCACCAGCGGCAGTACGGTCACGCTTAACCTCAACGTGGATCCGGCCAACCACGCGACCTTCGCGGCGGGCGCCGGCGGCATCCAGGCGCCAGGCATTTACTTCCAGACGGTGGGCGGACTTGAGTTGACGTCGGATGGCGATATCGATGTCTACGGCGCGGACATCCCATTCATAAATAATTCGCGCACCAATGATGGCAGCATCACCGCGACTGGTTTCTTCCATGCGGTTGCCAACTTGACCACCGGCTCGATCACGACCGGCGCGGAGATTGAGGTCGGCGGCGACATGTTTGCCACCAATGCCGATGCCGGCAGCGGCATTACGGTCGGCGGCACGATGAGCGGCTTCAACTTCTCGGCGGGGGGCGACATCACGGCCGACACAGTGAGCGTCCAGAATATCACGGCGACGAACTCGACTTTGTATGCAGGCAGTGGAGGCATAGTGCCTCTTGTCGTCTCAGATGGCATGGACGATGGCTCCGATCTTCAGCACGTTTTCACCGTGGACGCGATTGATGCCCCCAGCGGAATCGACTTCAGTGGCAGCCAATTCGCCGGAACGAGCGACAAGTATAACGGCGGCAAGCTCACCATCATCGCCCAGGGTCTGACCTTCGATGGATCGGGAGGGGGAATCGCGTATGCGAATTTTAATGGCGCGAATGCCGATACCATCAACATGTTGAATCCGGCGGGCAACGGCGGCACTCTTGTTTTGAATGTCACCAACGACGTCTCATTTGGAGACATCGGATCCCCGATGCGTGGTCCCGCACTGCCCGGCCCCGGCGGTGTTCTTTTCACTTTCAATGGTGGCGATGGCCTGCTGCGTGGCGGCACGACGCAGGTCCCGGCGGGCAACGGCGGCACCTTCATGGTCACAGCCGGCGGGGCGATCAATGTGGCCGACGATATCGAGGCGACGACCGGTTACCAGCCGAACGCTTTCGCGCCCGCTGGCGATGGCGGAAACGTGACCCTTGACTCTACCGGTGGCACGGTCGCCATCCTTTCGCGCATCGAGGTTTCGTCGGCCGATTCCACGCCCCCTCCCCGTCGGAGCAACAAGGGCGGCAACATTTCGGTGAGTAGCGCCAAAGCCAGCGGCGTCGCCATTGATATCAGCAATTCCTCGCAGCTCCTCGCTTTGCTCGATAACACGGCCACCGGGCCGGGCGGAAAGATCACCATCAAAGCCACCGGTGCCAGCAGCCAAGCCAATGTTAACGGTACTGTGCGAGCTGATCGCGGCAACATCGATATCCGGCATACCGGCGCCGCCGGCACTATTAATATCGGCGGCTCTGGCTCGGATACGCTCACCGCGCGCGGCGATATTATAAAAGTGGGAGCGCTCGGCGCCAGCGGCACTCTCAACGTGGGCCAAGGGACTCTCTCGGCCGATTCCATCCTGAAATTGTATGCGCCCGGCAGCAACGGGCAGCTCAACTTCATCGCCAATGTCACTCTCTCCTCTGGCACGGCAGCGACTCTGGCCGCCAAGACGATCAACATTAATCAAAACGTCGTGGTGACCATCAATGGGGCGACGGCCGACGTTTATACCGACGCGCCGAACTACTCGGCCACTTCCGGCGGCAACGGCACGACCAACGGCGCCTTTGCCGGAACCGGCGGGGCGGGCACTCCACAGCCGCTCGCCAGCGCGCCGCCCTTCGACGTACCCGGCGGATAGCCGTTGCCCTACCGGCGACGATGATCGTCGAGCACTCCCGCGCCCAGCGCCACGCCCACCGCCATCAAGCCGGCCGCCGTCGCAAATGGAACCGGATCGAACGGCGCAGGCGGCAGCGCGATCACTCCGCGTTCGTCCGTCCTGGCCGGCTCGTTCACATAACGTCCGTGCCGTGGCGCTCGAAAATTCTCCGCGAAACGTTCCAGGCGCGCAGCCAGATCGCTTTCACTCATCGGAATGCCGTGACCACAGCCAGCCACATTCGGTTGCAGATTGGCCAATTCCCGCACCGAAGATTTCGTCGCGTCCCAATCGCAATTAAACGGTGCGCCACCGCGCGAAAGCTGTTGCTTGCCGGAAATAAGTCCGCTCCACGAATCCATGTTCATCGTCGCGAAGGCGTCGCCCGCCAGGAGCACGCGATCCGACGAACGGAAGAGCGAAACGTGACCCGGTGTGTGACCCGGCGTGGCCAGCCATTCCCAACCGGTGACGCCCGGCACCTCGCCCGGCTCGAGCTCGCGCAAGCGCCGGCTCAAATCGCGCGGACCTGAAGGCATGAAGCGCGAGAGAAACGCGATCGCGCCACCGATTGTCGGGTCGGGCGGCGGATAGGACGAGCGGCCCGTGAGAAAAGGAAATTCGCGGCGATGCGCGTAAATCGGCACGTCCCAATGATCGGCCAGGGCCAGCGCCGAACCCGCGTGATCCCAATGGCCATGGGTGAGCACAATCGCCTCCGGGCGCTCGCTTCCGCCGAACCGTGCTTCCGCCGCCTCGATGATTTGCGCGGCCCGCCCAGGCAAACCGGAATCGAGAACAATCCAGTTGCTTCCCGGGCGTCCGAGGAAAAAAACGTTCACGAAGCTGACCGGTAACCAGCCAACATCTGGGGCAATACGAGTGATGGGTCTCATAGGTCTTCGAAGAGAATCGATGCTGCAGGTTTAACCAGCCGCCTTGTCGTCCATTTTCCGATGGAGGGGACGTGCTTCCGCGCGCCCGCCGAAGCGGTTTTCCAGCATCATGACATCTCCACTAGACATGAGAATCCACCCGGCGCGAGTCTCCTACGGAATCGTCAACACCTCGCCGACCTTCAAGTTTTGCGGGTCATCGATCTTCTCGCCGTTGGAGCGACGGATTTTCTGCCAGTGAGAGGACGATTTGTAAAACCGGCGCGAAATCGAGGCGAGCGTATCGCCGCGCTTTACCACATAAGTCTGTCCATTTCCCTTTCGCGACGGAGCAGTCTTTTTCTTCGCCACATTCCGGGAGGGCGCGCTCTTCACTTCCACTCCGGCGGCCCGGGCGGCGGCGCGCGTTTCCTCGAGGTGTTGGCGCAGCGCCAGGTTTTCATTGCGCAGACGCACCACCTCCGAGCGTGGCACCACCGTGTCCCCTGAGAGATTCGTCAGGAGCGCCAGCTCATCGCGCTTCATGAAATTCTTCGCATCGACCGCGTGCGTCCCGTTGGGCGCGATGACGAGATAGCGTTTGAAATGGTGAAGCGCATCCAGCGGATCGTTCAGCTTATCGTCGTAGAGCAGCGCCAGCCGATAATGTGCTTCCGCCGCACGCAACGTCCCATCGAGCGACGCTTCATAAAGGTCAATCGCGCCCGTGTAGTCGCCGTTCTTTGCCTTTTCATCCCCATCCTTGGTCCGCTGCACATTCGCTGGCGTCGCCATCCGATTGCAGGAAGCGAGCAGCAATAAAATCACCGCCACCCAGACAACCGAGCGATTGGCCCACGCCGTCATCCCGAGCGGAGCGAGCCCTTTTCTACGTCGAGCCCCGAAAGCGTTCGGGGTCGAGGGATC
The DNA here is from genome assembly GCA_038258245.1 of Chthoniobacterales bacterium. Taxonomy (GTDB): domain Bacteria; phylum Verrucomicrobiota; class Verrucomicrobiia; order Chthoniobacterales; family UBA10450; genus JBBSQB01. The sequence goes on from JBBSQB010000005.1 coordinate 6,463, forward strand.
CCGTGGCGCCACCGAGAAGTCCACTTCCCGCTTTCCCTTGTTCCGTCCATCACACATCGTCCCCGTGCATACGCATGATCCGCCTTTCCCTTCAAATATTTTTAGCGATCGCGTGCGCCTTCCCGCTTCTCGCGCAAACGCGAGTTCCCAATATTTCCTTCGACGATATCGACGGCCGCTCTCATTCCCTTAACGCCGGTAAAGTCACCCTCGTCATCGTCATCAATCGCGGCCAGCAAGCGCAAGCCGATGCGGTCGGCGCGCGCATGCCCGACAAATATCTGGGCGATCCGCATTATCAGATCATCACCGTCGTGAAATTCGCGAAGCGACCCGGTTATCTCTTTCGCAAGTTCGCCAGCGCGGTAATCCGGCATCGTCTCGACGTTTTGGCCGACCGGTTGCGACGGCGATATTCCGCGAAGAAAATTGCGCACGACCCGCGCGTCGATCTTTTCGTGGTCGCGGATTTCGACGCCAAAATAAGCGCTGCTCTCCAGGTTCCGCGCGGTTCAAACGCAATCGCCGTCTTTCTTTTCGACGCGCACGGCGCGCTCCTCAAACGGTGGTCGAAAGTCCCGTCCATCCACGATCTCACCGCTCACCTGTCGCGTGCATCTCATCTGTAGGGCGTTTCTGTGAAACGCCGCCTTTGATGGGAGGCGTTTCACAGAAACGCCCTACAGCTTAATTCCGGTCGCTAATACGTTGGCACGCTCGGATCGATCTCCTCCGACCACGCCAGGATTCCACCATCCAGATTCCAAACGTCGCTGAATCCCGACCGCTGCAAAAACCCGACCACCTGCGCGCTGCGCGCCCCGCTTTTGCAAAGAACGATGGTTCGCTCGTTAGGCGACAATTCCTCCAGGCGGTCCATGATGTCGCCCATCGGGATGAGCTTCGCTCCATCGATTCGCGCGATCTCGTGCTCGAAAGGTTCCCGCACATCGATCAGCGCGAACGTCTCATGCGCGTCCAGTTTTTCCTTCAGCTCGCGCACCGACATCGTCGGCACCCCGTTCTCATCGTTGGTCATCGCCGCGGACTTTACGCCGCAGAACTGCTCGTAATCAATCGGCTCCGTGATGCTTGGTCGATCACCGCAAACCGGACATTCCCGATCACGTCGCAAATTGAACTCACGAAATTTCATCTTCAACGCATCGAAGTGCAGCAGCCGCCCCATCATCGATTCGCCGATCCCGAGCACGAGCTTGAGCGCTTCCGAAGTTTGGAGGAGGCCGATGATCCCCGGCAGCACGCCGAGCACTCCCGCTTCCGCGCAATTCGGAACGGAACCGGCCGGTGGCGGCTCTGGGAAAAGGCAGCGATAACACGGACCGCCCAGATGCGGCGCGAACACGCTCATCTGTCCGTCGAAGCGAAAGACCGAGCCGTAAACGAGCGGTTTGCGCAGGAAGACGCAGACGTCGTTCGACAGATAGCGCGTCGGAAAATTATCGGAGCCATCGATCACCACATCGTAGTCGCGCACGATCTCCATCGCGTTCGCGCTCGTGAGTTGCGCGTCGTGCGCAACGATCTCGATGTGCGGATTCATCTCGCGCAGGCGCTCGGCTCCAGATTCCACCTTCGCCCGCCCGACATCGCTCGTGCCGTGCAATATCTGCCTCTGCAGATTCGAAAGATCCACCCGGTCATGATCGACCAATCCGATCGTGCCCACGCCGGCCGCGGCCAGATAAAGCGCCGCGGGCGGACTCGGTTCGCCCGCGCCGAGGCAAAGGACGCGCGCCGCTTTGAGTTTGCGCTGACCTGCGCGCGTCACCTCCGGCATGATGAGATGACGCGAGTAACGCGCCAGCTCTTCCGCGTTGAAGTCGTCGCCCGTCATTCCGCTATTCTCGAATCAATTCCCATTTGATGCCAATGATCCGCTGGTCGACGAACGCTTTGAGCGACCTCGGGAAAGCGAGATAACGCGCTCCCTTCTTCTCTCGAAAACCGACCTGGCCAAAATCTGTTCCACTCTCGTTAGGCAAAATCGTTATAACGCGGTGCTTTTTGATCAGCGTCTGAAATTTCGAATCGGCCTTTGGCTTTTGCCATAGGGTGTAAACGCTCGGAGCACCGGCGCGCGCAACCACTTCGGTGAAGCGAACGGTGGTGGTGCGAAGAACTCTCATCGGCGCGTGCGCGAAAAAAAAGTCCGCCAGAGAACTACGGCAAGAAGGATCAGACTACCGTTGCTGCATTCCTGCCCTGGCGGGGTTCGTAAGTCCTCCATCCATAGCCCCTGACGGAAGGAAACGGTCGCGCAAGTTGCGATTCCTGCAACGCCGTTTTCGCTCAACTCACCTGCGTTGGCGCGAGAATGGCATCGCGCATCCCGTGCAATAATTTCTTATCGGCCGGACAAATCGTGGCAAGCGCGCCGCGCAGATGCACTTTGTTCTCGATCACGAAATAATACGGACACAAACGCACCCGGCCGCGCATCGTCTGCAGATCGCCGCTCTCGTGTGCCCAGTAACGCTGGTCGACCAGTCGTCCCTTGTGGAACTGCTGCATGATGGTGGGCGCTTCGTCGAAATGTTCCAGCCCGTGCGTGATCCGTTGTTGCCATTCGTTGTGCGGTAAATCCGCGCCTAACGAGACGCCGCGGCTGCCCCAGGCCAGCGGCGAGAATCCGCTCACCTTCAACAAAACGTCGCGCTCTTTCTGGCTGAACTTCGCCGCTTCCTGCCAGTCGTGGATCTCCAGTCGCGGGATGACGGCATGTTGCGGCAGCGGCGTCGGATCGAGCAGCCACGTGTAGGGAATGGACTGCTGGAGTTTTAGAAAATATTTTTCGCCCAACTCGCGCCGCCAAAATTCGCGTAGCGGCTGCAGCCAAAAAAGCGCGAACCACATCTTCTCTTCGAGATAAGGTTTGAAGGGCGGCGTCACCGCCACGCGTCCATCCGCCGCAGCCGTCATCAATTCGCCGACGCGCGGCAAATTCGGTAAATCGAACAGCTCGAAGAATCGATAGACGTCGTGTCCCGTGCGCGGCTCGTACGTTTCGGCCTCCGCGACTTTCCATTCGGCTCCGGAATTCTTCGCATTCAGTTGCGCCGCTACCCAATCCATCTCCGGCCGATAGGTCGACGATTCGTTCGAAATAACGATGTCGCCGCCGTTCGGCAGCACGTTCTGGAATCCATCGAGCATCCCGTCCGCGCCGCCGAGCACGTCGCTTCCGAGTTTCGCGTAGGTTTGGTTCAGCCACCCGGTCAATCCGATTCCGCCCGGCACCGAATCGATCTCGGCGATTGTGTAACCTTCATCCGTCAGCACGAGATCGGGACGAATGATCGCGGGCAGCGCTTCGCGAAATTCTTTCCGGCGCGAGAACTCAATCAGCTCCGGCGGTTTGCCCGCATCGAGGTAGCGCGCAATCCAGGCCGGCTGCTTTCCTTTGACGCTTTGCTGGTAAAGCTGATTGCAAGCGCGCTGGAAAACGAAAAGACGGTGGCCGAGTTGCTCGAGCTCCTTTGCAAACTTCTCGTCGATCGGAAACGGTTCGGGCGAAAAAAGAAAATCCTTTTCCGCGAACAAACCTTCCGCGGGAAAGGCGTCGTGAATCGCCGCAAACTTTTCCGGCTCAGCGGTCACGTTCATCGGCCGGAAGCCATTCGCTTGAGCGCGAGCTTGACCAAATCCTCCGCGGATCCAGCCGCCCCGCCTTCTTTCTCCTGCAACTCGCGCACCGTTTTGTGCGCCTCCACCTGTTTGTAGCCGAGCGCAATCAAGGCGAGCACCGCTTCGTTCGCCTGTTCCTGTTCCGGCGTCGGAGCGTGCGCCGCACTGGCCGCTTCCCACGCTGCGGTCACGCCGACCTTGTCCTTCAATTCGAGCACGATTCGCTCCGCCGTTTTCTTGCCAAGCCCGCTGATTTTGGAAAGCGACGCGACGTCAGAGTTCACGACCGCGCTCTTGAAACTGGTCACGCTCATTCCGCTCAGCACCGCGAGCGCGAGCTTCGGGCCGATGCCGCTGACGTGATTTACGAGTAGACGAAACAAATCGCGCTCGGCTGCCGTCATGAAACCGTAAAGAATCTGTGCGTCTTCCCGCACGTGCAGATGCGTCAACACGTGCACCGCCTGCCCGGGCGCCGGGAGTTTGTCGTAACTGGAAAGCGGGATGAAAACTTCGTAGCCGACTCCGCCCACATCGACGATTGCCTGCGTCGGCAAAGCGTTGGCCAGTTTGCCGTCGAGGTAGGTGATCATGCGCTTGAAATTCCTACCAGAGCCCGCCTAAACTGCAAACGAGGGGAAGGCTTCACCACAGAGAACACAGAGGCCACAGAGAATAAATTTAAACTCTGTGATCTCCGTGTTCTCTGTGGTTAATTCGCCGGCTTCAGCAACAGCGTCAGATCCACGCGCTTTCCCTTGGCAATGTTGAACCCTTCAACTTGAAAGCTTTTCCAGTCGTTAGGCAATTTCGGATAGAGCTCGGCGGCCAGCGTGGTCGGAGCGATGACGAAGCGACCTCCCGGCCGCGATAGAAATTCCGTCACTTCATCCGGCTCGAGCGCGGAATCGAAAAAGCCGTGCACGCGACCGCGGAAATACCAGACGAGGCTTGGCTCGTTGTAGCCGACGGCGCCGAATTCCATGCCGGGTTGCAGACTGCTTTGCGCGGCGTGTAAGAGTTGGACGGACGGAAAGAATCGAGGGGCGAAAGGGAAAAGAAGCAGCGCCACCGCCCAGAGGATGCAGCCGGTCGTGACCGCGATGCGTTTGAAGGAGCGAGCCGCGCCCGGCGCCCGCGACCAATGCCGCGCCAGCAACAACGCGAGCAACGGAAAAGCCGGCAAGGTGTAATGCGGGAGCTTCGTTTTCACGAGCGTGAAGACGATGAACACGACCGCCGCTCCCGTGATCAGGTAATTGTCAGCTGCATCACGCTCACGGCGAAGCGTGCGCGTCAGCCACGGGATCTTGATCGACCAAGGAAAGAAGCTGAGGAAAACAGTAAGGAAATAAAACGGCAGCGTGAGCAGATACGCGCCTAACGATTTTCCGCCATGACCTTCCATGGTAACGAACGAACGGTCGATCACATGATGGCCGAGACCGACGCGCAGAAATTCCCAGTTCGTGCGCAAACATGCTGGAATCCCCCAGGCCGCCACGAGCGCCACCATCACAAGCATTCCGGAGACGAACGCGAATCGTTTCGTGAGCCTGACGTCGCGTTGAAACAATTTCACAGCCGGAATCGCCAGCAACGGCAGCCAACCGACTGGCCCCTTCGCCAGAAACGCGAGGGCCAACGACCCATGAAAAATCCACCACCAGCCCCGGTAGGGCGCGACTCCGAAAATTCGCGAGCGGGCCGCCGGGCGCGCCGCGCCGTCATCGCGGCCTAACGAATCCTCCAGTAACCGATAACCGGCCCAAAACGCCGTCGTCATAAAAAGTGTCAGCCACATATCGGCCACCGCTGCTTTCGCGTGCATGAACGTTTGCAGGCAAAGCGTGAAGATGATCGCCGCCCACCAGCCGGCCCGTTCGTTTTCGAGCCGTCGTCCCCAGGCGAGCAGCACCGCCGCTACCAGTGCCGCCGCTACCGCCGAAGGAAATCGCGCCGCGAAATCGTTTTCGCCAAAAACGCGATAGCTTGCCGTCTGAAACCAATAAGTGAGCGGCGGCTTATCGAACCGATATTGATCGTTGAAGTAAGGAACAACGTAGTCGCCACGCTGCCGCATCTCGCGCGCGGCCTCGGCGAAACGCGGCTCATCGCGATCGATGAGCGGCAACGTCCACATCCCAGCGAGATGGAAAAGCAGGCAGCCGAGGAATAGGAGTGAGAATTTGCGGGCCACGGCCTTCGGCGCGTGCTCGCGATTTATCGGAGTTGCAGAAACCAAGTGTTCAATTCAAGAATGGCGGCGCTTGAAAGACAAACGGGAAATTTCACGGTGACGAAATCGCGCTGGCTGGGATGGCTCCTTTTTCTCGCGCTCGGCGCTGGATTGGTCGTGCTCGCGTTTCATTTCGATGAGGCGGCGCGAAGCTGGATTGCCGCGCATCAGGATCGCTCCGTGAAGATTTTCATGCGTAGCGTGAGCAGGCTGGGTGATTGGCCGGCGCATGTCGCGCTGGGGCTGCTTGGTCTCGGGATCGCGTGGCTGCGCGGTAATGGAAAATGGATGCGCATTTTTCTCGCGATGTTGCTGGCCTGCGCGTTAGCGGGGTTGGCCGCGCGCACTTTGAAAATCGCGACCGGGCGGGCGCGGCCTTCGGTGAAAAGCGAGCAGGTTTGGAACGGACCGCGCTTCGGCTCGAAATACAATGCGTTCCCATCCGGCCACACCGCCGCATCGACCGCTTTTTTCGTGACGCTCGTTCTGGCCAGTTGGCGGATCGGTTTGGCGACGCTCGCCGTTCCATTGCTCATCGCGACGTCGCGCATGTATGTCGCCGCGCATTATCTTTCCGATGTCGTTTTCGCGGCGTTGCTGGGCGCGCTTTGCGCGCTTGTTATGGCGAACTGGTTGAAAACTGCGCGCGAGTCGTAGCGTCGACGCGCGTCGGCCGGCGCGTTTGCGCATCGATCGGGCACCAAAGCGTGCGGGCGCGCGCGAGCAGTTGGGCATCAGCGCCGCGGATGATTTGGGTATGGCGCTCGAAGGTGGCGCGAGTCGCCGCGCCCACCCAGGTGCGCAGGACAATCTCGTCGCCCATCATCGCAGCGATGTGGTAATCGATTTCGTGCCTAACGACTACCCAGACGATTTGTTCTTGGGCTTCCGGCGAGGCGAGCGCTTCCCAATGCGCGGTGGCAACATCCTGCACCCAGCGCAAGTAAACGGTGTTGTTGACGTGGCCGAGGCCGTCGATGTCGGATTCTTGAACGGTGGCGCGCAGTTCGAAAGGGGCGGTTGGCTTGGGATTTTCCGCGGGATTTTTCACGAGAAGAGATTCGCCTGAGGGAAACAGAATGGCCACGCTTTCCAAGTTCGTTTCGGCGAGTCGCCGAAACCAGCACGCGAGGCGCGTGCGCTCCCCAGAATTTGCGCGATGACGCATGAAGGCGATGTCGAGATGCCGGGCATCTATCTGTGTTTCATCTGTGTCAATCTGTGGCCAAAATTCCGATGGACTGGGACCTGGCGGAGGGGGTGGGATTCGAACCCACGAGGGCTTGCGCCCTGCCGGTTTTCAAGACCGGAGCCATCAACCACTCGACCACCCCTCCCAGATTGTGCGGCTCCTAGTTTTAGCCCGAGCCGAAACGCGGGGCAACACCGGCTCGCCTAACGTTTGCGGCCCGCCGGTATCGCGAAACGCAGGAAGCACCAGCCGGCCGTCGCGGCCAGCAGCGACGTGATGAGGATGCCGATCTTCGCTTCGGAAATCATTTGCGCGTCGTGGTAAGCGAGGTCGCTGATGAAGATGGAAACGGTGAACCCGATCCCGCCGAGCAAGGCCGTCCCGAGGATGTGACGCCAGGTGGTGGCGTCCGGAAGCGCGGCGATGCCCAGCCGCACGGCGCCCCAGGCAAAAAGAGTGAGGCCAAAGAATTTCCCGAAGAACAACGCACTGCCGATGCCGAGCGTGATCGGACTCGTTAGGGCGCCGTGCAGCAGGTGCGGAGAAAAAGTGATGCCGGCATTGGCCAGCGCGAACAAAGGCAAAATGACGAAGCTGGTCCAGGGATGGACAAGCCGCTGGATGCGTTCGACCGGCGCTTCGCTGTGACGCGAGAGCATGTCGATTTCGCCGAGAATGGCTTCGGCTCGCTCGCGATGCTGGTCTTTAATGGCGGCGCGCAAATGGGGCAGCGTTTTTTCCAGTTCGCTGGCGGCTTCCTCGCTCCCAAACCACGAGCTGGCTGGCGTGAGCAAACCAAGCACGACGCCAGCGATGGTGGCGTGGATGCCCGATTCGAAAACAGCCAGCCACAGCACGAGGCCAAGAATGATGTAGATGGCGATGTTGCGCACCCCGGCGAAGCGCGCGGTCACGATGAGGACGAGGACCGCGGCGGCCAGTCCGAGCGCGGGCAGGGAAATCTGGCCGCTGTAGAAAATGGCGATGACGAGGATCGCGCCGATGTCGTCCACGATGGCGTAGGCGAGAAGAAAGACGCGGACGGAAAATGGAATGCGATCGCCGAGGAGCGCGAGTACGCCAAGCGCAAAAGCGATATCGGTCGCCATCGGGATGCCCCAGCCATGTGCGCCCGGGCCTTTCCAATTGAAGGCGAAGAAAACAATCACCGGCACGACCATGCCGCCCAACGCGCCCGCGACCGGCAGCGCCGCTTTCCGAAAAGCGGAAAGCTCGCCGTGGACCAGCTCGCGTTTGATCTCGAGCGCGACGACGAAAAAGAAAATCGTCATGAGCCCATCGTTGATCCAATGGGAGACATCTTCGGTGAGGTTGAGCGGGCCGAGCCGGAGGGTGATGAACGTCTCGCGCAGGTGGAAGTAGGCGTCGCGCCACGGGGAATTGGCCCACGCGATGGCGAGCAACGCGGCGCCGAGGAGGAAGAGCGCGCCCGCTGTTTCGCTGTGAATGAAATTTTCCGCGGGCAGCACGACCTGGCGGGTGAAGGGCGAACGCCGCGCCATGATGTGGAGCGTGCCGCGACTTCGCGCGGGCATTTTTTTTCCGGCCATGAGAAAGGCGATGCGCGCTGGAAGCGTCCGCACCGCGCTCATTACTGGCCCATGCAAAATTGATCCGCAAACTGAATGCGCCGCCGTGACTTGAACGCGTTGACAGCGGATATGTTCAACGGAACGTAACGACATGCCGGAGCCATATTGGCAGGAAGTCGCACCGAGCGTTGCGTCGCCTGCGCCCATTCACGGCCGCGGCGCTTCCGCGAATCCGGCTAATCGATTCGAGGCGCTGCACATCGAAGAGGATCCACCCGATCCGAACGAGGAAGAGCGGCCGGTGCGCCGCACGGTTTACTACCGCGATTTTTCCCGCTCGATCATCGCGCGGAACAACAGCCCGGATGTCGGCTTCGAGGCGAGCGTAAATCCATATCGCGGCTGCGAACACGGCTGCATTTACTGCTACGCGCGACCCACGCACGAATATCTCGGCTTCTCGTCCGGGCTCGATTTTGAATCGAAGATCATGGTCAAGACTGATGCGCCGGCGTTGCTCGAAGCAGAGCTGAGTTCGCCGCGCTGGCGGCCGGAAGCGCTGATCATGAGCGGCGTGACCGATCCGTATCAACCAATCGAGCGGACGCTGGAGATCACGCGCGGTTGTCTGCGCGTGCTGGCGCAGTTTCGCAACCCGGTGGCGATCATCACGAAGAACCGGCTGGTCGCGCGCGATATTGACTTGTTAGGGGAATTGGCGGCGCACCAGGCGGCCGCCGTCAATATTTCCATTACTTCGCTCGATCCGAAATTGCAGCGCATTCTCGAGCCGCGCACTTCGCCGCCGTCGGCACGGCTCGCGGCCGTGGCGCAGTTGCGGGCTGCTGGCATTCCCGTCGGCGTGATGGTGGCGCCGATTATTCCCGGCCTGACCGATCACGAAGTGCCGGCCATTCTGCAAGCGGCCGGCGAGGCGGGCGCGCAATTTGCGGGTTACACGATCGTTCGGCTGCCGTATGCGGTGGCGCCGCTTTTTGAGCGCTGGCTCGAAGAACATTTTCCGGATCGCAAAGAGAAGGTGCTCGGCCGCATCCGGCATTTGCGCGGGGGCGAGAAGTTAAATCGCTCGGAGTTTCATCTGCGCATGACCGGTGAAGGCGTTTTCGCGGAGCAAATCGCTTCGCTCTTCGAAGTCGGCGCGCGTCGCGCGGGGATGGCACCGCGTCCGCGCCTCTCGACGGAAAGTTTCCAGAACGCGCAGCTTACATTTCTGTAGACGCGTCATGCAGTTTACGCTGCTCGGGATGACCGTGTTTGGTTAGGCAGAGGCGGCGCGTGCCTTCTCTTCGTCGTCCAAATACTTTCGGGTCGCCGCGGGCAGCTCGTTCCAAATTCGTATCGCGATAATTCCGCCGACGAGAGCGAACGGCATGAGAAAAATGGGCCACCATTGCCAACTGATCCCCGACAAATAGCCGATGCAGACGGATTGCACACTGCTGCCCAGGTAAACGCAACCATCGACAATCCCGGAGCAAGGTGCGGTGTTTGCCTTGCAATTTTTCGGCGGCCGGTCGAGCGAGTGAGATGGGATTGGGAATTCAGAGCCTGCACATTGGAATGAGAGTTCGTCATCCGGGTCACGGCCTGGGCGTGGTCAAGGCGCTTACCGAGAACACGGCCGAAATTTCGTTTGAAGATCAACGGCGCACGGTGGCGCCGGCGCAGAGCGAATTGGAATCCGCCGATCCTACCGCGACGCTGACTGAGTTGCAGGTGCCGCTGGCCAGTCTGATGAGCGAGATGGCGCAGGCGGTGGTCGATTCGTTAGGCTTGGAAAGGCCGGAGAAGATTGTCGAAGGGATCGCGTCGCGCTGGGAAGGTGGGCGTCTTGTGATCGAGCCTGCCGTTTCGTCGCTCCAATCGAAGGATGTGCCGCTCGACACCTTCTTTCACAAGATCGTGATGATTCGGAACAATCTGCGGGTGCTCGAACAGAAGGTGAACGCAAACGAGAAGCTGACCGAAGCGGAGAAGTTCGACATGCACCAATACATCACCCGGTGCTACGGATCGCTGACCACGTTCAATATTCTCTTTAGGGATAAAGAGGATCAGTTCAGCACGAAGTAAGAGTAAGGCTGAGGTGCTTTCTAATCCGCGCGCAGTCGGGCAGTATTGGAGGTCAGGCGAGCCGCCTAACTTCCGATCGATATCGTCTTGATGTTGACGAATTCGCGGATGCCTTCAGCGGAAAGTTCCCGGCCAATGCCGGAACGTTTCACGCCGCCGAACGGCAACCGTGGATCGGACGCGACCATGCTGTTGATGAAGACCATGCCGGCTTCAATTTCCGCGGCGAATAATTCTTTCTCCTCCGCATCATTCGTCCAAACGCTCGCGCCCAGGCCGAAGGTGGTGTCGTTAGCCAGCGCGATGGCTTGCTCGTTATTCTTCGCGCGAAAGAGGAGCGCGACCGGGCCAAAAACTTCCTCGCGATAAGCGGGAGCGGCGTGCGGAATATCGGTTAGTACAGTTGGCTCGTAGAAGTAGCCATCCTGTTGCAGACGATTCCCGCCGGTGAGCAACTTCGCGCCGGCCGCGACGGATTTGCGAACCTGCTCGTCGACGCCGAGCAAAATGTCTTTCGTCGCCAGTGGCCCGATATCGGTTTCGCCATCGAGCGGATCGCCCAGTTTGAGCCCGCGCATTTGCGCGACGAAGCCTTCCACAAATTCATCGTAAACTTCCTGCGCAATGATGAATCGCTTCGCGGCGATGCATGATTGCCCGGAATTTTGGGTGCGCGATTTCACGCCCACCGCGATGGCTTCCCGAACGTTTGCGCTGGCGGTGACGATAAACGGATCGCTCCCGCCTAGCTCGAGCACGCTCTTCTTGATGCAACGTCCCGCGATGGCGGCGACTTCGCGCCCGGCCCGTTCGCTGCCCGTTAGGGTAACGGCGGCGACGCGATCGTCTTCGATAATTTTCTGCACCTGCTTCGTGTCGATAAGGAGCGTCTGGAAAACGCCGTCATCGTAACCGGCACGATGGAAGAGATCGGCGATGGCGATGGCGCATTGCGGGACGTTGGCGGCGTGTTTGAGCAGGCCGACATTGCCGGCCATGAGGGCGGGCGCAGCGAACCGGAACACCTGCCAGAACGGAAAATTCCACGGCATGATGGCGAGAATCGCGCCGAGCGGCTGATGCGTGACGTAACTGCGCGCGGCCGCGGTTTGCACCGGTTTGTCCTCGAGAAAACGGGCGGCGTTTTCGGCGTAATAGCGGCAGCCGAGCGCGCATTTTTCCACTTCGCCAATGGCTTCGCGCAAGAGCTTGCCCATCTCTTCGGTGATGAGGCGGCCGAGTTTTTCCTTCTCGCGTTCGAGCAAACCGGCGACGGCGAGCAAATCCTGCGCGCGCCTAACGAGCGGAACGCGGCGCTGTTTAGCGAAGGCGGTGGCGGCGCGGCTGAGCGCTTGTTCGATCTCCTGATCGTCGAGCGCGGGGAAAGTTTTGAGTGTCTGGCCCGTGGCCGGATTAACCGAAGCGATCGCCATCGTTCTTCTATAGGCGCAGGCCTCGCGGGATCAAGATGCGGTCGAGGAGATCGAAGAACCATTGCACGAGCAACGCGAGGAGCGCGGCCGGAATGGCGCCTTCCAGAATGGTGGCGTGATCGTTCAAGTTGAGTCCGCTCAGGATCGGCTCGCCTAATCCGCCGGCGCCGATCAAGGCGGCGAGGGTGGCGGTGCCAACGTTGATGACGGCGCTCGTTTTGATGCCAGCGAGAATGGTGCGCGAAGCGATCGGTAGATAAATCTGGCGAAGGCGCGCCGCGGGTTCGAGTCCGAGCGCGATGGCGGATTCGCGAAGGGCGGGCGCGATGTTCTGCAGACCGGTGGCAGTGTTTCGAACAATCGGGAGGAGCCCGTAAAGGAAGAGTGCCGCAATGGCCGTACGCGCGCTGATGCCGAAGAATGGAACGGGCACGAGCAAAGCGAGAAGGGCGAGCGAAGGAATCGTTTGCACGATGCTGGTGAAAGCGAGAATGCCGTGACCGAAGGCGCCACCGCGGCTCGCGACCAGCCCGAGCGGCACGCCGACAGCGATGGCGAGAAGCAGGGAAATGCCGACGAGTTCGAGATGGCGCGTCGTCCAGCGCAGCAATTTATGGGACAAGGATTCGCCGGCTGCCGCGGAGTTGGGCTCGTTAGGGTGAAAATAAAGCTCGGCGGCTCGCGCGTAATTTTTGGTTTGCTCGGCCGCGGCGTTTAACTGGATCATTCGTTTCTCGTCGAACGTGCCTTCGAGTTTTTTTAGGGCAGCCAGCGCCGGCGCCGGCAAATCAAGCCGGTAAAGGAAAACGGCTTTATATTGCGGAAAGAAATGGAGGTCGTCCTGGAGCGCGACCAAATCGTATTCGCCAATCTTGGCGTCGGTCGAATACGCGTCCTTGATGTCGATGGAGCCGTTGCGCAACGCTGCGTAGCCGAGGCCATGATCAATCCCGATCACGTTCTGCGGTTGCAACTGATAGCGCGCCGCAAGCGGTCGCCAGCCGTCGCGACGGTCGAGAAATTCGTGCGTTAATCCGAACTTCAGTTCCGGATGTTTCTGCAAATCGCCGATCGTGCGAAGATGGAGCTTCTCCGCTGTCTCGCGGCGCAAAACGAGAGCGTAGGTATTGTTGAAGCCGAGCTCGTTCGTCATGCCGACGCCAAATTTCTGGAGCGCGCCGCGCAATTCCTCGGCCGAAGCGATCGCCGGATTCTTGAGAATCTCCTCGCTGATCGTGCCGGTGTATTCGGGGTAAAGTCCGATCTGTCCGGTGCTCAGCGCCTGCCAAAGAATGATCGTCCCGCCCATGCCTTGGCGGTGCTCCGCGGGCACGTCGGCATTCTCCAACGCGCGCTTCGCGATTTCGCCGAGGACGTACGATTCCGTGAACTTTTTCGATCCAACGACGACGGGCTCAGCGTTCGCTGCGCTCGAGAAAATCGATATCACCACAGAGAGCACAGAGGCCACGGAGATTAAGAGAAAACCTCTGTGGGCTCTGTGTTCTCCGTGGTGAATTATCGACATTACGCGAAGGCGAGGCTGCGTTGGGCGGTGATGAAGTCGCGCACGAATTCGTTGGTGGGTCGCTCGCGCAAATCGGCGAGTGTGCCTTGCTGCGCGATCCGGCCTTCGTTCATCAACACGATGTGATCGGCGAGATATGCGGCCTCGGCGAGGTCGTGCGTGACGAGGATCGCGGTTTGCTGGAGGCGCGCGAAGATTTCCTTGAGATCCTTTTGTAGCGCGCTGCGGACGAGGGGATCGAGCGCGCCAAGCGGTTCGTCAAGCAACAGGAGTTCGGGCGCGAGAAAGAGCGCGCGCATGAGGCTGACGCGCTGGCGTTGTCCACCCGAGAGTTCGGTTGGGTAACGGGCGAGCGCGGCGGTTGGAAATTGAGTGAGCGCACAGAGTTCTTGCAGACGCGCTTCGCGTTCTTCCGCCGGTCTTCCAAGATGGCGCGCCATCAGGACGACGTTGTCTCTCGCCGTCAAATGAGGGAAGAGGCCGCCATCTTGAATGACGTAACCAATGCGGCGACGGAGCACTCCAATGGTGGTCTGGTCGATCTGTTCATCATCGAAACGAATCGTGCCTTCGCTTGGTTCGACGAGGCCGATGATGAGGCGAAGGAGGGTCGACTTTCCGCAACCGCTGGGGCCGATTAACGCGGTCGTCTGGCCGCGCGCGAAATCGAGATCGATGGGTGAGAGAGCGGTCGTGTCGCCGAAATGTTTGGCGACGCCGGTTAGTTGAACGAGAGCGTTCACGCGCGGCTATTCTGCCACGGTGAAATAGAAAACGCCAAACAACTGTCGGTCGTCCGTCCAGAGTTTCTGGAAGGTGAAGCCGGCTTGGTTCGCCAGGGCGGTGAAGGCTTCGCGCGAATGTTTGTAGGAGTATTCGGTGGTGACGATTTCTCCGGCGTCGAACTCGAATTCCTGATCGCCCAAATGCGCGACCTGCGCCTTCTGGCTGATGAGCTGCATCTCAATGCGGCTGGCTTTTTCGTTGAAGACGGCGCGATGACGCCAGTGTTCGAGATCGAAATCAGCGCCGAGTTCGCGATTGGCCCTAACGAGCAGATTGAGATTGAACGCGGCCGTGACGCCGGCCCCGTCGTTGTAAGCGGCTTCGAGAATGGCGGGATCTTTTTTTAGATCGACGCCAATGAGGAGGCCAGCGCCGCTTTTGGAAACGCGACGAATGCGGGTGAGAAAATTCAGCGCATCGGCCGGCTCGAAATTGCCAATGGTCGAGCCGGGAAAATAAACGACACGCTGCTTTGGTTCCCGCTCCGGCGTCGGCAGTTCGACGGGTTGCAGGTAATCGGCGCTCACCGGCAGCACTTCAAGATTGGGAAATTGTTTTCGGAAAAGCGCGGCGGATTGGGCCAGTTGTTCGGTCGAAATATCGACCGGCACGTAGGCGATCGGGTCGCGTAGATTTTCGAGCAGCAACCGCGTTTTTGTCCCCGCGCCGGTGCCGAGGCCGATTAATTCGAGCCCGTCACCGAGCGCGTCGCCGATCTCGGGACCGTGCTCGCTCAGAATCTTCATCTCAGTGCGCGTAACGTAATACTCTGGCGTCTCACAAATTTTCTGGAACAGATCGGAGCCGTGTTCATCGTAGAAAAATTTGTAAGGGAGCAAACGCGGACGCTGCGACAATCCCGCGATCATCTCAGCGAGAAAGTCGGCTTCGGCGGGTGGGAGTTCGAGCGCGCTGGGAGCGCCGTCGGGATTGCTCATGCCGGATCGCGAGCGAGGCGGAGGCCGGTGAACTGCCAGCGTTTTTCCGGCTGGAAGAAATTTCGATAGGTCAGTCGCATATGATCCTGTGAAGTCGCGCAGGAGCCGCCGCGCAGGACGTATTGGTTGCACATGAACTTGCCGTTGTATTCGCCGAGCGCGCCAGGAATGGCGCGATAGCCGGGATAGGGCGCGTAGGAACTGCGTGTCCATTCCCAGACGTCGCCAAACATTTGATGGAGGCCAGCACGAGACGTCATCAAAGGTTCAGGATGGAAGCGTTGGGCATCGACAAAATTTCCTTCGATTGGCAAAGCAGCGGCCGCGCGTTCCCATTCGAACTCGGTCGGCAAACGGGCGCCTGCCCAGTTCGCGTAGGCGTCCGCTTCGAAGTAGCTCAGGTGGGTGACCGGTTCGGCGGGATCGACTTTGCGGAAGCCGGAGAGGGTGAAGTTCCACCATTCGCGATCCTTCTGTTCCCAATAGAGCGGCGCGGTCCAGCGCTGCTCGTTGACGGCCGTCCAGCCTAACGAGAGCCAGAATTCGGAACGGCGATACGCGCCGCTCTCGATGAATTCGATGTATTCGCCATTCGTGATGAGGCGATTGGCCAGCGCAAATGCGGGAACGAGTGCGCGATGGCGCGGGCCTTCGTTGTCATAGGAGAAATCGGCGCCGGCGTGCCCGATCTCGACCGTTGCTTCTTCGAAATCGATAAAGGTGAGTGGCGGTAATTCGCGCGCGGCGCGTTCCGTTTTGCGCTCGGCAAAAACGGGGTGGAGCGGATTCTGGGCGAAGACGTTTTTGATGTCGGTGACGAGCAATTCCTGATGCTGCTGCTCGTGATGGAAACCAAGGATGAGCACCGGCTCGATTTCGCGCAGCAACTTGTCATCGGCGTTTTCGATAAGGTCGATGACGTGCTCGTCGATCGATGCGCGAAAGCGATGCGTTTCCGCGAGCGTCGGGCGCGAGATGAGACCGCGCAGGTCGCGCCGATGCATGTCGCCCGCGGCGTTGTAGTAGGAGTTGAAAAGAAACGCGTATTCCGGAACGAGCGGCTCATAACCGCGCACCCACGGTTTCACGACGAAGGTTTCGAAAAACCAGGTGGTGTGCGCGAGATGCCACTTCGTCGGGCTGACGTCGGGGTTCGATTGCACGACGCAATCTTCCGGCTGGAGATTGCGGCAAAGGCGCGTGGTGAAATCACGCACCTGACGATAGCGCGCAACTAACGAGGCCGCGCGATCCTGATTCGATGACGCGGCAGGCGTTTCCGTCCCGCTCCGAATTTCGTCCGTGGCGGTGAGAGGGCTGGCGGCGCTCATGAACCTTCCTCCTCGAGTTCTTCGCGGCGCGCTTCGACCATTTGATCGTGGGTCGCCTCGTTCACCCCTTCTTCCACTAATTCTTCGCCGACCGATTCCTCTTCTTCCTCCGTGCGAGGGACGCGATGCCCGCTGTCGCCGGCGACCATGTCCCATTCCTCGACTATCTCGGCGTTCTGCTCGGTTTCCTCGGGAGCGTTCTCAGAGCTGACGCCGATCAATTCACGATGCGCCTGTTCCCAATCGCCATCGGTGAAATCATCCGCCTTGCGTTCGTCGATCATGGCAATTTCGCGCGCGCGTTTCTCGATCATGTCGGGCGAGGGCACGCCGATGCCGTTGCCGTGGCTCGAAATTTTTCCCGCTCCTGGCTGTGAGTGGTCGTTCATATATCTATTAACGAACGGGAGAGGAACGGTGCTCGCAAGTTATTCCATGAGAACGGCGGAAACGAAGATTGGATTTGGAGTTCAGGAAGCTAGGAAAAGACAAAAGAATGAGGAAAGCAGGAAAAAGAAAATCCTGCTCCTGTTCCTAATCCTAATCCTAATCCTAATCCTAATCGTAATCGTAATCGTAATCGTAATCGTAATCGTTCAGCGTTCCGCTGTAGCCGTCTCGCTATGCGAGACGCGTGGGTTGGGAAGACCAGCGAGAGTCGCTTCTCGCATTTCGCATAGCGAAACGGCTAGAGGCTCTTCGCCAAGGTGCATGGCACGCTCTAATAATAGAGCGTGACGGAAAAAATCCTTCGCCTGGGCAATGGGGCGCAGATCGCGCTCGATGAATATGGCGATCCAAATGGCGCGCCGGTTTTTTTCTGCCACGGCTGGCCGAGTTCGCGCATGATGGGCGTCCTGACGGATGAAGCGGCGCGCGATCTCCGCCTGCGCGTCATTTCGATGGATCGGCCGGGAATCAACGAATCGACGTTGCAGGAAAACCGGACGCTTCTCGATTGGCCGCCGCTCTTGCGCGAGGTGGCGGAGCAACTTGGGATCGGCGCGTTTCGGATTCTGGGGATTTCGGGAGGCGCGCCCTACGCGTTTGCGAGTGCGTGGGCGATGCCGGAACGCGTCGAAACGATCTCGGTGGTAAGCGGCGCGCCGCCGCTCTCGGAATTGGAAGGAACCGACGGATTGCTGCGGTGGTATCGCTGGATGCTGTCGCTCCATCGAACGCGACCGGAATTATTACGCTTCGGTTTTCAAGTGGCGCGACCCTTTGCTGTGCGGAGACTGCCCGTTCGTTTGCGACCGCTGCTGCTCAAGTTGCTGCAACCATGCGACGCGCAGGTTTTGCGCGATGCGCCCGCTTTCGAAGCCTGTTTCGAGAGCGCGCGTCGCGCCTGGAGTGCGTCGGCCGAAGGGGTGATGATCGACGCCGAAATCTATGCGCGACCTTGGGGTTTTCCGCTCGAGGAAGTGCAAACACCAGTCCGGCTCTGGCACGGGCGAAAGGATCGGAGTTTCTCGTGTCAGTTGGCCGAAAAGGTGGCGGCGCGTTTGCCGCGGTGCGAATTGCGGATCGTGGAGGAGGCTGGCCATTATTCGTTGCCCATTCGCCATATGGCGGAAATTCTGCGCGATCTGAAATCTGCCTAACGAGTGCGTGGCGGAATTTTCACATGCGACCGGCACGCCGCTCGCTAAAGAATAGACATGGAAGATTTCACGGCCGGCGCCATCCAGAACCAGCCGGCGGGCCGTCAATCATCGCTCGGCGCGGAGTGGGACGAGCGGATTCGGCAAATGGTTGCCGATTGGGGCGCGGAGCGTTCGCCGGAGTTGGTCGAAGAAATGATCGGCACGGTTTTGAAGATGGCGCGCGACGGCATGGGCACGGGCGACCTCAAGTTAATGAACCGCTCGCTCAAGGAAATGCGGCACGCGGCCCGGGTCTTCGCGCCGTATCGCAGCGTCCGAAAAGTGTGCGTTTTCGGCTCAGCGCGCACGCCGCCGAGCGACGCGCAGGCGCAGGTGGCGGAAGCAGTCGCGCGCGCCATGGTGGCCGAGAATTACATGGTGATCACCGGCGCGGGCGACGGCATCATGGGCGCGGCGCAGCTCGGCGCGGGGCGCGAGCGCAGCTTCGGTCTCAACATTCGTCTGCCCTTCGAGCAGCGCGCTAACGAAACGATCTTCGGCGACCCGAAGCTGGTGAACTTCAATTACTTCTTCACGCGCAAATTGAATTTCGTGAAGGAGACGCACGCCTTCGCGCTCTTCCCCGGCGGATTCGGCACGATGGACGAAGTCTTCGAAGCGCTCACCCTGATGCAGACGGGCAAGGCGCGCATCGTTCCGGTCTTGCTGCTCGACAAACCGGGCGGCGTTTATTGGCAAACGTGGATGGAATTTTTGCGCGAGCATTTGCTCAAGCTCGGCTTCATCGGCGAAGAAGATTTCCACTTCTTCCAGATCGCGCGCGACGTGCCGGAAGCGGTCGGCGTGATCAAGCAATTCTACAAGGTCTATCAATCGGCGCGTTGGGTCGGGGACGAATTGGTCATTCGCATCGCGCACCGGCTCGCACCGAAAGCGATCGTGCAATTGAATCGCGAGTATGCCGACATTGTGCGCACGGGCGAGATCGAGCAAGGCACCGCGCTGCGCCAGGAAAAAAACGAGCCGGATATTTGGGAACTGCCGCGACTCATCCTGGCGCCGCATCGGCGCAGCTTTGGCCGCTTCCGTCAATTCATCGACGCGATCAACCGCGCGGAACTGGAGCGAACGGAGGCGGCGGGTTGACGCTGCCCTGATTCGCGTAGAAGGGCAGAATCGTGTCAACAGCCGAACCGGCGGAAGCGAGCGGCCCATTGCGGCCGGCCATCCGGCGACTGCTGCGGCTGTGGGTTTGGTTTGCGGAGACATTTCATCCGGATGAATTCCAGCTCACGCTGGCGTGGGCCGGAGTGATCGGCTTTTTCGGCGCGCTCACCTCGATCGGATTTCGCTACGTCACGAGTGTCGTCCACATGCTTCTGACGGGGAACAACGTTGCCCGCATGGCGGAGAGTTTTGCGCAGTTGCCACTCTGGCAACGGCTCGTTACGCCTGCGGTCGGCGGCCTTCTTGCCGGGCTCGTCTTTTATTTTGGCACGCGCTGGAGCTCCTCGACGACGACGACCGATTATATGGAAGCGGTCGTGGTGCACGATGGCCGCATCTCCGTGCGACGCAGTTTGATCAAGTGTCTATCCGCCATGTTCACGGTCGCATCGGGCGGGTCGATCGGACGGGAAGGTCCGCTCGTGCAGCTCTCGTCGCTCGTCGCGTCCATCGTGGGACGCTGGCGCAACTGGCCGGCGATTCGTTTGCGATTGCTCGTCGCCTGCGGCGCGGCGGCCGGCATCGCTTCGGCCTATAACGCGCCGATCGCCGGGTCGCTCTTCGTGGCCGAAATTATTCTTGGCTCGCTCGCCATGGAGATTTTTGGGCCGCTGGTTTTTGCCTCCGTCATCGCCACGCTGACGGTGCGTGCTTTCCTGGGCGCGGCGCCACTCTACGAGATTCCGTCGTTTCGCCTCAATTCGAGCTGGGAAATCATCCCGTATGTCGCGCTCGGATTCTTCGTTGGGTTCGTTGCGCCCTGGTTTCTGCGGTTGTTACGAGGAAGCGAAAAAGTTTTTGCGCTCATCTCGGCGCCGATCTTCATCAAGATGTTCATCGGCGGCGCTATCGTGGGCGCGCTGGCAGTGTTTTATCCGGAGATTTGCGGGAACGGCTATAGCGCGGTGAATTCGATTCTGCGCGGCGATTGGCTCTGGGGCAGCCTGCTTCTTATTCTCGTTTTCAAAATGCTCGCAACCGGCGCGACTTTCGGCTCCGGAGCAGTCGGCGGCGTTTTCACGCCCACGCTTTTTGTTGGGGCGAGCGTCGGGTTCCTCTTTGGCAACATCGAGCAACATCTCGTGCCCGGCTTGCCGATGAATCCGAGCGCGTTCGCCCTCGTCGGCATGGGCGCGTTTTTGGCCGCGACCACGCACGCGCCCGTCATGGCCATCATGATGATCTTCGAGCTCACGCTCGATTACGAAATCATTCTGCCGCTCATGCTCGCCTGCGTGATCGCCTATTACACTTCGCTCCGGATCGAGCCGCGCTCGATTTACAGCGATTCGCTCAAGCGTAAAGGCAGAGGCGAATACCGCGAGCGAATCGCCGATTTGCAGGTGCGCGACTTGATCAGAACCGATCCGGTGACGGTGCGACCGGCCGCAGGTTTTGCCGAGATCGGTCAGAAATTTCTGAGCAATCGATTTAACTACCTTTACGTCACGAACGACGCCGGCCGCTTCCTCGGCGCGATTTCGCTGCACGACATCAAGAATTATCTGAACGATCCGGTGTTGGCCGATCTCGTCATCGCCGAGGACTTGCTGCGCGCGCCGTTTCCAAGCGCGAAAGGTTCCGTGCCGTTGAGCGAAGCGCTTGAAATTTTCGGACACCACGATGGCGAACGTTTGCCGGTGGTAAGCGATTCCGATGCGGAATACTTGATTGGCAGCCTTTCCAAGACCGATCTCATTCTGGCGCTGGCCGAGCTTTCGCGGCGGCCTGATGCTATCGCGAAGAACGGGGAACCGGCGAAGGCGTGAGGCGCCTTCCTGTAGCCGTTTCGCTATGTGAAAAACGCTCGATCGATCGCGACGCGGTGTTGCGAATCTGGGGAGCGCACGCTTGTAGCGTGCTGGTTTTCGCATTCTGCGAAAACGAACTTTCTGTGAGTGGATCCCTCAAAATGGCGCGTGATTTCTCGGAAGCCTGTTGCGGCAGAATGCCGCAACCAGCACGCCGGGAGGCGTGCGCTCTCCGGAATTCGTGGTTGGACGCGCCGCGGAACGGCGACAGGTGATCAGTCTCAGCCGGCCGAGGCGCGCTTCTCGAGGATGTAATCGTGAATCGTGTTTACGCTCTTGAGCGCGGTCTTGGCCACTTCAGAATTGGGAACGCCGACGCCGAAAGTCTTCTCCATGCTCACGACCAATTCGAGCGCGTCGATGGAATCTAGGCCTAGCCCGTCCGGGCCAAAGAGCGGCAGATCATCGCCGATTTGCTCGGGCGTTGTCTGGAGCATCAAATTTTTGACCAGCATTTCCTTGATGCTGGTGCGGAGATCGGGGTCGGCCATAAATGCGAGGGGCGACTGTGTCGCAAGGCGGCCGGAAGTCAACACGCGCGCCGTCGGCGCGTAACGGAAGCGGGAACTAGACCGGGCGAGTCTGATCGCCGGGCACGGTGGTGCTTTCCGCCGGATCGGCGTGCACAGCGCTCTGCGGGTCGCCGGGGTTCGCATTCTCAATGCGCGGCACAGTGGCCTGCGCAGGACTCACGCCGGTTTTCGCAGTGGTGCCATTTCCGGCGCTATGCAGTTCGTCGCTGAACTCGTCTTTCGCTTTTTGGAATTCTTTCACGGCCTGACCCATCCCTTTGGCCAGTTCCGGCAGTTTCTTGGCACCGAACAGAACCAGAACGATCAGGAGAATAATGATCAGATCGGGACCGCCGAAGTTGGATAACAGGGCGAGGAAGTTCATAAGTAGTAAAGATCAGACGATACGGGGAAATTACAAGCATTATACGCCGCGCGCGCGAGAAGCGGTTGCATCGATTCTGGCCGTTCAATCGTCCGCCGCGTCGCTCAGTTTCGCGGTGAGACGCTCGATGGTCTTGATGCCGCGAAAGGTGACGCGACGCCCGAGCGCTTTCTCGAGGCGCGCGGCGGAGAATTTCGAGTCGCTCTGTTTCACCTGGCAGAGCCAATAAACTTCGCGGTCGTGCACGTGAAAGGCATCGATCGGATTGGCGAAAGTTTGGAGCTGCTTTTGCGCGACAGCATCGAGCGGTGCATGGAGCAGGCCGACGTTAAGAGCCTCGGCCGCGTGGCGTTGCGCCTTTGGAAAGGCCTTGTGCGTGGCGATGGCGCGCACGTCGGCGTCGCTGCGAATGAAGGTGGCGACTTCGTAGCCGAGCTTGGCGTGCAATTTCTTCTCGATCTTCGTTTCGAGCGCGCGCGAATTTTTGGCGGAGGTGGTGAAGAGGACGTTGCCGCTGGCGATGAACGTTTCCACTTCGCGCAGCCCGAGCGTTTCGAAATGCTTGCGCAATTCGCTCATGGCGATGTTGCGACCGCCGACGTTGATGGCTCGGAGGAAGGCGATCAGTCTGGGCATCAAGTCAAGAGATAGAGCGAGATCAGAGTGAGGAGAAAATAGGGAACGAGGACCGCGGCGCCGGCGTATTCCTTGGCCATGCGTTGACCGAAGAAAAGGGCGATCAACGCGAGCGCGGAAAGGAGCGCGCCGTAAAACGCGATTGCGGTGCCGCGTTGGAGCAGGATCAGGATGCAACCGACACCGCTCATCAGGCCAGCCACCAGTTCGAGCGCGGTCAGGATTCCAAACAACAACGGAACCGCGCGGGCGAGCGGGCTCTTCGCGAAGTGTCCCTGCAACCATTCCAGATTGCCGCGCCAGTCGATCACTTTGTCGAGGCCTGATTGGATGAAAAGGATGGCGAGAAAGGCGGAGACGAGCACTTGAAGCAGAATGCCGAGGCCGATCGGCGTATGTAGATTATGGAGAAGGTCGTTCATGATTGAGTCGCGAATGTTTTACGGACTATGTGCCGAATGGTTGGATGAAGTCGAGACATCCGGTGGCGACGTCGGATGTGCCATGCTTTCAAAGTTCGTTTCGGCGAGTCGCCGAAACCAGCACGCGAGTCGCGTGCGCTCCCCGGATCAAGTTGCGCGAAGCGATAGGGGATCTGCGATCTCTTCGAGGGACCGGCGTTCGGCTTTCACTCCGATGAGCGCTTCTGTGATCGCTCCGCCGATCATCAACAATGCACCGGCCAGATAGCCGATGAATAACGCGCCGCGCGAGCCGGTACCGATCATCCAACCAAACAGAAGCGGCGCGCCGACGCCGCCGGCGAGCGTGCCGATGGCGTAGAAGATGGCGATGGCGAAGGCGCGCACTTCGAGCGGAAAGATTTCGCTCACCGTGAGATAGGCGGAGCTGGCGGCGGCTGACGCGACAAAGAAGATGATCGACCACGCGACGGTTTGCGTGACAGCAGTGAGAACGCCTGCATAAAAAAGCCAGCCGGTCGCGGCCAGCAAAACGCCAGCGATTGCGTAGGTCGTCGCGATCATGATCTTGCGGCCGATCGAGTCGAACCAATGGCCGAGCAGCAGCGGCCCGAGCACATTCCCGAGCGCAAACGGCAGGAGATAAAGCCCAACGCTTTCCTGCGGCACGCCGTAGAAACGCAGCAGGACGAGCGCGTAGGTGAAAAAGATGGCGTTGTAGAAAAATGCCTGGGTCAGCATGAGCACGAAGCCGAGGAGCGAACGGCGGCGATGTTGATGGACGATGGCGTTCCAAATTTCCCGCCAAGGCGTGTGCGTGCGCGTCTGGACCTGGATCGCGGGCGTGTCAGCAATCGGCGCGATGCCGATCTGTTTTTCGACCTCGGTCACGATGCGTTCCGCTTCTTCGTTGCGGCCGTGAATCATGAGCCAGCGCGGGCTTTCGGGAATCCATTGGCGAAAGAAGAGCACGATCAATCCGAGCAACGCGCCGATGCCGAACGCGCAACGCCAGCCGAGCCAGACGGGAAGAAAATTGGGATTGAGGAAAATGATCGTCGCGCTCGCGCCGAGCGCCGCGCCGATCCAGTAGGAACCGTTGATGATGAGCCCGACGCGGCCGCGCACGCGGGCCGGAATCAATTCGTCGATCGCGGAATTGATGGCCGCGTACTCGCCGCCGATGCCAGCGCCAGTGAGCGCGCGGAAGACGGCGTAGCTCGCAAAGTTCCAGGAAAACGCGGTCAGCCCAGTGGCGATGAGATAAACGGCCACCGTGATGAAGAATAATTTTTTGCGACCGAGCCGATCGGTTCCGTAACCGAAGCCGAGCGCGCCGAGGACGGCTCCGGCCAGATAGATGGTCGCGCTGGCGCCGACCTGCGTATCGGTGAGGCCAAGGGTGTCGTGATGGGTGAGAATGCCGCCGAGCGCGCCGGCCAGCGTGACCTCGAGGCCGTCGAGAATCCAGGTCGCGCCGAGCGCACAGACGATGAGCCAATGCCAGCGGCTCCAGGGCAGGCGATCGAGCCGCGCGGGGACGTGCGAGGTGATCAGCGTTCCGTCGGCCATGGGAGCAGGGTGGGGGAAAAAAACGGAGAGCGCGAGCGCGTTGTAGCCGAGGTCGCTGACCTCGGTCTTCTCGCGTTATGCCATCGCACTCGGGCGCGGGCAGCGCCCGCGGCTACAACGTTTGGCGACGGCGGCGCGGGGGGGGGCGGCCCCCGGGCGCGCCGCGCGTCGTCACACGCGTTCGCTTTCGCTTGTCGGAAGGCGTTCGCCCGGCAAAGTTCGGCGATGCTCTCACCGACTTCGGTCAAAGACGCGCTCGGCAGCGACGCCGCGCAGCCGTCCATTTTCGTGCAAGGCTGGGTGCGCACCCGCCGCGATGCCAAAGACTTTTCGTTCATCGAACTGAACGACGGTTCCTGCCTGCGCAATCTCCAGATCATCGCGAAGAATTCGCTGCCGAACTACGCGGAAATCCAGCGCCTAACGACTGGCGCATCGGTGGCGGTGCGCGGTGAGTTGATCGCGTCGCAAGGCAAAGGCCAAAGCTGGGAAGTGGCCGCTGCGGAAGTGCGGATTTTGGGCGCGTCGGACGAGACGTATCCGTTGCAGAAGAAGGGGCACACGCCGGAATTCCTGCGCGAGATTTCGCATTTGCGGCCGCGCTCTAATTTGTTCGGCAGCGTCTTTCGGGTGCGCAGCCGGCTCGCTTTCGCCGTGCATCAATTCTTTCAGGAACGTGGCTTCGTTTACGTGCACACTCCGATCATTACGGGCAGCGATTGCGAGGGCGCGGGCGAGCTGTTTCGCATCACGACGATCGATGCGCAAAATCCGCCGCGGACAAACAGCGGACAGATTGATTACGCACGCGATTTTTTTGCGCGCTCGACTTATCTGACCGTGAGCGGCCAGCTCGAAGCGGAGGCATTCGCCTGTGCGCTCTCGAAGGTTTACACGTTCGGCCCGACATTTCGGGCGGAGAATTCCAACACGTCGCGGCACGCGAACGAGTTTTGGATGATCGAGCCGGAGATGGCGTTTTGCGATCTGGACGGCGACATGACGCTGGCCGAGGAACTCGTGAAATATTTGGTGCGCGATATTCGCGAAAAATGCGCGGAAGACCTCGGGCTCTTCGTGAAGTTTGTGGATAAGGAATTGATGGAGCGGCTCGAGTTTGTGGTCGATCGGCCGTTCCAGCGCGTCAGTTATACGGACGCAATCGAACTGCTTTTAAAGAGCGGCCAGAAGTTTGAATTCCCGGTCGAGTACGGGCTCAATCTGCAATCGGAACATGAGCGCTGGCTGACGGAGAAACATTTCAAATGTCCGGTGACGGTTTTCAATTATCCGAAGGAGATCAAGCCGTTCTACATGCGGTTGAACGACGACGGGAAAACCGTGACGGCGATGGATCTGCTCGTGCCGGGAATCGGCGAGATCGTGGGCGGGAGTCAGCGTGAGGAACGGCTGGATGTGCTGGAGGAAAACATGCGCCGGCATGGGATGAACCTGGCGGATTACAAATGGTATCTCGATCTGCGCCGTTACGGAACGGTGCCGCACGCGGGCTTTGGTTTGGGATTTGAGCGGATGCTCATGTTCGTGACGGGCGTGGCGAATATTCGCGACGTCATTCCGTTCGCGCGCACGCCGGGGAGCGCGGAGTTTTAGAGCGGCGTTGGATTTGAAACGGCGTCATCCCGAGCGAAGCCGAGGGATCCCGTTGCTCAATCATTAAGCTGGGCTGCTCCCTCGAGGCGATTATGAGCACGATTACGAGCAGGAGCAGGAGGAAGAACAGAAACGCCCTTCAGTCTGCGCGGAAACCAGCGGAAGTTGGAGCGGAGTTTTGAGCGTAAATCGTTGAAGCGCGCGGCTTCGTTTTCACTCAGTTGATTAGTGAACTCGTGATCGAAGCGCTCGCGATGGAGAAGGAAATCGCGGTCGATAGAGCCGAAGTTGTGCGCGCGTAAATAGGTGGCGGCGGCGGAATGGCGTGGATCAACGAGACAGCTTTTCAAGTCGTAGCAGAAAAAGAACGGCATGATCGAGACGCACGCTTGCAACACGGTGGCGTAGCCGAGCAGCAACGCGGTAGCGCAGATGAGAACGGCTTTCGTTTTTGGCCGGCGCAGTTCGCTGAGCCAGTTGCCAAACTCGAGAAACGGAAGACTAAGGAGCGGCAGGATCGGCAGGAGATAGCGCGGGCCGTAGCAGGCTTCGCCGCGCCAGTTCGTGAAGAGAGAATTGGTGACGAGCAACGTTACGGAAATAGCGAGGACGACGATGGCGTCGCGGCGGTGTTTCCGAAAAAATCGCGGCCAGCCGAAGAGCGCGGGCACGAGCAGAGTGAAGTGGATGAAGACGCTGTAACGCGATTGGAAGAGGAAGCCGTAGAGCGCGGGCCCGAAGCTGCGCAGAGTGAAGAGCTGCCGCTCCATGGCTGCTTGCGTATAGCCGGTAGTGAACGGTGAACCGAAGCGCGCCCAATTCGCGAAGGCGATCAAGCACAAGGAGAGCGCAATCGGCGCGCTGAACCACGCGAGCGCGCGCGGCGCGAGCTTTTTGCTTCGGTATTGCCAGAGAAGGATCGCGCCGATGGCGGGCAGCAGGATGACGTAGACCGATTTGGAAAGGAATAGGGCGCCGAGGAAAATGGCGGCGAGAAGAAAATGTAGCCTGGTTTTCGCTGGCTGATCGAGTGCGGTGACGAAGTGATGGAAAAACGCGAGCAGGAAAAAGGCGTGGAAAATTTCAAAGGTCTGGCCGCGCAAATAATTCCACCAGAAGGTGGAGAAGAGCGCGGCGAAAACGAAGACGACGATGAGGAAACGCGAAGCGGTCTGGCGTCGCGCGAGCAAGGTGAGATAGAGCGCGGTCGCGCCGCTAAAAATCACGTTGAGGAGATTGAGAAAAAAGACGCGATCAGGTGAGCGCAGGTCGAGATGGCCGATCACGGTTTTCTCGAGCCAGAGCGGCGCCAGATAAAGCGCGGTATTGAGCGCGCCGTATTTCGGATACCAGCGGCCATCGGTGTTTTGGAAAAAGAAATGACCTCGTTCGCCGGAGATTTCTGCGATCTCGCGCGGGACGGACCATTGGCCGGTGTTTAAAAATGCGATGGCCTGGACGCGCGGCGCTTGTGCGTCGCCGGGATATTCCTCGCCCGGCATGGTGAGGAAGGTGAGGAGGAGAACGGCGCTGGTCAGGGCGATGGCGAAGAAGGGAAAGGAGCGCACGAAATGCCCGCTCCGCCTGTTCACTTCGCGGGGGGCGGCAATTCGGGGACGTTGTATTCCCATGACCACGGAAAGCCAGGGTCGCCCCACAGGAATTTCACGAGCGCGGGGAAAATTGTTTCGCCGAGCACACTATTGGAAAGGAAAACGAGGCCGCTTTTTTGCGACAGCAGGCCGATGGCAAGGTTGTCGGTCCATTCGTTGTGTCCGCCTTTGTAAAAGACGGAGCCGAATTTGCCTTTGAAGAGGATGCAGCCCAGGCCAGCGGATAATCCGATCGTGGCATTCGCCGGGCGCTCCGCTTTTTCGAGCGTTGGAAACTGATGCGCTGACCGGATGGCAATTTGCGGTCGCAGCATTTCCGCTCGCGCAGACTGCGAGAGGCCCTGGCCGCCGCGCAAGAAACCGGCGAGAAATTTCGCGTAGTCGGAGATCGTAGTATCCATCGAGCCGGCGGCGCGCACGCTGCCGCGCTGGTCGTGCGGCTCCCGTGTTCCGTGTTCGTCGTAGCCATCGGCGACGTTAGAGGCGAAATCAGCGCGCCAGGTCATGCTGGTGCGTTTCATCTCGAAGCGATCGAAGACGCGCTTCTGCATCTCACGGCCAACATCGAGACCGAGACCAGTTTCGATAACGAACTGGAGGAGATTAATTCCTTCCCCGGAATAGGCGTAGCGCGCGCCGGGATCGAATTTGAAATCGAGCTTCCCGTTCGGGTTGATGAATCGGAAGTTTTGAAAACCGGAAGTGTGATCGAGCAGAATGCGCGGAGTCAATTTTCGCCAACGCTCGTCGCCGGCCAGATCCGCGTATTTCTCGTAGGCGGGCAGCGGCTTTGCCAGGTAGTCAGCAATCGAGCGATCGAGATCGATCACGTGTTCGTCGGACAGTTGCATCACCATCGTGGCGAAGACGAGTTTGGTGAGCGACGCGCCATACATGATCGTGTCGGTCGCGAGAGGCCGCTTCTTTTCGAGGTTGGCGAAGCCGTAACTGCGAACCAAAATGGGCTGGCCGTTCTCGATCACGGCGATTGCCAGGCCGGGAACTTGTCGGGCCTTCATCAAGCGTGCGACTTCGGCGTCGATTTGCGCCGAGGTCAAGGCTGAGCCGTCGAGCCGATGGATGGATTGGGCGGAGCTGATCGCCGCTCCGTAAAAAACGAGGAGAGCGCCAAATGCGGCCGCGCCTAACGAATGCCGAAACGGCATTCGTTTAGACATCGTAATACATCGTGAACTCGTAAGGATGCGGGCGCAGGCGAAGGGCGTCGTATTCCTTTTGCTTCATCTCGAGCCAGTTCTCGATGAAGTCGCTCGTGAAGACATCGCCTTTGAGCAGGAAGGAATGATCGGCGCGCAACGCTTCGATGGCGCCGCTGAGCGAATCGGGCACGCTTGGGACGTTGGCGAGTTCTTCGGGCGGGAGTTCGTAGAGATTTTTGTCGAGCGGATCGCCCGGATCGATGCGGTTCTGGATTCCGTCGAGGCCTGCGAGGAGGAGCGCGGAGAACGCGACGTAGGGATTCGCAGCCGCGTCCGGTGTGCGGAATTCGACGCGTTTCGATTTTGGATTGGCCGAGTACGTCGGGATGCGAATGGCGGCGGAGCGATTGCGCGCGGAGTAAGCGAGATTGACCGGCGCTTCGTAGCCGGGGACGAGGCGCTTGAAGCTGTTTGTCGTGGGGTTCGTGATGCAGGTGAGGGCGGGCGCGTGTTTCAAAATTCCGCCGATGAACAAAAGCGCCATCTCGCTCAGCCCTGCGTAGCCATTGCCGGCGAAAAGCGGTTTGCCGTCTTTCCAGAGCGACATGTGGGTGTGCATGCCCGAGCCGTTGTCGCCGAAGAGCGGTTTCGGCATGAAGGTGACCGTTTTGTTGTGCCGACGCGCGACGTTGCGGACGATGTATTTGTAATACTGCATCCAATCGCCCATCACTTTCAGCGGGGCGAAACGGATATCGATCTCGGCCTGGCCGGCGGTGGCGACTTCGTGGTGCTGGCGCTCGATCGGGATGCCGGCTTTTTCCAGCTCAAGGCACATTTCATTGCGCAAATCCTGCAGGCTGTCGGCCGGCGCGACTGGGAAGTAGCCCTCCTTCGCGCGAATCTTGTAACCGAGATTCGGGAATTCTTCGCGCGCGCTATTCCAATGTCCTTCGGCACTGTCGACGAGGTGAAAGGAGGAATTGGACGTGTTGCTGTAGCGCACTTCGTCGAAGATGAAGAACTCCGCCTCCGGCCCGAAGAACGCCGTGTCGGCGATGCCGGTGTTTTGCAAATAGGCTTCCGCTTTTTCGGCGAGACCGCGCGGGTCGCGATTGTAGGGCTCGCGCGTGATCGGATCGACGATGGTGCAGATGAGGCTGAGGGTGGGCTCGGCGTTAAAGACATCGATCCACGCGGTGTCGGGATCGGGAATGACGAGCATGTCGCTTGCGTTGATGGCGCGCCAGCCGCGGATGCTGGAACCGTCGAAGCCGAGGCCTTCGGTGAAGATCTCCTCGTTATATTCGGTGAGCGTGGTGGTGAAATGCTGCCAGGCGCCCGGGAGATCGGTGAATTTGAAATCCACGAGCTTCACCTCGTGGTCCTTGATCATTTTGCTGACGTCAGAAGCGGACTTTTTGTCTTTGGCCATGGATGGAATGCAGTTGTGCTTGGGTTAGGAATACGGACGAAAACGAAACGAAAAGTTTCGAGGAGACTCCGCCGCTGTCAAAGGGCGGAGAGGTGGGCGGCGCAAGTTTTAAACGGCTTTTTCGCCGATTTCCTCAGTGCGAATACGCACCGCGTGCTCGACCGGCAAAACGAAAACTTTGCCGTCGCCGATCTTGCCGGTCTTGGCTGCCGCCACCACCACAGTGACGGCCCTGTCCACCATGTCGTCCGCGAGCACCACTTCGACTTTCACCTTGGGCAGGAAATCGACGGTGTATTCGCTGCCGCGATAAATCTCAGTGTGTCCTTTTTGCCGGCCAAAACCCTTCACTTCCGTCACCGTCATGCCCTCGATACCGAGCTCGGCGAGCGCCTCTTTCACTTCCTCGAGTTTGAACGGCTTGATGACTGCTTCGAGTTTTTTCATGCGGGTAAAGTATGCGGCCGCTCAGCGTAGTTGGGACCGAACGTCAAACGCGGCACGCGCTTCCATAACAACACGGCGGCGCGGATGCAATCTTGTTTTTTTTGGAGATTCCAACCAGCGCACATTTTCTAGGAGACATCCCAATTCTTGACAACTTTTATCTAGGCATCATGATGCTTCAATGAGAACCACCTTGACGCTCGACCCCGACATTGCGGCCAAGGCGAAAAAAGGCGCGGCCCGGCTGCGTCAACCTTTCAAACAGGTGATCAACGCCGCCTTGCGGATCGGCCTTGATGAAATCCTGCGCCCTGCGCCCGCGAAACCTTACCGGACGAAGGCACGTCCGTTGGGACTGCGAGATGGCCTGAGTTACGACAACGTCGCCGAGCTGTTAGCTCGGGCCGAAGGCGAGGCGCACTCGTGATTTTGGTCGACGCCAATCTCCTGCTCTATGCCGAGGACAGCCTTTCGGAATTTCATGAGCGTGCGCGGCGCTGGTGGGACGGCCAACTAAGTGCCGCGGCGCCCGTCTACCTTTGCTGGCCGGTGATCAATGCCTTTCTGCGGGTCACCACGAACATTCGGCTGCACCAGCGGCCGCTCACTTTGGCGGAAGCGAGTGCGCGCGTGCAAAGCTGGTTCGATCAACCGTGCGTCCGCACGATTCAGCCGAGCGATCATCATTGGACGATCTTTCAGCGGATGATGCGCGATGGCAAAGCGGTTGGTAATCTGGTTTCGGACGCGCATCTGGCTGCGCTCGCGGTCGAGCATAATTGTGTGCTGGCGAGCAGCGATGCAGACTTCGGGCGTTTCCGGGGGTTGAAGTGGGAGAATCCCATCGGTTGATCTCGTTGCGTCGTTGGATAATTTCGGTTGGTGGCTTTTGGTTGCTCGGAATGACGGCGCGAATGGATGCTGCCTGCGGATGGCAGATGGTTATTTCCGGGGAGCGCACGCGACTCGCGTGCTGGTTTCGGCGACTCGCCGAAACGGTCTTGGGGTTTCTGGGCCACCGAACGAGAAGCACGACGGCATCGGACTACGCGGGCATGCAGAAGCATGCCCCTCCGTTGAAGCGGGGCGCGCATTGTTCATTGTAAAATGGAAGGGAAGCGCGCGATTTTTTTGCGCGTTTGGCCGCGAAAGATTGAGCGGCAAACTTGAGTCGGTATAATGGGCGGCATGCCGGCCGACTCTTTCGTTCACCTCCATCTCCACACCGAATATTCGCTCCTCGACGGCGCGGTGCGGATGAAGGAGTTGATGCGCAAGGCGGCGGAATTCGAGATGCCGGCGGTCGCCATTACCGATCACGGAAATCTTTTTGGCGCGATTGAATTTTACCAGGCGGCGACCGCGGCTGGGATCAAACCGATCATTGGCTGCGAAGCGTACATGGCGCCGGGAAAGATCACGGATCGCCCGAACTCGATGCGCGCGGCGGCGTATCATTTCACGCTCCTGGCGAAGGATGAAACCGGTTACCGGAATCTGGTGAAGTTGGTTTCGATCGCGCACCTCGATGGGTTTCATTACCGGCCGCGCATCGATAAGGAATTGCTGGCCGCGCACTCCGAAGGATTGATCGGAATGA
The DNA here is from genome assembly GCA_038258245.1 of Chthoniobacterales bacterium. Lineage (GTDB taxonomy): Bacteria > Verrucomicrobiota > Verrucomicrobiia > Chthoniobacterales > UBA10450 > JBBSQB01. The sequence goes on from JBBSQB010000005.1 coordinate 39,246, forward strand.
GCGGCTGCTTGAAGGGCGAAATCAACATGGCCATTCAGGCGAACGACATGGTGAAGGCGCGCCAGAGCACGGCGGAGTTTCGCGACATTCTTGGCGCGGGGAATTTTTTCCTGGAGCTGCACGATCACGGCATCGAGGCGCAGCAGAAATGCAACGCGGTGCTGCCTGATCTGGCGAAGGAATTTGGGCTCGGCCTGGTCGCGGCGAATGACGTCCATTTCCTCGAACGCGCGCACCACGAAGCGCATGACGTTATGATCTGCATCGGCACCGGCAAGATGGTGGCGGACGAACGGCGCATGCGTTACACGCCGGAATTGTATTTCAAATCGCCGTCTGAAATGCGCGCGCTTTTTTCGGCGCACCCCGAAGCGATCACGAACACGCTGGAAATTGCGGAACGCTGCAATCTGAACCTCGAGTTCAAGGTCTCGAAATATCCCGATTACACCGCGCCGCCGGGGAAGACTCGCGAAGGTTATCTACGCGAGCTTTGCTATCAGGGTTTGCACGAACGGTACGGGGAGCGCGCGACGACGGATGCCGCGGTGATCCAACGGCTCGATTACGAAATGGACGTGCTCGAGAAAACGGGATTCGTCAGCTACTTCCTCATCGTCTGGGATTTCATTCACTTCGCGAAACAGCGCGGCATTCCGGTTGGACCAGGGCGCGGTTCGGCGGCCGGTTCGATCGTTGCCTACGTGCTCGGGATTACCGATATCGATCCGCTGAAGTTCAATCTGCTCTTCGAACGTTTTCTGAATCCGGAACGCGTTTCGCCGCCGGATATCGACGTGGATTTTTGTGAAGCACGCCGCAGCGAAGTGCTTGAATACGTGCGCCAGAAATATGGCGAACGCCGCGTCTCGCAGATCATCACTTTTGGCAAACTGAAGGCCAAAAGCGTGGTGCGCGATGTGGGTCGCGTGATCGGCCTGAGCTACAGCGATGCCGATCGGATCGCCAAGATGATCCCGAACGAGTTGAACATCACGCTCGCTGCCGCAGCGGAAAAAACGCCAGATCTGCAGCGCGCGATCGAGACGGAGCCCTCGACGAAACAGCTCTGGGATTACGCGACGGTCCTCGAAGGTTTGTCGCGCAACGCCGGTGTGCACGCGGCCGGCGTCGTCATCGGCGATCGCGATCTTTCGGAATACATCCCGCTCTGTCGCGACACGAAAGGGAGCGACGTCATCAGCCAGTTCTCGATGGGACCGCTGACCGATCTCGGCTTGCTCAAGATGGATTTTCTGGGGCTGAAAACGCTCACCGTTTTGGAGGACGCGAAGGTCTTGATTCGAAAACGTGAACCCGAATTTTCGCTCAGCGAAATCCCGCTGGACGATCCGGCGACTCTCGCGCTCTACAATCGCGGCGAGACGATCGGCCTTTTCCAAATGGAATTGGGCGGCATGACCAGCCTTTCGAAGCAGTTCGATGTGCAAAAGATCGACGACATCATCGCGTTGATCGCGCTTTATCGGCCGGGCCCGATGGAGCTGATTCCCGAATATGTGAAGGCGAAAAAGGGTCTTTCGCCTATTCGCTATCTGCATCCGCTGCTCGAGGAAGTTTGCGCCGACACGTTCGGTATCATGATTTACCAAGAACAGGTGATGGCAGCGGCGAGCCGGCTGGCTGGTTACTCGTTAGGCCAGGCCGATCTGCTCCGGCGCGCGATGGGCAAGAAGGATCGCGAGAAGATGGCGAAGGACCGAAAAACTTTCATCGCCGGGTGCGCGAGCGTGAACGGCATTCCGAAGAAGGAGGCGGGCGCGATCTTCGATTTGCTCGAAAAATTCGCGGGCTACGGATTCAACAAGAGCCACAGCGCGGCCTACGGTTTGATCAGCTATCAGACGGCGTATCTGAAGGCAAATTACCCGGTGGAATTCATGGCTGCGTTGCTCAGCAATGAAATCAATAACACGGATAAGATTTCGATCTTTGTAGGCGAGTGCAAACGGATGGGGATTCCGATTCTGCCGCCGGATATCAATCGGAGCAGTTTGAAGTTTTCGCCGGAGAGAAGCGCAAGCTTCCAGCTTGCGGCCGAGGGAAAGGATGCTGGCGCTCCCATGGAGGGGGACGGCGCGACCATGGCCATCCGCTACGGGCTCGCCGCGATCAAGAACGTGGGCGCGGGCGCGATGGAATCGGCCATTCGCGAGCGGGACGAAAACGGCGAATTCGCTTCGCTCGAAGATTTTTGCCGCCGGCTGGATTCTCGCGTGGCCAATCGCAAGATGCTCGAAAGCCTGGTGAAGGCGGGCGCGTTCGATTTTCTGGAGCGCGAGCGTGCGGAAGTTTTTGCCTGTGTCGAGGAGGCGCTGGCGGCTGCGTCGTCCGCGCATCGCGACCGGGCGAGCGGTCAGATTTCGCTCTTCGACGAGATGCCGGCGCAAACGCGATCGATCACGCGACAGGGAATCGCACCCTGGACCGAACGCGAGAAGATGTCGTACGAAAAGGAGCTGCTCGGTTTCTATGTGACCGGCCATCCGCTTGACGATTACGCGCAGACCCTCGCCGAGGGGAAATACCAGGCGATTCTCTCGTTAGGCGAATTGGCGGATCGCGCCACCTTTCGCATTGCCGGCGCGCTCGCGCAGGTCGATCGCAAGTTTACCAAAAAAGAAGGCAAGCCATTCGCCGTCGTCGTGCTGGAGGATCTGACCGGTACGCTCGAAGTCGTTATTTGGAATGAGGTTTACATCAAGGTGGCGGAGGCGCTCGTGCCGGGCCGCGTGATCGCGATCAAGGGGACGCTCGATAAACGCGATGAAGGAATGCGCGCCACGGCGCAACGGGTGAAGCTGCTGACGCCCGATGAGGCGGCGCTCGTCTTGAAATTTTCGGCGGAAACGACGCCCGAGGAATTGCGGGAGGTGAAAGCAATTCTCGCGGCCAGTCCCGGAACACAATCCGTGCAGCTCGTTTTTGAGCGCCTGGTCGGAGATCCGCTTTTTGTCGATGTGGGCACAGAACTGCGGATCGCCCTGACGCCGGAGCTGGAGGCGCAACTCGCGCCGTGGTTGCGGCGCAATGGCGCGGCGCAGCCCTTTATGGCAGCGGCTGGTTAGGCGGCGGCAATTTGCCGTCGAGAATCGAAAGCGCGTCGCGACCCAATTCGTTCTTGGGCGAAGGCGCGACGCCGAATTGCAAAACCTTGCCGTCCTTCGCACACAACGGAAAGGTTTGCTCAAGATCGGAAGGCGCGGGGGTGAGCTCGGTGTTTTCGGGATTCTTGTGAAGGGTGATCGTCCATTGGTCCTTCGCGTTACGTCGTAATTCGATTTCGCGAACTCCCGGGAAATGTTGCGTCTGCTTTAAAGAGAAGACGTTCAGACCGCTGATGCATTGTTCGCTGCGGAAATCGGATAATTCAACGACCGCGGCATCGGCGTCGATCGACGCATGAAAATCGGAGAGATTTTCAAATTCCACCGCGCCATGCCAGGGAAGGCGGCCGCCGGAAAATTCAAGTTCGGCGAAGGGAATGACCGCGCGGTGGCCATTGAATTCGACACGGCCGCCAAAGCCTGCAAGTGGGCCGGGCGATTTGGCGAGCTTTGCGCCGATGATTTGCAAATCACCATTGAACGACGGATGCCGCAACGATTGGCTCGCGCTGATTCGTCCGCTGACGAGACCGTCGCGAAAAATGCCGTGGGTGAGGAAGGGAGGCAGTTGCGCGAGGAGAACGGCGGGAAAATCGAGCGTCGCTGAGAAAGGCTTATCGAGTGCGACCACGTTGTGCGCCTCGGGCCGTTGCAACGGAATTGTCGCGCGAAGAATCATCGGGGAGGAATTTCCCGCGACGAGACTGGCGTCGGCGGTGAGCGCGCCGGAGTTCGTCGTTACGGTGGCATCGGCGGAAAGCCGCGAAGTTTTGTTCTGACTGAAATCGGACAGGTGAAGTTCGGCGCGCGCTTGCAGATCGGCCAGCGTTCCGGACGTGGTGAGCTGTGCGTCAAGACGGCCGGTCGTCGCGTTCGAGGTGTAGAGGGCGCCAGCCAATTCATGGAGGTCCGTCGGTTCCAATTTTAGGGAGACGTCGAACTTCCCGCCGGCGTCGAACGCGTCCCACAACCCGCGGCCGTCCCGCCACTTTCCCCAGGAGAAAGGCAGATAAACGTTTCCTTGCAGCTTCGGCTGGCCATTGAGATCGAAGCGGAGGGAAGAGAGTTGCAGGGAGTTGCGGGCGATGACCGCAGCGGTGGTCAGAGTCGCTTTTGCATTCGTTAGGCGCAGTTCCGTCAGGGAGGTTTTCCCGGGTGAATAGTTGCCGGCGACGTGCAGGCTGATTGGTCGCAGAGCCAAACGCGGATCGAGCTGAACGTTGGCGCCATCGATCTGAAACTCGCCGGAGTGCGCCTGGGCTTTCCCGTGGCCCTGCCAGTGGAAGGCCAAATCACCATCGGGCTGGAGTTCCCGCCATTTCGCGGGCAGAAGTGAACGATAATCGGCGAGCTGGGCCTTTTCCGCGGCCAGCGTGCCGGAGTAATCATGCTGATGAGCGAGGTCGATCCGGCCATGGCCTGCGGCCACATTTTCGCCGCGGCGCACTTGCAGTTGATCGAAGGCGAGAACGGAGCCCTTCAAGCTCAACTGTGCCTTTAACACATCGGCGGGCGCACCGAAAAGCTCGAGGCTGGCGCCCTCGACGGCGAGGTGGCCGCCGATGTTGCGATCGCGGCCGTTGAGCGTGCCGACGATGGAGAGCGAGCCGGAGAAGCGATCTTCGGGCGCGCCGAAAAGCCGCGCGAATTGGCCGAGATCGGTGATCGATGCGGAGATGTCGGCGCGGAAATTTGGGTTGAGCCAACCGGCGGATTTTTCGGGGAGGAGATACTCGCCGTTAAGGGTGAACTGGTTCTCGCGCTGCTTGACGTAGAACTGCGAAATATCGATGCGCCGATTGTAAAGCGATGCGCCGATCATGATGACTTCGGCGCTGCGATCGCGCCAGGTGAAGCCGTTCACTTCGGCCCAAACCGAGGCGGTGGCGCGGGCCAGATTTTGGGTATCGCCGCGGAAGGTAAACTTGGAAGCGCGCACGCTGCCGGTGGCGGGATCATGGAGGCCGAGTGCGGCTGACATTTGCGCGAGCGAAATATCGGCGGCGGTACCGGCGACGTTCCAAAGGACTTTGCGCGCGCGATTTTCGCTCGCCACGCTGGCGCGCAGCTTTCCGCCGAACGCGTCGAGCTTCACTTCGAAGCCGATCGATTTTTTCTCCAGGTGCGAGAGATCGGTTGTGATTGTTTCGACGTCGAGGCCGCGTGCGAGCGAGAGCGCGCCGATGGTGAGGCGGTTATTTTCCCATGCGGTGGCGCCGCGCAAATTCAGAAATTGCTGGCGAAACCAGGGCGTGCTGACCCGGATTTCCTCTGCCGCGAAGCGGCCTGCTTCGATTTGGCTGGCGGTGAGATCGACACCGCGGACGGCGAATTGCGTCGCGCTGTTCTCGACCTGGAAATCGAAATCGGTGACGCGCAATTCGTCGGCGATGAGGTCGCGCAGCATCGGCCAATCAAAGTGGCAATCGGTCTCCGCATCGGTCGCGACCCGCGTGGCATGGCCGCGCATTCCATCAATGGTGAGGGTGTGAACGACGCGAGCGCGGGTCCGAAAAAGCAGCGCTCGCAGATTCAAATCCACTTCCACGCGACGCGCGGTGAGGGCCACGTTAAAGGAGCACGGGCGCACGGTCGTGATGCGCAGCCGATGAATGACGACCGGGCGCAAGAGCGGCGATTCGATCTGGCCGAACTCGATCTTCACACCTTGCGTTCGCGCTTTCCAAAGTGCGTAAAGGCGAATGCCATCCGTGACCATGATGGGGCTGAGGCAGACGAGGGCCGCGCCCGTGAGAACGAGCACGAGGAGCAGGAGCAACAGGCGTTTGGCCAGCGACATGGAGGTCTTGATCTAACCGCAAACGCGGCCCGGGAAAAGGAGCTCCTTTGGCCTAACGATTCGGGCTGGGCAAAGGCGGAAGGGTTGGGGTGGCCGTCGGGGTGGGGGTGCTCGAGAAATCGACCCGCACATTTTGGGGAGCAGAGATGCGCTGTTCGAGTTGCGTGCGCAGGGTGGTTTCGGCTTCGGCGGCCAGTCCGGCGGCGGCTGCTTTTTGGCGGGCGAGCTGCGGCAAGGCGCGCAGTTCCTTCTCGAGATCGGCGTTGGAAATTTTGTTCCAGAAACCATTTTCGAAGGAGAGAACATCCACGCGCTGCTCCTCGACCCCGATGATTTGCGCGGGCGGCATGTGGACGGCGATTTCCTTCTCGCGGACATCGACGGAGAAGTCCTTCCGCAAATCGAAACCGGCTTTGACGAGGAAAGTGCCGCGCAGGCGAATGCTCTTGGTCGAGCCGGCCCAGGTATGAGTGAAATCGTGTTCCACCTGCGTGCGGCGCGTTACCGTGACCAATTCGGCGGTCGGCGCGGTTTGTTCGAGAAAGACGCGATCGTTAATGGTGATCTTCGGTTGCAAGTGGGCGACGTCGATAAAGACGGCGCGAAGATCGCGGCCGAGACGCTCCAGTTGCTCGGTGCCCTGCCGGGCGGTGCGGGCCGGCCAGCTTTCCACGCGCCAGAAAATGAAGAGGAGCAGAGCCGCGAGAATGAGGGCGATGAGGACGAAAGCCAGCGGCCAGGCGGAGCGGCGTTTTGCTTGGGGTGGAAGCGGTAGAGGAGCGTCAGGCATGCGAATATTTTACCCGAAAAAAATACCGCCCCCCACACCCGATGGGCATGAAGGGCGGCTGTTCCCCCCAGAACATTTTGTAAAGCTGAGCGTTAAGTATTCGATGTTCGATACCAGTGCAACAATATTTTTTCGAAAACTTGTGGGAGGGCCTTTTCCGGTGAAAAGATGGGGCCGATGAAGCTCGGAATCCGCTACTCGACCGAGTACCAATATGAGCGGGCCGTGGGCTTCGCTCCACACGATATTCGCGTCTTCCCACGCACGGGGCGTTTCCAGCGGATGCGCTCTTTTTCCTTCACCACCGCTCCCGAAGCGGAGGTGCGTTTTGGGCAGGATGTTTTCGATAACACGTTTGCTTCCTGCTCTTTTCCGGGACGCGCCGATCGCCTTCATCTCCAGCTCTCGGTCGATCTCGATCTCGAGGAAAAAAATCCATTCCACTTTTTGCTCGATCTTTCCGCCGCGAATCTGCCTTTCGTTTACGGCGCGGAAGAGCTGCCGCTGCTCGAGCCTTATCGACGGCGTTTCTGCGATGGCGTGTTGGAGATTCCACAGTGGAATGCGCCGACCCGCGAAAAGCCGCAGCCGACCGTCAGTGCGTTGGTCGAACTCAATCGCACGCTGCACGAAACGATCGGCTACGAACGTCGCGAGGAGGGCAACGCGCGCGCGGCGGCGGAGACGTTGCAACTCGGGCGCGGCGCCTGCCGGGATGTCGCGGTGGTGATGGCGGAATGTCTGCGCGATCTCGGTTTGGCCGCGCGGTTGGTGAGCGGTTTTCTCCGCCAGGTGGATGAGACGACGCGCCACGCGGAGGGATCGATGCACGCCTGGACCGAAGTTTATTTGCCGGGCGCAGGTTGGGTCGGGCTGGATGCGACCAACGGAGTTTTTTGCAATCACAACTTCATCGCCACTGCTGTCGGTGTCACGCCGGCCGACATCACGCCGATCAGCGGCAGTTATTTTCACGGCGAGCAAACGCCCGCGCGGATGAAGAGCCGCATCGAGCTGCTCGATCTCTAAACGCGATCGAACATCGCGCCGCGCTCATGCTGACCGATTTGCAGCTCCGCCAATTTCGTTGTTTCGAGACATTCCAAATCGCGCTCGCACCCGGGTTTAACTTCTTCATTGGCGCGAACGGCCAGGGGAAGACGTCCATTCTGGAGGCGGCTTGCGTGCTCCTGCGTTTGCAATCGCAGCGGAGCGCCTCGCTGCTGCCTCTCATCAGGATGGGCCAGAAATCATTCGGTCTGGCCGGCGCCTGGAATGATCACCACCTCGCTTTTCGCTACAGCGCGCTGCGGCGCAAAGTGGAGTTCGATCACGTTGTGCAACGGAGCACGGCGGAATACCTGCGATTTGGCCGCGTCGTTTCGCTGGCCAACAGCGATATCGATCTGCCGCGCGGCAGCGGCGAAGGTCGTCGGCGTTATCTCGATTTCCTTGGATCGCAAATCGATGCTCGTTATCGGCCGATCCTGCGCGCCTACGAACGCGCCTGGCGGGGGCGCAATGCGCTTTTGAAATCTGCCAAGGCGAGTGCGCGCGAGATCGCGGCCTATGATGGCCCGCTCGTTGAAAAGGGATCGCAACTATTAGAGATGCGCGCGCGCCTGACTGAACGCCTCGCTCCTTTTGCGGCGGCGGCCCATCGCGCGATCGCGGGAAAAGGGGAATCGCTCGACATGAAATTTCTTCCCGGGGCCGGCCAGGATTTTGCCGAAGAATTGGTGCGATCGCGGGAAAAGGAAATGCGCATGCGCCAGACGGTGGTCGGTCCGCATCGCGACGATCTTGCTCTTTCCGTGCAGGAAATGAGCGCACAACAATTCGCTTCCGAAGGGCAGCAACGCACCATTGCGCTGGCCTTGAAGATCGCGCAAGCGCGGGTGCTTATCGAGGAAGCGAGCGCGCCGCCGCTCTTGTTAGTGGACGACATTTTTGGCGAACTCGATCCGGAACGGCGCAACGCGGTTTTTGCGCAATTGCCGGCCGCCTCGCAGAAATTGGTCACCGCCACCACGATGGATTGGATGGCCGGTGAGGCGCCGGGGCCGGTGATTCGCCTGGCGGGCCGCGCCTGACTTGCGCGCGGCGCGTTCGTTGCCTCTAGTTCCGCATGCGAAAGGCTGAGGAATCGCAAAGCTTCGCCGGTTCGCTGCTGGTGGCCCATCCCAATCTGCTGGATCCCAATTTCCGTCGCAGCGTCCTGTTCATTTCCGCCCACGATCCGGATGACGGCGCGATCGGTATCATTCTCAATCGCCCGCTCGACCGGCAGGTGGCCGATCTGGTCAGCGAGGCGCCGCCGGATGGATTGGGAGATGTGCCGGTTTTTCTGGGCGGCCCGGTCGGGAAAAATCAACTGATGTTCGCGGCCTTCGAATGGGAGAAAGGGCAGTTGAGTTTAAACCACAACGTCGCTCTTGATGAAGCCGGCGAGCGCCTAACGAGTGATCCGACGGCGATTCGCGCCTTCGTCGGCTATGCCGGCTGGGGCGCGGGCCAGCTCGAGGCCGAGATGCAGGAGCAATCCTGGGTCGTGCAAACGGCGACGCGCGCCACTCTCAAACCGGAATGTCTCCCACGCCTCTGGTTCGAAATTATGTCTGGTTTAGGCCCGTGGTTTAAAATGATGGCCGCGGCGCCGGACGATCCTTCTTTGAACTAGCGTCCTGCCGGAATTTCTGCGAAAGCAGAGCGCATGATCATCGGCGTCCCAAAGGAAATCAAAGAACAGGAAAATCGCGTCGGACTTTTGCCCTCGGGCGCGAAGCAACTGGTGAAACACGATCACACCGTGCTCGTGCAGAAAAATGCCGGCGTCGGCTCCGGCTTTCCTGATTCTCATTACGTGGCCGCTGGTGCGCAAATCATCGACACCGCGGAGGAAGTTTTCGCGAAAGCGGAGATGATCGTGAAAGTGAAGGAGCCGCTCAAGCCGGAGTGGAGCCTGCTGCGCAAAGGCCAGATTCTTTTTACCTACCTGCACCTGGCGGCGAGCAAACCGCTCACCGAAGCGCTCCTCAAATCGGGCGTAACGGCCGTGGCTTACGAGACCATTCAGGTCGGCACCAAGCTGCCGTTACTCGAACCGATGAGTGAGATCGCGGGCCGCATGTCGGTGACGATGGGCGCATATTTTCTGGCGAAGCATAATGGCGGCAGCGGGGTGCTGCTCGGTGGTGTGCCGGGTGTTTTGCCAGGGAACGTGGTGGTGATCGGCGGCGGTACGGCCGGCGTAAATGCCGCTCGCATGGCGGCCGGCCTTTGCGCCCATGTCACGATTTTAGAACTGGACGCAGAGCGGATGCGCTTTCTCGATATGACGATGGGGAATGCCCGCACGCTCTATTCGAACGAAGCGAATTTGCATGACTTGATGCCGACGACCGACCTGCTGATTGGCGCGGTGCTGGTGCCGGGAGCAAAAGCGCCCAAGCTGATCACACGCGAGATGTTGAAAGAAATGAAGCCGGGCAGCGTGCTCGTCGATATCGCGATCGATCAGGGCGGTTGCGTGGAAACGTCGCATGCGACCACGCATCTCGACCCCGTTTATGTCGAGGAAGGCGTGACGCATTATTGCGTGGCCAACATGCCGGCAGCCTACGCGCGCACCGCGACATTGGCCCTAACGAACAGCACTTATAGCTACATCGAGCTGCTGGCTGATCACGGACTCGATGGCGCGTGCCAGAAAGTGAAGGCGCTCGAAGGTGGCATCAACACGCGCGACGGAAAGCTGACGCATCAGGCCGTAGCCGAAGCGCATGGCTTGCGTAACGAGAAGCCGCTCTGAGATTAAACCGAGAAAAATTGCATTCGGTTAGGGCCGAAAACTTCCCTTGCTCCGATTCAGCCTTTGGCCCAATATGGCCGCTCAAACCAAAAAATTATGAAGAAATACATTTGCATCCTGGCCAGCGCCGCGCTTCTCGCGGCCTGTGAACAAAAAGAAACGACCGTGGCCAATCCGACGGCTTCGCCCGCGGAAAAAACGGAAAATAACACAACCATCGTGAATCCGTCTCCGGCTACGTCGACTGATACGACGACCAACACGACCACGGAGACGACCGCGACCGTGACGGCGACCCCGATGGAAACACCGATGTCGGCGCCGATGGAGACCGCGACTCCTGACGCCAGCACCTCCACCACGACGGAGACCACGACCACCGCGTCGCCGACTCCCTAACTTAGTTTCGTTTTTCGAAAGCAAGATCTTCCCGCGCGTCGCGCGGGAAGATTTTTGCTGTACCGATCTGGCGTTTTTCCGCGCTTGCGCGGAGAATCGCGCATGCCCAGCCAATCGCTCTCTCGCGAAAAGCGGCTGCAGTTGCCTTCCGAGTTTGCGCAAGTCCGCGAGACCGGCGCCGCGCAGCGCGGTGCGCTGCTCGTGCTCGGCGTAAAGGAGGACGAGGCGACGCGAGGTTTTCGTATTGGCTTCGTAACCTCGAAACGCGTCGGGGGCGCGGTCGAGCGCAACCGGGTGCGGCGCCGTTTGCGCGAAATCGTGCGCCGGCGGCAAGCGCAGTTGCGCGGAGGTTTGTGGCTCGTTTTGGTGGCGCGCCCGGCCGCCGCGCGCGCCAGTTATCAAGCGCTGGAAGATGAGTGGTTGCGTCTGGCAAAGCGCGCTTCTATTCTAGCGGCCTGATGGTCCGGCTGACCCGTTTTTTCATTCGCGCCTACCAATGGACCCTCTCGCCGCTGCTCTCAGCGCTGGGCGGGCCGGGCTCCGGTTGCCGGTTCACACCCACCTGTTCGGCCTATTTTCTCCAGGCAATCGAGACGCTGGGTTTCTGGCAAGGCAGTTGGGAGGGATTGAAACGCCTCGGCCGTTGTCATCCATGGGGCGGGCAGGGGTACGATCCAGTGCCCACCCGCAGCGATCGCCTTTTTCTGCCGGCGAACGCGCGTTGCCGCTGTGAATAGGAGATTTCCAATCGCGTATGGATCGTCAAGCATGGTTTGTCGTTACCCTTTGCGCGATTGGGCTCGGGCTCTGGTACGTTTACACGATGATGCATCCGCCCGCTCGGCCGGTCAGGGCGACGGGGCCGATCCCGACCGCGACCGTCGCGCTGGCTAATCCCGCGGCTGAACCTTCCGCCTCCGCAGCGGCGGCTCCGATTCCCGCGGCCGCACCGGCAAAGCAAGCGGTCGCCGCTTTTCCCGAGCAGATTGAGGTTTTGCGCAATGCCGATGCCGAGCTGCGCCTAACGAATCGCGGCGGTGCGCTCAAGGAAGTCGTTCTCCTCAATCACGTCGCTGAGAACGGCGAGCGCGTGGTTTTGAACAAAGGAGGCAGCGAGCCCATCGGCGCTCTTGTCGAAAAGCCAGGCGAGCCGTCGTTGCCAGAATTCACCGCGACGCGACAGGCGGACGGTTCGCTCCTTTATGAGCGGACGACGCCGGAAAATGTGGCGGTGCGCAAGCGCTTCTCCTTCGCCCCAAGCAAAGCGAAGAAGGACAATTTCGTCTACAACATGGAGGTGGAGTATCGCAACAACGGCGCCCAAACCTACCAGCATCCGCCCTATTTCATCACGCTCGGCCAGGCCAGACCAATTCACGAGCGCGACATCGCCACCTACACGCACATCGCCTGGTGCATTAACGGAAAGGCGAAATACATCGACGTAAATTGGTTCGGCGAGAGCAACGGTTTTCTCGGCATGAACAAGCGCGAGGCGCGCCCGGTTTATCTCGAGAAACTGGCGGGCGCGGAATGGGGCGGCGTGGCCAATCAATTCTTTGCCACGCTCATCGTGCCGTTGGGCGTGAAGGCCGATCAGATGTGGGGAAAACGGCAGGAAATGAAACAGCCGGATGGCGTGAATGTGCCCGCGGCCGAGGGCGCGCTGGGCCTGCCCGGATTCCAGTTGCCGCCGGGAAAATCCGCCACCGTGCGTTTCGAACTTTATTCCGGGCCCAAACTCTACCACCGCCTCTCGCAGCTTGAGCACAACGAAGCCGAGATCATGGATTTCGGACTCCTCAAAATTGTCAGCCAGGCGCTGCTCAACATGATGAATCTGCTGCACAGCTACCTCGGCAATTACGCCGCGGCGATTCTTGCCCTAACGACCATCATCAAGCTCACCCTCTGGCCGCTCCAGAACAAAGCCAACCGTTCCATGCGCCGCATGTCCGCGCTCTCGCCGAAAATGCAGGAGCTGCGCACCAAATACAAAGACGATCCGACGCGCATGAATCAGGAGGTCATGAAGCTCTACAAGCAATATGGCGTCAATCCGGTCGGCGGCTGTTTGCCGATGATGATCCAGATCCCGATTTTCTGGGGTCTCTTCACCATGCTGCGCCAGGCGGTCGAGTTGCGAAACGCCGGCTTCCTTTGGGTGCACGATCTCTCCCAGCCCGACACCATCGCCCATCTGCCCATGCTCGGCTGGCCGATCAACATCCTCCCATTGCTCATGGGCGCGACCAGCGTGTGGATGACGTTTCTCACGCCGAAAACGGGCGACCCGACACAGCAGCGCATCATGATGTTCACCCCGATTATTTTCGTGGTCTTCTGCTACAACTTTGCAGCGGCGCTCGCCTTGTATTATACAACCCAGAACCTGTTCACGATTCTCCAGCTTTACCAAAACCGGAAAATGCCCATGCCGGTTATGGAAAAAGTGACGCCGCCGGGGAAGAAAACGCGCAGAGGAAAGCGATGACTCCGAAAGAATTACTCGACACCATTCTCGGCTACCTCGGCTTCGTTGTGCAAATCCAAGAGACGCGCAGCGAGGCGGGTAACCTGACCCTGCAAATCTACACCGAAGAGAGCCAGCGCTTGATCGGCCATGAAGGCGAGACGCTCGAAGCGATCCAGTTTTTGCTCAATCGCCTCATGCAGACGAAGGACAAGGACGCGCCGAAAGTGATCGTCGATTGCGAACTTTATCGCTCCATGCGCGAAGACAAGATCGTTCAGCATGTGCGCGAATTGGCCGAGCGTGTGCGCGCGACGGGCCGGCCGTTGCAGCTCGAGCCGATGAATTCCTACGAGCGCCGGCTCGTGCATAACGCGTTCAAAGACGATCCTGATGTCGCGACCTGGAGCCCATCAGACTCGGCCCGCATCAAGCAGATCACCTTGATGAAGCGGCAGGCGAAACAAGAGCACGCGCATTCCTGACGGCTTTTAGATGCCGTCAGACCACGCGGTCGCGGTCAGGCGCGAAGCGGGCCGCTTCCTTTTTCGCGGAACCGTCGCCGTTGCTCCGCCAGCGAAATTTTTCGAGAAACGGATTGGGCCGATCTTCCACCGCATCCGCGATGATGCGCCCGATGACCGGCGCGAACTTGAATCCATGCCCGCTGTCGCCCGTGGCCAAAACCAGGCCCGGTCGCTGCGGATCGGGCGCGATCCAAAAATTTCCATCAGCGGTGTCGCAATAAAGACAGATGCGCGTGTGAACGATCTCCGCGTCGAGCAAGGCCGGAAAAGTGTGGCGAAGGAAATTGCGCAGTCGTTCCGTTTCCTCCGTCGTCACTTTGCGATCGGTCGATTCCGGCGACATCTCACGGCCCGGTCCATGATTGGCGATCTTCACGACACCGTCGCGATTGATCGGAAATCCATAATAGCCGGTCGTGGAAATATCCGCGCCGAAAACCGGGAAGTAATCGGGCGCGAATAATTCCGGACGGTTGGGCCGCAGGTGAAAGACCGGCTGGCCGGTCGTGCGAAAATAAGGGCGCGTCTCCGGCAGCAATTCCGGCGTCCAGGCGCCCGCCGCGACCAGAACGCGTTCGGCTAAGATCTTTTCGCCATCGCTCAGGATTACGCCCGCCACCGCGCCATCCGTTTCGTGCAATTGAGCGAAACGCGCCTCGCGCAGTTGCACGCCGATCTCTTCTGCTTTGGGAATGAGCGCCGAGATTACGCGACTGCTCTGCGCATAACCGGCGCGCGCTTCGAAGATTCCGTCCTCGTAATTTTTCGCGTTCCAGGCCGGATACTTTTCGCGCAATTGCGCCGCATCGAGCCGTTCCACTTCGCGGCCGCGCCGTTCCAGCAGCTTCAGGCTTTCATATTCGAAATCGCCCGGCTGCATTTCCTTCGAGCGCATGCAAAGAAATCCGGTTTCATGATAAAAGTCCTGGCCGAAGACCGCGTTCCATTGTGGCCAGATCTCGATCGCGCGCTCGGCCAGCTCCGTATAAATCTCCTCCGCGCCGTATGCGGAGCGAACCGCTTTGCTGATATCGGTCGAGGCGGCGAGGGGATTGGGCAGCGGGCCGGGATCGATCATCACCACCTCGTGCCCGCGTTCGCGGAGCTCCAAGGCGGCCGTCAATCCATTGATGCCCGCGCCGACGACGATGATGGTCACTATTGAAGATCGAAGAGGACTTTGCCGCCGCGCTTGTTTTGCGCGGCATGCGCCAGCGCCGCGGTGGCTTCGCTCAGCGGATAAACCTTCTCGATTTTCGTGCGCAGCCGGCCGCGCCGCGCGAGATCGAAGAGCGCGTTGAAGGTATCGGCGCGCTGCTCCGGCGTTGCGCCATCGAACCATTTGTTAATCCAGATACCGCAGAAGTGGAGATTCTTGAAAATGAGGAGGCCGTTGGGAATGCGGAGTGGCTGCAGGCTCATCGCGCCATAAGTCACCATGGTCGCTTCCGGCGCGAGCGTGTTGGCGAGACGAAGCGCGCTCTCGCCGCCCACGGCGTTAAGCGCCAGGCGAACCGGCGCGCCACCGGTCGCGGCTTTCACTTCGTCGCGCAAATTCTCTCCGTCGACCAACACCACATCCGCGCCTTCGCCTTTCAGTTCGTCGATCAATTCCGCGCGCCTAACGACATTGACAGATTTGTAACCGAGGTCGTGCGCGATCTGGATGGCGGCCAGGCCAGCCGCTGAATTGGCCGCATTTTGGATGAACCAATCGCCCGCCTGAAGCGAAACGAAGTCATGCAACATCCGCCACGCGGTGCTCGGATTAATTTTCAAGATCGCCGCCTGGGCCGGATCGATCCCGGGTGGGACCACCACCACTTCGCTCGCCTTCACCGCCATCGCTTGACGCCAGGTGCCGACATCGTGCGGCGGAATGACGAGCGCGCCGATCTCGATGTTGCGCACATCCGCGCCTTTCTCGACCACGACGCCCGCGCCCTCAAAACCGGGCGTGGCTGGCACTTCGCGGCGGCCGGGATATTTTCCTTCGATCGCATTGAGATCGGCTGGATTAATCGGCGCGAAGCGCATCTCGATAACGACTTCATTCGGCGCCGGACGCGGCCAGGGTTCGCTTCGAATTTGCAAAACCTCTTCCGGTTTTCCGTGCGCTTCATACACCGCCACGCTTATATCTTTGCTCATCGTATGACTTCGGCGCACCAGCCTACATCGAACGTTCCGGCCAGCAATCTGCAAACCGGCGCGCGCGTCGCCTTGCTTGGCCTAACGATCAATGGCGTCCTTTCCGCTGCGAAAATCGTGACCGGCCTGGCCGGCAACTCCTATGTTCTCATCGCCGATGGGATTGAATCCGCGCTCGATGTCGCCGGCTCGGCCGTCATCTGGGGCGGGCTCAAGTTCGCCGCGCGTCCGCCGGATGAAACGCATCCCTACGGCCACGGCAAAGCCGAGCCGGTCGCGGCCATTATCGTCGCGCTCGGCGTCCTCGCCGCTGCGGTCGGCATCGCCATTCAGAGCGTCCACGAAATTTCGGTGCCGCGTCACGCGCCGGCGCCGTTCACGTTGCTCGTGCTTATCGTCGTCATCGTCGTGAAGGAATTGCTCTATCGCGGCGTGATGCGTTTCGGGAAAAATGTCGAGAGTACGGCCGTGCAAACGGATGCCTGGCATCATCGCACCGACGCCATGACTTCGGCCGCGGCCTTTATTGGCATTTCCATCGCGCTGATCGGCGGCGAAAAATGGCAAAGCGCCGATGCCTGGGCCGCGCTCTTTGCCTGCGCACTGATCGGCGCCAATGGCTTCCGTTTGCTTGGGCCGGCCATGATGGAGTTAATGGACACCGCGCCGCGCGGCGAAATCATTTCCTCCGTCGCTCAAGCGGCCGGGCGAGTCGAGGGCGTCGTCCACGTCGAGAAATGTCTGGTCCGCAAAATGGGCCTTCATTTCTACGTTGATCTGCATATCGGCGTGAACGAGAAGATTTCCGTGCGCGATGGACATGGAATCGCGCACGCCGTGAAGGACGCGATTCGGTCGACCGATGCGCGGATCGCCGACGTGCTCGTGCACGTGGAGCCGGCGCAGATTCGTTAGGCAAGTTCGCGCACGAGATCCTCGAGGGCGTGCGCGAGCGTGGCGCTGGCTTTCTTCATGCGTTGGCCGAAACGGAGGAGTTCGGGAATCTTGGCCGGCTGGCGCAGAAGACGGGCGCTTAATCCGCGGAAGTTGGTGCGTTGTTGCGCCATATCGAAGAGGACGGCGGGCGGGAGTGGAAAGGATTCGCGCGGCGTGTCGCTGATCACTCGCAAGCTGAGCAACGGCACACCTGCGGTCGCGCAGGCCTCAGCGATGACGGCTGTTTCCATGTCGACGATGTCCGCGCCGTGGGCGCTTGCGATTTCGTTTCGCTCGGCCGCGGAATCAATGATGGCCTCGGCCGTGTGCAGGCGGCGAACCGGTGCGCGATCGCCTAACACGCTGCGCGCACGCAGCAGTAACTGGCGTTCGGAAAAGTTTTCGGCGAAGACGAGATCGCCGACGGCGAGATTGTCGCGCACCGCGCCCGCGACGCCAGAAGCGATGAGAAACTGCGGAGTGTTTCCCTTGAGAAATTGCTCGATCGAGTCGGTGCAGGCCGTGCGGCCGACGCCGGTGTGGACGAGCGCGACCGCGCGCCCGGCGAGTTCACCGAGAATAAGCACGCGCCCAGCAGAACTTTTTTGGCGTTGCTTGCTGCTAAGCAACGCTGCCGTCGCCGCGCTTTCGGCAGGTAGCGCGAAAGTGATCGCGATCATAGATCCGCGCAGAGGCGCGCTTCTGCGCGTCCCGGACATGCAGAAGCATGTCCCTCCGACAGGGCATTGGCGTGCGCTTTCATCTGGCTACGATGACGCGGGGGCCGGCGCCGGATTCACGATTCGAATTTGCAGGTATTTTCGCTCGTTAGGCGAGGGCGTGGTCGGATTCGTCGAAAGGGGTGGAAGCTTCGCGCCGAGGAGCACGAGTTGTTCGCGGAAAATCGTCTCGTTCTGTTGGGGGATGTCGGCGAGGACGATCGTTCCATCTTCATCGGCCAGCGCTTTGGCCGCGGTCCCTCCCGCCTGCGTGGCGGCTGCCTCGATTTTTTTCACGAGCGCCTCGGTCTGGTCGGCCGAAACGGTGATCTTGATTTCGTCGGATTCGAGTTTGGGCAATGGCAGTGACGAATCAGCGGCGCGTTCGGCCGATTGTTCCACCTGGTGGCGAACGGATCTTTCGCCCGGCAGCGTCACCGCGGGTTTTTGCTGACTGCGGAAGATGAAGTAAAGGCCGATGCAGACGTTGACGAACACGAGAAAGCCGAAGGCGGCGAAAACGCGCCGGCTGAGGATGGCGCCGCGCTGTTCGGGAACCGATTCGACGGGCGCCGGGCCGGCGACCTCAGGAGATTCGCGCATGCCGTCGTGCAAACGCCGAGCCATGGCCAGCTCGCGGCGCAACGCGGGATCATCGGCCATTTGGCGCTCGAGTTCTTCGCGTTCGCGGTCGGGCAGTTTGCCATCGAGATAATCGAAAAGTTTGGTCGGGCTCATGGGTCTGGTGAGGGTGCGGCCAGCGCAAGACCGGCGCAAATCCGAACTTTCTTCGCGAAAAATGCCTCCGGTTGCTCTTTCTCCTCGGAGAAATACAGTGTGCGACCAGTGGATGAAAATGGCAAAGGTGAATCAAAACCGAGCCGGGCAAGAAAATGGATTCGCGGATTCTTTATGGGATTCTCCGCGATTTTTCTCGTGCTCATGCTTTTCCATGGGCCGATCCTGCGGCCGCTTGTTCGTTCGCTCGCCATTCATTTCGCGGCCAAGGAAAATCTAAAGCTCGATTTTCAGATTGAAGGTTCGGTCTTTGGCGATTTGAGATTAAAGAATGTGCACGCCACCGCCACCGGCCCGTCGGCGGTGCAATCGCTCGATGCCGATTTGATTTACGCTGATTACAGCCTGCCCGGTTTCCTTTTCCATGGAATGGCCGGACTGCTTCAGGACGTCGAGGTGCGCAACGTGACCGCGGTGCTCGATCCCTCGAAGGCACCGATTCCGACGCCCACGCCGCCCCCGAAAAAGAACGCGAAGATCAGTCTGCCCGCCGTATTTCCCGATCGTCTCGAGATCAGCAACGTCAACGTCACGGTGCAAGGCCAGCCGAAGGATACGGTCGTGCGCAATTTCAATCTCGGCCTTTACCCGGATCGCGAAGGCGCGTTGCGGGTCGATAAGCTGCAAATCCCGGCCGTGCATACGTGGACCGACATCACCGCGACGACCACCTACGCGAACAAGAATCTCTTCCTCCGCAATGTGACGCTCGACGAGGGCCATCATTTCCAGACGATCAACATCGACGCTTCGAAGGTGGCGGCCGGCCAGCTCGATTTGCAGATCGCGGGCAACGTCGGTGGAGGCGGCAAGATCGAAGGGAACGTCGGCTTGAGCACGACGAAGTCTTCCTTCGATACGAAAACGAAGGTGAAGGCCTCGGATATCTCGTTAGGGCAATTAAGCGAATATTTCGGACGGCCGGCCGGAGCGGTCGCTGGCGACGTGAAGAATTTCGATATGGATTGGCGTGGGACGCTCGATCAGCCGCAGAGCTGGAAGGGGACGATCGCGGCGAAGGTGGACAACGTCCGCCAGGGCGGAATCGCGCTCGACCACGTCGGGCTGGATGTGGTGGCCGATAATGGCACGGCGAAGGTGCGTGAAGTGCGCATCGATCGCGGGACGAACCATGTGCAGTTGCGCGGGACGGTGCAGTTGCCCAAGACGACGGAGGGCTTTCGACGCACGCCGGGCGATCTGCAGCTTTCCATTGACGCTCCGAATCTAAAGGAGCTGACCGCCTTTCTTCCAACCCCAGCGACGGGAAGTTTACAAGCGCACGGCACGATCAAAACCGACCACTCGATCGCGCGACTGGAGCTGACCGCGCAGGGCGACCTGATCGCCTACGATCAGGCGGCGGCGAAAACTTTACGCGCGCGGATTTCGGCGACGAAAAAGTTGCCGGCGACCGACGCAACGGAAGAACCGTTCTGGGCCAATCTGACTTCGCAAATTCACGCGGAATTAGGAGACATCCATTATGGCCAGTTTGTGATCGATGGCGTGACGGCGGAAATCAAAAGCGACGACGCCAAGGTGTCGATCGAGCCGATTTCCATTCAGCGGAAGGCAAATCAATTACTCGTTAGGGGAACCTACCAGTTGCCGCCGCCGAACGGAAAGCCGATCGATCAACCGGCCGATCTCAATCTCTCCTTAAGCGTTCCCCAGTTGGGCGACTACTGGCAGGACGGCGCATCGAACAAGGTGACGGGGCAGTTGCAAGCCAATGGCGATGTTCGCATCCGCAGCGGCAAGGCCAATGGGAAGATCAATCTCTCGGGCCAGGAAATTGCCGCGAACCATTTGCTCATCAAACAGCTCTCGATGCAGACGACGATTGCGAACGACACGTTCTACCTCAACGATTTGACGGCGACGCTGAGTGAGAAAGATTTCCTGAAGGCGCACGGGACGGTGGCGCTGCAGAAACCGTTTCGCTACACGGGCACGATGCAGGCGCAGCTCGGCGATCTGTCGACGTTTGCGCCTTTGCTAAATGCGGGCAAAACCGATTCGAAGCCCAAGACAGAGCTGGCTGGCTCGTTAGTCCTGAACTGGACGGGGGAAGGCGAGGCGACAAACCTGCGAACGAACAAGGGCGATCTGCGTTTGAAACTGGAGAAGGGGCGCTTTGCTGATCTGCAAAAACTGGAGGCGAACGTGATCGCGCATTACACGCCGGAGGAATTGAACGTGCCGATCATCTACGTGGGCAGCGACAAGCTGAGTTTCCAGGCGATTTTGAACGCGAAAGATTCCACGCTCGAGATCAGCAAAATTCAGATAGATCAAGGCGCGGCGAAATACGCGAGCGCCTATGCCTCGATTCCATTCGTCTGGACCAATCTCGGGACGGGGAAGCCGCTCGTTCCGGCGCAGGGACCGGTGACCGTTAATTTTCAATCGGAGAATCTCGATCTCGCGCAGCTCTTCAAGGATCTCGGCATGGAGCCGCCCGTCAGCGGGCAATTGAGCGTGAAGCTCGATGCGAAAGGCCCGTTCGATCAACTGCAGGCCAGTCTCGATTTGCAGTTGCAAAGTTTGCAGGCGGAAGCGGCGAAGCAGTTGGAACCGGCCAAGGTGAATCTGGGACTGCGCTTGCAGAATAACGAGTTGAAGCTCGCCGGCAAAATCGAGCAGGCCAAGGTGCAGCCGATCCAGATCGACGCGCAACTGCCGCTGAACATCTCGAAGTTGATCGAGGAAAAGAAGCTCGATGAGACCACGCCGATCAACGCGAAAATCCAGATGCCGCGCAGTTCGGTGAATTTCGTCAGACAATTCGTGCCGGCGCTCAGTCAGCTCGACGGCAGCCTGGCGCTCAACATGAACGTCAGCGGCACGATCGCGAAGCCGGATTTAAGCGGCTCGGCCGACATGGATATTAACGTGGCGCGTTTCGAGAGCGCGACGCTTCCCGCTCTCACGAATTTCAAAGCGCTGCTCAATTTTCGCGAGAACCGGTTGAGCTTTGAGCGTTTCGGCGGCGATCTGGCCGGCGGCCCGTTTACGCTGAGCGGCTCGATCGATTTGCCGAAATTGACGGAGCCGAAGTTCGATCTGCATTTGGTCGCGACCAGCGTGCTGGTCGCGCGCAATGACGACGTAACCGCGCGCGTCGATGCCGACATTAAAGTGGAAGGGCCGCTCAACAGCGCGAGCGTGACCGGTCAGGTGCTGACGACAAACAGCCGCTTCCTCAAGAATATCGACATCATCCCGATCGGCCTGCCGGGACGTCCGGCGCCGATGGCGGAACCGCCGTCCGCGGCGCCGAGCCTGTCCTTTCCGAACCCGCCTTTGCGCGATTGGAAATTCGACGTCGTGATCAAGAGCAAGGATCCGTTTTTGATTCGCGGGAATCTCGCGACCGGCTCCGCGATCATCGATATGAAACTGGCCGGCACCGGACTGCATCCTGAGTTGCAAGGGCAGGTGCGCCTGGAAAGTTTCGACGCGACGCTGCCCTTTAGCACCCTAACGATCAGTCTCGGGTTCCTCTATTTCGATCCGGACGATCCGCTCAATCCGAAGATCGAGTTGCAGGGAGAATCATTGCTCCAGGATTATACGGTGCACGTTTACATTTATGGAACGGCGAACGCGCCGCAGGCCGTTTTCAGCAGCGAGCCGCCCTTGCCGCAGGAAGAAATCATTTCCCTTCTTGCGACCGGGGTGACGCGCTCGCAATTAACCGGCAGCGGCAATGTGCTGGCCAGCCGCGCGCTCCTCTTGCTGGGTAAGGAACTTTACCGAAAAGTTTTCAAGAAGGGGAATGAACCACCGAAAACCGATTCCATTTTCAATCGACTGGATGTTTCCTTCGGCGAAGCCGATCCTCGCACTGGTGAACAAACGGCCACCGCGCGCTACAAGGTGAGCGATCATTTTGTGCTCGTCGGAGACATTGGCGTGCAGGGCGGTTTCCGTGGATTGGTCAAATACCTGATTCGTTTTCGTTGATGAAGCGCCTTCTCCTTTTTGCTCTCTTGACTAGCCTAACGAGCCGCGCGGCGCTCGCGCAGGACGCGGTGCGTTTGCCGGTCGCGGAACAAAAAGTTCAGGCGCAAAAGGCGACGGATAAGAAGCAGGAGAAAACCGCGCAACAGGCCAACCTCGATATCCGCGGCAACACCGCCTTTGACGACAAAGAGCTGCGTTCGCAATTGAAAGAACAGCTCGCCACCATCGAGCAATACGGCCTGACGGCCGCGCGGGCTGACGATGCCGCCTTTTTTCTCGGGCTCTTCTACAAGAAGAACGGCTACGCCAAAGTCGACGTGCATTACACGATGCTCTCGGGAAACGCTTTCCGCCTCGACATTAGTGAAGGGCCGTTGGTCCATCTTGGCCGCGTGGAGTTCGTGGGAAACAATCAGCTCCCGACCGATAAGATTTTCGATTACGCGGTCGGGCCGACGCGCCAGCGTTATCCGAAGACGCAAGCGTCGCTCCCGTTCGTGCCGGCCGATGTGAGCGAAGGCGCCGATCTGGTGCAGCGCTACTACATCTCGGAAGGTTTCGTGCAGTGCGTG
This sequence comes from Chthoniobacterales bacterium, assembly GCA_038258245.1. GTDB lineage: Bacteria > Verrucomicrobiota > Verrucomicrobiia > Chthoniobacterales > UBA10450 > JBBSQB01. The sequence continues at coordinate 62,322 of JBBSQB010000005.1, forward strand.
GTCGAGCCGGCATCCTTTCGTTATGCGGCTCCGGATTTGGTGAACGCCCGCATCGTCATCCAGGAAGGACGGCAATATTCCTTTGGCGAAATCAACTTTGTCGGCCCCACCATTTACGGCGGCGAAGCGTTGCGCGGACAGATTCTCGATTTGCTGCGTCAGCCCTACACCGAGGCGCGCCTGGCCGATATTCCGCGTCGCTTGCAATCGTATTATAAAACGCGCGGCTATTTCGGCGTGAAGGTCGACGCTGTGGGCGATCCGACGCTAGCGGTGGGCGGCAAAGTGCCGATCCGCGTCAACGTGGAGCCGGGACCGGTTTATTATTTTGATGGCGTCACCGTGAAGGGAACGAAGAAACTGCGGCCCAGTTACCTGACGAATCGCTTTAGGCAATTCAGCGGCCAAGCCTACAGCCCCGAAGTGTTGGATCGAAAATTTCGCGAGCTCATGCGGACCAGCTTGTTCAACATTTTGCAAATCCGGCCGACGCCAGTGGATGGCAATCGTCTCCGTCTCGACATCACGGTCGAGGAAGCGAAGTCGCAAGAGTTTGGGTTCTCGATCGGCTACGGCACCTTCGATGGCGCGATCGTCGGCGCGTCCTACGCGAACCGCGATTTGTTCGGTTACGGCCGGCCGATCACCACTTCGGTCGAGTACTCGCAACGCGGCTACAAAGGCGATATCCTTTTCGAGGATCCGTATCTCTTTAATACCGGGTTCGGCCTGCAGGCGCGGCTCTCGGCTTTGACCTACGATTACGACGGTTATTCGAAATTTGAGATCGGCGGGCGCGTTACGCTCAGCCGCGAGCTGACGAGAAAATATAAAATCGGCCTCGTTCTGAGCGGGCGGCATGTGGAAATCACCAGTGCCGCCATTCCCGATGCGTTGCTCGGCCCGAAATCCTACTTCATCAGCTCCATCGGTTTTACGCAGACGCTCGATCTGCGAAAAAATCCGCTGGTCGCGCCGCGTGGCCTGGTCATCGATAATACGGCGGATCTGGCGACGAGCGTGATCGGCAGCGACATTGATCTGCTGCGCGCGACCGGGCGGGTGAGTTATTATCTTTCCTTCGCGCCGGAACAGCCGCTTTTGACCGGCGAAGATTTGGAAAAATCTTCGTTCCGGAAATGGTTTGAGCGCAGCATGCTCGCGTTCGGCGCGCGCTCTGGCATCGTCTATCCGCTCGATACCGATGGGAAAATCGGCGCCTACGCGATCCCGATCGACGAACGTTTCTTCAATGGCGGCAGCTCGACGGTGCGCAGTTTTGCCGAACGCGATCTCGGCCCGCACGATCGCGGCGGCGATCCGATCGGCGGCGAGTTCTTCACCATCTTTAACGTCGAATACACATTCCCGATTTACGGTGAATTGCTCGGCGCGGTCTTCATCGATGCTGGAAATTTATTGCCGGACGCGCGCGATCCGGGCCTGAACGATTTGCGTTATGCGATCGGCGCCGGGCTGCGCTACAACCTGCCGATCGGTCCGGTGCGCCTTGATTACGGCGTGAATCCCAACCCGCGCGCCGACGAAGATTTCGGCGCGTTCCATTTTAGTTTCGGCTTCGCGTTTTAGCGGCGATCGAAACTGTGGGGCGTTTCTGTGAAACGCCGAGACTGGCGGCCGAATGAAGAAGGCGTTTCACAGAAACGCCCTACAGCGTCGCAAGGCTCAGACCGAATGCGGAACGGATGCGGAGTTCCGCGGCGCCGTTTCGGCTTTTCGTTTTAGGACGCCGCCTCCGGGTGTCGAAGCTTGCGGAGCGGTTTTTGATTGTTTCCTGGTCTGGCGCATCGCTGCCGTGATGGCTTGACGCAGCGTGTTCAAGTTTACCGGTTTGCCCACGACCGCCGTGACGGCATCGCTGATTGATTCGCTGATGCCGGTTTCGGCGAAACCGGAAAGAAGAAGAATCGGCATCTCCGGACGCAGCGTGCGCATCTCGACGGCGATCTCGTCGCCGGTCATACCCGGCATCGCTTTATCGGTGATGACGAGGTCGAATCTTTGTTCGCGGAATTTCTCCAACGCCTCTTTTCCATCCGGCGCAGTGGTGACCTGATGGCCATCGACTTTGAGATATTCGGAAAGGATTTCGCGGAGAACCGGTTGATCGTCGACCACGAGGATGCGGATCGGTTTGGTCAGCCCGGTCGCGGGCGGGGCATCGTCGAGCGGAACGGGTTCGCGAAACGGGAGGCGGATCTGGATTTTGGTGCCGACGCCGAGGGCGGTCTGGACGTCGAGGGTGCCGCCGTGGCGTTGCACCACGCCGTAGGTGAGGGCGAGTCCCAAGCCGGAGCCCTTCTCGCCTTTGGTGGTAAAAAACGGTTCGAGACAGCGCTGCCGGATGTCTTCCGTCATGCCGGTGCCGGTGTCTTCGATTTCAAGAATGATTTCTTCCTCTTCCTGGCGGGTGCGCAAGGTGATGGTGCCGCCATCCGGCATGGCGTCCACGGAGTTAAAAATCATGTTGGTGAGCAAGTCGCGAATCTCCGCCGGGTCGCCCGCGATATCGGGAACTTCCTCCAGTTCGCTGATCACCTCGATGTCGATGCTCTTGGACATCGCCTGGTCTTTCCATTTCGGCATGGTCAACTCGACGGCCTGGTCGACGAGTTGCGCGGAGGAAATGGTTTTGCGCAGCTCGGTCTCCGAGCGCGGCCGCTGGAATTGCGAAAGGCGGTTGACCATTTTTGTACCCGCCTGGGCCGCGCCCACGATGTTGCGCAGATACTTCGCCGTTTTCTCGGTCAACGCCGCGGGATCCTTTAGGAGCAGCTCGCCGTAGCCAAGGATGAGGGAGAGCATATTATTGAAATCATGCGCAATGCCGGTGGCCATCATGCCGAGCGCGCGCAGGCGCTCCTGTTGGACGACCTGCTCCTGCGCTTTTCGCAACTCGGCGACCGTCTTCTGCAATTGCGCGGTCCGTTCCTGCACCGCTTCCTCGAGGAGCTGGCGGCGGCTCGAGCATTCCTGTTGCAGGAAGCGATTGCACAAGGTGTTCTTGATGCGCAACGTCACCTCGGTGTGATCGAACGGTTTGCAGATCAGGTCGATTGCGCCGCAGTCCAAGGCGCGCCGTTTTGCTTCCACCGTGATGTCGGCCGTGAGCACGATGACCGGCGTCATCTCCGATCCGGGATTACGCTGGGCGAGAGTTTTCAGAACGTCGTAGCCGGTCTGATGAGGCATGTGCAGGTCGAGCAGGATGAGATCGGGCTCGTCCGCGTCGCATAGGACGATCACCTGGCGGGAATCGGTCGTCGTCGAAACATCGCGATACCCTTCGCGGGCGAGCATTTTCTTGAGGAGAAGCACATTGGCGATCTCGTCATCGACAATGAGAATCTTGGCTAGAGGAATCAGGTGGGAAACCATACGGGCGGTGTCTTCCTGAGAGGGGAAGCAGTTTCCATGCACGATCCTGGAGGAGAGATTGTTAGGGCTGTTTGGGGCGAGATTTTCCCGTGTTTTGCGGCTCGCCTGAGAATAATCGCTTTAAAATTCGTGCATCCGGCCCGTAACTGGCTCTGGCGTTTTTTGGGCAGGAGCGCAATCAGCGATGAACGAGGCACCGAGCGAACTGGATATTCTTTGGATCACGGCCGGGCTCGGCTGCGACGGCGACACCATCTCCATCACCGCCGCAACCCAGCCGAGTCTCGAGGACATTGTCCGCGGGATTATTCCTGGCCTGCCAAAGGTGAATTTCCGCAACCCTGTGCTGGCGCGGGAAAATGGCGACGAGTTCATGAATTTCTTTCATCGCGCTGCGGCGGGAGATTCGGGGCCGTTCATGCTCGTGGTGGAAGGATCCATCCCGAACGAGAAAAACAAGACGGAAGGATTCTGGGCCGGGTTCGGGACCGATCGCGTCACCGGGCAGCCGATCAAGACTTGCGATTGGATCGATGCCCTCGCGCCGAAAGCCTGGGCCGTCGTCGCCGCGGGAACTTGTGCGGCGTATGGCGGCATCCATGCGATGGAAGGGAATCCAACCGGCTGCATGGGCTTGCCGGATTATTTGGGATGGGATTGGAAATCGAAAGCCGGGCTGCCCATCGTGAACGTCCCGGGTTGCCCGGTGCAGCCGGATAATTTCATGGAGATTCTTCTTTATCTCCTGCGGCAATTCGTCGGGAAAGCGCCCATGATTCAGCTCGATGAGATGCTCCGGCCAACTTGGCTTTTTTCGGAAACGGTCCACGAAGGTTGCGATCGCGGCGGTTACTACGAGCAAGGCGATTTCACCCTGGAATACGGGACCAAACCTTGCATTGTGAAGCTCGGCTGCTGGGGCCCAGTCGTGCAATGCAACGTCGGGAAGCGCGGCTGGATCAACGGCATCGGCGGCTGCCCGAACGTGGGCGGCATTTGCATCGGCTGCACCATGCCGGGGTTCCCCGATAAATTTATGTCATTCATGGATCAGCCGCCCGGTTCCATGCTTTCTTCGCAGGCCATCCAGACTTACGGCCACGCCATTCGCGCTTTGCGCGCGTTCACCAAAGCCTCCATGAACAAAGAGCCGCCGGGGCGCCGCCGGCCCGCGCCCGAGGTAGCCGCTTCATGAAGAAACCCGAGCCGCCTGCTTTCTCTGAAAAGCTCGTCGAAATGTCGTGGGATCCGGTCACGCGGATCGTGGGCAGTCTGGGCATTCACACGAAAATCGATTTCGCGAAGCGGCGCGTAGCCGAGTGTTACAGCACCTCCTCCATCTTCCGCGGCTACAGCGTTTTCATGCGCGGGAAAGATCCGCGCGATGCGCATCAAATCACGAGCCGCATTTGCGGAATCTGTGGCGACAACCACGCAACCTGCGCGGTCTATGCGCAGAACATGGCCTTCGGCATCGTCCCGCCGCGGCTGGCCGAATGGATCATTAATCTCGGGGAAGCGGCCGAGTACATGTTCGATCACAACCTCTACCAGGATAATTTGGTCGGGGTCGATTTCTGCGAACACATCGTGCGCGAAACCAATCCGGGCGTCTGGGAAAAGGCGGAGAAAACCGAGGCGCCGAATGCCGCCATTCACGGGCATCGCACCATTGCCGACATCATGCGATCGCTCAATCCGTTCGAGGGCTCGTCCTATCTCGAAGCGTTGCAAATGAGCCGGCTGACCCGCGAAATGTTTTGTCTGATGGAAGGCCGCCACGTTCATCCATCGACCTTGATTCCCGGCGGCGTCGGCACCGTGCCGAGCGTGCAGATCTTTAACGATTATCTCGTTAGGCTGCTGCGCTACATCGATTTTCTGAAACGCTGCGTGCCGATGCACGACGATCTCTTCGATTTCTTCTACGAAGCGCTGCCCGGTTATGAAGAAGTGGGCCGGCGCCGCATTCTCCTCGGTTGCTGGGGCGCGTTTCAGAATCCCGACCACTGCGATTTCCGCTACGAGACGATGAGCAAGTGGGGGCGCGAGATGTTCGTCACGCCGGGCATTGTGGTCGATGGCAAGTTGCTGACCGACGATCTGGTCGAGATCAATCTCGGCATGCGCATCCTGCTCGGCAGCTCGTTCTACGACGATTGGGATGGCGCGGAAAAATTCGTAACGCACGATCCGCTGGGCAATCCGATTGATCAGCGGCATCCCTGGAACCAGACGACCACGCCGCGGCCGCAGAAGCGCGATTTCGGGAAAAACTACACGTGGGTCATGTCGCCGCGCTGGTTCGACCAGAAATCGGGCGATCATCTGGCGCTCGATTCCGGCGGCGGACCGCTCGCGCGTTTTTGGGTCACTGCGCTGGCCGGCAAGGTCGACATGAATTACGTGAAGGCGACCGGCCAAAGCGTGAAGATTCATTTCCCGAAGACGGCCAACCACGGCGAAACGGAAATGGAATGGCACATCCCGAAGTGGAGCAACACGCTGGAACGCGATCGCGCTCGCACTTACTTTCAAGCCTACGCGGCCGGCGCGGCGCTCTACTTTGTCGAGCAGGCGTTGCAGGAAGTGTACGCCGGCAACTTAAAGGTCTCGACGCCGTTCAAGGTGCCGCAGGAAGCGATCGGGTGCGGTTTTCATGAGGCCGTTCGCGGCATGCTCTCGCATCATGTTGTCATCCAGAAAGGGCGCATCGCGAATTACCATCCTTATCCGCCCACGCCGTGGAACGCGAGCCCGCGAGACTCGTTAGGCACGCCCGGCCCTTATGAGGATGCGGTTATGAATTCACCGCTTTTTGAGGAAAGTGCGCCGGACAAGTTCAAGGGCATCGACATCATGCGCACGGTGCGCAGCTTCGATCCCTGTCTGCCTTGCGGCGTCCATCTTTACCTGGGGAACGGACGCGTGGTCGAGCGACGGCACGCGCCCATGTTTGGCGCGCAGGATGGCTGATGGAGAGTGAACCAGGATTGCCGGAAATCCCGGATGATATGGGAGCGGTCACCGCTCTGCTTGAGCTGGCCCGCGCCTTTTCCCCCAATTTTCAACTGCCCGCCTTGGTCAGCTCGCCTTCGCTCGGCTCGCCTAACGAGTCGCAGGAGGAACGCATCCGCAAGGCGGAAGCCCGTTATCAGACGCTCGTCGAACAGATTCCGGCGGTCACGTTCATGGCCTCGTTTGAGAATGGGTTGAGCGAAATTTACGTGAGCCCGCACATCGAGACGCTGCTCGGTTACACGGCGGCGGAATGGATCGATAACCCGATCCTTTGGTATCAACGTCTGCACCCGGACGACAAGCAGCGTTGGAACGAGGAATTCGCGCGCACCGTTTCGTGGGCCGAGCCGTTCAAGGCCGACTACCGGTTTCTGGCCAAGGACGGTCGCGTCGTCTGGATTCATGGCGAAGCGCGCGTCGTGCGGGACGCGCTCGAGCAACCCTCTTTCGTCCAGGGGATCGGTTATGACATCACGGAGATGAAGGACGCCGAGGAAGTGTTGCGGCGTTCCCGGGAGGAACTGGAAACCCTCGTCGAAGCGCGCACCGCCGAGCTGGCCGCAGTTAATACTTCGCTCTCGCAGGCGAAGGATGACGCCGATCGCGCGAACCGGGCGAAGAGCGAATTTCTCTCGCGCATGAGCCACGAATTGCGCACGCCGCTCAACGCCATTCTCGGTTTCGGCCAGCTCCTCGAAGCCGATCTGCGCGACCCCGAAAACATCGAGAGCATCCAGCAGGTCATGCGGGCCGGCCGCCACCTGCTCGGCTTGATCAATGAAGTGCTCGACATCGCCAGCATCGAAGCGGGGCGCATGGCTTTGTCGCTCGAGCCGGTCAACGTGGCGGAACAGGTGAGTGACGCGATGGAACTCGTTAGGCCGCTGGCCGATTCGCGCCACGTCGAAATAAAAATGCAGGCGAACGCTCTGGCGGTGATGGCGGACGCCCAGCGCCTGCGCCAGGTTTTCCTCAATCTTCTCTCCAACGCGATCAAGTACAACCGCGAAGGCGGAACGGTCACGGTCTTCGTCGAGCCGATGCCGGCCAGAACGGTGCGCATTAATTTTCGCGACACCGGCGCCGGCATTTCCGCAGCGGATAAGGAGAAACTCTTCACGCCATTCGAACGTTTAAAGGCGGCCGAGAGCGTAGTGGAAGGGACCGGCCTCGGGCTTTCCGTTTGCCAGCATCTCGTCGCGCTGATGGGCGGAAAAATCGGCGTCGATAGTGTCGTCGGTGAGGGGAGCACGTTTTGGGTGGAACTGCCGGCCGCGCGGCGCCTCCAGGAAGACGCGATCGATCCGGAGCTGGCCTCGCCGTTGGCCAGATCGTGGCAAACGGTGGGCGCGTGCACGCTGCTGTGTATCGAGGATCACTCGTCCAACATCGCGCTGCTCGAGCGCGTGCTGTCCTCGCGCCCCGGTGTAAGATTTCTCACAGCCACCAGTGGTCAGGAAGGAATCGCGCTCGCGCGACAGCACCGGCCGCACGCCATCCTGCTCGATCTTTATCTACCCGATATCGGGGGGGACGAAGTGCTGGCGCAGTTACGCGCCGCGCCGGAAACGAAAGAGACGCCCGTCCTCATGATCAGTGCCGATGCGACGGCGGGCCAGGCCGAGCGGCTGGTGCGTGCCGGTGCGCAGGCTTACATGACGAAGCCCCTCGACGTGCCCAAATTTCTGGAAACGATCGCCGCCCTTTTGCAGACGGCTGGCGCCGCGCGTTAGGCGGAGCGAAAGCCGCGCCGGTGACAACCTTGCGGCGTGGCAACGCCGATTTATATTTACACTCTTATGGAAACGACACTCGAAGTCCCAAAAACCAAGACCACGCCGGCCACTGAAACGGATTTTCTCCCATTGCAGGGAACCGATTACGTCGAGTTCTACGTCGGTAATGCCAAGCAGGCGGCGCATTATTACAAAACGGCTTTCGGTTTCCAGAGTCTCGCTTACGCCGGCCCGGAAACGGGTGTGAAGGAGACGGCCAGCTACGCGATTCGCCAGAATAAACTCACGCTCGTTCTGACCACGCCGCTCCGCTCGAAAGGCCCAATAGCCGATCACGTTTTCAAGCATGGCGACGGCGTAAAATTTCTCGCTCTCAAGGTCGAGGACGCGACCAAGGCCTGGGAGGAAACGACGAAGCGCGGCGGCAAAAGTTATCTCGAACCGAAAACGCTCAAGGACGACGACGGCGAAGTGGTCATCAGCGGCATCCACACTTACGGAGAGACGGTCCATCTTTTCATCGAGCGCAGGAATTATCGGGGAGTCTTTATGCCCGGGTTCCGCAAATGGGAATCGAACTACAACCCGCCCGATACCGGTCTGCAATATGTCGATCATTGCGTCGGCAACGTCGGCTGGAATCAGATGGATCCGCGGGTCAAATTTTACGAGGACGTGATGGGCTTCCGCAACATCCTCACCTTCGACGATAACGATATCTCGACCGAATACTCCGCGCTCATGAGCAAGGTGATGAGCAACGGCAACGGCTTCGTGAAGTTCCCGATCAACGAGCCGGCCGAAGGCAAAAAGAAGTCGCAGGTCGAAGAGTATCTCGATTTTTATGATGGCGAAGGCGTGCAGCATTGCGCGCTCGCGACCGACGACATCGTCAAGACCGTGACCGATCTGCAAACTCGCGGCGTCGAATTCCTCAGCATCCCGACGACTTACTACGACACGCTGCCGGAACGCGTCGGCAAGATCGACGAAGACCTCGGACCGCTCGCGCGTCTCGGCATTTTGGTCGATCGCGATAACGAAGGTTACTTGCTCCAGATCTTCACCAAACCGGTCGAGGATCGTCCGACGCTCTTCTTCGAAATCATTCAGCGCAAAGGCGCGAAGAGTTTCGGGAAGGGCAACTTCAAGGCGCTCTTCGAAGCGCTCGAGAAGGAACAGGACGCCCGGGGTAATCTGTAAGGAGACGACGACACATGCCGCAATACATGAAGCTCGGGGAGGTCCCGAAAAAGCATCACATTTGGTTCCATCGCAATGGCTCGTCCAATGGCGGCTACAAGGGCGAAGGCATCGCTTACGAGCACGTCATCACGACCGAAGGCTTCAACGAAGCCTTCTCGATCATGTATCACATTCGCCCGCCTACGCGCGTGCGGAGCGTCGAGTTGTTGAAGTGTGAAGAGTTGAAGAAAGCGGGCGACAGCCCTTTGCGGCATCATCATTTGAAGACCATGGAGATCCCGCGACGCGGCGACCTTTATACCGGCCGGGTGCCGATGCTCTTCAATCAGGACATCGTGGCTTATCGCTGCAAGCCGGAGAAGAATTACGGCCAGTTTGAGTATTACAAAAACGGCGGAGCCGACGAGATCATCTTCGTCTTTAAAGGCAGCGGCACCGTCGAGAGCATGTTCGGAAAACTGCGATATCGTGCCGAGGATTACATCGTGATCCCGCGCGGCATTACCTACCGAATGGTGCCCGACAAAGTGGAGGAGGAAGATTATCTCATCCTCGAATCCTTCGGGCCGGTGCGTATCCCGCGCCGTTACATGAACAGCGATGGCCAGATTCGGATGGGCTCGCCTTATTCGGAACGTGATTTCCACGGGCCGACCGAGCTGCTCACCATCGACAAGGACGAGGACGTTGAGATTCTCGTGAAGGACGGCCCGCGCCTAACGAAAGTGGTGAACGCGCATCATCCCTTCGATGTGCTTGGCTGGGACGGCTACGTTTATCCCTACACCTTTAACGCCGCCGATTTTGAACCGATCACCGGCACGGTCCATCAACCGCCGCCCATTCATCAGACCTTCGAGATTCGCGGGTATGTCGTTTGCACCTTCGCGCCGCGCCTGCTCGATACCCATCCCGAAGCGGTCAAGATTCCGTGGGTGCACGACAACGTGGAAGCGGATGAAGTCCTCTTCTATGTGCGCGGCAACTTTGGATCGCGCAAAGGCATCGAGGCCGGCTCGATCACGCTTCACCCGCGTGGTATTCCGCACGGCCCGCATCCCGGCACCATCATGGCGAGCAAGGACGCGGAGCGCACGGAAGAGCTGGCCGTGATGTTCGATACCCAGCACACGCTCGATCTCACCGAACAGGCACTCAAGCTCGACGACGAGAAATATCCGCTCAGTTGGTTGGATTAACTTCGGGAATTCCCGGCGGGCCGCATGCGCATCGATCCCGCCGAGACAAAAATTCCGGAGTTCTACCAATGGATGATCAGTTGCATTACGCCGCGGCCGATCGCGTGGGTTTCCAGCATTAACGCAACGGGCGCGACGAATCTCGCGCCGTTCAGCTTCTTTCAAGGCATCACCGCGAATCCGCCCACGCTCATGTTCAGCGTGGCGAATGATCGGCACGGCGAGAAGAAGGACACCATCCGGAACATCGAAGAAGTCCCGGAATTCGTCGTCAACATCGTCTCCTACGACCTGCGCGAGCCGATGAACGCATCATCCGATACGCTGCCCTACGGCGAGAGCGAGTTCGGCGTCGCAGGCGTCACGCCGATCCCGGCCGAGCTCGTGCGCGCGCCGCGTGTCGCCGAGGCGCCCGTCAGTTTCGAATGCAAGCTGCACCAGATCGTGCGCGTCGGGAACGGACCGCTCGCCGCCAACGTCGTCTTCGGTTCCATTCTGCTTATGCATGTGAGCGAGAAGGTGGTTGATGAAAGCGGCCGCCGAATCGATCCGGCGAAGCTCGACACCATCGGCCGTATGGGCGGCGAGTTCTACGCCCGCACGACTGATCGATTTGTTCTTCCCCGGCCGGGCAGGTAAACTCCACTCGCTCACTTATGAAAAACGAAACCGCGGAACGGCTCACTCGTCGCCCGAATCAACTGGATCGCCCGGTCCTCGAAACGTTGGAGGAACACTACGAAGGCTTGCTCGAAGCGATCGGCGAAGATCCGAGTCGCGAGGGCCTTCTTAAAACGCCCAGCCGCGCCGCGCGCTCTCTCGAATTTCTCACCCAAGGTTACCGGCAGAGTGTCGAGGAAGTCGTGAACGACGCCATTTTCCATTCCGACGCGAGCGAGATCGTGCTCGTGAAGGACATCGAGCTCTACTCGATGTGCGAGCATCATTTGCTGCCGTTCATCGGCAAATGCCACGTCGCTTACATTCCGCATGGCAAAGTCATCGGTCTCTCGAAAGTCGCGCGCATCGTCGATGTCTTTGCCCGTCGCTTGCAGATTCAGGAAAACCTCACCAAGCAGATTGCCGATTCGCTCATGAACGTGCTGCATCCGACCGGCGTCGCCGTCGTCATCGAGGCGAAACATCTTTGCATGATGATGCGTGGCGTCGAGAAACAGAATTCGATCATGAAGACTTCCTGTCTCCTCGGCTGCTTCAAAGATGACGCGACGACGCGCTCCGAATTCTTTTCCCTGCTCAAATGAGTTCGGGCTCCTCTGTAGCCGAGGTCGTCGACCTCGGCCGAACGGGCAACACGTCTTCCGTTACGCCGGCCGAGGTCAGCGACCTCGGCTACAGAAAGCGCGGCCATTGACATGCTGCTGACGGTCAGCAAACGCCTCGAATTTTCGGCCTCGCGCCGACTGTATCGCGCCGATTGGACTAACGAGCAAAATCGCGCGGCCTTCGGCGAAGAAAGCGCGGCGCGTTACGGCACCGGCCGCAATTACGTTGCCTTTTTCGTCTTCACCGGGGAGGTGAACGAAGCGAACGGCATGCTCGTGAACATCAGCGCGATAAAAGAGCGCGTCGAAACGGTTTTGCACGCGCGTTTCGATCACAAGTTTCTCAACGAAGACCATCCTGCCTTTGCCCAGTTGCCGCCTACGGCGGAGAATGTGGCCCGCCAGTTGTTCGTGGAAGTGCGGCCCGTGCTCGGCGATCTCGGCGCGGAGCTGGTCGCGTGTCATCTGCGCGAAACGCCGGAGCGCAGCGCCACTGCCTACGCGAACGGGACCGATGAAGGGCACCACTGGTTCGAGTTCTCCGCGGCGCGGCAAACGATGTCGCCGCATCTTTCGTCGAGGGAAAACGAAGAACTATTTGGACCGGCGGCTTCGCCGATGGGACACGGCCACCATTACCGCGCGCGCTTGACGCTGCGAGGCGAGCCAGCCTCAAGCAACGAGATCGACCGCTGCCTCGATTCCTTCCGCGCCAAGCTCGATCATAAAAATCTGAACGCCGAAGTGCCTGGCCTAACGAATCGTCCCATGACCACCGAAAGTCTTGCGCATTACATTTACGAACGCGGCGCAAAGACACTGCCGGTGCATCGTGTCCGCCTGCACGAGCGGGAAGATTTCTTCGCGGAGTTCTGGCGGGATGCGGGATTTTTTCTCGGTCTGCAAATGCCTTTCAGCGCCGCTCATCGCCTGCGGGCCGCGCGCTTGTCCGAAGAGGAAAACCTGGCGCTCTACGGAAAGTGCAACAATCCTCGCGGGCACGGTCACCTTTATCAAACGGAGGCCACCATCGGCGGCGATTACGACGAGCGCAGCGGGACGCTTTTTAACTTCCTTTCCTTTCGTCGCGCGCTCGACGAAGGCCTGGCACCCTGGCAGAACAAACATCTCGATCTCGAGACCGACGACTTTCGCGAGCGGCCTTCCACCGGCGAAAACATTGTGCGTGCGCTCTGGCCGAAGCTCGATGCGCCGCTCGAGAACCGGCTCACACGCCTTCGCCTTTGGGAAACGCCGAACAATCGCTTCACCTTGCGCAAGGCGTGACCGCTCTTTTCCGCATGGTAGCGCAACCTTCCAGGTTGCGGCCCCTCGGCGAATCGCAAGCAGGATGCTTGCGCTACATTGATTGCGTCGAGTTGTTAGGGGGCGAATGACAGACACCGGCCCGCTTCGTGCGATGCTGCGAGTTGCGCGCGACTTGCGGGACGCGGCTGGCAAACTGAGTTTCGCTTTGCCGGTGGCATGCGTTTACAATCCTCTCGATTACGCCTGGGCGGCGCACGCCGCTTACCTGAAGCGCTACGCCACAACACAAAAACGAGTCGTATTTCTGGGCAAGAACCCCGGCCCATTTGGCATGGCGCAAACCGGCGTTCCGTTCGGTGAGATCAGCGCAGTGCGCGACTGGTTAGGCATCGACGCCATGATCCACCAGCCGAAGCGCTCGCATCCGAAGCGTCCGATTCACGGCTTCGATTGTGTGCGCAGCGAAGTAAGCGGCCGCCGCCTCTGGAGTCTTTTCGCCGAACGTTTTCGCGACGCAGATGAATTCTTTGCTGCGCATTTCGTGCTCAACTATTGCCCGCTCGCTTTTCTCGAAGAGAGCGGAGCCAATCGCACTCCCGACAAGCTGCCGCCGGCCGAGAAGCGGGCTCTTTTCGCGGCCTGCGATAAACATCTGCGCGAAGTGGTTACCGCCCTGCAACCGGAGTGGCTCATTGGCATTGGGGGATTCGCGGCGCAACGCGCGCGAGAAGTCTTCAGCGGGGCTACACCAAAAGTCGGCCGCATTTTGCACCCCAGTCCAGCGAGCCCGGCCGCCAACCGCGATTGGGCCGGACTGGCGACGAGAGAATTACAGCGGCTCGGGATCTGGGATTGACGTGCCATGGCGGGCGTGGCGCCAATTCAAACTGACCTCGCCGGCGACACTTTGGTCGAACTGATGGAAAGCTGGGATGGAACGGCCCCTCGCGGCCGGCACATTTCTCACCCGTTAGCGTTGATGATAAGTGTCCAGGAATTTCCCGACGACATTGCCTTCTTCTGTCCCGTCGGGATGGACGATGGTCCAGTCCATGACCTGCGACTCTGGAAACGTAATTGGATCGCCGAAATCGTAGCCAACGGGTTGCGTGGTGTGACTGGCGAGATGTCCGGTGACTTTGCCGTTCCTGATTCGATCAGCGACGACAAAGACGACTTCAAACTTGATGTGCGAACGATCCCAAAGCTTTGTCGTGAGCGAGAAAAGATATTTCGGGGAAGGCCGGCGAGAAAGCGCTTTTTTGCCGCAGGATATGTCTTGCGCGCCTTCGCGATGTAAGGCGCGACGGCGTGATCGATCTCGCTGGCTTGATTGGCGTCGGCGTGCAGTGGCTTGTCCGGAGGTATTTTTGGATAATCGCGCGTCTGCGCAGAAGCCGTCAGCGCAGTGAACAATACTCCTCTGTCGCGGGAAAGAGAAAGTCACGACCGAGATCCATCTCACCGTCCTGGCCTATAACCTGAAGCGAGCCTGCAACCTGGTCGGCGTGCAGAACCTGATCCAGGCCGTCAGTTAAATACCCGGACGAGGGTCTTTTTCTTGCTCCTTAGCCAGCTCGTCAGGCACTCGGAGACTTAGGTCAAGCTTCTTCTGCAGCTTCGGGGTGACTGAAAGTCAATTTTTACGCAATCGCAGGCCGCGCCGACAAACTCTTCCGACCGCGGACCAAACTCGACCTATCCACGACCACTTTTCACACGGCCTCTCGCATGGTTAGGCCACTACTTTGGTCGGCACGGGTGCTCAGCATTCCATTGTTTCAAGGTGTTATTCTCGTACCTGACAAGTAGCTCATCCATCAGCTTGTGCTTCACACCTGGTTTAGCGGCGCGAAGATTCTTGTAAGCCCGAACGCCGCTTTCGAGTCCCGCGAGCGTATACGCCGAAATGTCCCGTGCACGTTCCGGGTGTTCTTCGACCCAGTCCCCGGACGCAATGACAATTTGCCACATCACCGGTTCAAGCGCTTTCGCCTCGGTTAGTGGGCCGAGCACGTCACCGCAGATGAGGTAATCCACTTTCTTGAAATGACCGATAAGAAGGGGCCTGATGAAATCCGCGTTTTCGTGGAGCGGTTCTCGTTCGAGTGCAAGCACCGCCCGATGAATATTGCGCCTGGACAACAACTGATCAGGCATTGGCAATCGATCTAACCAGGATCCCGCGAACAGAGGGGAAATCACGACTACACATAGCGACAGCAAAACCGAGATTCTTGCAAGATGGCTCATACTCCTAACGAGAACAGGTTAGACCCATCGGTATCAATAAGCTGGATGTACGAGCACGACTCGACCAATGTGCCACTTGCCGTTTTCGCGAACGACGGACGTAAAATTTCTGCGCGAGGTATCCTGATAAAGCCGAATCTCGTCACGCGTAATCACCTCAATGGCGCCGATCTCGTCCTCACGCGGATCACCTGGCATTGCGGCGTTGTATGCGGCTACAGCTGCCTCGAAATCTGCAGCGGACAGGTGGTCAACATGTCCGAAAGGCGGCGGCGTGCTACATGAAGATATAATTATCGCGATAGCTGCGAGGACTGACGAACCGATATTGCTACTCATGGATCTAACGAGAGCAAGATGAGCCACCCGCGAACTACCAGGGGCGTTCATGATACAAAGAAATCTAGGCATAACGCTGGTCCGCGGCTGGCTTTATCGCATGGTTAGATGTTAGTAAAAATATCCCGCTCATCTACCGAATCACAAGGGAGGAATCCAACCACATAATGCTGCAATCGTGACGAAGACACAGATCACCGCGGAAATCCCGAACAGCCGCCACTTACGGCCCCCGCGAAATTGGATCGTTGCCAACGCACCGAAAAAAATGCTGCTTGCAGCTGACAAACAAAAGACCAGAAGAACAGATCGACTCATAGTTTGGGAGCAGAAAACGTGTCCATCATCGAGCGAGAACAAGATGAGCGACGGCGGACGAGGGCGCGCGTCGCTCGGAATGGAGCGGACTGGCAAGCCGTGACATAGACCTCAGGCCGAAGGCTGAACGAGTCGCGCGAGTGAATCAGTGGAAGGGTGGAGGTCATTATCAAAGGTAAAGCGTACAGCGGTCCGTCGTTCGCTCCATCGCCTGGTGAGGCCTTAACGTATCCATGATCCCTTATCAACAACCGTCCACTGACCGTTGATTTTCCTTAGCGTGAATTCGTCTCCGGTGAGGCGCTGACCGTACGATAGTTCGTCCCAATATCCGCAACTGACCTCAATGGAATCTTTCTCGCGCCCTGGATAGATCGAACTGATTTTCTGCACGGTCCGGTGGGAAATCACGCGTGCAATCTCGTCACGATCTATCTGCGAGAGTTGCAGCCCGCCACCGACGAAGGACTGTGGCGCGTACATGTACGAACTTGGAGCGCAGCTTGTGACGAGCAAAGTCAGAAGGAACAGGTAGCGTCGCATGGGCCTAACGAGAACAAGATCAGCTACGCCTGCCGGGAGCGAGCGTGGCGCGGAGGTGAAGGGTTATAGCTACCATTGAATGTGGATCGTACAACGGGCAGGCGTTAGCTGCATCGCATGGTTAGATGGTTGGCGTCGCCGCATATCGTGCAAAGAGAAGAGGTTGGAGTGTGCATGTCAGCCCTCGTGGCGCTGAATGAGGTTCTTCAACCAGGCACCGAGGAGCATGATGGCTATGATAATATAGAGGATTCCGACGAAGCGCGCTCCAATCCCATTGGTCTGCATCTCGCGAACGGTGGCACTGCCGATGTGGCCAGTTGCGATGGCTGCAATCCCGACCAAGGCGAATAGAATGCCAGCGATAAGGTGCATCCATTTCTTGGAGGCGGGCTTCATCATCTAACGAGAACAAGATCAGCCACCGCTGGCGAGAGCGTGGGTGGCGGCGGGAGAAGAGGTTGGAGTCATGGGAGCTCGGCCGTACGCCGGCCAGTGGTTGGCTGCATCGCTTGGTTAGGCATGGATCGTATCGCTCAATCCTTGCCCGATCCTATATCTCCGTCAGAGCTCATCATGGGAACCTAAACTCGACTCAGTACGATCGACGCTGCAGTCGTGACGCCCAAGGCGAGTACCCAGTATAAGAGTGAAACAACTAAATGGGTCACTATTAAAAATCTCTGCTTCTTAGAGTGTCGTTGTTCGTGCTCCCAGCCATTTAGTTTATCGTCAGCGGCAAACACGACGGCCTCGATGCCCTGAAGATATAATCCAATACGCCACATCTCAATTGTGTTCAGCAGACAGCTGAGGGCGCAAAACAGTATCACCGTAGGACCTGCAAACCAAACGTAAGATAGAGAGATGTCCTTCGTGTGGAGAATTAGCCATGAATAAACGAACCCCACCCCAATCGCACTCAAAAGCTCCATTTGGTGAATATTTCTGATTCGCTGCATAACCTCGTCACGCAGCAACCTATATTCGTCGCCGTGGGAGAAACCGAGTCTTTCCAGCTCCTCGGGGCGTTCGGCATGATGTGTACGCTCGTTCATCTTTCTTATTTGGAGTTCACGGTTTGCATGGCGTCAGAGGCCTAACAGAGATTATACGAAAGGTGGTTTCGTCTATTTCGGTGCGGGGCGAGGGAGCGACTGGGGAAAAGGGAAACCATGCTGTCAATTATGATGGGACGGAGGCCGGTTGGTAAAGTGAATTTTTGAGAGATGAACCTTCCCCCAGCGGCCAGCGAGACGGGATCGCGGCCGCGTTCTTCGCCAGCCCACCAACGGCCGGAGCAAGACCGTCGCCTCTGGCGCCCTTGGCGCATCCTGCTTTCCTATTTTCCTGATTCGTTAGCCAGAACGCGCCCGGCGCGCCCGGCGGTCGCGCCCTACCGGTCGAACGCCTGGTCGAGATCGGCGATAAGATCGTCGGGGTGTTCGAGGCCGATGCTGCAGCGAAGCAAGGTGTCGGGCGTTTTGGTGTCGGGGCCTTCGATGGATTCGCGGTGTTCGATGAGGCTCTCGACGCCGCCCAGACTGGTGGCAGGCGTGAAGACGCGGAGACGATTGGGCAAGGCAAGGGCCTTGGCGCGGTCGCCTTTGATTTCGAAGGAGACCATGCCGCCGAAGGATTCCATCTGGCGCTGGGCGAGCGCGTGCTGAGGATGACTCGTTAGGCCGGGATAATGGACGCGGGCGACGGCGGGATGGGTCTCGAGAAATTCGGCGACGCGCCGGGCGTTTTCGCAATGGGCGCGGATGCGCCAGGGAAGGGTTTGCATGCCGCGATGGACGAGCCAGCAATCGAAGGGCGACGGGATGGCGCCGCCGATGGTTTGCACGGCGCGAGCGCGCTCGAAGAAGTCGTCGGTTCGTTGGGTGATGAGGGCGCCGCCGAGGACGTCGCTGTGGCCGCCGAAGTATTTGGTGGTGGAATGCATCACGATGTCGATGCCATGATCGAATGGTCGCTGGATGATGGGCGACCAGGTGTTATCGCAGACGGAGATCGCGCCCGCTGCTTTGGCCAACTGCGCGCCGGCGGCGAGGTCGGTCAGTTTGAGGGTGGGATTAGATGGGGTCTCGATCCAGATGAGTTTGGTTTGCGGCGTGATGGCGTCCTCGACGGCGGCCAGGTCAGTCATGTCGACAAAGGCGATTTGCAATTGCCAGCGGATGAAGAGGTCGCGCAGCAAGCGCAAGACGCCGTGATAGGCTTCAACGGGCGCGATGACGTGGTCGCCGGGCGCGAGCGCTTGAAAGACGGCCATGGCCGCCGCGACGCCGGATCCGAACGCGATCGCGGCGGCGCCGCCTTCGAGTTCGGTGAGCGCTTGCTCGAGCGCCTGACGGTTCGGATTATTGGCGCGCGCGTAGTTAAATCCGCTCGGGAAAGTGCCGTCCTCGGCGCGCTGAAAAGTGGTGGAGAGATGAATCGGCGCGGTGACGGCGCCGGTGGCGGAATCGACGTGGCGCCCGGCGTGGACGGCGATTGTCTCAATGTGGCGATCGGGTTTTTCGGAGCGCGCCATGGCTGCGTTTTGCAATTGACGACTCGTCGCCCGCGGCGCAAATAGCAACTGCATTTCCCGCCGGTTCATCCTACAGTCGATCTTCGCCTAATGAATATTTATCACGACGACACGTTCCAGATGGCCTGCGACCAATTTGCGGTCATCGCCGATTATCTGAGCATCGATCCGAACGATCGGGATCGGCTGATGCTGCCGAAGCGCGCGATGGCGGTGACTCTGCCGGTGCACATGGATGATGGCAGCACGAAGACTTTTCAGGGTTATCGCGTGCAACATCATCTCACGCTCGGGCCGACTAAAGGCGGCACGCGGTTCGCACCGACGCTCTCGATGGGCGAGACGGCGGCGCTGGCCATGTGGATGAGCTGGAAGTGCGCGCTGGCCAATCTTCCCTACGGCGGCGCGAAGGGCGGCGTGGCCTGCGATCCGAGCACGCTTTCGCGGCAGGAACTGGAAGCGGTCTCGCGCCGTTATATGCAGGAGATGATTCCGTTCGTCGGCCCGCATACCGACATCATGGGCCCGGACATGGGCACGAACGAGCAGGTCATGGCGTGGTTCATGGATACCTACTCGGTCTATCAAGGGTATGCCGTGAACGAAATCGTGACAGGCAAGCCGGTCTCGATCGGCGGCACGGAAGGCCGGCGTGAATCGACCGGCCGCGGCGTCGTTTACCTGATCGAGCGCGCGATGGATTTGTTGAAGCTGGAGCCGGAAAACTGCACGGCCATCGTGCAGGGTTTCGGTAACGTCGGCTCGGTCGCGGCCTTGTCGCTCGGGCTCAAGACCGGCGTGAAAATTGTCGGCATCAGCGATGCGACGACCGCTCTTTATAATCCAAAGGGGATCGACGTGAAGGCGGCCGATCAACACGTGGTCGACCACGGGAATCTCAAATCCTTCGATCAAGGCGACAAGGTCGATCCGAACGAGATGCTGACGATGAAATGCGACGTGCTCATTCCGGCAGCCGTCGATCGCGTTATCAATGCAAAAAATGCGAGGCAGTTGCAATGCCGCATCCTGGCCGAGGGCGCGAATGGCCCCACCACCCCGGACGCGGATTTGATTCTGGCCGAACGCGGCGACGAGCTTTTCGTTATTCCGGACATTCTCTGCAACGCGGGCGGCGTGATCGTTTCCTACTTCGAATGGGTGCAGGGATTGCAGGCCTTTATGTGGACGGAGACGGAAGTGACCGACAAACTTTTCCGCATCCTGGAGCATTCGTTTACGCAAATGATCCGGCGCGCCAAGCAGGACAAGGTCGCGCATCGCACCGCCGCCATGGCCATCGGCGTGGAGCGGGTGATGAAGGCGAAGCACGCGCGCGGTTTGTTCCCGTAAGCGGTCGCGATGTTTTCGCAGCGCGAGGAAGAGCGAGGCGACCGGCTGCTCGATATTCTGACCGACGAAACGCGAGGACTGCGCCTCATCGTCTCGCGCCTCGGTGCGGAATTAATCAGTCTCGCGCGCCGCGATGCGGATGGAAATTGGATTGGTTTCCTTTATCGCGACAACGATCTGGCGGCGCCGGCTGCGGGCTGGGCGAATCACGCGACCGTGATGGGTTATTATCTGCATCGGTTGAAGAACGAGCGCAGCCTTTATCGCGGTCACGAAATTCGCGGCGGCACGCACGGATTTCTGCGCACCAAGGAATGGCATCGCGCGCCGGCTTCGGATTCGGCGCTGAGTTATTGCATCACGCCGGCAGATTTCGTGGCGAGCGATTATCCGCTCCAGGTTTCGGTGACGCTGACCTACGAGATCGTGGGCGACGCCGTGCTCGTTCGTTTTGTTTTTCGCAATGACGAGCCGGAGCTGATTGCGCATGTCGGCTTCGGTTTGCATCCGGGCTTCGCCACCAGTTCGTTCGGCACTTTTCGTTTTGAAATGCCGGCTGGAATTTATCGGCGGCATTTCTCGCCCAGTAATTTTTTAAGCGGCGAAGTGGAAGAGATCGATTTCGCCGGCGGCGAAATGCCATTCGCGAAAGAGAAACTGCGCGGCTCTTACATTCTGGAATTTGTCGATGTGCCGCAGCGAAACTTTCGCTTCATCGATTTGCCGAGCGGTCGCCTGGTCGATCTCGATTTGAGCGAAGTTCCCTATCTGACGCTCTGGTCCGACGGCGGTCCGTTTTTTTGTATCGAGCCGTGCTGGGGCCTGACCGATCACGACGAACAGCGCGCCTTCGAAGACAAGGAAGGGATCCAGAAGATTCCGGCCCGCTCAGAATTGCGCACGCACTTTGAGCTGAGGCCCGGTTTTGTTGAAGTGGGCGGTTGACGGCGGGGCCGGTTCCGCCTTTCAATCTCTCGATGTCCACCGCCGCACTTCATGCGTTGATCGAGCGTTCGGTTGATTACGCCGGGCTTTTCCCGCCCGCCGAGTTGGCCCTGGAACCGGCGCTGAAAAATCACGCCGATTATGTGCGCTCGCCGGATGAGTGGATGCTCGGCACTTTCGTTTTGCCGGTCGCGAAATTTGAGGCCGCGAGCGCGCAGTTGAGCGGGTTCGATCAACGGCATCGTCTGCGCATTTCCGCGTTGGGTCCCAAGAGTGGGAGCGCCTCGGAGTTCGCCTCTGCGCTGGACCAGGCCGTGGAGGCGATGCGCGATTTTGGCTCGCGCCACGCGAACGTCGTTTCCATCACGCAACTGGAGATGCCGCTGCCGCCGGAGGCGAACGCCGCACTTTTAGCGAGCGCGCAAAAAGCGTCGGGCGATTTAAAGGTGAAATCGTTTTGGGAAGCGTCGGCCAAAGACGCGCCGCGCGTAATCAAATTGCTGGCCGACCATCGGGCGCAGGCGAAGAACAGCGAGTTTGGTTTCAAGTTACGGACCGGCGGGGTGACCGAGGAAGCGTTCCCGAGCGTGGAGCATTTCGCGGCCGCGCTCGTCGCTGCTGCGCGAAATCGCGTGCCGATTAAATTCACCGCCGGGCTGCATCATCCGCTCATCAAGTTTCACGAAAGTGTGAATACGAAAATGTATGGCTTCCTCAACGTGCTCGGCGCCGGCGTTCTCGCGGCCGAACACGGCTGGGACGACTCGCCCGCCATCGAAATGCTCGAGGATGAAGACGTGAGCTCTTTTTCGTTCGACGCCATTTCGTTTGCCTGGCGAGATTGGGAGATCACCACCGACCGAATCAAAGCGCGGCGCAAGCTGGTCACATCGTTCGGCAGTTGTAGCTTCGACGAGCCGCGCGAAGATTTGCGCGCTCTCGCCCTTCTTTAAATCATGAGTTCTACACTAAAATCGTTCGTCGAAGTTTCGCCCGATTCGGATTTCCCGATCCAGAATCTCCCCTATGGCGTCTTCAAGCCGAAGCAGCGGGATGCGCGCATCGGCGTAGCCATTGGAGATCAAATTCTCGATCTGTCCGTGCTCGAGGAGAACGGCCATTTCGACCTTGGCGGGGAAAAGATTTTCGCGCGCGATTCGCTCAACGCTTTTCTCTCGTTAGGCCGGACGAAGTGGAAAGGCGTGCGCGCAACGATTCAGAATTTGCTGAACGCGGAGACGGCGACGTTGCGTGACGACGCGAAGTTGCGCGAGCGCGCCTTCCATCGCCAGGCGGATGTGACCATGAAACTGCCCGCGCGCATCGGCGATTACACGGATTTTTATTCCTCCTATCATCACGCCTTCAACGTCGGGACAATGTTTCGCGGGCCGGAAAATGCGATCATGCCCAATTGGAAATGGATGCCGATCGGTTATCACGGCCGCGCCAGTTCCATCGTGCCCAGCGGAACCGAGGTGCGCCGGCCGAAAGGCCAGACGAAAAGGCCTGACGCGACGGAGCCGAGCTTTGGGCCGAGCCGCAGTTTGGATTTCGAATTGGAAACCGCGTTCCTGATTGGAACGGGCAACTCGTTAGGCGAGCCGGTGCCGGTCGACCGCGCGCACGAGCACATCTTCGGTCTAGTCTTGATGAACGACTGGAGCGCGCGCGACGTGCAGGCGTGGGAATACCAACCGCTCGGCCCTTTCCTGGCCAAGAATTTCTGCACCAGCATTTCACCGTGGGTGGTGACGATGGAAGCGCTCGAGCCGTTCCGCAAACCGCTGCCCGTACAGGATCCGCCGCCGCTCGATTACCTGCGCGCGAAGGAAGACTTTACCTACGACATTCGCCTCGAGGTGACTTTGCAAAGTGCGAAGATGAAGACCGCGCAGATCATCACGCGCTCGAACTTCCAGAATCTTTACTGGAGCATTGCGCAACAGCTCGCCCATCACACCGTGAGCGGCTGCAACCTGCAACCCGGCGATCTTCTGGCCAGCGGCACCATAAGCGGCCCGACGGAAGATTCACGTGGCTGCATGCTCGAACTCACCTGGCGCGGCGCCAATCCACTCAAGCTTTCTGACGAAGAAGAACGCAAATGGCTCGAAGACGGCGATTGCCTAACGATCACAGGCTGGTGCGAAGGCGACGGCTACCGCATCGGCTTCGGCGAGGTGAGCGGGAAAATCAAACCCGCGTAACCATTCCTCGATCAACCGAGGGATGAGCTTCCCGGTCGTGCTATAGTCGACCGATCAAATGGGCCTATAGCTCAGCGGTTAGAGCAGGGGACTCATAATCCCTTGGTCCCAGGTTCGAATCCTGGTGGGCCCACGCTTTTCATTTCCAATTTCCAATTGCAAATTGCCAATTTCTCCGCGGCTACCGCTCTGCGGATGATTGATTATCGCTCGGGGCGAAGCCGAAAAGGTTTATATGGTTAAGTAATTTTGAGGAAAACTGGATTTTCTCGGTGAGAGTTATTGACTCTTGTCCACAATCTTTCAATAATGCCCCCCGTGCTGAAGAAATTCATCCCACAGAAGCCCGCTTTGTCCTCAGACGAGGCGTCGGCGGGCAACGCTGGACGGATTGAATCGACCACAGCGCGCGAAGAATCAAACCAAGTAAAACCTCCGCAACCCGATTACAGAAAAAATATGGCCGAACAATCTGGCAAAGACGTGCTGTCGAGCGACGTCGAAATTAAGGGCTCGATCAAATTCCAAAAGGAACTCCTCATCGACGGCAAAGTGGAGGGCGAAATCAATAGTGACGGTGTGCTGACGATCGGTGAAAACGCCGACATCCGCGGCGAGATCAAAACGAAATCGATTACTGTTTACGGCAAGGTCCAGGGCAACATCACGGTCGGGGAACGCTGCGAACTCAAGTCGCGTTGCACTCTGCAAGGTGATCTGAAAGCCGCACGCCTCGTCATTGAAGAAGGCGCCACGTTTATCGGCAAATCGGAAGTGACCAGTGGCAAGGCCTTGGCGGCCGCTCCGAAACCGGAGATCGTCCGCAGCGAGGAATCGGCTCCGCCGGTGAAAACCGCATTCGGAGCCCGCGCGTAACGCAACGTTACTTCTTCGCACCCGGTGGCCCACTCGACTCCTGCCAAAGTTCGCCAGCAGTGTCCTCACTGCGGGTTTGGCCAGATGGATTATGCCGCGGCGAAGAGCTCGATGTGCCGCCAGTGCGGCCAGCATTATATACCGGCCGCGGTCCCGAAGCAGGCATCGAAATCGCGCTTTCTGCCCGCGCTCACTGAGCCGGTTGCGCTTGTCGAGGACGCTTCGTCGACGCTGCGCCGGAAGTTCGAGGGGATGTGGGCGCGCGAGCGCAGCACGGTCATCGAATGTTTCGAGTGCAAGGCGAAGCAGGAGATCAGTTCGGCGGCCAGCTCGACGATTTGCCCGGCCTGCAGCCGGCATATTGATCTGAAGGATTACAAGGTTGCCACCAGTTTCAGCCGCATTATTCGCACTCATGGTGAAGTCCACATCACGGCGAAGGGCGACCTGAGCAGCACCACGGTCGTCTGCCGGTCGGCCACCATCGAAGGAAAATTGCGTGGCGGCCTGCATTGTGCGGAGACGGCGACGATCGATATGACCGGGAAAATTCCGGGTCAACTCGTGGCTTCCCATGTCGTGGTGGAGCGGCGTGCGGTAGTGCAATTCTTTCGCACGGTGCGCGTGAAGACGATTGAAATTCGCGGCAAGATGACCGGAGAAATCATTGCCGATGGCGTGGTCGTGATTCATAAGACCGGGTCGCTCGATGGTGATGTGACGGCGCGCGCGATTTCCGTGGAAAAAGGCGGAATGTTTTCCGGCCAACTGGTCATTGGCCAGCAGAAGTTGACGCAGGGTGAGTTGATCCCGGCGACGCCGCCGGTCAAGGCCCCCGAAGCTGAGCTCACGCTCGGTCTCTCGCAGCCGATCGTGGCCTAACGAGCCTGCATGGAAGAACTGCTGCCCCGCAGTCCTTACGCACGCCTTGGCGGCTACGTCCATCTGCCTCGCCTCATCGACAAGGCCAGGCTGCACCGGCGTGGCTTGCTTAAAGGCTACAACTACAAGACGACCGGGTTCGACAAACACCTCCTCGCTTTTTTGAAGCTCGATCCGGATGCTTTCGAAGAGGCGGTTTACCGGCTGGAAAGCGACGAGGCGATCTGGAATTGGATCGGGCAGCACGGTGTCTCGCATTCACCGGAAGAGATTGAGCGCTGGAATGAGATGATGATCCACCGCGAACCGGATACGGCCGAGAAGAAGGCGCGCTTCGTCCTCGCCCTGAAGGAAGCGGGCGGCGCCGAGCGGAAAGACATTCGCACCTATTTCGATCTCATCGAATTCGACGAAGATCGGCTGCCCCTCCCGCGTGGGTCGCAGCAGGCGGCATCTTAGAAGCGGCTACAGCCCCGTCGGGCGTGACACGCTTTAACGGACGAATTTCTCGAAGAGCGTGTTCGCTTCGGCCAGCGTTTCTTTGCTGCCGATATCGAACCAGGTGCCTTTGATCTCGAAGGTTTTGACCGGCACACGCGTGTGGAGCCATTGGACGAAACGGCCCGGTTGATCGGGATTATTCCCTTCCGAGGTGTAGGTCTCGAACATGGGCAGCGTGTCTCGCGAATAATAATAAAGTGCGATGCCGGCCAGGGTGTTTTGCGGTTCCGCCGGCTTTTCTTCGAAACGTGTGATCACGCCCTGGGCGTCGGTCGTGATGCTGCTGTATTTTTTCATCGCCTCGAGATCGTCCACATCGTAGGTGGCGAGAACGGCCTGGGCGCCGCGAGCGTGCTCGACGAAACCGGTGAGCGGTTCGCTAAAGAGATTGTCGCCGGCCACGACTAACAAGTCGTCTTGCGCCAGCTTCTCGCGCTGAATAACGAGCGAGATATCGCCAATCGCGCCCAGTTTGTCGGTGTCGTTGGTCGAGCCGTCGTTGATGATTTTCAACGTCAGGTTGGCCTGGCGCTGATGATAGCGCTCAGACCATTCCTCAAAATCGTGCGCAAATTTCTCATTCGTCACCACGTAGATGGTGCCGAGATCCGGAACGGGCGCGAGATTGTCGAGCACCCATTCGATCATCGGTTTGCCCGCGACCTCGAGGAGCGGTTTCGCCTTATTGAGAGTGAGCGGGTGGAGGCGCGTCGCGTAGCCGGCGGCGAGAATAAGCACATTCATAAAATCGCGGCAAGGTAGTTGCAATGGCCCGCCTGACCAGCGGGAATGCTAAAGTTATCGCGATCAGGCCTGAGCCGCCGTCTGCAATTTCTCCTGCAACGCCTCGATGCGCGCCGCGTCGGTGATGCGATGTTGAGTGGAAGGGTTGGCGACGTAGAAGGTATCACGCGCGGCGCCTTTCTCGGTGCTCACGCGGGCGAGTGCGACGTAGACTCCTTCCTCGTCGAGGCAGGAAAGGAGGTCGAAGAGCAGGCCGAGACGGTCGGCCGTTTCGATTTCGATGAGCGTGTAATTGGGGTGCACCTTGTTATCGAAAGTGATCGACGTCGGAAATTCGTTCGTCGCTTTAGGGCGATATGGGTGTTGCTCGCGCGCGGCTTCAATGGCCGGCTCGATGTCGAACGGTTCCGGCATGAGCGAACGGTAAAGTGTTTCGTGCACGAGCTTCCACTGCGTCTCGTCCGTGACCGCCTGCGCATCGATCGTGCAAACGCGGAAGACGTGCAGGATGAGGTTGTCGCCTCGCGGATAGGTATCGGCGCTTAAGATGTTCAACGGCACGACTGAGAGCGAGCCGACGATTCTGGTTAAAAACTGCGGCCGATCCCAGCCGCAGAAAGCGACGACGCTGTGACCTTGTTCGGGAAATGGTTCCCAACGAATGCCAGGCGCCAACGGCAAAGTCGCATCGGCATCAAGTTGCGTGAGGAAATTCCGGAAGACGCGGAGGTGGGCGACAATTTCGCGCACGGAAAAGGCGCGAAAATAATTGTCGGGCATGAAGTCGAAATGCGCTTCGATCTCCTCGGCATAGTCCTCCGGCAAAGCGGAACGGACAGAAGCGACCAGAGTGTCGCGCGCGATTTTCGTCTGTTCGTGGAACGCGCGTTGATCGATCAGGTATTTGCGCGTGGCGTGATAAAGATTCCAAACGAGCGATTCCTTCCAATCCGACCACGCTTCCGCGCTCGTCCCCTGGCCATCGGCCAGGGTGAGAAGCATGAGCAGATCGAGATTCTGCTGGTTCTTCACAATGCGGGCGAATTCAAGGATGGTTTGGGGATCATCGAGATTGCGCTGCCGCGCGATGTTCGAAAGCGTCACATGGTGGTCGACGAGCAGGATGAGCGACTTGCGTTCTTCCGGAGATAATTGCAGGCGGCTGGCCACGCGTTGCGCGAAAAGGGCGCTTGCTTCCGAATGTGGCCGCGCACCTACGGCGCGGCCGGTATCGTGCAATAAAAGAGCGAGGTAAAGGACGACGGGATCGCCGATCTGCTCAAACAAGCGCCGGTACGGAATTAGTTTTGGCTCCTCCGTTTCGACGAGCGCGTCGAGTTTGTCGATGCAGACCAGCGTGTGTTCGTCCGCCGTGTAACGGTGGAAAAACTCGTGCTGGACCAGGCAGGTCAGTTGTCCGAATTCCGGGATGTAACGTCCCAGGAAATCGACGCGGTGCATGGCGCGCAGAACGCGGCCGACCCTTCCTTTATGGGAAAGGATTGCGCGAAAAATCTCGCGCGGTCCCTTGGCGTATTGGTAGGTGCGCGTGACCAGGGAAAGATTTCGGGCGAAGAGATCGGCCAGCTCGGGACTGAGATCGAGGTTGTGTTCCTCCGCCACCTGAAAGGCGCGCATCATCAAAGTAGAATCGCGTTTGAAAGCGTCTGGCTTTTGCAAATGCAGTTGCTGCTGGCGGGCGAAGAAATCTCCAAGCGGCTCGCGATCCGCGCGCGCGCGCGGAAGAAAGCCGAACAAGGCGCGGACGCGTCCCGAACTGTGGCCGCTGGCAAATTGTTCGGTAATGCGCTCGCTGATGCGAAAAATGTTCCGGGTGTGCCCGTAGTAGTCTTTCATGAACGCTTCGTTGCGCTGCACGCCCGTTGCTTCCGGATAAGAGAGCTTGCGGGCCAGCTCTTCCTGCTGGCCGAGATGCAGGACGTCGGTGCCGCGTCCGCTCAGGTAATGCAATTGGGTGCGCACGCGCAGCAGGAAATCATAGGCCGCATCGATGCGACGCTGCTCCGGTTTGCTCAACCAGTCGCGGCCGACCAGATGCGTGGTCGTTAGGGCGCCTTCTTTGAAATAGGTCATCCAAAGGAGATTCTGGTAATCGCGCAGGCCGCCGCAGCCGCCCTTCACGTTGGGCTCCTGGCGGTAAACGTTGTTGCCAAATTTGGCATGCCGCGCGGTTTGATCACGCATGCGCAACTCAATGTATTCCTTCTCAAAGCCGACCACGCAGCGCGCGCGGAATTGTTTGCGAAACTGTCGGGCCAGCTCTTGATCGCCCGCGAGAAAACGCGATTCGAGCATGGCGGTCTTGGTCAACATGTCGTGATTGGCCTGCGCGATTGCTTCCTTTATCGAGCGCGTCGAGTGGCCGACTTTGAAACCGATATCCCAGAGCAAGTAGAGAATCTGTTCAACCGTCTCGCCAATGTAAGCTGGGACGCCGTCGCCGTTTTCGGCATGCAAAAACATGACATCGACGTCGCTGAAAGGATTCAGCTCGCCGCGGCCGTAGCCACCGAGAGCGATGAGGGAAAGGGGAACGTTTTCACTGGCGCGACTCGCGTGCTCAGTGGCGGCGGTGAAGAGGCGTTCGAGCAGCACATCGACGAGGTCAGAGCGCCGGGCCGCGATATCGCGGCCGCCGCCGCCGGCCCGGTGTTTGAGGCGTAGCCGGTGTTCCTCGATGCGGAGGAACTTTTTGTAGAGCGGAAGCGATTCGTTTGGCCGGCCGGCCGCGCTGCCAGCCAGTTGGCGCTCGGCGTTGGCCAGGATTTTGTCGAGGTGACGCGACATCGTGGAGGGAACCTAAAACCTTGAGGAAAGAAACGCCACTAAATGGGGGCGCGAGGGAGCTTTCACGTCTCGCACAGCGAGACGGCTACAGTGGAGTGCCGGCAAATTCGGGAACGCTTTCGGAGTTCCTGATTCGTTAGGCGTAGCCCGCGTCGGGAGAGGGGAACGATTACGATTAGGATTACGAGCAGGAGCAGGATTGCCTTCCTGGCTTCCGGGTTGTTGCCTAACGACCGAGCGGGGTGGAAACGTTCGTGCCGGCGGGCGGCGTGAAGACGAAGGTGGCCGGGGCGATCGGAGCGCGGGTTTCGTCGGAATAGACGGTCACGATCTGGTTTCCGTTCGGCTGCAGCATTTCGGTGCGATGCACTTGCAACTGCTTGTCCAGATGGATGACGAATTTTTGGAGGAAGCGTTTGAGCGAAGGATTGCGCGGGGAGAGATCGAGCACGAAACCGTCCGGCCCTTTCTCGGCGGCGATGCGGTAGGTGCTCTCGACATTCTGGAGATTCAAGCCGGCGGTGAGCGCAGAGAGCCCGGCATCGAGAGGCGAACGTTTGCCTAACGAATAATGTTCGGCTGATTTGAATTTCGGATAATAAATCCAGAGCTGCTGGCCGTCGCTTATCGTCAAGCTGGGCGAGCTGCCTTTGACTTCGCGGCGGAATTTGTCGGGCGCTTGAAACCAGACTTTGCCAGTGCTGGAGATCGGTTTGTTGAGCAGATGGACTTTTTTTTCCTCCCGGAAATCGGCCTGCACCTGAGGCGCGGCGGCGCGTTTCTCGCGGATGCGCTCGAGGAGCGCTTTGGTGTCGGCGGGCGTGAGCGGTTCGGCGTAAAGCGGGGCGACGAAAAGAAGAAGGAGCAGCAGGCGATAGGTGGTCTTAAGCATGAGTCGATTTGGCAGAGGGCGAGAGGTCCGATATTTCTTCGCGGCGCGCACCGGTTTTGGCTGCGGCGGCGGCTGGCAAAGTGAAAAAAATGGTGGCGGCCAGGCTCCAGAAGAGGCCGAGCGCGCAGGCGATGCCGAGGCCGCTGAGCGTGGGATTGTTGGCGATGCCTAACGAGCCGAAGCCAGCGATCGCAGTGAGGCCGGCGAGCGCGACGGGCTTGACCACGCCGGCCACTTCCCGCGGTTGGCCGTGCGATTTTTGCCAGACGAGCAGGACGTAAATTCCGTAATCGACACCGATGGCGAGGACGAGACGGAAGGCAAGAACGTTGAGAAGATTGAGCGGAATGTTGAGGAGCTTCATCGAGGCGAGCATGGCGCCGATGGCCATGATGAGCGTGGCAATCTGGATGAGCCAGAGGCGCAGATCGCGATAGAGCACGGCGAGCAACGTGGCGTCGAAGAGCGCCATGAGCGCGCTGATGACGAGGAGCTGATGGTGCGACCACGGGAGCAGATCGGTGAGGGTAAAGCTCCAACCGGAGAGAATGAGCGGAACGCCCGGCGTGGGCAGTTCGCGGCGCAGCATTTCTTTCTGCGCCTGCGTTTCGACCGGTTTGTTTGTCGTGACGAAGCCTGTCGTCAGAAGCGGGTCGTGCGCGTAATAGCGATCGACCAGGAACCACCAGCTCGACGTTTTCGGAAGTTGCGTGCGCCAGTCGGGCAATGGCTGGGTGGAATTCGCTGTGCGCTGGAGTTGGTCGAGCAATTGAAAGCCGGAAGCGAAACTCGCGCGACTAAACCCTTCGGTCGCGATCGCGCTCTCGAGAGCCTGGCGCGTGGCCGCGAAATCGATTTGGGAAAGCCGGGCGCGATTCGACTGGAGATTGCGCGGTGAGAGCGCGAGCGCGGCTGGCGTGGAGAAGCTTTTGATGATGCCGCGCTTGCGCAAATCGGTCCAATGCGCTTCGACCGCCTGCCAGTAATCGTGCAATTGCTGCTGATCTTTGGCGCGCAGAATGGCGGCGACCGGTTCCCAGCGGATCGGCATCCTGTTCATGATGGTGGAGAGCGCGTAACCGGCGTCGCTTTTCTTCGGCTCCATCGATTTGGTGCTGGCGTCGAATGGCAGCGGGGGTTTGGGCGAGATCGCGATACCGGTGAGAACCAGAAGAATGGGCAGGGAAATGGCCAGGACGAATGCCGGCCGCTGGATGCTCTGGCCGACGTAGCGATTGACCAATGCAAGAATCCAATCGCGATGCGGCTTGGGCGATTTGCGCGGGAGAAAGAGGAAGAAGACCGTCGTCATGAAGAGCGCGGCGAAGGAAATCCCGATGGCGATGAGGACGCCGAGCTGCGTGAACCCGGCCGAGCCGCTCAGGGTCAAAGCAAGAAAACCGACGGCGGTGGTGAGTGCTCCGAAGAAGATGGCGCGGCCGAGACTGTTGATCGAGGACGCGATCGCCGCGGCTTGATCCGCGCCTTCGTCGCGCGCCTGCTGGTATTTGCCAAAGATCAGGATCGCGAAATCGACGCCGAGCCCGATGAGGATCGCGCAGAAGCCGACGGTCACCATGTTGAGCTCATGGAAAATGAGAAGGCCGGCAGCGAGCGCGACGAGGCAGCAGAGTAGAAGAGAGAGCGCCATTCCGATCAACGGCAGCCAGCGACGAAAGCCAAGGTAGAAGACGCCGCCGACAAGAAGGACGGAGCCGAGCAACGTCACGATGATGTCGTGACGCATGCTGAGCGAAATTTCGGCGACGTAGGCGGAGCGGCCGGTGACGAGCACTTGCAACGGCTTCTCGCCGGTCCAGCCTTCATGCGCCGTGCGGCAGAACGCCAGCACATCGCGCATGAGCGCCTGGGAATCGAAGGCGTTCAGCGTGGGCTGATTGGTGACGGCGAGAAAAACGCGCATCGTGCCGTCGGGCGAAGTGAGCGGTTGCTCATCCTGGATGGAGGAGTTGGAGGCGAATGGCTTTAGCGCCGGTGCGACGACGCCGAGCGGATCGAGCTCCAGTTCAAACTCCGGCTTCGGCGAACCGGCTTCGAGTTCCTGGCGCAAGCGGGTGAGCCGCGCCTTCAGTTTGTCGGGTTGAAGAATGGAGACCGTTTCGTCAAAGGCCGCGGGCGGAAGATTGAGCAAAAGCGGAAGCGCGATTCCTTGCAGATCGTGAACGCCTTCCGGCGTTTCCATGGGAGAACCGGCCAGCACGCGAGTGGACCATGGTTGCTTGCGCAGCCGTTCGGCAAAGAGCGGCGCGAATTCTTGCAGCTTATCGACGTCCGCCGGTTGGGCGACGAGAGCGAAGGTTAGCTCGCGGGTTTGCGCGAAATCCTGGTTGTAGACTTTGAGTCCCTGGACGGATTCGAATTTCGAAGGGAGTAAATTCAGGATCTCGGTATCGAGATGGAGGCGGGTGGCCAGAATCCAAAGAGAGATGGCCGAGACCAGGGCAATGATGAGCCAGACGAGCCCGCGTTGACGCGTGACCGAACGAGCGACCAACTGAGAAAACAGCATACGTCAGAGCGAAAGCAAAGCAGAGCTTCGCGGGCGCGAAGGTGAAGTCAAAACGCGAAGGAGAACGTTTCCGCGCCGACGGTTTTTTGCAGTGTGGGCGCCTTCGATTTGATCAGTTCGTCGCGCAAGGCAAGCCAGCCGCGCAGCCGCTGCGGCGCTTTTTCCGTCGGCCCCGACCAGGTGCCGCGGGCGAGCGGACCGCGCACGCGGGCGAAGGTCGCGTCCTGCTTTACGGTGATCAAGGTCACTCCGGGGCCTTTGGTGAAGGTGAGCTCGAAATCGCCACGTTTGGAAAAACGAACGAGCACTTCGCCGATCAACGTTGTCTTCGGTCCGCGATATTGGAGCTGGCCGATGCGCGCGTCCCAAGTGGGAGCCGGATCGAGGAAGCGATGCCGGAGGGTCTGGCAACTCGTTAGGCCAAGAAGAAGGAGAGCAAGGCCGAGAAGGCAAAAAGGGCGTTGAGGCATGTTCTAGGAAAGGGCGGCGGCGGTTTCCGGCGTGGTCGCGAGCCGTGCGGATTTTGGATCCAAGGTGCGCCGCGGGCAAAGCGGGATGTATTTCTGGATCCAGACGATCAGGTAAAAAACGGCCATCCGCCAGCGAATGCCGAAATTGCCGCGAATGTTGCCGCCGAGGACGGCGTTCACGGCCGGGGGAATCTGGAGCACATCCTGAGGATGAAGGAAGACTTCGATGAACTCCTTTTTGTACCACGATTTCACGAAGCGCAGATAGACGTGCATGGCGTAGAGCACGCGTCGTTCGTATTTCGCGAAAAGAGAGCGCGCGAGCTTGGGACGGTCGAGCACACGATCGAGCGCGTCGGCGGCCAGCTCGCCCGCCATGAGGGCAAGGAAAACGCCGCTGCTGAAAACGGGATCGACGAACCCAGCGGCATCGCCGGCGAGAAGCCAGCGGTCGCCCACGAGTGTGCGATTGCGATAGGAAAAATCGGCCGCGTTATAGACGGGCGTGACGCGCTCGGCCTGCTGCAAAGCGCGCGCAATCATGGGGACCTCCTGCATGGCTTCGGTGAAGAATTGCTCGGGCGTTTGTTTCGCCCGGCGGAAGGTGTCGGTATCGAGCACGACGCCGATGCTGGTGCGTTCCTTCGTTAGGGGAATGAGCCAGAACCAGCGATCGCTGCTCCGCACCATGCGGGTGAGGGTGCCGTCGCGGCCCGCTGGACGTTCGACGCCGTCGAAGTGCGCGAAGATGGAAAACTTTTGCAGCCCTTCGTAGCTCTGTTTCAATTGGAACATCGAACCGATAAAGGACTGGCGGCCGCTCGCATCAATGAGGTAGCGAGCGCGGACTTCGCAGGGCGCGCCGTCTTTTGGAGCAAGACGCAGAGTGACCGCATCACGCGCGAAAGTGGCGTTCGCCACCGACGTTTCTTCACGCACTTCGGCGCCGCATTCGGCCGCATGATCGAGGAGGATTTTGTCGAACTCAGAACGCGTCACCTGCCAGGCGCGATCGTTCCGCGATTGGAATCCATCTTCGAAGTAAAAGCGGACCGCATCGGGACTGCACGAACTGGACATTTCGCCGCCAAATTTTTCGATGAACCCGGCCCGCTGAAACTTCTCACTCACGCCCAACCGTTCGAAGAGCCGCATACTGGCCGGCAGCAAAGATTCGCCGATGTGGAAACGCGGAAATTTATCGCGCTCGCACACGAGGACGCGGCGCCCTGCTTTGGCGAGGAGCGTGGCCGCCGTGCTGCCAGCGGGACCGCCGCCAATAATGGCGACATCGTAGGGCGCATCGTTCATTCGGCCCTCAAGGTAGCCAAGTTCCCGCGGAAGCAAACCGGGCTGGGCTCCACTTGTCAGCGAGCTGGAACCGCCTTAACAGAGACGCCATGAAATTGATCGATCGCTTCGTCAGCCGGGAGCTGTTGGTCAACGTCCTTTTCGCCATCGCGGTGCTCAGTCTCGTGCTCGTGGTCGGCAATATTTTTCGCAAGCTCCTGCCGCTGCTCGTGAATCATGACGTGCCCGCGGAGTATCTCTTCACTTTTATTGCCTACGTCCTGCCGTTCTCACTCATTTTCACAATTCCGTGGGGCTTGCTCACCGCCATCCTCCTCGTCTTCGGCCGGCTCTCGGCCGATAACGAATTAATCGCGTGGCGCAGCAACGGCGTAAGCATGGCGCGCATCTGTGTGCCGCTCGTTTTTATCTCGCTCCTAGCGACGGCTATTTGTCTTTGGCTCAATGTGCAGGTGGCGCCGGCCGCGCAGGAGCGTTTGCGCAGCACCATATTCGATCTGGCTACGCGCAATCCGATGGC
Source organism: Chthoniobacterales bacterium (assembly GCA_038258245.1). Taxonomy (GTDB): domain Bacteria; phylum Verrucomicrobiota; class Verrucomicrobiia; order Chthoniobacterales; family UBA10450; genus JBBSQB01. The sequence continues at coordinate 97,472 of JBBSQB010000005.1, forward strand.
GCTCTTCGGCAGCGATCAGGTGATCGACCAATTTCCCGGTCGCAAAATCTATGTCGGTAAAAAGGAAGGCAACCGGCTCGACAACATCACCGTGTTTGAAGTCGACGATACCGGGATGCCGATGAAGGTGACATTCGCGAAGCAGGGGATGCTCGAGGCCGATCTCGCCAACAAGCGCATCCTCATGCACCTCTACCAGGCGCGTTACCAACAGCGGGACGAAAAGCAGCCGTTCGATCTGCGCAAGATTCGCGACGGCATCAACATGGCGGAAGGCACGCTCCCGATCAGTTTGGAGGAGCTTTACGACAAGGAAAAGAAACGGCCGAGCCGCTCCGCGCTCTCCATCGAGCAGTTGCTCGATCAATTACAAAGCGGGAACAAACGCGAACGCAGCGCCAGCCGCACCGAGATCAACAAGCGCTTCTCGTTTCCGTTTTCCTGTCTCGCCTTCGCGCTGATCGGCGTGCCGCTTGGCGTGACCGCGCATCGCCGCGAGACCTCGATTGGTTTTCTGATGAGCCTCGTGGTCGCAGTCGCTTACTTCCTTTTCATCATCGTCGCCGATGCGTTACGTGGAAATCCGCGTCTGCATCCGGAGTTGCTCGTTTGGTTTCCAAACGTGCTTTTTCTCGCGCTCGGCGCCTGGATGTTCCGGCGGTTGAACCGGCAATAAAGCGGCCGCGATTCGGCGTCCCTTTTTTTGGCGTAAGCCTGTAGCCGTTTCGCTGGGCGAAACACGGGAGTTGGCTCTCGTCGTCTTCGCGGCGTTCTAGCAGGTCGGCACGTTGACGCGCACCTCATCGGTGATAATCACGAACTTCTTCAAAATGGCGCGCCCGAAATTCGTCGACATCGCGACATCGGCAGCGTCACGCCCGGTGGCCATGAGGATGCGTCCGATGCGCGGAAAATTGTGCCGCGCGTCGAATTGAATCCAGCGCCCACCGAGGAACACTTCGAACCACGCGCTAAAATCCATCGGGTTCACATCCGGCGGCACGCCGATGTCGCCGAGATAACCCGTCGCGTAACGCGCAGGAATATTCATGCAGCGGCAAAAGGTGACGGCGAGATGATTGAAATCTCGGCAGACGCCTCTGCCATCGCCATAGACATCGAGCGCGGACTTCGTCGAGTCCGCAAACTGATAGCCGAAGGTGATGTGCTTGTTCACCCAATCGCAGATCGCCTGCACGCGCGCCGAGCCTGGGGGCGTGTCGCCAAAAAGCTTCCACGCGATGTCGGAAAGCTTGTCCACTTCGCAGTAGCGGCTTGGTAGAAGGAAAGCCAGCGCTTCGTCCTGCAGATCTTCAACGTTATGTTGGGGCGCGTCGCACGGGTCGCGGTCCGGCTTTCCGCTGTCCTCAATTTCCGTGCGCAACGCAAGCTCGACCTCGCCAGCCGGAGCGAGCAAACGGGCGCAACCGTTGCCGAAGAGATCGGTGTAATAGTGGACAGGGACCTCTGGAGTGACGACGAGCCGTTCTTCCGCGCGCAAATCTTTGCGCCGCGAGGGATGCACGAAAAGCATCAGGATCATCGGCGTGGAGCCGGGAAGCTTGAAGGAAATATCGTAACCGATTTTAATGATCATAAGGGAAGAGGGGAGTCGATTATACACGCAGTTTCCGGATTTGAAACCGGGAGCAGGCTCAGGCGAGCGCGGTCGGATTCGCGCCAAATTCCGCACGGATTTTGATTCCGTCGGCAGCGTCGACCTGCAAGCTGCGGACCTGTAATTCGCCGAGGGGCAACGCTTGCAGCGAAAACGATTGGCCGTTCCACTTTTGCAATTGCGGCTGCAAAACTCCGCACGCCATTGTGCCGAGCGCGCCTTCGCCGGCGCAGTGCAATTCGCTCAGTTGCGCCGTTAATTTTTCATCGATCGCGACGCGTCCGGTCAGCCGCACGGTCGCTTTCACGAATAGTTTTCGTGCACGCAATTCCACCTCGCCAGCCACCGCGCCAACGCCGCTCGGTTGCAAAGTCAGCCGCACATCCTCGATCGTCACTCCTTGTTTGGCCGCGGCCAGCTTTGCAATTTGGGCGATGATCGATTCCAGATCGGCCCGGGCGATGGCGAGAGTGAGCGCGCCTTCCTCGGCATTTTGAATAAGGAGAACCGCGTCGCCCTGGGCGTCCCGACCCTCGGCGAAGGAGACGTTGCGCGCTTGCAAATCGAGATCGAGCGCAGCACCTCCGAGCGACAGCCCTTGCCCTTCGACGGAAAGATGATTCGCGCGTAGAGCCGTCGGCGTTTTTCCCTTCAGGGCGGATTGCTTTGGCAGGTCGGCTTTCAATTTCCCGCCGCTCAAACGTACCGAGAGATTTTCCATCACGGGAAAAGCCGAAGCTTGCAGGGTGACGGCGGGATTTCCGAGCGTGACAATCCGCGTCAAACTGGACTCAAGGGCGGCCCGCAACTCCTCGGCATCGGCGGGAAAGTTCTTTTGGAATAAAGGAAACATGGCGAAAAGATTGGAATCGGATGGGAAGGGAATGATGGACCGGTTTGGGACGATCTCGCCAATAAAACTTCTTGCAATGGAGAGGCGTCTCGCTACTTTCCGCGTTCCCTTATGGCCAAAACGTCCTGGATTAATCGCAACAATCGCAAACGCGCAACGGTGAAAAAATACGCCGACCTGCGCGCGGAATTGAAAGCGAAAAAGGATTACATCGGTCTCTCGCAACTGCCGCGCAACGCCAGCCCCACCCGGGTGGTGAATCGCTGCGAAGTGAGCGGCCGGCGTCGTGCTTTTATCCGGCGGTTTAAGATTTCGCGGCTCACCTTTCGCGAGCTGGCCAGCCACGGTTTGATTCCGGGCGTCACAAAATCGAGCTGGTAGATTTCGCTCCGGTGGGTTTCGGATGCTCCGGTTGGGCGTCCGCTTGATGAATTCTTTTCTTTTTGTCTTTTGCGCGACGGTCCCTCTGGCCGAAGCCCTCACTCCGCAGTGGGAATCGTTTCCGGTTCTGTTCTTCAAGCTTGGCTTGATCGCGTTGCTCGTCGGCTTGAACGGCTTCTTCGTGGCGGCCGAATTTGCGCTCGTCAAAGTCCGCAGCAGCCAGCTCGATGCGCTCGTTGCAGAAAATCACAAAGGCGCGCGGACCGCGCGGCACGTCACCGGGAATCTCGATTCCTATTTGTCGGCCTGCCAGCTCGGCATCACGCTGGCCAGTCTCGGTTTGGGCTGGCTGGGCGAGCCTTTTCTGGCGCGCATGCTGCAGCCATTCTTCGCGCTCGTGGCCATCGAGTCGCCCGGCGTCATCAAAGTCGTTTCGTTCATCCTCGCTTTTTGCGGCATCACTTTTCTGCACATTGTTTTGGGCGAGCAGGCGCCCAAGATTCTGGCGATTCGCAAGGCGTTGCCGGCGGCCATTTTTGTCAGCCCGCCCCTGCGCTTTTTCTACGCGCTCTTCAAGCCGGCCATTTATTTTCTGAATGCTTCCTCCAATTGGGTGCTCAAGCGCATCCTGCGGATCGATCCGGTCGCCGAAGGGGAACTCTCGCACAGTGAAGAAGAGCTGCGCGTCATCCTCGACCAGAGCGAAAAATCGGATGAAGTCTCCTCGTTAGGTCGCGATATTCTGGTCAACGCACTCGACCTGCGCCGCCGTGTCGTGCGCGATATCATGACGCCGCGGGGCGACGTTTGTTATCTGAACATTGAGGATTCGTTCGAAGAAAATGTGAAGAAGGCGCTGGCATCGCGTCATACCCGCTTCCCGCTTTGCCAGGGCCACCTCGATCACACGATCGGTCTCGTCCACATCAAGGAATTGGTGCCGATGATGCGAGAGCCCCATCCGGATCTTCTGTCCATTAAGCGCGAACTCATCCCCGTGCCGGAAATGATGCCCCTCGAGAAGCTGCTTAACCTTTTTCTCTCCAAGCATCTCCATCTCGCCATCGTGGTCGATGAATTCGGGGGCACCGTCGGGATGGTCACGCTCGAAAATGTGCTCGAAGAATTGGTCGGCGATATTCAGGACGAATTCGACACGGAGACCTCCGAGTTTCGCACGATCAACGAAAATGAATTTTCGGTCGACGGCGCGCTCGGTCTCTATGAGATGCAGGATCTGGCCGGCCTGGACCTGGAGAACGCCGATGTCAGCACGATCGGCGGCTACGTCACGCATCTGCTCGGGCATTTGCCGAAACAAGGGGAGCAGGTGCAGATCGAAAATTATCGCGTCACCATTTCGCAAACGGACGGACGCCGCGTCGGCCAGCTTCATTTTCAGAAGCTGGATTCTTCCGCAAGCGGTCGGAAGGAATCGGAAATTCACGGCTGACGGATGGAGCTTTCGATCGAGACCGACATCGTCTGCCCGCATTGCGGCGAAACATTTCCGCTGCTGGTCGATACCTCGTTAGGCGAGCAATCGCTCGTGGAGGATTGCAGCGTCTGCTGCCGGCCGATTGCGTTGACGATTCATTGCCGGCCGGGCGAGATCATCGATGTGCGCGAAGGCGTTTAGGTTTCGTCGGCAAAGCTTTCGATCAAGTTCTCAAGCGCGATCTGTTTTTGACGGCGCGCCTGATGTTGGCGCGCGAATTTTCGATCGTGCCGCACCATGCGGCCTTTCCGCAGGCGCGCGGGCATGGCGCCGACTCCGGCGAGCGCATGCAGCGCGGCACCGCGTAACGACATTTCCAGTTCAGGCGAAATTTCCAGATCGCGTCCCAGCACATCGGCGAGCAGCCGGACGGAATCATCCGATCGCGTGATGCCGGCAGAAAGGACAATGCGTGGCACGCGGCCGACGCAAGATTCCAAAAGATCGAGCACCTGCGTGAGGCGGTTAAAGGTGGCCGTAGTGGCAGCACGATAAAGATCGTCCGCGGTGGTGGCGGGCTTGAGGCCGACGATCGTTCCGCCGATGGATGGTGGCCAGGTGGGAGAACGTTCTTCCACCCACGAGGGAAGGAGCGTCAGCGAATCGGAAGCGGCCGCTGAGCGCGCGAGTTTAGTGGGCGAGATGCGCAATTCGCGGAAGCACCAATTGCGCAGATTCCCGGCATTGCTGATTGCTCCGCCGAGAACGAAACGATTTTCGTCGATGGCGTAGCGGAAAAGACCGTTTGGAATCGTTAGGCGCATGGCCGCTTTGCGCGGCAACGCCACGCGCGCCGCTGCGCTTGTCCCGACACTGATGCCGACCGTGGCGGATTTACTATCGCCCAGCGCGAGGTGGCTGGCCGCGCCGTCACCGAGCGGAGAGAAGACCAACGCGCCTTTCAACTCGGCTGGACCGCGTCGCAAGATCGCCGGCGGCCGAGGCACGGAGGGGAGGCGGTCGAGAGGGATGCGGCAGCGCCGGCAGAGTTCGCGATCCCAGGTGCGACGGCGTTGATCGAAGAGACCGGTCGCGCTGGCCATCGATTCGCTCGTCCCATTGGTCCCGAAGAGTTTTTCAAAAATGAAATCAGCCGGCGACACCCAGCGTCGGATTCGCGCGAAAGTGCGCGGAGCACGGCGGCGCAGCCAAAGAAGTTTCGCCGGCCAATAGCAGAAGCGCAGCATGCAGCCCGTGCGCGCCAGGATCGCTCGTTCCGAAAATTCTCGCCGGAGCAGGCTCGCCGCCGTTTCGCTGCGCGAATCGGCCCAGGTAAAGACGGGCGTAACCGCATTTCCCTTCGCGTCGAGGCCGAGCAGACTATGCCAGAAGCCAGAGCCGCCGACGGCGGCGATCGGTGTGCGGCGGAGCAGCGCGGTCTTCCGATAAATGGCCAGCGTTTGGCGAAGGCAACGGCGGGTCGCCGCCGCCAGGACGTCGGCCGACAACTCCGCCCCGCCATCGTCCGCGTAATGCACGCTGTATTTTTGCTGCGCCGTTGTCTCGGATAAATGGCGGCCAGTCTGATCGAAGAGCGCAGAGCGCGCGGACGATGTTCCGATATCGATGGCCAGAACGAGAAGTTTTGGCGCGCGGCGGACCATGCCAATTTCTACGCGGCGGCGCGACTGAACTTGGTAAGCAACGCGGGGCGCCGGCGCAATTGGGAAGTGAGCGTCTCGATCGCCCGCAGAGTGGGCGGGCTGATGTGATGCTCCATGCCTTCCACGTCGTGTTCGATCACGCGCGGGTCGAGACCGAGGAGTTGGAGGAACTCGGTGAGCAATTCGTGTCGGCGCGCGATGTTGCGGGCGAGCGTCTCGCCGGCCGTTGTCAAAACGAGGCCGCGATATTTTTCGTATTTGAGCATGCCCTCGGCGTCGAGGCGCTGGATCATATTGGTCACGCTGGCTTGGGAAATTTTCAGGCTGGTCGCGATGTCCACCACCCGGGCGTAACCCTTTGTATTAATCAATTCGAGGATGCGCTCCAGGTAGTCTTCGACGGCGGTGGATCGACCCAGGGCAGGGCGGGATTTTCGGCGAGCCGGCATCGCCCGATGCTACCCCGTCGGGCAGGCGGAGCAATAAATAATTGTCTGGAATGATAATAATCTTGCACGGAAAAAAAGTTAGGCTTACCTAAGTTTGTGCTATCGCCATTTCTTCCACTCCTGAATGACGCGGTCTGCGGCGGAATCAGTCTTCGGGTTTGACCATGGCAAAGGATTCGGAGCGAAATCGTCGTGATCGCGAAGTTGTCGGCCCGAGCGATGATCTCGCCTGGCGCCGAGGGGCGGCGCAGGTTTCGCTGCCGGAAGTTCATCGCAGCATCCTCGTGCCGCAGGGCGCTTCCTTTTGGCGGAAGTTAATCGCGTTTTCCGGGCCCGGTTTTCTGGTCGCGGTGGGTTACATGGATCCGGGCAATTGGGCGACCGATCTGGCGGGTGGCGCGAAGTTTGGTTACGCGTTGCTCAGCGTTGTCATGATTTCGAATTTCATGGCGATCCTGCTGCAACATTTGTGCATCAAGCTCGGCATCGCGACGGGGCGCGATCTCGCTCAGGCCTGTCGCGACCATTATTCGCAGGCGACCGTTTGGTTTCTTTGGGTTCTTTGCGAAATCGCGATCGCGGCTTGCGATCTGGCGGAAGTGGTCGGCTCGGCCATCGGCTTGCAACTGCTCTTCGGTATTCCGCTCGTCTGGGGTTGCTGTATCACGGCGATGGATGTTCTGGCGGTGCTCTATCTGCAGAACAAAGGCTTTCGTTATATCGAAGCGATCGTCATCACTTTGATCGCGACGATCGGCACGTGTTTTGGGCTCGAGCTCATTTTGGCGAAACCGAGCGTCGTCGGCGTCATGCTCGGGTTCGTGCCCGGCCCGCACGTGCTCATGAATCAGGACATGCTTTACGTGAGCATCGGTATTCTCGGCGCGACGGTCATGCCGCATAATTTGTATCTGCATTCGTCGATCGTGCAGACGCGCAAATTCGAACAGACAAACGAAGGTAAGCGCGAGGCGATCAAGTTTGCGACGATCGATTCGAGCGGCGCGCTCATGTTCGCGCTCTTTATCAATGCCGCGATTCTCATTCTGGCGGCGGCCGCGTTCCATTGGTCCGGCCATCAGGATGTGGCGGAAATTCAGGATGCGTTTCGGCTGCTCTCGCCGCTGCTCGGAGTTGGATTTGCCAGCGCCCTTTTCGCGATCGCGCTGCTCGCCTCCGGGCAAAACTCGACGCTGACGGGAACGCTGGCGGGCCAGATCGTGATGGAGGGGTTTTTGAACTTTCGCCTGGCGCCATGGCTGCGGCGTTTGATCACGCGCGCGATCGCGATCGTGCCGGCCGTGTTGGTGATCGGGATTTTTGGCGAAGGGAAAACGACGGCCCTCCTCGTGGCCAGCCAGGTGGTGCTGAGCATGCAACTCGGTTTCGCCGTCTGGCCGTTGATGCGTTTCACCAACGAGAAGACGAAGATGGGACAATTCGTTAATCCGCTTTGGATCAAAATTCTCGGGTGGACGACGACGGTCGTCATCATCGGGTTAAACTTGAAACTGCTGTTCGACTTTTTTATGCCCGCCTTTGTTCTGAAAAGCTTCTATGGTTTCATTGGGCTGCCCCTTTCCACGCCCTGACAAGATGTATCAGAACATCCTCATTCCTTTGGAAAACACCGCGGCGGATGCGACCATCCTGGCGCATGTGCGTTCGTTGGCTCGGCTGACGAAGGCCAGGTTTATTCTGCTCCACGTCGCGGACGGATGGGTCGCTCGCAATTACGACCAGCTCCAACTGCAGGAGAGCGAAGAAATGCGCGAGGACCGCGAATACCTGGCAAAGATCGAGCGCGAGTTGCAGGCGGAAGGATTCGAGACTTCATCCATTCTCGCGAAAGGCGAACCGGCGACCGAGATCATCAAGGTGGTGAAAGCGCAGCCCATCGATCTGATTGCCATGACGACGCACGGGCATCGTTTTTTGAGCGATCTCTTTCACGGCAGCACGGTGACGAAGGTGCGGCATCAGGTGGAAATTCCGGTCCTGCTCTTAAAAGTGAAGGCCTGACGAGCGCGTGCTTTGAATCTGCGTGCATTCGCGCGCCGCAGAGCTAGAGGAAGAAATGCGCGCGCTTTTCCTGACGAACGAATATCCGCCGCACACCTATGGCGGCGCGGGCGTGCATGTCGATTATTTGTCGCGCGAGCTGGCTAAAATGATGGAGGTGGAGGTGCGTTGTTTTGGCGATCAGGATTCAAGCGAGACGAATCTGCGGGTGCGCGGTTTCGGGATCGACCAAAGCGCATACCAATGCCCGAAGCCGTTGCGTTCGGTGTTTGGCGCGGTGCAGCGTTGCACCGATTTCAACACCGCGGGCATCGATGCGGACCTGGTCCATTGCCACACTTGGTACAGCCACTTCGGCGGGATTCTGGCGAAGCTGAATTACGGATTGCCGCTCGTCATCACCGTCCATTCGCTCGAGCCGCTGCGGCCGTGGAAACGCGAGCAACTCGGCGGCGGCTACGATTTCACCGTCTGGCTGGAAAAGACGGCGCTCGAAATGGCCGACGCGGTCGTTGCGGTCTCGAAGGAAACGAAGGCCGATCTTCAGCGCCTCTTCGAGATCCGCGAGGAGCGACTCCACATTATATATAACGGAATCGATCTCGACGAATACCATGCTGTCCGTGCGACGAATGCGTTGACTCGGTTCGGGATCGATCCGGCGCGGCCGTATCTGTTGTTCGTCGGCCGCATCACGCGGCAAAAGGGAATCGTGCATCTGGTGCGCGCGATCGAATACATGGAGCCCGGTTTTCAGATCGTGCTTTGCGCGGGCGCGCCCGATACGCCGGAGATCGCAGCCGAAATGGAGAAGGCAGTTGCCGCGGCGCAGGCGAAGCGCGGCGACATTCTTTGGATTCGCGAAATGGTGGACAAGCCGAGTGTGATTCAGCTCTACACGCACGCGGCGGTCTTTTGTTGTCCATCGATCTACGAACCGTTTGGGATCATCAATCTCGAAGCGATGGCGTGCGAAACGGCGGTCGTGGCGAGCGCGGTCGGCGGGATCAAGGAAGTGGTGGTGGACGGGGAGACCGGATTCCTCGTTAGGCTGGAGCAGATGCAGGAAAGCCCGTTCGAGCCGTCGCAGCCGGATCAATTCGCGCGCGACCTGGCGACGCGGATCAATGAGTTGATGGCCGATCCGGAGCTGCGCAAAAAATTTGGGAAAGCCGGCCGGCGCCGTGCCGAAGAAAAGTTCAGTTGGCACGCAATCGCCGAGGAAACGAAAGCTCTTTACGCGCGTTTGTTAAAGGCGGCCTAGGCACTCGTTATGTTTGTCGATCGTATCAGAGTATTTGGGCAAGCCGGCGATGGCGGGCGGGGTTGCGTCAGCTTTCGACGAGAAAAGTTCGTCCCGAAGGGTGGACCCGACGGCGGCGATGGCGGACGCGGAGGCGACGTGATTCTTCGCGCCGACGAGCATACCGATAATCTTTCCGCGCTCTTCTACGAACCGATTCAGAAAGCGAAGAGCGGCGTGCACGGGAAGGGGAAGAAGAAGCATGGACGCGCGGCCGTTTCGAAAATCGTGAAGGTGCCCGTCGGGACCGTGGTTTATCCGGCGCCGACTCCTCTCTCGGCGGAAGAACGCGAAATGGAAAACAAGGAACCGGCGGAGCGCGGGGTGATGGCGCGGTTGCAACCGGACGGCGACGCGATCGCCGATCTCGTTAGGCCGGGCGAGGAATTTATTTTGTGTCGCGGCGGCGCGGGCGGGAAAGGGAACGTGCATTTCAAGAGTTCACGCAATCGGGCGCCAGTCCAATACACCGACGGGGAAGAGGGCGAGAGCGGCTACTTTCTTTTCGAGCTGCGCACGATCGCCGATGCTGGACTGATCGGTTACCCGAACGCGGGGAAATCCACGTTGTTAGGCAAACTTTCGGCCGCGCATCCGAAGGTGGCGGCTTATCCTTTCACGACGCTGCATCCGGTGGTCGGCGTGCTCGAGTTATCCGAATACGACCGGGCGACGATTGCGGATATTCCGGGCCTGATCGAAGGAGCTCATCGCAATCTCGGGCTCGGCCACGATTTTTTGCGACACATCACGCGCTGTCGCATTTTACTTTTCGTGCTGGACGCGGCTGGCAGCGAAGGCCGCAACCCGGTGGAGGACCTGCAAACCTTGCGGCGCGAAATTGACCTTTTTGACTCGCGCCTCTCCGCGCGCCCGTGGTATGTCATCGCTAACAAGATGGATCTCCCCGAATCTGCCGAACACCTGGCCGCATTGCAGGCGAGATTTCCGAAGGTTGAAATGGTGGGTGTTTCGGCGCGGGAGGGAGAAGGAATTGCCCAGTTAAAGGAGAAACTTGCAACCTGGTTAAATTCTCCGACGAATAGAGAAAGTGCGATGCAATCCGCGGTGCTCCGGATGAACGATTAAAGGTAGACAACCATGCCCACCCGCCGAATAGTCGCCGCTTCCCAAATGGCCCCAAGAACCATCGCCAGTTATTGCACGACGTTTCTTAAACCGGAGATGCTCCACATCTATCGGCAGGTGACCGGGTTGCGCCGCAGCAAGACCTTCATCATGACGAAGGCGCTGGAAAACACGGAGCGTTTCCCGTTTCCCGACATCGAAATTATTCCGCAGCCGCGCATGAATCTCTTCCGGCACGGCTGGTTGAAGCTGGTGAAACGCGAGCCGCCCATTGTCTATCGGGGCGAATACGAAGCGCTCGCCACTTTGCTCGAACGGCGCGGCGCCGATTTGATGCATATTTATTTTGGTCACACCGGCGTTCATCTGCTGCCGTTCATTCTCGAGTGGGACCGGCCGTGCGTGGTTTCGTTTCACGGCGCTGATGTCGCGAGCAAGGAGGAAATGCCGGAATACGCCGAGAAAATGCGGCGCATGTTTCAAGCGGTGCCACTGGTGCTGGCGCGCTCGCAGTCGCTGGCCAATCGCCTGGTCCAATTGGGCTGTCCGACGGAGAAGTTGCGCATCAATCGCACGGGCGTGCCGCTGGCAGCATTCCCCTATCAACGCCGGGAAGTGCCGCGTAACGGAAAGTGGCGAATCCTGCAGGCCTGCCGGCTCATTCCGAAAAAAGGAGTGGCCACGTCGATTCGCACCTTCGCCATTTTGCACAAACAATTTCCCAATGCCGAATTGATCATCGCGGGCAAAGGGCCGCTCCAACCGCAGCTCGAAGCGCTCGCACGTCAGTTGCACGTGCGCGACAAGATTCACTTTTGCGGATTTCTGAGCCAGCCGGAGCTGGCGGAATTGTACGCGAGCGCGCATCTCTTTTTGCATCCGAGCGAAATTGGTTCCGACCACAACCAGGAAGGCGTGCCAAACTCCGTGCTCGAAGCGATGTCCACCGGGCTCACCGTGGTCGCAACGCGCCACGGCGGCATTCCCGAAGCGGTCGAGCATGGGCGCACCGGGTTGCTCGTGGATGAAGGCGATTTCGTCTCCATGGCTGATGCCGTCGCGTCGATTCTCGGATCGACCACGGCGCTGCATGAAATGGGGAAACTGGCGAGCGAATCGGTCGCCGCCAATTTCGAACAAACGGAACAAATTCATCAGCTCGAATCGCATTATGAAGAGGCGATCAGGCTCACCCGTCGCGAGGAAGTGGCCGAAGCAGCGGCTGCTCCTTTGCCGGCGCATTTGCCGGAGCGCGTGCCCGTAAAATAAGCCGGCTGCCCATGCGTGATTTTCCCCGCAGATATTTTGCGCAAAGTCTCTTGTCATCTCGGCAAAAGCAGCTTTGGTAAGCGCGACTTCAGCGGGCCCTTGAATCGGCGCTTCTGTCTTTGTATGACAACGCGCCTGCCATGAGATCGGGTCACTGCGCTCAACCCTAATGCTGCACCGTTATTTTTCGATTATGGCTTTGATTGCGACGCTCGGCGTCGCTTTCGCATTCATGCCGATGAAGGTCGCGGCTGCAGAAACTTCTGCGGCCACGTCAGAAGCGGCGCCGGCGGAACATGAGGCGCTTCCGCTCAATGCCGCCGCGCTTTTTAGTGTTGGTCCGTTCACGGTGACGAACTCAATGCTCGTCACCTGGATTGTCGCCGCTGGCCTTATCATTTTCGCCCAGGCCGCGACGCGTAACATCAAGCAAATCCCAAGCGGTGCGCAGAATTTTTGGGAATGGATGGTGGAAGGCCTCTACAAATTTCTCGAGAGCGTCATCGGGAGCGCGCTGGTCAAAAAAACCTTTTGGTTTTTCGCGACCATTTTCATTTTCATTCTCTTTCTGAATTGGTTTAGCCTCATCCCCGGAGTCGGCACCATCGGCTGGGGCCATCACGATCCGGTCACGAATTCATTCCATGTCGATCGGCCGCTGCTCCGCGGACCGAACGCGGATCTCAATCTCACCTTCGCCATGGCCGCCGTTTTCTTCCTGCTCTGGATTATCTGGGCCGTGCAAGCGAACGGCGTGGGCGGCGTGCTCCTGCATTTGTTCGGACCGAAGGGCGACACAAAAGGCCTGCTCAAGGTGCTGATGGTAATCGTGTTCTTTATCGTCGGCTGGCTCGAGATTGTTTCCATTCTTTTCCGGCCGATCTCGCTCAGCTTCCGATTGTATGGAAACATCTACGCGGGCGAGAACATGCTCGAGTCGATGGCGAACCTGGTGCCGTTTCTCTCGTGGCTCATCCCCATCCCTTTTTACTTTATGGAATTGCTCGTCGGAGTGGTGCAGGCGCTTGTCTTCATGTTATTGACGGCTGTTTTCACCCTTCTCATCGCGCACCACGAACCAGCGCACGGCGAGGCACACTAAATTTTCAGAAGCTGAATTCGCAGCGATATTGCGAAGGCCTCTGAAGCCAAAAACACAAACAGAATATTATGATACTACCACTACTGGCAGAAATAGGCGGAAACATTCACGTGGGTCTGGCCGGTCTCGGCGCGGCCATCGGCGTCGGCTTGATCGGCATGGGCGCTTCCTCGGCCGTCGGTCGCAACCCCGGCGCGGCTACCGCGATTCTCGTGCAGGCCATTCTGGCGATTGCGTTCGCGGAAGCGATCGTGTTCTACGCCATCTTCCTTGTCCGATAAATCTGCGGCGTCGGAGCGAAATCTCCGCACAGACTAACGATGAGCATTACTTTCTTGGCGGCCGCCGGCATCGGCGAAATGGTCCATGACACAACGGAAGCGTTCGGCTTTAACGTCTCGCTCTTCCTGTCGCAGGTCGCGAGCTTCGCCATTGTCGCGCTGTTGCTGTGGCGGTTTGCCTACAAACCGATCCTGGCTGTTCTCGAAGAACGCCGCCAGCGCATTGCCGAAGGCTTGATCAATGCCGACAAGATCAAACAGCAACTGGCCGAAGCGGAACAACGCCACGGCGAAATTCTCGCCCAAGCCAACGCGCAGGCGCAAAAGATGATCGACGAAGCGCGGCAAAGCGCCGGTCACATCGCCGAGCGCAAACAGCAGGAAGCGATCGCCGCCGCCGAGCAAATCATGGCGAAAGCGCGCGAAGCGAGCGCGATCGAGCACGACAAAACGATGACGCAGTTGAAGCGCGAGCTCGGCCGTCTCGTCGTCGACACGACCGCAAAGGTGACGGGCAAGATTCTCAATCCCGAAGATCAACGCCGGCTCCAGGAAGAAGCGAGCAAGCAGGTCGCTTCGTAGTTCATTATGAAGGTCAACAAAGAAACCCGGCAACTCTCGCGCGCTCTTTTGCGCGCCAGCTTTACCGACGGCCAACTCGATAAAGGCCGCATTTCTTCGTTGGTCGATTCATTGATCGAGAAGAAGCCGCGCAATTACATCCACGTGCTCGAGCAATACCGGCGCTTGCTCCGGCTGGAAGTGGCGAAACGTCACGCGCGCATCGAGAGCGCGACCGAATTAAAGCCCGAGATTCAATGGCAGATCGAGGGCGGCCTGAAAGAAAAATACGGCGGCGACCTCACCACCGAGTTCGGCATTAACCCGGAACTTCTCGGCGGCATGCGCATTCGCGTGGGCAGCGATGTCTGGGACGGCAGCGTCCGCAACCGTCTGCAACGCCTCCAGGAACAACTTTAACCTATTACGAACATGAGCAGCATACTGGAAGAAATCGAATCGAAGATCGCGGGACTGAAGACCGAGACGACCAAAAGCAACGTCGGCGTCGTCCGCGAAACGGGTGACGGCGTCGCCCGCGTCGAAGGTTTGAGCGACGTCATGCTCAACGAGATGATCGAATTTCCGAACGGCGTCTTCGGTCTCGCGCTCAACCTCGAGGAAACAGAAGTCGGCGCGATCCTGCTCGGCGACAACACGCTCATCAAACAAGGCGACGAAGCGAAGACCACCGGGAAGTTGCTCTCGGTGCCGGTCGGCAAAGGTCTGCTCGGTCGTGTCGTCAATACGCTCGGCCAACCGCTCGACGGCAAGGGCGATGTCAAAGCGGAGGAATTTTATCCGCTCGAAAAAATTGCGCCCGGCATTATCAAACGCCGCAGCGTCAATCAACCAGTCCAGACCGGCATCATGGCGATCGACGCGATGGTGCCGATCGGTCGCGGCCAGCGCGAATTGATCATCGGAGATCGCGCCACTGGCAAGAGCACGATCGCGATCGACACGATCATTGCCCAGGCGCGCCTGAACAAGGCGGCCGAGGAAGGCGAGATCAAGGATTACCGCCCGCTCTATTGCATCTACGTTGCCATTGGGCAGAAAAATTCCAACGTTGCTCGCGCGCTCGCCGTTCTCGAAAAGGAAGGCGCGATGCCTTACACGACGATTGTTTCCGCGCCTGCGTCCGACACGGCGACGAACCAGTATCTCGCGCCGTTTGCCGGCGCCTCCATGGGCGAATGGTTCATGGATAACGGAATGGATGCGCTCATCATCTATGACGATCTTTCCAAGCACGCGGTCGCGTATCGGCAGGTCTCGCTCGTGCTGAAACGCCCATCCGGTCGCGAAGCGTATCCGGGCGACGTCTTCTATTTGCACTCGCGTTTGCTCGAGCGCAGCGCGCGCGTTACCGAAGAAGCCGGCGGCGGTTCGCTCACCGCGCTCCCGATTATCGAGACGCAGGCCGGCGACGTTTCCGCCTACATCCCGACGAACGTCATCTCGATCACCGACGGCCAAATTTATCTCGAGACCGACTTGTTCTATCAAGGTGTGCGACCGGCCATTTCGGTGGGTCTCTCCGTCAGCCGCGTCGGTTCCGCGGCGCAGATCAAGGCGATCAAACAGGTCGCCGGCAAGATCAAGCTCGACCTCGCGCAGTTCCGCGAGCTGGCGGCTTTCGCGCAATTCGGTTCCGATCTCGATGCTGCGACCAAGGCGCGCCTCGATCGCGGCCAGCGCATCGTCGAGTTGTTCAAACAGATCCAGTACAATCCGATTCCGGTTGAAGAGCAGGTCGCTGTTCTTTGGGCGATGCAGAACGGATATCTCGATCCCGTCCCCGTCGACAAAGTGAAGGACTTCCAAAACAAACTGCAGGATTACCTGCAAACGCGAAAAGCCAGTCTGCTCGCGTCCATTCGCGAGAAGAAGCAAATCGACAAGGATCTCGAGGGCGAAATGAAGAGCGCGCTCGAGGAATTCAAAAGTTCCAATCCAGTCGGCTAACGACGCAAAAGTTCCGTGGCAAATACTCAAGATATCCGGCGCCGGATCAAATCGATCCGCAACACCGCGCAGATCACGAAGGCGATGCAGATGGTCGCCGCGTCGAAGATGCGCAAGGCGCAGCAGCACGCCCTCGCCGGTCGGCCCTACGCGAACCTGTTGAACAAGGTGCTCGTCTCGTTGCAAAAGAGGACCGATCCGAAGGCGCATCCGTTGTTGCAAGTGCGCGAGGTGAAGAAGGAATTGGTGCTCATTCTCAGCACGGACAAAGGTCTCGCTGGAGCGCTCAACACGAATCTGCTGCGTGAAGCCGCTCAATTTTCAGTGGAGCAAACGGCGTTCGTCGTTTCCGGCCGCAAGGGCCGGCAGTTTGTTGCGCGGACGAAGCGTGAGCTGCTCGCCGATTTTGAATTAAAGGACGCGCCGGCGTTTGTGGAAACGAAAGTCATCGCGCAGTTTTGCACCGAGAAATTTCTCAGCGGTGAAGTGGACAAGGTCTCCGTCCTCTACACGCATTTCGTGAACACGATCAATCAAAAGCCAGTCGTGCGAACGCTGCTGCCGATCACAAACTTTGAAGTCGCTCAGGTGGAAGAACCGGGCGCGGCGAAGGGCGAGGACACCATGGCCGGTCATGAATTCGAGCCCAGTCCGGAAGCGGTGCTCGACATCATGTTGCCTTACTACATTCAGTATCAAGTTTTCCAAATGATCCTCGACGCGCGCGCCTCCGAGCACAGCGCCCGCATGGTCGCGATGAAAAGTGCGACCGATAACGCCAAGCAGTTCATCAAGGATCTCACGCTCGAGTACAACAAAATGCGGCAGGCTAGCATCACGACCGAGCTGCTCGAAATCTCCACCGCGCAAATGGCGGTCGGCACTTAATCCAACTCATGAATACAGGAAAAATTGTTCAGGTCATCGGTCCCGTGGTGGACGTGGAATTCGGCGAGACGAAAGATCTGCCGTCCATCTACAACGCGCTCGAACTCGAGTACGAAGTGAACGGCAACCCGACGAAGTTGACGCTCGAAGTGCAGCAGCATCTCGGCGAAAACTGGGTGCGCTCCATCGCCATGTCTTCGACCGAAGGTTTGAAGCGCGGCATGCCGGTGAACGACACAGGCGCCCCCATTTCCGTGCCGGTCGGCGAAGGTACGCTTGGCCGCATCTTTAACGTGACGGGCGACCCGGTCGATAATCGCGGGCCGGTTTCGTTCACGAAGAGATATCCGATTCACCGCAAGCCGCCGGCCTTGACCGATCAGGATACGCAAGCGTCGATTCTCGAAACCGGCATTAAAGTCATCGATTTGATTTGTCCCTTCACCAAAGGCGGCAAGGTCGGCGCGTTCGGCGGCGCAGGCGTGGGCAAGACGGTCGTTATTCTCGAGCTGATCAATAACATCGCGAAAAATCACGGTGGTTTCTCAGTCTTCGCCGGAGTGGGTGAGCGCTCGCGCGAAGGGAACGATCTTTATAACGAAATGAGCGAGGCGGGCGTCATCAATCAGGATGATCTGAGCAAATCGAAGGTGGCGCTCGTTTACGGACAGATGAACGAACCGCCCGGCGCGCGTCTGCGCGTGGCGCTCTCCGCGCTGGCCATGACGGAATATTTCCGCGACGAGAAAAACCAGGACGTCTTGCTCTTCATCGACAACATCTTTCGTTTCTCGCAGGCCGGTTCGGAAGTGTCCGCGCTGCTCGGCCGCACGCCGTCCGCGGTCGGTTATCAACCAACGCTCGCCGCCGAGATGGGCGATTTGCAGGAACGGATCACGTCCACCAAAAAAGGATCGATCACCTCGGTGCAGGCGGTTTACGTGCCGGCGGACGATTTAACCGATCCGGCTCCGGCCAACACCTTTGCCCACCTCGATTCGACCATCGTTCTGGAACGTTCGATCGCGGAGCTCGGCATTTATCCCGCGGTCGATCCGCTCGCTTCCACTTCGAAAGCGCTGGCGCCCGATATCGTGGGCGAAGAGCATTACAATGTGGCTCGCGGCGTGCAAACCGTACTCCAGCGTTACAAGGATTTGCAGGATATCATCGCCATTCTCGGCATGGATGAATTGAGCCCGGACGACAAATTGACCGTGTATCGCGCGCGTAAAATCCAGCGCTTTCTCAGCCAGCCGTTCCACGTGGCCGAAGTTTTCACTGGTTCAAAAGGCCAGTACGTCTCCATCGTGGAAACGGTGCGCGGGTTTAAGGAGATTTTGGAAGGCAAGCACGATGACGTGGCCGAGCAGAATTTCTACATGAAGGGCGGCATCGACCAGATCAGCGGTGAACAATCGTAGTCGTTAGGCCATGGCCACACTTCGCTTAGAAATCGTCACGCCGGAAATCACGGCTTACTCCGAGGACGTCGATATGGTGACGTTGCCCGGCTCCGAAGGCGAGCTCGGCATTTATCCCAAACACGTACCGCTTTTGACCACCCTGAAGCCGGGCGAACTCCGGGTCGTAAAAGATGGCCGGGCGATCTCGCTCGCGGTCGGCGAAGGCTTTGTCGAAATCAAAGGCGACGCTGTTTCGGTTCTGACTGATATGGCGCTGGAATCGGAGAAGATCGACGAAGGCGCCGCGGAAGCGGCGGTGGCTCGCGCACAGGCGGCGATGAAGGAAGATCACGGGGCGGAGGAAGTCGCCGCCATTCAGGCCTCGCTGCAAAAGGCGCTCGCGCAGCTTCACGTCAAGCGGCGCCGGCATCCCTAAGATTCGATCGCGCGAGGGCGCGCCTAACGAGTTGTGGAAACGCCCGATGCTCTAGGAATCATCGCCGGAGGCGGCGTGTATCCGCTCCTGCTCGCCCGTTCCGCTCGATCCGCCGGTGTGAAGTGGATCGTCGCCGCCGCCTTTACCGACGAGACGGATCCGAATCTCGCGTCGTTGGTCGACGAGGTGGTCTGGTTGCGTGTGGGCCAACTCGGCAAACTGCTCTCGTTTTTTGAGAAGAGCGGCGTCGGCCAGGCGATCATGGCTGGCCAGATCGCGCCGAAGAATTTGTTTGATCTGCGGCCGGACTGGAAGGCATTGTTGCTCCTCGCGCGCCTGAAACGACGGAATGCCGAATCGATCTTCACAGCCATCGCGAGCGAGTTGCAAGGCATCGAGGTGGAATTACTGCCGGCCACGACGTTTCTCGAATGCTGTATAGCAGTTGCCGGTTTGATCGCTGGTCCAAAGCTGTCGCGTCGCGAAGAAGAGGACGTTGATTTCGGATGGAAGATGGCCAAGGAGATCAGTCGCCTCGACATAGGACAGACTGTCGTCGTGCGCAACGGCACCGTGCTCGCCGTGGAAGCTTTTGAAGGAACAAACGAGGCGATACGCCGCGGTGCCTCGTTAGGCCGAAAGAAAGCAATCGTGGTCAAAGTCTCGAAACCCAATCAAGACATGCGTTTCGACGTGCCGGTCATCGGCGTGGAAACGGTACAGATCGCGAGCGAAGCGCAGGTGCGAGTGATCGCGGTGGAAGCTGGGAGAACGTTGCTGCTCGAGCGCGAGGTGCTAACGGATTTAGCGATCCGGACCCACGTTTCGATCGTGGCCCGCTGAAACCAGGCGCCGTAGAAGAAGAGCTTTCGCTCTCGGCGTAAAGCCGGTAACGAAGCGCACGGCTCGGCCTCCCGCCTGATCGGCGGAGGCAATGAGATCGCCAAACGAATTTAGGCGCGCGAAGCGGCGTTCACTCACGGTCAGTTCGGGTTTAACGACGCATGCCACGGCCAGCGCATCGAACACAGGACCGCCTTCGCGTTTGACGACGTTCCGCCAGAACCATGACCAAATGCGGCTGTGCCTCTCTAAATAAGCAGCTGATTTCCCGAAGACTCTCAGCTCACGCAGATCGGCTCGGGTTACTTCAAGACGCTCTCCGACTTCGACCGGCACGAGCGTGATCGGAATCGAAGTTGCCAAAATCCTTCCGACGGATGCGGGATCTTTGAAAACGTTCGCATCATGAACCCGGAAATTTCCGCCCGGTCCGAGCGCAAGCGTAGCGTCTGGAGATTTCCCGCCGACAAGAATCACTCTCTCGATTCGAGCGCTTAGCTCCGGGTGATAATGAAGCATGGCGGCGAGATTGGTGAGGGGACCAAGCGCGACGTAGGTGAGTTTTTCGCGGCGCAACGCCTCAGCCAAGGCTTCACTTGCTGCCGTCCGTTTCAATCGATCAGCCGGGCCCGATGCTCCCGGGAAAATGCGCGGCAGGTGAGCAGGCATTTCAAGTTGCTCCCATAATCGGCGCGCCGCGTGGGTGGTGTAGGCGATATCGGCATTTCCGTAACTGGTGCTGCATCCTGTGATCCGCAGTTCCGGCGAGCGCAAAGCGAAGACGAGAGCGTAGGCGTCGTCCACTTCGCGGAATGGCGAGCCGATCGAAACATCGGTGTCGATCCAGACCGCGCGGGCGACCGCATTTTGCGCGAACCACGCCATGCCCAGAATGCCGAGCATGACTGCAGTCCTCGTGCGCTTTCGCCTCCTGGAGGCGGCGAAGATAGAGGGTTGCAAAACGGACGCTGCCACCGAAAATCGGAAGTTGATTCGGGGTCTTAGCTCAGTTGGTAGAGCGCCTCAATGGCATTGAGGAGGTCAGGGGTTCGAACCCCCTAGGCTCCATTTTAGCCCGGCTCGCCTGATTCGATAAAATAGAGGAGCCGCCAAATGCGATCCGTTTGGCCCCGCTCCATTACCTGCACTGGCGTCGAGCCATCAAACGCGGAGTTCGGTTCTTTCAACCAGCGTCCCACTTCCTTCGGCTTCATCAAACGAGCCAGATTATCGAGCAACCGATCCATTTCGATGAACGCGCGTTTTACGGGCGTGGAGGCTTGTTTGCCGCTGGCCCAACTGGCCACCGCGCGAAGTGAGAAGCCAGTCATCCGGCTGACTGTTTCCTGGCGGAGCCCGTATTTTTCAGTGATGTCCTGCAAGGCGGGCGGGGCCGTTGTTTTGATGGCCGCATGATAAACCGAGGGCGTTTCCTTCACACGCGCGGAGGTCTTGGCGGAACGCCTGCTGTTTTTCCGTGCTTTCATGTCCTCAGTTTAACTTCATCTTTCCCCAGAGCAAGCATTTTCTCATGCAGATATGCATGTTTATTTGCTGCGCGTTGCGAACTTCTCCAATTGTTCCATGCCGAATAGGCGGGCCTCCCCATCAGCCGCTTGATCCGGGAAGTAGGCGACGTTGACGCCGTCTTGGATTTTAGCCGAGGGCACGAGAAGCCCATCCGCCTTCGCAACGAAGGCCGCGCGCCCGATCGCTTGCGTCCAGCTCTCCATCCCTTCTTCCTGCCGCCGTCGCCAATCGTCGGCGCGTAGATCCTCCAAAGTCAGTCCGAGGATTCGTCGCGTGTTCTGCGAAGTGAGGTCGAGCACCTTTTGTAATTGCAGCTCCACGGCGACCAGCAATCTTGGGGTGATAAAGGGATAGGTGACGCCCGCGTAGTCGGCCGTCGCGCGCGATTCGGCCACCGCCACCGTGTCGTCCGTGCTTCCATACACCGCGCGGAAACTACTCATCGCGTTCCAGCGTCCGCCGTTAATATAGCTTCCTTTTCCGGCTAGAATATCGGCCGGCTTCGGGTAATCGAGCGACGTCACGCGATAAGCGATTCCCCTCCATGCGCGCAAAAGCTCGGGCCGCTCCGCGAGACGCTGGCGCACATCATTGAAGTGGCGGTGCGGCCGGATTTTCATAGCGGAGGGAAGAGAGGCGGGGGCGGGAATCGAACCCGCGAATAGAGGTTTTGCAGACCCCGACCTTACCACTTGGCTACCCCGCCGTTTTCGCGAACGCAGGGTAGGGGAGCGCCGCGAGACTGTCAATCAGGCCACGCGGTTCCATTGTTCGGCTGGATGGAGGAACGCTCGACATCTATGGTGCCGCGATGCCGTCCCGATCCGCGCAACTTTTCGCCCGCGCCACGCAACGCATTCCCGGAGGCGTGAACTCGCCCGTGCGCGCCTTTCGCGGGGTCGGCGGGGAGCCATTTTTCGCCGAGCGGGCGGCCGGCGCGCATCTGTGGGACGTCGATGGGAATGAATACATCGATTATGTCGGCACGTGGGGCCCGGCGATTTTAGGTCATGCGCCCAACGTCGTGATCGAAGCCCTAACGAAAGCGGCCGGTCGCGGCGTCAGCTTCGGGGTTCCCAATCCCTTCGAGGTCGAGATGGCAGAACTCATCTGCCGCTGGGTGCCATCGATGGAGAAGGTGCGCCTGGTCAACAGCGGCACCGAGGCGACCATGTCGTGCGTGCGTCTGGCGCGCGGCTTTACTGGCCGCGACAAGATTCTCAAATTCGAAGGCTGCTATCACGGGCATGTCGATTCTCTCCTCGTCCAGGCGGGCAGCGGCGCACTCACCCACGGCCATCCCGATAGCGCCGGCGTTCCCAAAAGTCTGGCCGCGCTCACCATCGTCGTTACTTTCAACGACATCGAAGCTGTGCGTGCGGCCTTTCGCGAAAACGAATCGCAGATCGCCGCCGTCATTCTCGAGCCGATTCCAGCCAACGCCGGCCTTTACCTCCCGCGCGAAAATTTCCTGGCCGAACTGCGGACCGAATGCACCCGGCACGGCGCTCTTCTCATTTTCGACGAAGTCATGACCGGCTTCCGTGTGGCGCGCGGCGGCGCCCAGGAAATTTACGGGATCAAACCTGATCTCACCGCGCTCGGGAAAGTCATCGGCGGTGGTTTGCCGGTGGGCGCATTCGGCGGTCGATCGGAAATCATGGAGCAACTGTCACCGCTTGGTCCCGTTTATCAGGCTGGAACGCTCTCGGGAAATCCGTTGGCTATGGCCGCTGGTCTCGCCCAATTGCACGAACTCGACCGCATCGATGCGTGGACGGTTCTGGAAAAATCTGGTGCGAAACTGGAAACGGCTGTCCGCGAAGTGATGAGCGAGTTGCAACTGCCTCTCACCTTCCATCGCATCGGCTCCATGTTTTGTCTCTTCTTCACCAAAGGTCCCGTCACCGATCTCGCCTCCGCCAAAACGAGCGACACCAAAATGTTCGCCCGCTTTTTCCACGCTTGTCTCAGCCGCGGCGTTTTCTTCGCTCCGTCTCAATTCGAAACCGGCTTCCTTTGCACGGTGCATTCTACGAGCGACCTCGCGCGCACCGCCGAAGTCCTGCGCGAAGCGCTCGCCGAGATCTCGCGTTAAAGTCTTTGCCTGGATGACACGCTTGCACGAGGAACATGCCGCTGTGAGTTCCCAATTGGGTCGCATCCGCGCGGTCGCTAAATTTTTCTTTGAAGGCGACCGGAAATTTTTCCTTAAAGGCGTCACCTACGGTCCCTTCGCGCCCGACGCGGAAGGCTTCTATCTCGGGACGGCCGAGCAAGCCGCGCGCGATCTGGCGCAGATGCGCGAGATGGGCATCAACGTCGTGCGCGTTTATCATCTGCCGCCGCTTTGGTTTCTCGATCAGTGCGCGGCGAAAGGCGTGCGCGTCCTCATCACTTTGCCGTGGGCCAAGCACATCGAATTCCTGCGCGAGAAATCGGCGCGCGACACCATTTCGAAATCCGTCCGCGACACCGTCCGTCAGCACGCCGGGCATCCCGCGATTTTCGGTTACCTCGTCGGCAATGAAATTTCCACCACCATGGTGCGCTGGCTCGGCGTGCGCCGCGTTACCGAGTTCGTCGAGCATCTCATCCGCATCGGTCGCGCGGAAGATCCCGACGTTCTCTTCTCCTACGCCAGCTTCCCGCCGACCGAGTATCTCCTCCCGCAAAACGTCGACTTCGTTTGCTTCAACGTTTACCTGCACAATCAGCTCGACTTCGAGCGTTACCTTCTGCGGCTGCAAAATCTGGCCGAGGAACGCCCGCTTATCCTCGGCGAGTTCGGCATGGACACCATCCGGCACAGCCAGGACGAGCAGGCCGAAATGCTCGGCTGGCACGTCGACTCGGTCGTTAAATGCGGGCTCGCTGGCACTATCTTCTTTTCCTGGACCGACGAATGGTACACCGGCGACCAGGAGATTACCGATTGGGCATTTGGACTCGTCACCCGCGAGCGCGAGCCGAAGAAATCATTCTTCACCCTCGGCGAAAAACTTGGGCAGGACGATTCCGCGCTGCCGCATCGCGCGCTGGCCGAGACGCCGTTCGTCTCCGTTATCGTTTGCTCTTACAACGGCGGGAACACGCTGGCCGCCTGCCTCGAGTCGTTAGGCAAAATCAATTACGCAGCTTACGAAGTCATCCTCGTCGACGATGGCTCGACCGATAACACGCCCGAAATCGCCGCGCAGTTCCCCAACGTCCAATACATTCGCCAGACCAATCACGGCCTCAGTCACGCCCGCAATGCCGGCGCCGCCGCCGCCAGAGGCGAAGTCTTTGCCTACACCGATTCCGACTGCATGGCCGATCCCGATTGGCTCTACTACCTCATCGGCACATTGCTGAGCGGCGACTATTGCGGAGTGGGCGGGCCGAACATTTCGCCGCCGGCGCAAAATTGGATCCAGGCTTGCGTCGCGGCGGCGCCTGGCGGGCCGAGCCATGTCCTCCTCACCGACACCGTCGCCGAACACATCCCCGGTTGTAACATGGCCTGGTATCGCTGGGCCTTTGAAAGCGTCGGCGGCTTCGATCCGGAATACGTGAAGGCGGGCGACGATGTCGACTTCTGCTGGCGCCTGCAACAGGAAGGCCACGTCGTCGCCTTCAGCCCCACAGCGCTCGTCTGGCATCACCGGCGTTTTACGCTCACTGCTTTTCGCAAACAGCAGCAAGGTTACGGCGAAGCCGAATCGATGCTGCGCTTCAAGCATCTCATCTTTTTCGGGCCGACCGGCACCGCGAAATGGCGCGGGCAAATTTACGGATCGCCGCGCTTCAGTTGGTTCATTTCGCGGCCGATCATTTATCACGGCATTTTCGGCGAAGGCTTTTTCCAATCCATCTACCCGACGCCGCAATCGGAGATCGCTTCCTATTTGAGCAGTGTCGAATGGTTCGCGCTCACCGTGTTCCTTTTCGGGCTTGGAATTTTTCTGCCATCGCTGCGCATCGTTCCGTATCTGATGTTCGGCGGGACGTTGTGCGTGGCGCTGTCTTACATGATGCACGCGCGCATCGAGCCGAAGTTCGACACCATCCCGGCGCGGTTGCTTGTCATGTTTCTCGCCTTTGCGCAGCCGCTCGTCCGCGGCTGGTCGCGCTACTTCACCTGGCTGCACTTCAAACGCACGCCGCGCGCTGTCATTTCCACCCACGAACAACTGCCGCCCGCTTCGGTTGGCCGCGAAAGTATGCGGCGGCGCGTTTATTGGAGCGAAGAGGGGAAGGATCGAAATCAACTGCTCACCTCCACGCTCGCGGTCTTGGAGGAAGAAGACTGGCGCTACTCCACCGACACCGGTTGGAACGAATGGGACATCCAGATCTACGGAAACTTTTGGTGGAGTATCGCGTTGCAGACCGTCACCGAATTTCACGGCGGCCCGAAAACACTCACGCGCGCGGCGCTGCGTTATCGTTTCGTCACCACCACCGTCATCATCAATCTATTTTTCCTGAGCATTCTCGTTTATCGGCAGCTCACCCGCTCGTATCTCGATTTCTGGTTCTTGATTCCCTATCTCTGCTTTGTCGGTTTCCTGTTTTTGCGCGCGCGTCGTCTCAAACAACGCGTCGCCGAGCTCGGCGATCTCGCCGCCTACCGCATCGGATTGCAGCGGATCTTCCATCGCCAGACGCCCGGCGCGAAAACAGATTCGCCTGCGGAGAACGCCGCCACCTGAGCTGTTTTCGTTCGGCTACTGAACCAAAATTTGCCGTGCCGCTTCTTCAGACGGAACCCGTAAGTCCTCACCCTCGCCAGCTTGATGCCTTTCTGGTGGTCGGCCTCACTTTGCTTTGTATCGCGGCGCCATTGCTTCCTCCCAAGGGAGCTCTTTGCACTGCGATCGGAGTCGCCCTCCTGGCTGTGCTCTCCTGGACCAAACGATGCCCGACAGCTGCGCCGCTTTCGACCTTCTGCGTGATCTGCTTCGGCTTGATCATGTTGGGTGTCGGCTTTTTTCCACTCGTCTTGGGACTTGGTTTGCTTTGCTATGCGGGAATCGTGCGCGGTGTCCCGTGGCTGCGTGGAACCGCCACATGGGTGCGATGGGGAACCTTTGACGCAACTGTCCGTCGTCTCTGTGCGGCGGCGTGGTTCCTGGCCGCGGCCGCACTCCTCACTTGGTACATTCTCCTGCGTCCGAACGTGGCGGACATTGTCAAAGCCCTCGTCCCCGACGTGCCTGTGGGATTGCTGATCGCCGGCGGCGTCCTGTTTTCAATGTTCAATGCAGCTATGGAAGAAGGCGCTTATCGAGGCGTCATCATGCACGCGCTCGATCGATCACTCGGGCAAGGGCTCGCCGCTCTTCTTTTGCAAGCGGTTGCTTTCGGCACCGTCCATATCGGCGGATTCCCACGCGGCTGGATCGGTGTGGCTCTCGCCTTCATTTACGGACTTTTCATGGGAGTCATTCGGCGACGGGCCCGAGGAATGTTCGCTCCCTGGATCGCCCACGTTTTTACGGATGTCGTGATCGCGGGAATATTGATCTTTCTCGCGCGGCCCAACCTGGCGATGCCTTCCTAATTTGAAGAAATTATCGTGCAGAAATGTGCATCCGCCCACCGAGGCCTGGCGTATCTCGTCCCAAACACACCATCCTTAACCAAATGACACACACGAAAAAAGCTCTGTTCACCATCACTTCGTGTCTTTGCATGCTCTTCCTCGCGAGCTTTGCCCAGGCGCAATCTTTCGTCGGCCTCGGTTCTCACGGGAACACCTTGTCCTTTTACAATTCAGCGGGCGATGTCCCGACCACCGTGGCCGTCACCGGCCTCAACAACAGCGACACCCTTGTCGGGATCGATTACTTCTCGTCCGGCAACGGTCTTCTCTACGGAATCGGATCGAGCGGCACGCTCTATCGTCTCAGCAACACCGGCGTCGCCACCGTTGATTCAAACTACTCCGTCCCCGGCGCGACCGTTATGGATTTCAACCCCGTCGCCAATCGTCTCCGCGTCTTCGCCGGCGACACGAATTTCCGTCTCACACCCGGCACCGGCGTCGTTACCTATGATGGCGTGCTCAACTACGTCTCGGGCGATCCGAATTTCGGCATCACCCCGCACCTCGGCGCCGCCGCTTACACGAACAACTTCATGAGCCCGGGCACCACCTCCCTCTACAGCATCGACACCACGCTCGATATCCTCGTGTTGCACATCAATGGCCCGCAATTCTCCGACCTGACCACGGTCGCCTCGCTCACGCTGAACGGGAATCCCTTTGACGCCATGTTCGGCAATACCGGCCTCGATGTTTACACCGTGGGCGGCATGAACACCGCGTATTTTACGAGCGGCAACAATCTTTACACGCTCGATTTGAGCGACGGCATGCTGACCTCAGTTGGCTCACTTATTGGCACGCCGTTGATCGACATCGCCGTCGTGCCGGAACCGGCTACCTACATGCTCCTTGGAGCGGGTGTGCTCGTCTGCTTCATTTCGATGCGTCGGCGGAATCGCCTCGCAGTGCGCGCGTAAGTTTCAGAGCAGTGTTGGTTAATCGCGAACGGCGGTGGCTCCTCGCGGGGCTGCCGCCGCTTCGTTTTAATTCTTAACCGCGGGTTCCGCTCCCAGCTCCGCCAGCGCGTTCTCAAAGTCCGGCGGCAGCTGCGCCTCGAATTCACACGCTTCTCCCGAGCGCGGATGCACGAAGCCGAGCCGCCACGCGTGTAACATTTGCCGTGGATAATCCTTCGCGCTCTTCGCGTGGTACAGTTTATCTCCCAGCACCGGATTTCCCAGATGATGTAAATGCACGCGAATCTGATGTGTGCGCCCGCTGTGCAGCGTGCATTCGACCAGGCTCATCTCCCGCCCGGCGCGCACCACGCGATATTCCGTCAAAGCCGAGCGCCCGCGCGAAGTCTTCGAAATGCTCATCCGCTGTCGATGCACGGGATGACGTCCAATCGGCGCATCGATCGATCCCGAGGCCTTCTTCAATCGGCCAGCCACGAGGGCGAGATAAATTTTCTTCATCGTGCGCGCCGCGAATTGCTTCGAAAGCTCGCGATGCGTCGGATCGTTCTTCGCCACCACCAGACAACCGCTCGTTTCCTTATCGAGCCGATGCACGATGCCGGGCCGTTCCTTCCCGCCGATGCCGGAAAGCTCGGTGCAATGATGAAGCAACGCGTTCACCAGCGTGCCCGCCGTGTTCCCCGCGCCGGGATGGACCACCATCCCTGCCGGCTTGTCGATCACGATCAAATCCTCGTCCTCGAACAAAATCGGAAACGAAATCGCTTCCGGCGCGGCCTCGATTTTCTCGACCGGCGGAATCTCCAATTGCACGATGTCGCCAGTGCGCACCAGCTCGCGGGTGCGCGGCACCTGCGCATTCAGCTTCACACAGCCCTCCTCGATCAACGCCTGCAGACGCGATCGCGAAAAATCCGTCAGCTCGAGCGCGAGAAACCGATCGAGCCGCAACCCCGCGCGTTCGCGCGCCACCTCCAGCTCGATCATCGAGAAATTTCGCCTCTCCAACCACAGTGGTTCGCTTTCCGGTCCATCGTCCAGAACGCCAGAACGCGAAGATAAACCTGAGGCACGCTGCATTATTGTTGCGCCCGAGCCAATAAACAACACGCGCGAAGTGTCTGTGCTACGCTCCCGAACGATTGGATAATCGGCCGGAAGATTTTCGCAGCGACATCCACAGCCTTGGCGCAAGTCTCTTTCATGCTTTGCAGCCCGGTCCCGCCCGTTTGCTCGCCGAAGCGGCCACCGCTGCGAAGCCTGCTTATCGCGTCGATCTGCCGATCGTCGTTCGTTAGGGACGCCCGGCGTTTACAGGCTGGCCTGTGCAGGTAAATTGGGCGTCAGCTTTCATCATGGAACAAAACCCGCCATTTCCGTCGCCGGAAGAATTGAAATCGAAGATCTCCGAGTTCATGAAATCGAACTTCGGCGACAAGGTTTCGTTTGCGACTTACACCGAGCCGGAAAACGCGCCGGCCGACGACGAGGAGAAGCCGGTCAAAATCTCGGACGACGATTTCGTTTTCAACTTTCTGCCGCGCGACATCAAGGCGCATCTCGATCGGTTCGTCATCAAACAGGATGAAGCGAAAAAGGTTCTCTCCATCGCTGTTTGTGACCACTACAACCACGTTAATTTTCTGCGCAAACTCGAACGCGAAGACGCGAAACGCGCCGAGGAAACGGAATACGCAAAACAAAACGTCATTCTGGTCGGCCCGACCGGCGTCGGCAAAACCTACCTTATCAAACACATTGCCGAGTTGCTGGACGTGCCGTTCGTCAAAGCGGATGCGACCAAATTCAGCGAGACTGGTTACGTCGGCGGCGACGTCGAGGATCTCGTGCGCGAGCTTGTGCAAAAAGCGGATGACGACGTGGGTCGCGCGCAGTTCGGCATCATCTACATCGACGAGGTCGACAAGATTGCCTCGGCCAGCAACATGGCCGGACGCGACGTGAGCGGCCGCGGCGTGCAGACGACGCTGCTCAAATTGATGGAAGAAACCGACGTGCCGCTGCGCAGCGCAAACGATCTGCAATCGCAGCTCCAGGCCGCCTTCGAATTTCAAAAACGCGGCGGCAAAGCCAAGCGCGAGACCATTAGCACGCGCCACATTCTCTTCGTCGTGAGCGGCGCATTCGAGCGATTGAAAGAGCAGGTCTCGCGGCGGCTGACCAAGGGCCAGATCGGTTTTAGTGCGTCGCCCGTCGAGGTGATGGATAACGAACTCTTTGCGCAGGTCACCACGCAGGATTTCGTGCAATACGGTTTCGAACCGGAATTCATCGGCCGCCTGCCGGTGCGCGTTGCCTGCGAGGAACTCGAAGCGGACGATCTCTTCAAAGTGATGAAATTTTCCGAAGGCAGCCTGCTGCGCCAATACGAGCGCGCCTTCCGCGCCTACGGGATCGAAATCTCCTTCGAAGACGAAGCGTTGCGCCTGATTTCCGAAATGGCGGCGCTGGAAAAAACCGGCGCGCGAGGTTTGCTCACCGTTTTTGAGAAACTGTTCCGCGATTACAAATATCACCTGGCGGGCTCGGGTCTGAGCCAGATGCGCGTCACTGCCGAATTGGTGCGTGAACCGAAACGGGTTCTCGATCGGCTCATGGCCGAAGGTCATCGCCAGGAAGAGGCGACCATGCGGCAGCAAGTGCAGCAGTTCGCCGATCGTTTCGCGCGCGAGCATAATATCGAACTGCGCTTCGACGCCGCGGCCATCGATCGCCTCGTGGAGCGCGCTCAGACCGAGCGGATGAATACCGCCGATTTCTGCGCGCATCTCTTCAAGGATTACCAGTTCGGCCTCAGCCTCATTCAGAAAAATACCGGCCGCTGCCAGTTTGAATTGACGGCCGCTGCGGTCGAGACACCGGACAAATTTTTGAGCGACCTGGTCGTCAATTCCTATTATCCGTCGGCGGATTCTTCCCGGAAGGATCACCCTGGCGGAGCGGCATGAAACGAACGCTCATTCCCACGCTGCTCATCGGTTTCGTCGTCGCCGGGCTCATCGGCTATCTGCACGCCTACGGTTTTCTCTTCCGCGCCGAATTCGCGATTACCGAGTTCGTGTCGCAGCACAGCGTGATCGATCGACTCATCATCGGTCGAGGCCAGTATGCCTTTATTATCCTGTTCGCATTCGGAGTGCCGTGGGTCACGCTCATGGGCGCGCGGCGCGGCTGGGCGTGGTGGTTGATCGGGCTGCTCCTCGTCGAACTGGCTGCGATCTGCTGGGTCTTTTCGCTCTACGGAATTTTTCTGCAGCCGCTCCCGGCGCTTCTCGCCGCGGCTTTGAGTTTCGTGGTGGCGACAGTCTACTATCTGATCACGCGCAGGAGTCGCGCCCGTCTCGCTGCCGCCATTTTTGGAACGCATCTTTCCGCGAAACAGATCGAGCGATTGATCCGCGGAAAATTTCCTTTCAACGCCACGGGTAGCCATCACGAAGCGACCGTCATCATTTGCGATATCGCGAATAAACACGATCTCGCCGAAGAACTGCCTTCCGCGACTGTCGCCACGCTGCTCGATCGATTTGTCCGATTCGCCACCGAAACCTTCCTCGAAGAAGGCGCTTACATTCACACCGCAGATGGAGAAGGCGTTGTCGCGCTCTTCGGATTCCCGGTCGAAGACTCAAAGCACGCTGCTTTGGCCGCGCGCGCGACGCTGCGCGTTCTCTCCAAGTTCGGCGAAATGCGCAAGGGGAGCCCCGATCTTTTCGCCAAATCCGATCTCCATTTTGGTCTCAGCACCGGCACCGTGATGTCGGCGCGCTGGGAAAACGATCACAAGGCCGGGATCGTTCCGTTAGGCGAGCCGCTCGAGTTGGCTCGCCGTTTCTGCCTGGCCAATCGCGTTTACGGTTCGCGCATTTTGATCGGCCCGCAGACTTTCGAGTTTTCAAGCGACGAAGCGCTCGCGCGGCCGATCGATTTTCTCGGCGGTTCCAATTCGCAGGAACGTTTCGAGATTTACGAATTGCTGTCCCTGATCGAAAACACACCGGCCGAAGAAATCGCTCGGCGCGACAATTTCTGGAGCGGCGTGGTCTATTATCGCGAACGCCGCTGGGGTGAAGCGTATGCCGAATTTCAGAAAGCGTGGGGCGTCAACGGGCACGATGACGGGCCGCTCCAGCTTTACCTTCGCCGACTCGAACCGCTGGTCTTGCAGTTCACCCAGTCGCCCGCCACCGACGACATGCTGCCGACATCTTGAGGCGCACGGAATATCCCGCCGCTTTGCGCGAGTTGATCGTGCAACTGCGCCAGATGCCGGGCGTCGGACCGCGTTCCGCCGAGCGCATTGCTCTCTGGATGATTCGCTGGCGCGGCGAGCAACCGGAACAAATCGCGCAAGCCATCGCAACCGCGCGCACCGTCGTGCATCCGTGCCGGCTGTGCGGTTTCTTCGCCACCGAAGACCTCTGCGAAATCTGCGCCGATACCAGCCGCTCTCTCGATCTTCTCTGCGTGGTCGAACAGCCGACCGACATTCTTCCGCTCGAAAGAACAAGCGCCTTTCGCGGCCGTTATCATTCGTTAGGTGGACGCATCTCGCCGCTCGATCACATCGGCCCGGACGATTTGCGCATTCGCGAACTCATCGAACGCGCTGTGAATGAGCCGCTCCGCGAAATCATTTTCGCTCTCGCTGCCGATGTCGAAGGCGAAGCCACCACCAACTACCTCGTCGAATTGCTCAGAGAGAAACCGATCACGCTCACCCGCATCGCCCATGGGCTTCCCGCGGGCGGCGGCCTCGAATCGGCCGATGAGCTGACGCTCTATCAGGCGCTTACCGGCCGCACGAAGATTTAAGAAAATTTGCCAGTCGCGCTGTTAAAACTTAAAGAATTCTAGCCATGTCCTGCGCGAAGATCGATCCCAGCCTGCACCAAGCGCAAAAGCCGCCCTGGATCAAGGTGCGGTTGCCGTCGAACCCCGTCTTCTTTTCAACGAAGGCGCTCATTTCCGATTTGCGACTGCACACGGTCTGCGAAAGCGCGCAGTGCCCGAATCGCTGGGAATGCTGGAGCCAGGGCACCGCGACCATGATGATCGCGGGCGAACGTTGCACGCGCGCCTGCGGCTTTTGCGCTGTTAGCACTGCGAAGCCGTTCCCTTTGGAAGAAGACGAACCGCAACGCGTCGCCGAAGCGGTTCGTCGGATGAAACTGAAGCACGTCGTCATCACAGCCGTCGCGCGTGACGACTTGAAAGATGGCGGCGCCAATCATTTCGCGCGCACCATTGCCGCGATTCGCGAGATGGATCCGTCGATCATCATCGAAGTGCTCGTCCCCGATTTTCACGCGCGCGATGCCGACATCCAGACGGTGCTCGACGCCGCTCCCGAGATTTTTAACCACAACATGGAAACGGTCGAGCGGCTGACGCCCATGGTTCGTTCGCGCGCCAAATACCGCACCTCATTGCAAGTGCTACAGCGGGCGAAAGAGTTGTCACCGAAAGTGGTGACGAAAAGCGGCGTCATGCTTGGACTTGGCGAAACCGAGCCGGAGCTTTTCCAAACGATGGACGACCTGCGCGAAAAAGGCTGCCAGGTTTTAACGCTTGGCCAATACCTGCGCCCCACGCCGCAACATTTGCCGGTTGTTGAGTTCATCACTCCGGAACGTTTTGAATCGTATGGCGAAATCGCGCGCGCCAAAGGCTTCGCGCATGTCGCCTCCGGTCCGCTCGTCCGCAGCTCCTATCACGCGGCTGATTTTCATCCCGTCGTTCGTTAGGGATGGAAGCGAGCGACGCCGGCGCGACCACCATTGATCGCACGAACGTCGCTGCGATTATTCCGGCTTACTGCGAAGAAAAACACATCGGCGACGTCGCGCGGCGGGCGCTGGCGCAAATCGATAATGTCCTCGTCGTCGACGACGGTTCGCCCGATGCGACCGCGGCGCGCGCTCGGGAATCAGGCGCCGAAGTCATCACGCACCTGCAAAATCGCGGGAAAGGGGAATCGATTCAGACCGGTCTCAAGCATTGGGCCGAGCGCGACGTCCAATACATTGTTATTCTCGATGGCGACGGCCAGCATTTGCCGGAAGAGATCGAACGGTTCATGGATGCGGCCCGAGCGACCTCCGCCGAAGCGACACTCTTTGTCGGCACGCGCATGAACGACGTCCGCTCGATGCCGCTCGTTAGGCGAATGGTTAATGGCTATATGAGTCGCAAAATCAGCCACCTTTGCGGACAGCGAATTCCGGATACGCAATGCGGCTTTCGCATGTTGCACCGCGCGCTCATCCCCGATTTGCTCGGCGGCGCCAACCGCTTCGAATATGAGACCGAAATGCTCATCGTGATTGCGCGCAAAGGCTGCCGCATTCACGCGGTGCCCATCAGCACCGTTTACGGCGATGAAGTGAGCAGCATCCATCCGGTGCGCGATACCATCCGTTTTTTCAAATTGACGAGCCGCTACAAAGTGTAGGCGGCCTTCTGTAGCCGCCGCCCCTAGGGAAGCCGCTACAGCATCCCGCGTTTGCGGAAGTCGCCGAGATTGCCGCCGGAGGAGCGCTCGATGAGATCGATGGTGAACTTGAGCAGGCAAACTTCCCAGGCATCGTCCACGCCCTGGATGACGGCGCTAAGCGGCTCTTCGGAATTTTGCACCTGCGCTTTCGTCCGTTCAATGACGGCGGCAAGCGATTCGCGTGTGGTTCGTTCGACGACGTCGGTCTTGCGAAACTGGAAGCCGTAGCGCAGCACCGCCATGTTGCGCAGGCGATCACGTAAATTTTCGGCGTAGCGCTCCGCTTTTTCGCCAAACCCTTCGAGCAACAAGCGGCTGAGATGATCGGGCGTGAGAATCTGGGGCCGCTCGGCGTGGATGTGGCCGTCACGCACCCGCACTTCGTTCGCGCGATCCATCAACTCCGAGATGAGATAGAAACGGAAGCGGGTGCTGCCGAAGGTCGCGATCTGGCGATCGGGCGCGAGGATCACCTGCGTGTTCTCGGCGGCATATTGGAAATCATCTTCGCTCCACATGGGACGGCCAAGATAAGGCAATGCGCGAGCGAGGCAAAGTGGGTCACGCTTCTGCGACCACGGCGGAATGGTCGACGCGCCCGCGACCGGCGCGCCAGCGTTGCAGCAGTTCAATCGAGAAAACGGCGAGCGCGAGCCAGATGCAACTGAAGGCAATGAGATGACCGCGCGTGAACCTTTCGTGATACACGAAAACGCCGAGAATAAAGGTGCTGGTCGGCGCCAGATATTGGAGGAAGCCAACGGTCGTTAGGCGTAGGTGGCGCGCCGCGTAGCCGAACCAGACCAGCGGCAAACCGGTCACGATGCCGGCGCTCATGAGCAAAAGCGAAAAGCGGAAATGCGAAGGACCGAAGGCGAGCGTGCCGCGTTGGTTGAGAAGGAATAGGTAGGCGATCGCGAAGGGAACGAGGAGGATCGTCTCGAGGAAGAGGCCAGGGATGGCGGCGGTGCCGGATTGTTTGCGGAAGAGCCCGTAAACTCCGAACGAAAAACAGAGCGTGAGCGCGATGAAAGGGAAGCGGTCGTAATCGAGCGTGAGATAAAGAACGCCCGCCGCCGCCAGGAGGATCGCCGCGAGCTGTACGCGGGTGAGACGCTCACGCAGAAAAAGTGCGCCAAAGAGAACATTGACGAGCGGCGTCATGAAATACCCGAGGCTTGTCTCGATGATGCGGCCACTGTTGACGGCCCAAATGAAGACGAACCAATTGATGGCAATGGCTGAGCCGCTCGTTAGGCAAAAGAGAATTTTACGCCGCGAGCGAATGGTATCGAGCACTTCCGGCCAGCGCCGTTGCCAACTGAGCAGGAGGATGAGAAAGAGCGCCGTCCAGACAAATCGATGGGCCAGAATCTCGGCGGGCGAAGCGCGCTGGAGCAGCTTCCAGTAAATGGGAACCAACCCCCAGGTGACGAAGGCAGCGATGCCAGCGATCAGGCCGGACTTCTCGTGCGATGGATCGCGCTCAGACACGGCTTCTTATTTCACGGTTCGCCCAGACGGGCAAACGCCGCTCCCGAAATGACAGGTCCATTTTGTTAGGTAATCTGGGGGAGATGCGAGATTTTTTCGCAGAGCTCAAGCGGCGCAAAGTCTATCGCGTTGCGTTTGCCTACACCGTGGCGGGATGGCTGATTATTCAAATTGCCACGCAGGTTTTTCCGCCGTTGGAGATTCCCAACTGGATCGTGAAATTAACCATCGCGGTCGTCGTGATCGGCTTTCCCATCGCCCTGATTTCCTCCTGGGCTTTCGATTTCACGATGCAAGGCATCAAGCGCACCGAAGAGATCGAGGAACCGATCGCGGCGTCCGTGCCGGAGAAAAGCATTGCCGTGCTCCCATTTGAGAACTTGAGCGATGATCAGCGCAACACCTATCTGGCTGACGGTATTCAGGACGACATTCTTTCCAATCTGGCCAAGGTGGCGGATTTGAAAGTGATCAGTCGAACGTCGGTGCGGCAATACCGGGGAAGCTCGCGCAATCTTCGCGAAATCGGCGACACGCTGGGAGTCGCGCACATTCTGGAGGGAACGGTCCGCCGGGTGGACAATCGCGTGCGCGTGGTCGCCCAGTTGATCAACGCGCGCACCGATAGCCATATCTGGAGCGATACCTTCGATCGAGAACTGACGGATTTGTTCGAGCTGCAAAGCGAGTTGGCGCAAAAGATCGCAACGGCTCTGCGCGCCAATATTTCGCCGCGCGAAAAGGCCGGCCTGCAGGTGCATCCGACAGCACACCTTGATGCCTACGATCTTTACTTGCAGGCGCGCGACTTATTTCGCTGGAGCGGGGCGGGGGATCCGCGCACCCATGGCGAAAAAGCGGTCGAACTTCTCGACCAGGCGCTGGCGCGCGATCCGGAGTTTGCCCTCGCTCACGCCCTCGCCTCGCGTTTTCATAGCGAGCTTCATTGGTTTGGATTCGACAGATGCTCGCAGCGGATCGCGCGCGCGAAGGCGGAGGCAGAGAGAGCGCTGCAACTCCGGCCTGAAATGGGCGATGCGCATCTGGCCCTCGCTTATTATTACTACTACGGGCACCGCGAATACGAACTCGCGCGCCACGAACTCGGCATCGCGCAACGGGCCACGCCGAACGACGCCGAAGTGTGGGACACCGACGGCTCGCTCGATCGCCGGCAGGGACGCTGGCCGGAGGCTCTGGCCAATTTCAGGCGAGCCCGCCAACTGGACCCGCGCAACGTGGCCGTGATCTGGAACGTGGGCGAAACCTGTCTTTGTCTTGAGCGTTACGATGAGGCGGAGGAAGCGTTCGCGGCCGGCCTAACGATCAATCCACGCGCCGAGCTTTTCGCACTTGTGCGGGCCAGTACTGAGTTAAAGAAAAATGGGCAGACCGCGCCGCTGCGTGCCGCCTTGGAAAAAGTTTCCCCGCAATTCGACCCGGGCGGTGCAGTCACGAGTCTCGCCATTCGTGTTTGTCTGATGGAGCGCGATCACGCCAGCGCCCGGCGCTGGCTCGAACGTTCTCCGCTCGCGCGATTGAATGATGCCGGCATCGGCGGCGTAGCGGCGACATTGGATGGCTACAGTTTTCCCCGAAGTTGGTTCGAGGGATTGATCGCGCGCTGCGCGGGCGAAACGGAAGAAGCGCAGCGAGCCTTCCGCGCCGCCGAGCAGGAAGTGCAACAGGATTTCGAAGAATGGCCGGACGACGGCGAGACTATTGTCCTTCTCGGGCTCACGCGCGCGGCTCTCGGCCAAAAGGAGTCGGCCATCGAACTGGGCCGTCGCGCGACCGAACTGTTGCCGATTTCCCGAGATGCCTACGATGGCCCGGTCATCGCGGCTAATTTGGCCGCCATCTACGCGCAGGTGGGCGAAAACGATCACGCGATCGATCAATTGGTTGCACTGCTCAAGGTGCCTAACGGAGTCACGCCCGGCTTGCTTCGGGTGGAACCGGAATGGGATTCCCTGCGAGACGACGCTCGGTTCCAGACGATGGCCGCAGGCCGCGCGATCTGAGCGCGCTTAATCGGATTTCGTTTCGAAGAGAGGCAAGTATTGCCCGTAGCCGGCTTCTTCCAACTTCGCCACCGGGACGAAGCGGAGCGCGGCGGAGTTCATGCAATAGCGGAGCCCGTTCGGGCCGGGGCCATCGTCAAAGACGTGGCCGAGATGCGAGTCGCTCTTCTGCCCGCGCACTTCGGTGCGCGTCATGCCGTGCGCAACATCGACATTTTCGCTCACGTTCTCGCGCGCGATTGGTTTGGTGAAGCTGGGCCAGCCGGTGCCGCTGTCGAATTTGTCGAGTGAAGTGAAGAGCGGTTCACCGGTGACGACGTCGACGTAAAGGCCGGCCTCGTGATTGTCCCAATAAGCGTTGCGGAACGGCGGCTCGGTGCCGCATTGCTGCGTCACATGATATTGTTCCGGCGTCAGCTTGTTTTTCAGATCGTCCGCTTTCTCGTCTGGTGTTTTCATAGTCTCTCCTTGCTTACGCGCTCGATTCGCGCCCAACTTCGCGCACCTGAATGTAATTACGGAAAATCAGCAGCCCGATCGGCGCGACCGCGGCGGACGCTCCGAAGATTAACCACATGATGGCCGGACGTTGCGGTCCGGTGGCGGGACAAAACGCGGCCAGCATCCAGCCGCCAAATCCGATCAACAATTTGCCGACCAAAAACGGCAGATAAGCGAGCGAACCATACGAAGCCTCCTGGCCCGGCGGCGCGATGGCGGCGGCGTATTCATAGACGCGTGGCGAGTAGATCGATTCGCCGATCGAGTAAATGACGAGGTAGATCGCCGACATCATGTAGTAGGGATGCACCGCGCCAGTGAGTCCGAGATAATCGTGACCCAGCCATTGCCCGATCCCGCTATTGGCCGCCGGAACGAACCAGTTCGTCGGCATGGCCATGATGAAAACGCCGACCGTGCAGACCGTGCCGCCGATGATCACCATGCGATAGGCCGCGAGACGTTGCGTGAGTGCGCCGATGATGGGCGCGAGGACAATCACGATCCAGCCGTTGATGGCGGTGAGGCGGCCGACCGGTGCGTGCAACCCCATGATGCGATCGCCGAATTTTGGAAAGACGTAGTCGAGTTGTAGAAAGAGCGCCTTCAAGAAACCGATGAGAAGGAAAAAGAGCAGCAGCCGGTAGAATCCCGATTGCCCGACGAGGCGCTTGAAGAGGGCCGTCGTTTGTGATGCGCTGCGCCGTACCGTTTCGCCAATGCCACTGAGTAAACCCGATCGCGCAGTCGTTGATTTTTCGGCGGCGCGCGGCTCGGCGTCGCGCCGCAAAAAATAAATCGCCGGGAACAACAACAGTTCGAACGCGAGGCTGACCATGAACAACTGCTGATGCGGCGTCGGATGAAATCCGCCGAAGCTCGGATGCAGATCGAGTCGCCTGATGTAATCGAAAATGTAGCCAGCCAGAATGTAGCCGACGTTCATGATGGCGTAGATGATCGAGAAGGCCATCGAGCGTTGCGCGGTCGTCGAGTAAACGCGCGTCGCCGCCAGCAGCACCGGCGTGCCGAGCGCTTCGCCCACCGCGAGCGGCAACACGCCACAAGCGAGCGCGATGGCCGGAATCGACGTCCCGATCATCACGCTGCGGGCGAAAGTGCAAAGGATCACGCCGATGAAAAAGGTGCGCCGCAGACCGATCGCGTCGGTGAGCGAGCCAGCCAGCAAGGTGAACACTGTCATGGCCGGCGCCCATGCCCAGCCGACGATCGCGCCCGCGCCTTGATCGCTGAAGCCGAGATCTTTCGAGAGCCACAAGACCATCGTTTTGTTCGTCACCGAGTAAGCGGTGTAGATGAAAAGCTTGATGACGAACGTCAGCCACAGCTCGCGCTTCGCGCCTTTGATCACGGCAAACTTCGCGATGAACGCCGCGAAGCCGCGCGCGGGCAGCGGAGCCACCGTCTCATCCGATGAGGCGGCCGCTGGAATTTTACTCGGGCGATTCACCGG
This sequence comes from Chthoniobacterales bacterium, assembly GCA_038258245.1. Lineage (GTDB taxonomy): Bacteria > Verrucomicrobiota > Verrucomicrobiia > Chthoniobacterales > UBA10450 > JBBSQB01. The sequence goes on from JBBSQB010000005.1 coordinate 137,102, forward strand.
AGTGCCCTACACCATTTGCGCAACAAAATCGCGTCCGTCGAACAGCGCGAAGTCTTCCAGCTTCTCGCCGGTGCCGACGAAGCGCGTCGGGAGGCCGAGTTCTTCCTGAATGGAGATGACGATGCCGCCTTTGCCGCTGCCGTCCAGTTTGGTCACGATCAAACCCGTTAGGCCGACGGTCTGGTGAAACTCGCGCGCCTGCGATAGCGCGTTGCTGCCAGTCGTCGCATCGACGACGAGCAGGACTTCGTGTGGCGCGTCCGGATCGTGCTTGGCCAGGCTGCGTTTCACTTTGTTGAGCTCGCCCATCAAATTGATTTTCGTGTGCAGCCGGCCGGCCGTGTCGCAAAGGAGAAACTCGATGTCGCGTTTCGCCGCCGCTTGATACGCCTCGTAGCAAAGCGCGGCCGGATCGGCGTTGTATTGCCCGCGAATCATTTCCACTTTCAGCCGCTCCGCCCAAATCCCGAGCTGCTCGATCGCCGCCGCGCGAAAAGTATCGGCCGCGGCGAGCAGAACGGAGTGGCGATTGCGTTGCAAGTAGGCGGCGAGCTTGGCGGTCGAAGTCGTCTTGCCAGTTCCGTTCACGCCGACAATGAGGATCACTTTCGGCTTGGCCGGAAATGGGCGGATCGGTGCGGGTGCGATCGGGAGGACGCGCTGAATTTCTTCGCGCGCCACTTCCACAATGTCCTTGGAAGTGATCGCCACCGTGGCCGCGCGCGCCTGCAAGGCCTCGACGATGCGCAACGTCATCGGCACGCCGATGTCGGAACGAATCAAGTTTTCCTCGAGCTCGTCCCAATCGACCGGCTTGCCGGTAAAGCGGTCGACGATGTTGCGAAAGAATTTCATGGAGCCAAAAGGGCGGACGCGGCGCCTATTCGGCGGCCTCGTCTGCTTTGACCGCTTCGCGCAACGGCCGCGAAAGATCGTCCTTCACGCGGTCGAGGATGCCGTTGACGAAACGGCCCGAATCGGGCCCGCCGAACATCTTGGCCAGCTCGATCGCTTCGTTGATCGAGACGACGGGCGGGATGTCGTCGCGATAAAACATTTCGTAAATGGCGAGGCGCATGACGTTGCGATCGACCGCGGAGATGCGGTTGAAATCGTAGTTGTCGCAATAGCGCGAGATCCGCTCGTCGATCTCGCGCAGGTGCACGTTCATGCCTTCGATGAGCGGCTGGGCGAAGGCGCGCACCTTCGGCGTGGCCGGGCAAAACTCCCAAAATTCCTCCATCTTCTCCGGACCCGCGCCGCCATGCAGATCGCGCCAGAAATGAAATTGAATGGCGGCCTGCCGCGCGACTCGACGTTTTCCCATACTATTTCTCGCGCAGCACGGACATCACGCTCGCCACTTCGATGGCGGCGCGTGCGGCTTCGGTCCCGCGGTTGATTTTTTCTTCGAGACAACGCTCGCGCGCCTGTTCTTCATTTTCCAAACTGAGCACCGCGTTGATCACCGGAATGCCGTGTTCGATGGCGATCATTTGTAAAGCATTAGCCACGGAACGCCCGAGGTGATCCGCGTGATTGGTGCGGCCTTTCAAGATGACACCGACGGCGATGATGGCGTCCGCATTCTTTTGCATGGCCAGTTCGCGGACGACGACGGGAATTTCGAACGCGCCCGGCACCTGCTCGAGATGAACACGCGCGGCAGGCGCGCAGGCGCGCAGCTCGTTCGTGGCGTGATCGACGAGGCCCTGGACGTAAAGGGCATTAAAGCGGCTGGCCACGATGGTGAAATTGCGTTTGCCGAGAAGGAGACGCGGGCGCGGCGGAACGTAGGTCGACATTTGCCAGCAGTCTCGTTAGGCGCTGCTCAAAGCAGGTGGCCCATTTTTACTTTCTTGGTCTCGAGATATTTCGCGTTATGCGGATTGGCTGCGGTGCGAATCGGCACCTGCTCGACCATGTGCAGCCCGTAACCTTCGAGGCCGACCACCTTCTTCGGATTGTTCGTTAGGAAGCGGAATTTGCGCACGCCGAGATCGGACAGGATTTGCGCGCCGAGACCGTAATCGCGCAGGTCGCTCGGGAAGCCGAGTTGCGCGTTTGCTTCCACCGTGTCGAGCCCTTCCTCCTGCAATTTGTAAGCGTGAATCTTGGCGGCGAGGCCGATGCCGCGCCCTTCCTGCCGCATGTAAACGAGCACGCCACTGCCTTCGTCGGAAATCTGGCGGAGCGCGGCGTGCAGTTGATTGCCGCAATCGCAGCGGCGCGAGCCGAAGACATCGCCGGTGAGACATTCGCTATGCACGCGCACCAGCACGGACTTCGTCCCGGAAATCTCGCCTTTGACCAGCGCGAGATGATGCGCGCCATCGAGCTTCGAGCGGTAAAGGTGCAAATCGAAATCGCCGTAATCGGTCGGCAGCTTCACGATCTGCTCGTGCTCCACTAATTTTTCGCGCACGCGCCGATAGGCGATCAGGTTTTGAATCGTGCAAATGCGCAGCCCGTGTTTCTTCCGGAATTCCATTAACTCCGGCAGCCGCGCCATTGTCCCGTCATCGTGCAAAATTTCGCAGAGAACGCCGGCCGGTTGCAAACCGGCGAGGCGCGCGAGATCGACGGCCGCTTCGGTGTGGCCAGCGCGCCGTAGCACTCCGCCGTCTTTCGCACGCAACGGAAAGACGTGGCCCGGTTGAATCAAATCTTCCGGCGCCGCTTTCGGATCGGCCAATATCTGGATGGTGGCTGCGCGATCGTGCGCGCTGATGCCGGTGGTGACACCTTTGGCCGCATCGACCGACACCGTGAAGTCGGTCCGATACATCTCGCGGTTTTGCGAGACCATCCGCGGAAGGGCGAGTTGCTCGGCGCGTTCGTTCGTGATCGGCACGCAGATCAAACCGCGGCCGTGCATCGTCATGAAGTTGATGTTCTGGGGCGTCGCTTTTTCCGCGGCGATGATGAGGTCGCCTTCGTTCTCGCGATCTTCGTCGTCGGTCACAATCACGATCTTGCCCTCGGCGATATCGCGCAGGACATCGTCGATGGCATCGAATTGCAACTGCTCCGGCGCCTCGGCTAACATGGACGCTAACATCACGGCGCGCTCACTTTTCGGCAACGGAATTCGCGCCGCCGGATACTTGTCCGTCGACGAGGAAGCGAATCATTTCGCGCTCGTCGCGATGACCGCTTCCGGGCGATACATGTCGCGATTGCTCCCCTGGAATTCGGCCTTTAGTTTCACCTGAAATTTCGAGAGATCGACCAGGTCCCAGCGCGTGAACTTCCAGCGACCATCCGTCCGTTTTTCGTGCTCGAAGCCAACAATGAAATGGACGGCGTCGTCGCGCACTTTGTTGGTCGCGCCCTTGGGCTCGTAGTAAAAAGTGCGGAAACTGCTGGCGCGATTTCCGGTCGCGTAAAGTTTGGGGTCGAGGTAGTAGACGCGCTGCGTTTTATCGTCGACGAGGCGCAAATCCGGATAGCCGGAGCGCTGCACGCGATTGGATGCCGTGCGCGGGATGTCGCAATGCAGGCCGGGTGTTTCGTTGAGCAGCTTGTGCAGCAGATCCTCAAAATGGCTGCTCACTTCGTTGATGCGCGGAATGCGTTGGATCGCGCTCTCCGGCTCGTTCATTTGCCGCACGACTTCGTCCAGCACCCAGCGGATTTCGCCGACGACTCGCTGGTCGGTGGCGTCATGCAGATCGATCGGCCGGACACGCTTGCCGGTGGCGGCGAGGATCACTTCGCGAAACGGAATGCCGCTCAGTTTGCTTTTTTCCTGCAACAGCCACGGAATCAGTGCGGCGACCGTCTTGTTTTCTTTCGGGGGCGGACTGGGAGAGGCGCGGTCGTCCGCCCGCGCCAGCGCCGTCGAAAGGAGCACGACGAGGGCGAAGAGAGAACGGAGCATGAACCTTGATTTCAAGGCATCCCGCCCAGGCTCGGCAAGGACAAAGGCCGTGCCATTCGCGCCTATTCGATCTCGACCGCTTCCTCGAGAAGCGGCATCGCAGCGGCGAGCCCTTTGTCGGTGCGGGCATGGACGTAAAGGAGCGGCTCCTTTTTCTCGACGCGTTCGCCGATCTTCTTAAGGCCGGACAATCCAACCGCATGGTCGATCGCCGCATCGGCTTGCGTGCGGCCACCGCCCAGAAATACCGAAGCGCGTCCGATCAACTCCGCGTCCATCTTCTTCACGACGCCGGTGGCGGACGCGGGGAGGGGATGAATGATCGGCGCAGGCTCAAGTTCCAGGAGATTCTCAAGAGTCGAAGCATCGCCATCTTGAGCGTAGACGAGGGCGACGAATTTCTTCCAGGCGGTTCCATCTTCCAGCCAGGCGGCCAGTTTGCGGCGCGGCGCGGTCGAGATCTTGCCGGCGAGATCGAGCACGAGTTTGATTACATCCGGCGGGCCGCCGCCTTGCAGCACTGCGATGCTTTCCGCGACTTCAAGCGCGTTGCCGACGGTGCGCCCGAGCGGTTCGTCCATCGGGCTGAGAATGGATTTCACGGTGACGCCCAGGCGTTTGCCCACCGCCGTCAACGACGCGGCCAGCTTTTTCGCTTCGCTCTGCGTTTTCATGAACGCGCCGCGGCCAAACTTCACATCGAGCACGAGCCGATCGAGACTCTCCGCCAGCTTCTTGCTCATGATGCTGGCGACGATGAGCGCTTGCGACGGCACCGTACCGGTGACATCGCGCAACGCGTAAAGCTTTTTGTCCGCCGGACAGAAGTCGGCCGATTGCCCCATCATGAAAACGCCGATGCTCTTCAACTGCGCGAGCGCGCGGCGTTCGTCGAGATGCACATTGAATCCCGGGATGCTCTCGAGTTTGTCGAGCGTGCCGCCGGTAATGCCGAGCCCGCGCCCGGAAATCATCGGCACCCAGACGTTATCGCAGGCGAGCAACGGCGCGAGGATGAGCGAAGTCTTGTCGCCCACGCCGCCGGTGGAATGCTTGTCCACTTTGGGCGGGGAACCTTCCGGATATTCAAAAATGCTGCCGCTCTGCATCATCGACTCGGTGAGATGCTGCGTCTCCGCCGGCGTCATCCCGCGAAAAAACGTCGCCATCGCCCACGCGCTCATCTGGTATTCGGGGATTTCGTTGTGCGTGAAACCGGAGACGAGTTCGTCGATCTCCTCGGCGGTCAACTCGTGGCCGTCGCGTTTTTTTTCGATCAAGGTCGGGATATACATGGGCGGATGGGGAAGAAGCTAGGCGGAAAAAGAGCAGCCCATGGGCCACGCTGCCAGAAGTTTAAGGCGGACAGCCAGTCGGACGTAATGTCCAGCACGGGGAGCAGCTCACGCCGCGCCGCTACAGCCCGATCGGATGCCAGGCCGTCTTCATTTCGACGGTGTCGAGAATCCAGTAGGGATTTTCGGCGGCGTTCGTGTTCCACTCGTTAGGCGCGAGATCGCGCCGCACGTAACGTTTCAGGTTGAAGCGGCCGCCCGCTTGCAGCGTCGCGCCGATTTGTTCATCGCCCGACGCGTCCACGATCGCGTTCACATCCATATGGCTGGCGAAATGCGGAGCCAGTTCCGCGCGATCGCCGGTCAGAATATTGATGACGCCGCCCGGCAGATCGCTCGTCGCCATAATTTCGGAGAAGGTCAATGTCGGCAGTGGATGCCGCGGCGATGCGAGAACAACGGCCGCGTTTCCCGACAAGATGACGGGCGCGACCAACGAAACGAGCGCGAGCAACGAGGGCTCGTCCGGGCAAATGACGGCCACCACGCCGGTCGGTTCCGGCGTCGTAAAATTAAAGTGCGAGCTGGCCACCGGATTTACCGCGCCGAAGAGCTGCGCAAACTTGTCGGTCCAGCCCGCATAATGGACGAGCCGATCGACCGTTCGCGCGACTTCCGCTCGGGACGATTCCTGGCCGAGGTCGCTCTTGCGTTGCTCGAGCATTTCGGCGGCCCGATACAGAATCTGGCCGCGCAGATAGGCGCTTTGTTTGGCCCAGCTGTCCGTCGCGCTGCGCGCCGCTTTGACCGCGTCACGAAAATCCTTGCGCGAAGCGCGGCAGTAATTGGCCAGCGCGATTTGCCGCGAGCCGTGCGCCGTCAGCATGCGACCGCTCTCGCCCCGCACGAACTTCCCGCCGATATACAGCTTGTAGGTTTTTTGGACGGCCAGGCGCGACGCTTTGGTAGTCACGGACTGACGATTGCTTATTGGTCAAAAAAAGAAAATGCTAAACGCTCATCGTGGATAAATCGGAAAAGATATTCATTGCTGGCCATCGCGGCCTTGTCGGCAGCGCGTTGCTACGCCGCCTCGAAGCGGACGGATTCGCGCGCTTGGTCACTCGCGATCGGGCCCATCTCGATCTCACCAAAGAGCGCGCCGTCGCCGAATTTTTCGCACAGGAAAAACCGAATGTGGTCGTCTTCGCTGCGGCCAAAGTGGGCGGAATCAAGGCGAACAACGATCATCCCGTCGAGTTTCTGCTCGATAATTTGCTCATTCAAAACAACGTCATCCAGTCCGCTTACGAACATGGCGTGCGGAAGCTGTTATTCCTCGGCAGTTCCTGCATTTATCCAAAGCACGCACCGCAGCCGATCCCGGAATCTGCGCTGCTCACCGGCCCGCTCGAGCCGACGAACGAGGCCTACGCCATCGCCAAAATCGCCGGCATCAAACTTTGCCAGGCTTACGTGCGTGAGTACGGCGCGAATTTTATTTCAGCCATGCCGACCAATCTCTACGGGCCTAACGACAACTTCGATTTGCTCTCGTCGCATGTGTTGCCGGCGCTGTTGCGCAAGGCACATGAAGCGAAGCAGAGCGATGCGGCCGAGCTGGTCGTTTGGGGATCGGGCAGCCCGCGCCGCGAATTTCTGCATGTCGACGACCTCGCCTCCGGCTGCGTTTTCCTTCTCGGAAATTATGATTCGCCCGAGATCGTAAACGTTGGCTGGGGCGAAGACATTTCCATTGGCGAGCTGGCCGAGATGATCTGCGAGATCGTCGGATTCCGCGGCCGTCTTACCTGGGACGCGAGCAAGCCCGACGGCACGCCGCGCAAATTGCTCGACGTTTCCAAATTGCGCGGGCTCGGCTGGCAACCCTCCATTTCGTTACGCGATGGAATTACGCGAACCTACGAATGGTTTCTGAAGAACCATGCCTCGGAGGGAAAACTTTCCGCGCGTCCAGTTCCCTGACTCGCTATCTCTTCTGTAGCCGTTTCGCACAGCGAAACGTCTACAGGCTGGACGAGCGGGCGAGAACACTCATCAGTTCGCGCCCTTCGCGGCCGCGATGAGTTGATTGCGGCACCCATTCTTTCTCGAAGACGAAATGCGGTTCGAAAAGCGTGGCCAATTCCTGTCGCGTCACGCCGAAGGGCGGTCCTGGCTCATCATGATCCGGGTTGAGAAAAAAGATGGCGAGCAAGTGGCCGTTTGGTTTTAGGAGTCGCGCCACCGTCTCGACATAGTGCGACCGTTGCAACGGATCGATCGCGCAGAAGCAGGTGTGTTCAAAGACGAAGTCGAAGCGCGCGTTGAACTCGTTAGGCAGAGCGAAGAGATCGGCGAGGAGATAAGTTTCATCGCCAGCGCGCGGAAACGTTTCCGCTTGAGAGATGGCAAACGGCGCCAAATCGAGGCCGAGCACGCGATTGCGCGGCGTGCTCAAGGCACGCACATCGTGGCCAAAGCCGCAGCCCGGAACCAGGATCTCGCCGCCGAGTTCACCCGCCTCTGCCAGAAAACGAAGCAGCGCCGGATGCGCGTGCCCCTTTTCCCAAGGCGTTTCTCCAGCGTGGTAAGCGGCTTCCCAATCGGTTTGCATATCGCGAGCGTCTGCGGTTCACTGGCAATCTTCTCCATGTCCGCGACAAATTCGAGTTTACTCTGCCGATGAAGAAATTGCGCGTCGGAGTCGTCGGGGTCGGTCACATCGGCAAAAACCATGCGCGACTCTACGCGGAGCTGCCGGGCGCGGAATTCGCCGCCATTTTCGACACCGATGCCGAAGTCGCGCGCCGGCTGGCCGACGAATACAAAACGAAAGCGGTCGGTTCGCTCGACGAATTCGCGGAGAACGTCGACGCCGCTTCCCTGGCCACGCCGACCAGTTCGCATTTCGAAATCGCGAAGCAACTGCTCGCGCGCGGCAAACATTTGCTCATCGAAAAACCGATCGCGGCAAACACCGCGCACGCCAGCGAGCTGGCCGAGATGGCGGCGGCCAGCGGCCTCATCTTGCAAGTCGGCCACGTCGAGCGCTTCAACCCCGTTCTGAGCGCGCTCGAAGAACGCCTTAACCATCCGCGGGTCATCGAAGCGCATCGGCTTTCGCCTTATCCGAATCGCAGCACCGACATCGGCGTGGTGCTCGATCTCATGATCCACGATCTCGAAATCATTCTGCACTTGGTCCGGTCGCCAGTGCAAACGATCGACGCCGTTGGCGTCCCGGTCTTGAGCCGCAGTGAAGATATCGCCAACGCCCGATTGCGTTTCGAAGATGGCTGCGTCGCGAACATTACTTCCAGCCGCATCAGTCCCGAGCGCATGCGCAAGATCCGGGTTTTCCAGGAAGACGCTTATCTCTCGCTCGATTACCAGGAACAGAGCGGTGAAATTTATCGCCGCGGGCCGACAGGAATTTCGCAGGCGTCCGTCGAGATCGAGAAGGAAGAGCCGCTCAAACGGCAGCTCGCCGCGTTTTTGGAATGCGCCAGGACGGGCCGCGCGCCCAAAGTTTCCGGATTTCAAGCGACGGCCGCGCTCGAACTGGCGGTCGAAATTACCAAGCGAATCGCAGCAGCGCCACTCGCCTAACGAAGTGAACGGCATCTATTTTGTCGCCGGCGAGGCGAGCGGCGATAATCACGGCGCCGCCTTGATGCAGTCGCTGCGCGATTTGCGGCCGGACCTCAAGTTGCTCGGCCGCGGTGGGCCGCGCATGCAGGCGTTGGCCGATCCTTCCTTTCGGAACTGGACGGACGAAGCTGCGGTCGTCGGCCTTTCGGAAGTGATCAAGCATTACGCTTTTTTCCGGCGCGAGTTTCGCCGGACCATGGCCGAGATTACCGAGGCCAATCCGGACGCAGTCGTGCTGATCGATTATCCCGGCTTCAATTTGCGGCTCGCCCAGGCGCTGTTCGAACGCTCGTTAGGCGTAAAAATCATTTACTACATCAGCCCGCAAGTCTGGGCCTGGAACCGCGCGCGCATCCCGAAGATGGCGCGCTGGCTCGATCTCATGCTCTGCATCTTCCCATTCGAAGCCGAGCTCTATGAGCAATCGGGGCTGCACACGATTTTCGTGGGTCATCCCATGATCGAAAATCTGGAGGCGAAACGAATGACCGAGCCGCGCCGCGAGAATTTGGTCGGGCTCTTTCCCGGGAGCCGCGCGCGCGAGGTTCGCAAGTTGATGCCGATTTTGATCGAGACGGTGCGGGAATTGCGAACGCAGCAAGCGGATCTGGAATTCGAAATTGCCGCTGCTTCGCCTGCGCTCGCCGCCATGATCGGGGAGCAATTGCAAACAACCGGTGGGTCGTTAGGCAAAGTATCGGTGACGACCGGCGAGGCCGCGGCAGCGATGCAGCGTTGTGCGGCCGGTATCGTCGCGTCGGGCACGGCGACACTGGAAGCTGCGTTCTTTCGCCTGCCCTTCGTCCTCGTCTACAAAGTGGCGGCGACGACCTATTTCGCCGGCAAAATGCTCGTGCAGGTGCCTCATCTCGGCATGCCCAACGTGCTCGCTAATCGCGAAATCGTGCCCGAGTTCATTCAGCAGAACGCGCAGCCCGAGGCGATCGCGCGCGAAGTGTTGCGCTTGCTCAACGACCGGGAACGGCGCGAACAAATGCTGGCCGATTTCGATTCCGTGATCGCTAAACTGGGAAAAGGCGGAGTGAATGCACGCGCCGCCAGGGCGATCCTCCTGGAGTTGGAAGAGCCTTGAACGGGCGACAATAAATCCTGCTTTTTATCTCTGTTTCATCTGTGCCAATCTGTGGCCAGATTGAATCCATCCATGCTTCCGCAAATCCAGAATTTCATCGGTGGCGAATTCGTGGCGCCGCGCGGCGGCAAGTATCTCGACAACATTGAGCCCGCCACCGGAAAGCCGTATTCACAAGTTCCCGACAGCGATGAGCACGATGTCGCCGACGCGGTGGCCGCGGCCGAAGGCGCGTTTCCCGCCTGGTCGCAAACGCCCGCCGCGGAACGCTCACGCATTTTGCTGCGCATCGCCGATTTGATCGATCGCGATCTCGATAAATTCGCGCGCGCAGAATCGATCGACACCGGCAAGCCGTTGTGGCTCGCGCGCAGCCTCGATATTCCGCGCGCCTCCAGCAATTTTCGCTTTTTCGCCACCGCGATTCTGCACACCGAGAACGAGGCGCACGTCATGGACGGCGTGGCGTTCAACTACACGCTGCGTCAGCCGCGCGGCGTGGTGGGTCTCATCTCTCCATGGAATCTACCTCTCTATTTATTGAGCTGGAAAATCGCGCCGGCCATCGCGGTCGGAAACACCGCAGTCGCGAAACCAAGCGAGCTCACGCCGATGACCGCTTACTTGTTAGGCGAAGTTTGTCGCGAAGCGGGCCTACCCGCGGGCGTGCTCAATATTGTGCAGGGCTCCGGGCCGAACGTCGGCGCGCCGATTACCGCGCACCCGAAGATCGGGACTATTTCCTTCACCGGCGGCACAGTCACAGGTCGGAAGGTGGCGGAGGCGGGCGCGGCGTTGTTCAAGAAGCTGTCGCTCGAACTCGGCGGCAAGAATCCCAACATTATCTTTGCGGACGCGGATCTCGACGCCGCGATCGCGGGAAGCGTGCGCTCTTCGTTTGCCAATCAAGGCCAGGTTTGCCTGTGCGGTTCGCGGGTTTTTGTCGAGCGAGGCAGTTACGATCAGTTCGTCGAGCAATTCACCGCGACCGCTGCAAAGTTGAAGCTCGGCGATCCGCTTGAAGACGGGACCGATCAAGGCGCGATCGTTTCCAAAATGCAGCTCGACAAGGTGAAGTTTTACGTGGACCTCGCGCGCGAAGAGGGAGGCACGATCGCGCTCGGCGGCGAGCTTCCGGAAGCGCCTAATGAACGCTGTCGCGGCGGCTATTTTTTCCCGCCGACCGTGATTACAGGGCTGCCGGTTGGTTGCCGGGTGAACCGCGAGGAAATTTTCGGCCCGGTCATCACGATCACGCCGTTCGACGATGAGGAGGAAGTGATCGGCTATGCGAACGATGTCGAATACGGATTGTCTTCGAGCGTTTGGACGCAAAACCTGAGTCGAGCCCATCGCGTCGCCGAGAAGATCCACGCAGGCACCGTGTGGGTAAATTGCTGGCTGGTGCGCGATCTGCGCGTTCCCTTTGGCGGAACGAAACAGAGCGGTGTCGGCCGCGAAGGCGGCGACGAAGCGCTTCGCTTTTTCACTGAGCCCAAGAATATCTGCATCGCGAGATAGGAGGCCGGGAAATGATCCGCATATTTCGCAGAATGACGCAGATTTTTCCGGTCCGATTTCCTTTTTTAAATCCGCGTTAATCTGCGAAATCTGCGGACAAAAAAAACTATGAGCGAGTCATTCGAAAGTAATCGAGCCGCTGAGCCAGTCGGAGCGTTTCCGCATGCGAAGCGGGTGGGGGATTTGTTGTTTCTGTCGGGGATGGGTCCTCGCGTTCGGGGCAGCAAAGAAATCCCCGGCGTGACGCTGGATGCGGACCGCAACATTGTTGGTTACGATATCGAGAAGCAATGCCACGCGGTTTTCGAGAATGTCCGGCTGGTGTTGGAAGATGCCGGCGCGAGCTGGAACGACATCGTGGATGTGACGGTTTTCCTGACGAACATGAAACAGGATTTCCCGATCTTTAATCGGATTTATCCGGAGTATTTCGCCGGCGAAGGGAAACCGAACCCGACGCGCACCACCGTCGAAGTCCGAGCACTGCCGACGCCGATCGCGATCGAGCTAAAGGTGATCGCGGCGTTCCGCGCGAAGAAATAGGCGATGCGGATTTTGGCGGCGGATCACACCGGTATCACGGTGACGAATATCGAGCGATCGCTCGCGTTCTGGCGCGACGTGCTTGGCTTTGAACTCTCGCATCGGGCGCATCATACCGGCGACCTGGCCAGTGAAGTGACCGGAGTGCCAGGCGCGGAGATCTTGATCGCCGTGCTGAAAGGCTACGATCACAAGATTGAGTTGCTCGAATATCTGGCGCCGGCCGAGCGGAAACGGATCTTGCCGCGGCCTTGCGATGTCGGCTCGGTCCACGTCGCTTTTACGGTGGACGATTTAGACGCGGTGCTCCGCGAAATTGCGGCCTCGGATTGGAAGCCGCCGGGCGCGGTCCAGACGCTGACCTCCGGCCCCAACGCCGGCAAGCGCGTCGTCTATGTGCGCGATCCAGATGGGACGACGATCGAGTTCATGCAGCCGGCCTAACGAGAACAAGAACAGCCACTCCAAAAGCGTTCGCGAGCAGGCTCGCTGGCGAGGGCGCGCGTGGTGGCGGGAGTGGAGGTTGGAATCATGGGACTTGAGCGTACGCCGGCCAGCGGTTGGGTCCATCGTCGTTTGGTTAGACGCTTCGCTGCCGTGGCTTGTTCTCTGCGCCGAATAGTTCATCGGGTGCCGCGCCATGGCGCTCGTTAAAGTATGCAACGAACTCCGGGCTCAAAGCTTGACTCACACGGGGCCATGCGTCTCGCCAAGCCGGCGAAGTCATAAATGTGATGTTCGCGACGAGATGCAGGTGTCCAGCGTCGAGAACACCATCTCTCACCTGTCGGTACATGGTCTCGTAAACTCTGGCTTGCAGTACGCAGAGCATGACGGCAGCGGTTTTGTCGAGATCGTTAAATGTTGTAAGCGGTTCCCTCTTTACTACGGCCCGGTCAAAAACCGATGTGAGGCGCTGGTCACTCAGAAAAGCGATCGTCAGAGCAGCTTGCTGTTCGACGAACGATTGGTAAGCGGCGGCGCGCGCCGTAGCCGTGCTTTGCCGCATCTGACGGGCGAGATACAAGAGGGAAACAACTACGGCGACCGTGCTGATAGCCTGCGCCCAAATTGCCGACGATGTTCCAATCCATTGCAGCTCCTGTAAGCGTGTTGATTCCGGAATCGTCTAACGAGAACAAGATGAGCGACAGCGGACGGGAGCGCGCGTTGCTCGGAGTGGAGGTGTAGAAGTCATCTGAAATGTGGAGCGTACGGCGGTCCGCTGTTCGCTCCATCGCATGGTTAGGCGTCGAGCGCCCAACCAAAGAGCGCATGGATATCAACAGGGATATTATAGATCGCCAAGGTCAAAAAAACGACGCAAAAAGACGCCCGCCAAGATCGTTGTCGCCAATACACATATGACCAAGCGCAGATGGTGTAAATGGGAACTACATAGAGGCCCCACAGCGGATAGGAGATTGCTCGCGTAGCCGAAAGAGCAAGGGCTACGAGGACAACCTGAATCGGGGCGCCTATACGCAACCACCGAAGCAGCTCGGATATGCCGGCAATCAGCACCGTTTCAATTAAGATTGTAGCCCAATACAGAGGATCAGGAAGTAGGCTCACCGCAGACCAAGGCTGGTGAAAGACTCGGATAATCGCATTAACGATGGAGGACAAAAGCCAACCGTAGCTAGCCATCGCAGCTGCGAACACGAATTTGGACTCAGATCTCGGAACGAACGCTTGGCAACGCATGGAAAAGACGCCTAACGAGAACAAGATGAGCGACGGCGGACGAGGGCGTGCGTCGCTCGGAGTAGAAGTGTGGAAGTCATCTCAAAAGTGGAGCGTACAGCGGTCCGCCAGCCTGCTCGCGAAAGATTTCGGAGTTCGCTCCATCGCCTGGTTAGGTCTTTGGGTGGAACTGCTCCCATGCATTCTCTGTAAGCCAGATGTGGAGAGCATACATCGCGTCCGTAGCGTGTCTCCCCCAATGTGATCTCAACTGAAAGCTCCACTCCCAGACGGCCTGCGCGGTGCGACCGGCCTCATGCTCAATGAGGCCAGACACAACGTCGGAATATATGTCCGCAATGTCGTCGGCAATGCTGCCGACGACTGGCTCCTCGGGCGGAAGAGTAAACGGCTCGAAAACGCGAGCGTAATCACTGAACGGCAATCGCGCAGCTGATCGGTGGTGGATAGACCAGCGCTCGTCGCTGGAAATGCCTTCGGCGTCTGGCTGGTCGGCTAGCTCATCGCTCCACTCTGGCGGAAGCTGCAGACCCGCGAAATACAACGCACCGATGCGAACGAGAGCTTGGCGAACCGCGAGGTCGCCAGTGTCGCAACCATCCCGCGCCCAATCGCGAAACCGCGCCGCTTCCACAGCAAACTGCTCGACTGCGTCACTCGCGGCGGCTTGCATGAGACCTAACAGGTAATAGACGAAAGGAATGTTCGCCTATTTCGGCTGCCCACGGAGCGGGGATGGGGATAAAGCGGGGACACGCTGAAGAGGTTGCCCGAGAAAAGGCGAAGTGGCCAAGCTCAATTTCCATGGCAGCAAGGAAGCTCGCGCTTCTCGGAGCAGATTCCCGGCTTCGAACTTTGGCGCTCGGATGCTCAAGGCGAAGGTCGAGCGCGCGACGTTGCCTAACGAAGAAGCGCGATGAGGAGAAGGACGATGCCGGTGAGCGCTGTATTCCAGAAAATCATCGATCGGATCAAGCCGTAGCCGGCCGCGGCGGCGAGCAGGTAGCCGACGCGGGCCCAGAAATAAAGATGCACGCCCCACCAGGTGAGATCACTGTGGCGACCGATAAAATGCACCGCCAGGACAAGCGCAGCGAAGAAGGGAAATGTTTCGAGGAAGTTGGTGGTCGCTTGATCGATGCGATTGGCCAGGCCGCGCAAGGGCGGCACTTCCGATTCGCGACTGCTCGCCGTCCAGCGGTAGCCGTATTGAAAGCTGATCAGGTGCGACGCCAGCACGAGATGAACGAGGCCAAGAATGACACTCGCGGCCAGGTAGCGTAGTTCCGTTGTCATGGAGCCGAGGTGGGAAAAGGACAATTAGCGGGACGCGGCGGCAGGCAGCGGCCGGCGAGGAGGTTCTGGATGTCGAGATGGAGAGGTGTGGGGGGGGCGTCGAGGGGAAACCAATCGAGGTCGGTAATTTCGGTGGGATCCTGGATTTGGGCGGGAGTGTCGTCGGCCTCGGCGCGCATCCAGATGGTGAGATCGTGACGTTCGGTTTCGGCGAAGATGTCGTTAGTGAGGGCGACGAATTCGACGTTGCGGATGGAGAGACCGGTTTCCTCGGCGATCTCGCGGATGGCGCATGCTTTTAATGATTCGCCCATCTCTAGTTTACCGCCGGGTGGCGACCAGTAACCGCGCCGGCTGCGCACGAAAAGAAGGCGATCGCTGCGCAGGATGAGGCAGCCGACGCCGACTTGCAGTTTCGTTTTTTGCCCGGGAATCGCAGCGGCCACGTTCGTTAGGCCGCCGTGCGCCGGGGCATGAGGAACCAAAGAACGATCCCGACGAGAAACAGCGCGGGAATGTCGCCCAACAGGTTATCTCTTTCGGTCGAATCCTTGAGTGCCTGCACCAGCATGATGGAGCTGTGGACGAGACTCGACCAAATGACGAACCAAATGAGGCTTGTATGGGCCAGCGGATTTTTGGCCGCTCGGATCATGAAAACTCCAAGAACAGCGTAGATACCCATGATCATCTGTTCGTCCTCGGGCTGGCGCGGCGTCCAACCCCAGCCGGCGGGCCAGATCCACATCATCATGATGTAGAGGCCGAAGATATAAATGAGACCGAAGACGATGAGCGCCGCTTTCAGATATTTCAGTTTTGTTTCCTGTTGCATGGCTTGATCCGTTCGTGTGTTGGCTTTGGCGCGAGAACTGAAGCGAAGGGGTTCAATCAGGGTGGTGAACGGTCAGGGCCACGGCAAGCGGAAAATGGTGGCGAAACATGCGCCTAACGAGTCGTTTTCGGTGGTAATTTCGTGGCCTGCCAGGCAACGACTTTCCATTCGCCGCGGCGCTTGAGGAAGGTGCCTGTGTTCAGGTAATTCGCGGTTTCGGTCTGGTCGCCTTTCTTGGTAGCGGCGACGAGGCGAAAGGCGACGATGGCAGTGTCGCCGTATTGCTGAATGCGGATGTCGTCGGCGGTGTAGGTGGCGGTTTCGGCGGAGGGCGACGCGGGAGCGGCGGCTTCGGCGCGCACTTCGCGCATCAATTGCGCTTTGCCGAGGCGTCGGCCAATGGAGCCGGTGTAGATCAGGTCATCGGCCCAGAAACGATCGTGGATGGCGGGATCGTTGCGCGAGGCGCCGGCGAGGAAGTCGCGGAGGAGTTTGGTCAAAACGGCGGCGTCGGGCGCGGGCGCAGGAGAGGGGAGAGGCGAATCGCCAGTGACCTGTGGCTTGGCGGAAGGCGATGGAGACGGCGAGGGCGGCTGCTCGGCGAGAAGAGTGACGGAGCAAAGCGCAACCAGCGCGGCCGGAAGAAGGCGGATCAGTTTCATAAGGCAATGAGTGGAGGGCGAAGGGGTAAGGACGGTCAATCCTGTAATTCATGACGGGTTTGCGGTTTGCAGATTTGAACGGACAGAGACGGCCCATCCCCATTGCTTCCACTGGCACATGCCGTGCTGAAATTGAGATCGTGTTTCTTCCCGCCGATCCGCCCAAAATCAATCGACAATATGTGAAACCGGAGCAGCGCGCCTGCATGGGTTTAGTTTCTCCCATCGGGGGCGGAGGTCGAGCGGGCGCGGCCGGCGGAATAATCGCGGACCAGTGAGTGCGTCTCGCAAGAATCCGGAATCGCTGGTGCCGTCGACGGCGCAGCGAACATCCCACAGCCTTCCACCGGCGCGCGAGCCCGTCGAGGAGGAACTGCTCCAGACAAAAAGCGCAGGCGGTGTGCGATATCGGGGTGGGCATCGCGCCGGCGGCGTTGCGGCGGATTTACTCCGTTCGATCGGTTGGGGGCGGAGCGGACCGAAGTGGAAGGCGTCGGCCTGGGGCTCGTCCTAACGAAACGGCTCGTTGAGTTGATGGGAGCCCGGCTTACGGTGGAGAGTGAACTCGATGCCGGCTCGACTTTTGCGGTCACGCTTTTGCGCACCAAAGATCCAGTGGAGATTTTGCCGATGATGGGGAAATCGTCCGGGCCCGCCGAGGCGGCGACGCGGCAGCGCGTCATTCTTTATATCGAGGATAATATCTCCAATCTAAAGCTGCTGGAACGCGTCCTCGCGCGCCGGCCGGCCACGAAATTAATGGCTGCGATGCAGGGAGGCATGGGAGTCGATCTGGCGCGCGAACACCGTCCCGACCTCATTCTCCTCGATTTGCATCTGCCCGATATGAACGGGCGCGAAGTGCTCGCCCGCCTCCGCGCCGGAGAGAACACGCGCGACATTCCGGTGATCGTGGTGAGTGCCGATGCGACCGACGAGCAAATCAAGCGCCTGAAGGCGGCGGGCGCGCGCGACTATCTGACCAAGCCGCTCGACGTGCGCCTTTTCAATCAATCGATCGACGACGCCTTCGCCGAACAAGATTCGTCGAGCGAGCCGTAGACCGAGTTTCGGTCCCGAATCTCCACGTAACTTGGTAAACGCGGCGCCCTCGCCGCGCCGGAAGGGGCGAAACTGTCGAATCAGGAAAGCAGGAAATGAGGAATAGAATTTCCCGTGCGAAACGGCCGCATTAACGTCATCACCGTCGTTTTGGTTCGTTTCGTTTCGGAATCTGCGTCGATCTGCGAAATCTGCGGATGAAATTTAGGGGAGGGCAAGCGGGAACGCTTGCCCTACAGGAAGGGATGACTGGCTCAGTGTTCCTGCTTTCTTGCGTTTTTATTAGCCCCTTCTTTCTCGGCGTGCTCTGCGATCTCTGCGGTGAAGTTCTTCTCATCGAACGACGCGGCTACAGTCAGTAGCCGGCGGCCTGGCCGTCTTTGCGGCTTTCGCTGGCGCCGACGTAGACGCGCTGGCCATCGTGCATCTCCACTTTGATCGCCTGATAACCGCCGTAACCGCCCACGTCATAACGCACGTCGTGCCCTTTCGCCTTGAGCGCGCGAACGGTTGCATAAGGCACAGCGCTCTCCACTTCGACATAGCCGCCGTCGTTCATCTTCTCGCCGGTTGGTTCGTTATCGCCTTCGTGCTGCCAGCGCGCAGCGTCGCCCGCTTCCTGCACGTTCATGCCGAAATCGATCATGTTGGTAAGCACTTGCACGTGACCTTGCGGCTGCATGTCGCCGCCCATCACGCCGAACGCGAGCCACGGTTTTTTATCCTTCATGACGAAGCCCGGGATGATGGTGTGGAACGGTCGCTTGCCCGGTGCATAGACGTTGGCGTGTCCTGGCTCCATCGAGAAAAGCTGGCCGCGATCCTGGAACATGAAGCCGAGCCCCGGGACGACAATGCCGCTGCCCATCCCGCGGAAGTTGCTTTGGATGAGGCTGACCATGTTGCCTTCGTCATCGGCGGTGCACATGTAGATGGTGTCGCTTTGTCCGAGATTCGGATTACCGGCCGCGGCCGCTTTCATCGCATGATCCGGGTCGATCAACTTGCGGCGTTCGGCCCCGTAACTTTTTGAGATGAGTCCGGCGAGCGGAATTTTGGCGAAGGCCGGATCGGCGTAATACTTCGCCCGGTCCGCCCAGGCGAGCTTCTTCGACTCGATCATGGCGTGCAGCGATTCCGGAGAATCGAAGCCTATCTTCGCGAGATCATATCCTTCGAGGATGTTCAGCATTTCCAGCGTCGCAATTCCTTGTCCGTTAGGCGGCAACTCGTAAACGTCATAGCCGCGGTAATTGGTTGAGACGGGATCGACCCAGGTCGAAGTGTGCTTCTCAAAATCGACTTTCCGCAGGTAGCCGCCGTTGGCCTGCATGAACGCGTCGATCTTGTCCGCGATCTCGCCTTTGTAGAAAACGTCGCGCCCTTTCTCGCCGATCAATCGCAGCGTTCGCGCGAGCGCTGGATTCTTGAAGATGTCGCCTTTGGCTGGCGTGCGGCCTTTGCCGTCGAGCGTGTAGGTTTCGAGAAACGCGCCGGGCAATCCTTTATAAATGCGCGGGCCGTAACTCCAGTAGTGCGCGATCAATTCGGTCACGGGAAATCCTTCCTCGGCATAATGAATGGCGCCGCTGAGATCGTCGCCTAACGAGAGTTTTCCGAACTTCTCTTGCAACTGCGCCCAGGCATCGACCGTTCCCGGCACGCTGATCGGGAGCATTCCGGTCGGCGGTAGAAATTCGCGATGCTGCTTCGCGAGCTCGGCCTTTACCTGCTCGTAACTGAGCCCAAGCGGCGAGCGTCCGCTGCCGTTGAGGCCGTAAAGTTTGTTCTCCTTCGCGATGTAAACGATCGCGAAAAGATCGCCACCGACGCCGTTGGAAACCGGCTCCATTAGGCCAAGTGTCGCGTTCGCCGCGATGGCGGCATCGACCGCGGAGCCGCCGCGTTTCAAAACATCGAGCCCGACTTGGGTCGCCGCTGGCACGCTGGTGCAAACCATGCCGTGGCGCGCCAGCACTTCCGAGCGGGTCGCCCAGGTTTTCCCGGTAATGCGATCGATCTGCGCGTGAGCGGAGAAGGTGAAGAGGCCGAAAAGGACGGTTAGAAGCCCGTTGCGAAGATGGGTTGAGCGCATATTTGTGAGCTTACCCGTGTCGAAGAGTAACCGGAGAAAAAAATGAGAGATCTTGTGAAGTGGGTCGTTGCAATTGGTTGTTCGTTTCTCGTCGTTTTGACGGTTCGTGCTGCGGAACCGAGTTCGCCGGCGCCCGCCGCGACGGTGGCGGCATCACCGCCGCCGAAGCCGTGCGAAATGCCGGAAGGAAAGCAGTTCGATTTCTGGATCGGCCAATGGGATTTGACCTGGCCGGAAGGGCAGGTCGGTTCGCCGCCCGGGCAGCCGGGCAAAGGCACGATCGAGGTGAAGAGAATTTTAGGCGACTGCATCGTGCAGGAAAATTTTTCCGATAGCGCCACGAACTACCGCGGCATGAGTGTCTCCACCTATGTGCCGTTGCTCAAGCTATGGCGGCAGACCTGGGTCGATTCCAATGGAAATTATTTGGTCTTCACCGGCCAGTTTAAAGATGGCGTGATGGAGTGGCGCAGCCCGGAACATAAAATGGCGGACGGGACGAAAATTCTCTCCCGCATGGTCTTCAAGAACATCACGAAGAATTCGCTCGACTGGGATTGGCAGGCTTCGCGCGACGGCGGCCAGACCTGGAAGGACAAATGGAACATCCACTACACGCGCCGCAAATAGCGGCGCGCCGCTATTCGTAACGCAACGCCTTCACCGGATCGAGCCGCGCCGCAAAGTAGGCGGGCACGAGCGCGGCGATCGAACAGATGATGAAGGCGCTGATGCAAATCTTGACCACGTCCCACGGAATCACTTCCGCCGGGATGGCGGTGAATTGGTAAACCTGCTTCGGGAAAATCTCGATGTGCAGGGTGCTGGCCAGCAATTGGCTGAACTCATTCCGATAGCGAACCAGCGTCATGCCGAGGCCCAGCCCGGTCAGCGTTCCGAAAATACCGACCACGATTCCCTGACCGAGGAAAACCCACACGATCTGCCAGATGCTCGCGCCGATCGCTTTCATGATGCCGATCTCGCGCCGCTTTTGCACCGTCACCGTGATGAGCGTGCTCATGATGCCGAACGCCGCCACCACCACGATGAAGAAGAGCAGGAAAAACATCACGTTCCGCTCGAGCCGGATCGCTTCGAAATATTGCTGGTTCATGTCCTGCCAGGTCTGCACGTATTCCGGCGGCGTGAGAAATTGGCGAATGCGCTCCTTCACTTCCGCCGCGCGAAACGGATCGTCCGTTTTCACGGTGATCCCATGGAGCCCGTCGCCGAGTCCGTAAAGTTCCTGGCCGATGAAGATGGGGACGAGGAGGAACTCGGAGTCGTGCAAGTAATGGCCGGTTTCGTAGATGCCGGTGACCGTTAATTCCTTCGGCAACACGACGTCGCGGAGCTGATCGATTGCCTGTTTCTCAGCTGCGCCATTCGCGTTCTCGAGCTTCTTAATGCCGTCGAGGATTTCGTTCAGGTTGCCCGGCGAATAGACGGTGATTTTATCGCCAACGTGGACTTGAAGTTTGCGCGCCAATTCGATGCCGAGCACCGTCGAATCGCCATTCAGATCGAGCTTCCCGTATTTGATGAATTTCTGGAGCGGGATGACTTTTTCCTCCTGCGCCGGATCGATCCCGCGAATCATCGGAGCGAGCCGGCGATTCTGAAACTCAACGATGACGGGACCTTGAATGTAGGGCGCGGTGGCGACGACGCCCGGCGTGGCGCGGATTTTCACCGTCAATTCGCGCCAATCGTGCATTACCGCTTCCGAGCTTACGAGGATGTGCGCGTCGAAATCGATCACCTTGCGCTGCAACTCACGATCGAATCCGGTCATGACCGAGATGACGAGAATGAGCACCGTCACTCCGAGCGTGACGCCGCAGATGGAGATGAGCGTGATGATGGAGAGGAACGTGCGCTTCGGCTTCAGGTAGCGCAGGGCGAGGAAGAGACTGAACGGCAGTTTCAAAGCGCGATACCGTGGCTGCGAATGAGCAGTATTTCCAGAAGTCAGTTTGGTAGACGCGGCGCCCTCACCGCGTTCGTCATTCCGAGCGCAGTCGAGGAATCCCGCCGCGTCGCCATGAAGCTGCCGTAACGCGCGGAGCGCCAGCGCAGGGACGGAGGACAGGCGGCTCGCCTGTCTCGGCCGACAGGCTGCCAGCCTGTCGAAACGGGAGCGGGGCAGGCGAGCCGCCTACCCGCCGAGTCAGGCGGGCCGCCTGACCTCCCCGGAACTAAACAGCGTTCGCTTTCAGTTCTTCGAGACTAACGAATTCGAGCGCGGACAAATGCGTCGCCTCCAGATCGATCGGCGCGGCGCGGCCGTGGCGGAGGGCTTCCGCCCAGCGCGTCACGCACACGCACCATTTGTCGCCCGGCTCCAATCCGGGAAAGCCCCACTCCGGATGCGGCGTGACCAGATCGTTTCCATCGAGAACAGAGAAGTCGAGAAACTCGCGCGTGACCTGCACGCAGACGGTGTGGAGACCGCGATCATCCGGACCGGTGCGGCAACAGCCGTCGCGATAAAATCCGGTGAGCGGATCGTGCGAGCAGTCTTTTAATTCGGTGCCCAGGACGTTGGTCGGCATGGGCCAAGGTGGCGAGCGCGCGCCGCCTGTGCAACAGGATGCGATGCAGCCGATGGCAATGGAGCAATATGTTTTCTGGCTCACACCAGCGGGCGAGGCGCGCCAATTTCTGAGCGATAAGATTGCGGAACTAGCCGCCGCATATGACGGGCCGGTTTTTCCGCCGCATCTTACCCTGGCCGCGCCGCCGCCGTGTTCGGGCGACGCAGCGCGCTCGCATCTGGCCGGGATGAAAGCGCGTGCGCCGCGGTTGCGAGTGGACGGCGTCCATACCTCAGCGCCCTTCTTTAAAACGCTTTTTGTGCGCTTTCAGCCTAACGAGGAATTAAAGGAATTAGCCCGCGTGGCCAATCCGCATGTTAGTTTGCTCTACGCGGATCTTGCGCCACGGACCAAAGCGAAACTGGCGGCGGCAATCAGGCTGCCGTTTACGGAAGTGTGTTTTGACAGAGTGATGCTGGTGCGTTGCCCGGATATTTCGGAAACGCGGGCGGCGGTGGAGTCCTGGAAACTGATCGAAGAGAAGCAACTGATTGAATAATGGAAACGATTGTCGGCATTGATTTGGGAACGACGAATTCGCTCATCGGCGTGATGGAGGCGGGTTTCCCCATTTTACTGGCCGATGCGGAAGGCCGGCGGCTCACGCCGTCGGTCGTGCACTTTCCGACGTCCGGCGAGCCGCTCGTTGGCACGTCGGCGGTGCGTCAGCGCGCGCTCGCGCCGGAGCGGACGATCTCGTCGATCAAACGCTTCATCGGCCGGCGGAGTGAAGAGATCGGGCCGGAAGAGTTGGGTGTCGATTTCGAACTCGTTAGGCAAAAAGGCCGGCCCGTGGCCGTGCGGGTCGACGATCGCGTGCTGTCGCCGGAAGAAATTTCTGCGCTCATTTTGGGGAAGTTGAAGCGCGACGCGGAGCGCGCGCTCGATCGGGCGGTAGCGCGGGCCGTCCTTACGGTGCCCGCCTACTTTAACGACGCGCAACGGAGCGCGACGAAATGCGCGGGCGAACTGGCCGGATTTACGGTGGAGCGAATCGTGAATGAGCCGACCGCCGCCGCGCTGGCCTATGGGCTGGATAAGTTGAAAGAGAAGGCGCGCATCGCCGTTTACGATCTCGGCGGCGGCACCTTCGACATTTCGATTCTGGAGATGAACGACGGCGTTTTTCAGGTGCTGTCGACGAACGGGAATACGCGGTTGGGAGGCGACGATGTAGACCAGGGATTAATTGCCAATTGCGAATTGCCAATTGCCAATTGGCAGAAGCAAGAGCTGGTCGTGGCGGCGAAGCATCGATTGTCGGAGGAAACGGCGACGGAGATCGAGGTGCCTTTTGTCGAGGGACGAAATCATGTTTATCGCCTAACGAGAGAGGAGCTGGAGAAGATTGCGCTGCCCGTAGTGGAGAACACGCGAGGGCATTGTTTGCGCGCGCTGGCCGATGCGAAGATTGAGCCGGGCGATTTGGACGAGGTGATTCTGGTGGGCGGGGCGACGCGCATGCCGCTGGTGCGGCGGTTGGTGGCTGAAATTTTTGGGCGCGAACCGAATGTGTCGCAAAATCCAGATGAGACGATCGCGTTGGGCGCGACCATTCAGGCCGGGATTTTGTCGGGGGCGATTCGTGATGTCGTTTTGCTCGATATCACGCCGCTCTCGTTAGGCATTGAGACGTTCGGCGGGTTGATGAATGTGGTCATCCCGCGCAATTCGACCATCCCGCTCAAGGCCGGAGAGATGTTTACGACGGCGGTGAACAATCAAACGGCGATGCAGATCAAAGTACTGCAAGGTGAACGCGAAATGGCGCGGGATAACTGGCCGCTGGGACAATTTGAGATCGGGTTCGAGGCGACGCCGAAGGGAATCGCGCGCGTCGGCGTGCAATTTGAGATCGATGCCGATGGGTTGTTGCATGTGCTGGCGCGGGATGTGAAGACGGGCGCGGAGAAAGTGGTGGAGATCAAGAGCGCGATTGATGTTTCGGATGAGGCGGTCGAGGCCATGCTGGCCGATTCGCTCGATCATGCTTTTGAAGACATGAACGAGAGGATTTGGACGGAGGCGCGATTGAAGGCCGAGGAGATGTTGCGGGCGGTGGAGAATGCGTTTGCCGTGGTTGGGGAACGTTTGCCGAAAGAGGAGAGGGAGAAGATTTTGGAAGCGGCGAGCGCAGTGCGCGCGGCGCTCATGGCGCGTGAAGTGAAGCGGTTGAAGGAAGCGAACGAAGCGCTGGACGCAGCGACGCAGGAGTTGGCGGCGTTGATTGTGGCGGAGGCGATGAAGGGGAAATAAATTGGGAGGCAGGCGGGAACGCCTGCCCTACAATGCTTAGCTGGGCGTCGGTGACGCGGGATTCGTTCCTTTGGCGCGGGCTTCGTCGAGCAGGCGTTTTTCTTCCGGATAGATGTGGCCCTTGCGCGCGGCCTCGATGAATTCACGGGCCAGATCGGGCTGGCCTTCGTCGAGCAGGAGGACGGCGGTGAAGACCGCGGCGTGCGGATCGTGCAGTTGTTCACCGGAGAATTTCTTTAAGACCTCGATTCCTTCGCCGGTGCGGCCGAGACCGTAGAGGGAGAACGCGTAGGTGACGCCGGCGTTTAAGTCGTTAGGCGCGTTCTCGTAAGTTTCTTTGGCGAGCCGATGGGCGTCGGCGGCGTTGCGCTCGATGAGGAGGGCGAGTCGCGCGCCATCGGCGGCCAGGCCGATCTCGTTAGGGGAACTGGCGTGCAGGCGGCGTAGAATTTTGAGAAGATCGGGCAGATCGTTGCGGGCGCGGTAAATTTTGGCAAGGGCGTCGAGTGCTTCGCGCCGCAACGGCGGATTGGCAGCAACCTGCAGCCAGAGGCTTTCGCCTTCCGTGCTCAATTCCCATTTATCGGCCAGTCGCGCGAGGTGAGCCTGATGTCCGGGCGAGTTCTCGGCGGCTCGCGCGGCGGAATCCCAGAGCGATGCAAACTCGGCGGCGGCCGCGTTCCCGCGCGATTGGCGGGCCGCATAAGCCTGATAGGCGAGACGCAAGTATTCGGCGTCGCCCCAATCGCCGTTGCGCGTCCAGCGTTTCAACCGCGACCAATTCTTGACGGCGGTGAACGCTTCGGCCACGGAACCGGCGGCCGGAGGCACGGTGGTTTCTTCTGGTGGCAACGTTTCCATCCACTTCAAAACTTCGGAGGCGAGTTTGCGGTGGATCATCCAATCCATGAGGGCGGCGAGATCGCGTGGATGGCGCGCGGCCACGGGTTTCACTTTCTGGAGGAGTGCGCTGAATTTTTTCGGGTCGAGCTTTTGATAGAAATCGAGCGCGAGCAGGTAATCGGAGAAAGTGACGTCGGGGCTCATCTGCAACTGCTGGGCGAAGCCGTCGGCGGCCGGCATGTTATTGCGCTCGATCGCGTCGGTGAGCAGTGCGCGCAGGGCGCCGGTGCGGAACTCACTCATCTTGCTCAAGCGATTGAGCGTCTCTCTCGCGCGCATGTTTTTCTCGGCCGTGGGGGAATGAATTTGGATGACGGCGAGATTGAACTGGTAGAGGTCGTTTTTTGGCTCCTGGGCAACGGCGGCGGCGAATCGCTGCTCGACCTCGGCTTCATTCCCCTGGGCGCGGGCGAGCCAGCCGGCCACGACCTGAAAAGCAGCGCGCGGCCGCTCTTTTTCAGGAACCCGATCCAGGGCGCGACGCGCCACGTCGATCTGGCCAAAGCGCAGAGCGGCGGAAGCGAGATTGAGCTGGCTGTCGAGGTCGTTAGGCAAAAGCCGGGCGATTTCGGCGCGATAAGCCACGGTCTCGAGGTCGTTTTGTTTTTCGGTCCCTTCGGCGAGGAGATAATAGGCGGCCAGCGATTGCGGCCGGGCTTGCAGTGCTTCCTGCGCGGCGACGGTCGCTTCCGCGTATTTTCCTTCGTGGAGCAGGGCGGTGGCTCGCTTGAGCAAGCGTTGCTCGCTCCAACTGTGATACATTTTCGGCGCGTAAATCAGCAGGAGGAAAAACAGGACGAATGCGGCGATGAGCACGCCGATCGTCAGCCCGATGCGATGAGGATGGAAAGTAAAGTGGCGCGGACCTCTAACTCGCCGTCGGCGAACGCGCTTGACCCTTTTTGACATCCTTCCGCTTTCTATGCCCAAAGCGCGGAAAGAATGCAATCCGCATGCGAACAGACGCGCCCGCCGCTATTTTGCCCGGGCACGCTCTTCTTCTCGCACCACCGGCGCGTCTTCGATGTTTTCCATGACTTCCCGACGGAGCCGCCGGCCCCAGACATAACGCGCCAGCAAAACCTTGAGGGTGGCGGTGAGCGGGATGGCGAGGATCGGGCCGAGCAAACCGCCGATGAGCAAGCCCCAGACAAAAATGGAAACGATCACCGTCATCGGATGGAGCCCGACAGAATTGCCGACGATGCGCGGCGCGTAGAGGATGGCCTCTGCGTTCTGCACGACGAGAAAGATGACCGTCACCCAAAAGATCGACGACCAGGAACCCCACGTGACCGCCGCAATGAGCACGGCTGGAATCCAGCAGAGCACGATGCCGATGTACGGAATCATGGTGAGGACGGAAACGAGTAATCCAATAAGCGGCGCGAAGGGCAGGCCGTAGATGAACAAGGAGACGCCGATGAGCAGGCCATCGACCATGCAGACGAGAAGCTGGCCCCGGAAGTAGGCGATGACGTAGCTGTTGATCTGGAGAATGACGGTGGCGACTTCTTCCTTTAACGGCGAAGCGCGCAGCGGCAGATATTCCTTCCAACGCCGAGCGATGGCGGGGCGTTCCTTGAGCAGGAAAAAGAGATAGATGGGCACCATGATCAGGCTGAGCAAAAATCCGGTCACGCCGAGGAAGCCGCCGATGCTGGTCTTGACGACTTCCCAAAATTTATCGGCCAGATTGGGAATTTGATGCTGCAAATTCGGCAACTGCTTTTCGACCCAGAGCTGGATGCGTTTTCGCTCTGCCACGGTGAGCTTCTTTTGGTCGGCATTCGCAGGCGGGCTGGCTTTGATTTCTTCCTGACCCGCCGGTGTGGTCACGGTGGCTGGGGAAGCGGAAGGCGCCGGCGTCGGCGTGGGTGAGGCGTTGACGGTCGGAGCGAGCAACCAATCGATGAAGCTTTTGGTGGCCGAGCCTTTGCTTTTGCCCAACTCCGGCACACCAAAAGTGCGATCGTAGCGATAAATAAGATCGACCGTGAAATCGCGGGCCTTGCGCGTGTATTCGGGGAGTTCCTTGGCGGCGTTTGCGCTTTGCAGCGAGATCATCGGGACGAGCCAGGCCAGCAATCCCCCGATGGCGAGAAAAACGAACGCGAAAAGTATGGCGATCGAGGCGGTGCGCCCGAGGCCTCGTCTGGTCAACTGCGTGACCAGCGGATCGAGCAAATAGGCGAGGATAACGGCGATGGCGACAGGAATGAGAATCGGCTGGAGGAAGCCGACCACTTTCGCAGCCAGAAAGACGACCGTGCCGACGACGACGAAGAGGAAGACAACGAAGAGCGCGCTCAACGCAGCCCACATCGTCTTGCGCTGCCAGGGTGTGGGGTATCGTTGCATTCCGGGTGCGAGTTTGGTGCCTTTCGCGAGACTAGGAAACCGCGGAGTTCATCAGAGCGAATTATTTTTCGCCGGCTGGCCCTGGCTCATTCGAGTGCGAGCGGCTTCGATCTTGGCGGTGAGGTCTTTGTTTCCCTTGTCGAGGGCGTAGGCTTTTTGCCAATACTCGACCGCCTGCGGCATGCGGCTGAGTTTGCCGTAGGTATCGCCGACGTGTTCGAGGACGGTTGCGTCCGGGGTGGGTAGTTTTTTGAGCGCGGCGAGGAGGTCATCGAGCGCCCCATTAAAGTTGCCGCGGCGATACTTGACCCAGCCGAGGCTGTCGAGATAAGCGCCGTTATTCGGATCGAGCTCTAGAGCGTGCTGGATCATCGCTTCGGCTTCTTCGAGGTGCATGTTTTGTTCGGCCCACATGTAGCCGAGGTAGTTGTAGGTTTGGGCCGAATTTTTGGGATCGATGGCGATGGAGCGCTTGAAGAGATCGGCGGCCTTGTCGTAGAGGCCGGCTTGTTCAGCGGTCGCGCCGTAGTCGAAATAAAATCGCGCGTCCACCATCTCGCTCGAGGCCAGCTCCGCTTCGCGCAACGCTTCCTCGAAGGTGGCGACGGCGGCCTTCGGTTGCTTCGCTTCGCGTTGGGCGAGGGCAAGGTAGTAGGTGATCTCGGGCAAGGCGGGGAAACGCCGGCGGGCTTCGGTGAGCATGTGCAAAGCGCGAGTGTAATCGTGCAAGCGACTGAGGAGCAGTTGTCCCAGTCGGAGGTAATTGGAGACTTTGGTCGGATTGATGAGCAGGCTCTGCTCGTAATTTTGCGCTGCGCGCCGGAAATTGGCGGCCGCCTTATCCGGCTCATCCTTTCGCTCAAAGGCGCGGCCTTCGTCTTCGTAAACGCTGGCCAGTAGCTCGTAGTTTTGTCCCTTCTCCGGATGGGCGGAAATGATCTCCTGGAGGGCGTCGATGGCTTGCGACCATTGATTGGTGAGGACGAATCCGTTGGCCAGTTTTTCGAGAGAATTCACGTCCTCCGGCTCGAGATCGAGCACCTTTAGATAGAATGGAATCGCTTCCCGAATCTGGCCGGAGGCGGCGAAGTAATCGGCCACATCCTTCAAAATCTCCGGGCGCTCGCCGGCGTTCTTCGCGGCTTTCCGAAAGAAGATGTTTACGCGCTGCACGTCCGCTGGCTTCGGCGTGGTGCCGGTTTTAAAGACGACGGTGGCGTAGAGCTTGCCGAGCTGCGCCCAAAATTCAGGATCTTCGACTTGCACACGGGCGGCGTCGTCGAGCGCTTGCAGCGCCTTTTGCGGATTGTCGCTCGCCATTTCAATTTCGAAAAGGCGCTGGTAGACATCGATATTCTTGGGATCGAGAGCGAGAGCCTGGCGGGCGTAGCCGAGACCTTGCTCGAGCTTCTTCAAGTCGCGGGCGTAAAAGACCGCCAGTTGCAGGTAGGGCTCGGCCGCTTTCGGCTTCGCTTTGATGGCGTCTTTCAAGACGTCGATGGCTTGCGGATAATCGTCCTGCCGGCTGAGTAAATCCGCGACGTGGAGGGCGAGATCGATCTCG
>JBBSQB010000006.1:0-128908 GCA_038258245.1 Chthoniobacterales bacterium
CACCTGAACCGACGGCGACGCCGCGAGCGACGGCCACACCAAAACCGACGGCCACACCGAAGCCGACAGCAACTCCGAGGGCCACGCCTCGTTCAACGGCAAAGCCCACCGCAACACCCAAATCCACAGCCACGCCGTCGCCAAAACCGGCTGCGCAAAAGAAGGAGCGCAAACTTCCGGATAATACCGACACCGGGGCAAACCAGCGTGCCTCCGCCTCCCTTTTGAAAACGGTGGAAAAAGAATGGGAAGCTTCCTTTAACGATCCCGACGTGGTCGAAAAATATGTGGCCGACGATTTTGTCGGCACGTCGCCCGCTGGAAAAACGGTGAACAAAAAATATCTCCTGCGCGAAGCGAAGGAGGACACCAGCGCGCCGCCAGTGACGGTGGCGCACAGTCTGGATGTTCACTTCTACGGTCGCGACATCGCGGTCGTGACCGGTGGCGCGAAGCAGACCGACAAGAATCGCGCCGGTCAAAAAGTGCGGCATGATTTCCGTTTCACCGACACCTGGGTGTTGCGCAACAGGAAGTGGCAATGCGTGGCCAGCCAGGCCGTGTTGGTGCCGGCGAGATAAGCCGCTTCGCCCAAAAGAACGCCGCACGCCGGGGCGCTTATTGCGCCACGGGGCTTTGTGCGCCAAAAGTTATCCTTCATGTCGCAAACGCCCATACGCCTTCCCGAAGATCCGCTCTGGTATAAAGACGCGGTCATTTACGAGCTGCACGTTAAAACATTCAACGATAGCAACGCGGACGGCATCGGCGATTTCCGCGGAGTCATTCAAAAGCTCGATTACCTGCAGGAACTCGGCATCACCGCGATCTGGTTGCTGCCGTTTTATCCATCGCCGCTGCGCGATGATGGTTACGATATCGCGGACTATTACGACGTGAATCCGAGCTACGGAACGCTCGATGATTTCCGCGCGTTCCTCGAGGCGGCGCACGAGCGTGGGCTGCGCGTCATCACCGAACTGGTCATCAACCATTCGTCCGATCGCAATCCGTGGTTCCAAAAATCGCGGCGCGCCGCGCCCGGTTCGCCCGAGCGGGAAATGTACGTATGGAGCGACACGCCCGAAAAATACAAAGACGCGCGCATCATCTTTAAGGACTTCGAGACTTCCAACTGGTCGTGGGACCCGGTGGCGAAAGCCTACTACTGGCACCGTTTCTATTCGCACCAGCCCGATTTGAATTTCGATAATCCAGCCGTGCACGAGACCGTGCAGAAGGTGCTCGATTTCTGGCTGAACATGGGCGTGGACGGCCTCCGCCTCGACGCGGTGCCTTATCTTTACGAACGCGAAGGCACGAGTTGCGAAAATTTGCCAGAAACGCACACCTACTTGAAGAAGTTGCGCGCGCATCTCGACGCGAATTTCAAGGACCGCATGTTGCTTGCCGAAGCGAATCAGTGGCCGGAAGACGCCGTCACCTACTTCGGCACCGGCGACGAGTCGCACATGAATTTCCATTTCCCGCTCATGCCGCGGATGTTTATGGCGCTGCAAATGGAGGATCGCTTTCCCATCGTCGACATTCTCGAGCAAACGCCGGCCATTCCGGACAATTGCCAATGGGCCATGTTCCTGCGCAACCACGACGAACTCACCCTCGAAATGGTGACCGACGAAGAGCGCGATTACATGTGGCGCGTCTACGCGACCGATCCGACCGCGCGCATTAATCTCGGCATTCGCCGCCGCCTCGCGCCTTTGCTCGCGAACAGCCGGCGCAAGGTCGAGCTGCTCAACATTCTCCTCTTCTCCATGCCCGGCACGCCCGTCATTTATTACGGCGACGAGATCGGGATGGGCGACAATTTTTATCTCGGCGATCGCAACGGCTGCCGCACGCCCATGCAATGGAGCGCCGATCGCAACGCCGGCTTTTCCACCGCGAATCCGCAGCAGCTTTATCTGCCGGTCACGATCGACTCCGAGTATCACTACGAAGCGGTCAACGTCGAGACTCAGCAAAAGAATCTGTCGTCGCTTCTTTGGTGGATGCGGCGCGTCATCGCCACGCGCAAAAACTACAAGGCGTTCTCGCGCGGCTCGATCGAGTTTCTTTATCCCGAAAATCCGAAGGTGCTCGCTTTCCTGCGCCGCTTTGAAGACGAGACCATCCTCGTCGTCGTCAATCTTTCACGCTTCTCGCAGCCGGCCGATCTCGATCTCACCCGCTTCGCCGGTTCCACTTTAGTCGAGGTATTCAGTCAGAATCATTTCCCGTCGATCAAGAAACGGCCGTACCCGATTACGCTCGGGCCGCACGCGCATTATTGGTTTTTGCTCAAGCCGCAAAACGCAACCGCGCGCGCGTCGGCCAAACGGATCGCTTCGCTCGTGCGGGCCGAGCCGCGCTTGCAGACGCTTCTCGCCGATGGCCGACGTGCGCAATTTGAACGCGAAATTCTGCCGCAATATATTCGCACCTGCCGCTGGTTCGGCTCGAAGGCGCGCACCATTCGCTCGTTGCGCGTGGCCGAGGAAATCCCGCTCTCCAGCGATCCGGATGCGGCGCGCTTTTGGTTCCTGGAAGTGAACTATCACGAAGGCGCCAGCGAGAATTACGCGTTGCCCGTGCAGATCGCGAGCGGCGCGGCGGCGGACGTGATTGCGCGCAAGTCGCCGCAAGGGGTCATCGCGCAATTCGAAGGCGATACGCAGACCATTTTGCACGATGCCATCTGGGACGCCGACTTTCGCAATGCACTCTTCCACACCATCTCGGCGCGCCAGCGTTGGAAGGGGCGGGGCGGAGAATTGGTTGGCAGCGCCGGCGCGTTGCTCGCCGAGAGCGAGCAGGCCCAAAGCCTCCCCGCGACCTCGCAGGTGCTCAGCGCCGAGCAGAGCAATTCGTCGATGGTTTTCGACGGTAAATATTTTCTGAAGCTTTATCGGAAACTGGAAGACGGCATCAATCCCGACGTCGAGATCACGCGTTTTTTGTCCGAGCGGCAGAATTTCACCCACGTCCCGTCGTTCGCCGGCACGCTCGAATATCGCCGTGATCGCACGGAACCGACGGTGGTCTGTCTTCTTCAATCCGCCGTGCAAAACGAGCGTGATGCCTGGGTGCTTACGCTGGGCGCGGTCGGCCGCTATTACGAGCGCGTGCTCGAACGCAAAGGCGATTTGCAGGGACAATCAACCAATGCCGGCGCGATGTTCGATGAGCTGGTCGGCGGCGTTTATCCAGAGCAGGCCATGTTGCTCGGGCAACGCACCGGTGAGTTGCATCTCGCTTTGGCGGGTGATCGCGAAAATGCTTCCTTCGCGCCCGAGCCGTTCAACGCCATGGCGCAGCGCTCCGTTTACCAAAACATGCGCGCTTCGTTGCGACGGGCGTTGGCGTTGCTCCAGAAAAAATTACCGGAATTGCCGGAAGCATTTCGAGCTGAAGCCGCCGAGGTGCTCGCGGCCGAACAACAGATTCACGCCGAAGAACAACGCCTGCTCGAGCAGCGTTCCGGCGCGGAAAAGGTGCGCATCCATGGCGATTTCCATCTCGGCCAGGCGCTTTACACCGGAAAGGATTTCGTCTTTCTCGATTTCGAAGGCGAACCGGCGCGGCCGTTGAGCGAACGCAAGCTGAAGCGTTCCGCCTTGCGCGACGTCGCCGGCATGATGCGCTCGTTCCAGTACGCCGCCTACAGCGCGCTTTGGCAGACCTCCGTGCGCGGCGAAGATATGCCCTTCCTCGAACGCTGGGCCGATCTTTGGTATCGCCAAATGAGCAGCCTTTTCCTGCAGAGTTATCTCAAGGCCACACGCGGCGCCTCCTTCATTCCGCAAATGGAAGGCGATCTGCACATTTCGTTGCAGGCTTATCTGCTCGACAAGGCCATTTACGAAATCGGTTACGAGCTGAACAATCGCCCTGCCTGGGTCATCATTCCCGTGCGCGGCATCAAGCACATCCTCAAGCTCGCCTAACGAATCAAACTCCCGCGATTGCCAGCTTCGATACGGTCGATTAACCTCTGTCTCGTGCAGGAGACAAATTCTCGGGGCAAAGCTCGAAACATGAATGAGGCGATCGCCGACAAGATTGAGCGGCAACCGCACCTCCTGGAAATTCCGTTGAGGAACATCGAGCGCTGGCTCGCCCAAAACCATTCCGCTCCCCACCGCCTGGAACAGTGGCGCCAAATCATCCTCGAAGCGCGCGCTGATTCTTCGGCCTTCGAACGATTGCTGTGGATCCTGCGCGACCCGGGAGAGGAAGCCACCCATCTCCGTTCGTTTGCGCCTTTCCCAGGAATCCTGACCACCACCGAGCGAAGGGAATTCCTTTGCAGCCACACGCACTAAGTCATCTGGCGGATGCGGCCCGGGCGCTCATTCATGGCGAATCGATCCTGATCGCCGGTTCGTCCGCCTTTCTCGCCACTTTCCCGCATCTGGGAGATCCGGGGCAACCATTGGAAGCTTCTTACGACGCCGACCTCCTCGTCGAGCCGTACGACGCCGAGATCGGAAAGTTGCTCCACGAATCAATTGGCGAGAACAGCGTCTTTCACGGGCGCACCGGATATTACGCTGACGTCTTGTTGCCGGCAGCGAAGGAAATGTTCCCAGCTGGGTGGGACAAACGCCTGGTCGCGTGGCCGGGCTGCGAAGCCGCCCACTGTCTCGATCCACATGATCTCGCCGCCGTGAAGTTGCAGGTAGGTCGTCCGAAAGATCTGGCACTCTGCGCGGCTTTGCTGGCCGACGGCAAACTCAGCGTCGAGACCATTCGCGAGCGCCTCGCCGCGACGCCTTTGACTGAGCGAATGACGGTGCTCGCTGAGGAACGGCTCCGGCGAGCGATTGCGAAAGGCGAAGCGCAGTGAGAGCGATTCCGGATCGGAAAGGTTGCCAAAAGAAATTGGACCTCATAGTCTGCGCATCATTTCACAGCCATGAACAACCATCTCGAATCCATCGATCACCAAATCGCCGCCAAACATCTGCTCACCCATCCGTTTTATCTCGCCTGGACCCGCGGCGAATTGAGCAAAGAAGCGCTGACTGATTACGCGCGCCAATATTACCAGCACGTCGCCGCTTTCCCGACTTATCTGTCAGCTGTGCACGCGCGTTGCGATGATCAACCCACGCGCCGTCATCTCCTGCAAAATTTGATGGATGAGGAAGCGGGCTCGCCGAATCATCCGGAGCTTTGGCTGCAATTTGCCGACGGTCTCGGCGCTCCGCCTAACGAGGTAAAGGAAACCAAGCCGACGCCCGAAACCACAGGGCTCATCAAAACCTTCCGCACCGTTTGCGAAGGCGATACCGCTGAAGGATTGGCCGCGCTTTACGCCTACGAGAGCCAGATTCCCGAGGTCTCGGAGTCGAAGATCGATGGCTTGAAAAAGCATTACGGCATCAAGAACCCGAAGGATTACGAATACTTCACGGTGCACATGGAAGCGGATCGCGAACACTCCGCGACCGAGCGCGCTTTGCTCGACGGATACGTAAACGACGCGAACGCACCTGCCGTGCAGAACGCGGTGCAGCGCGTGCTCGACGCGCTTTGGGAGATGCTCTCCGGCGTTTGCCGCCGGCACGCGATCGCCTGTTAGGTCTATGCGCCATCTCGCGGTTCCTCTGTTGGGCCTGTTGCTTTTTTGTGGTTGTCAGACCTGCGCAGACCGCGATTACCACCTCACCGGACAAAAGCGCTCCGATGCTGAAAGGGTCACGCGCGTTTTAACCACGGTTGCGAGTCAGACGGGATTCCATAGAGGCGTTGCCTTGCAATACGATTCGCCAGCCCTTGTGATTTTTCGAGCAACCGACATGGACTTGCGAGCGTTTCGGAAGCGGACCGAAATTCGCATCACGCTCTGGCGGCGGAGCTGGTCGGCACGCCGAGCGTTCGACCGGACAGACCGTCTCCTCATTGCTCAGCTGCGGGGGGAGTTCGGAGGCCGCATGGTTATCGATCCTCTGGATCACCCAGATGCCATAATCACCGTTTATTGATGAGATCTAACCAAGCGGGATGGGATCGACCGAGGCCCAATGATACGCCCAGATTTCACTGTTGTGAACGCCTCTCGCGCGATGTCTCAGCTTGTTTTCGCTAGGCGATCGCGGGTGAGTAAGTTCCCCAGCCGACGAGTCTGATGTTCAGTGTGGTTGCCGTTCAGGCGAGGACGGCTAAATCGCCGGCTTAACGAACGGTCGTTGCATCCGCAGGGAACGTTGGATACGAGCGGCCCTTCCATCTTGGCGGCCGACGAGCGAGCAGGCGGGCGAGGCCAAACCATTGAATGCCCACGAGCGCGACGATGGCGAGGGGATGGAGGAGCGCGGTCGCGATGGGCTGGGCGAATCGTTTGGCGCCGGCCAGGCGCGGAGCGATCGCGCAGATGGCGGCGACGGCAGCAAGGCTGATAACTGCCGGGGACAAGGGACGCGCGCCGGCGAGCAGCACGAATGGCATCACTTGCCCGACCAGCAAAAGGAGTGTCGCTGGGACAATGAGACCGGGAGCGCCGAGACCTTCATGGGTATTTTTGAGAAAGCCGCGCCAGACATCGGCGTTCCGTCGATACATGCGGCAACGGGCGACATCGGTGGCGTCGAAAAGGTCGGTGCCGAAACCGTGCGCACGAAAACTGCGGGCCAGCGCCAGACCTTCGTGAATGCGATGGCGAATGGTGGCGTGCCCGCCGCTCGCGCGATACGACGCGGCGTCAGCCATCATCAGTTGGCCACAGGCGGTGCCGTAACTCGGGCTCGTTAGGCGGCGCATACGGCTGATCGGCAGGAATCCGAGCAGGACGAAATGGATGAGCGGAACGAGGAGCCATTCCGAAAACGTTCCCAGTTCCTGGCGCGGCACGCCGCTGACCAATTCGGCGCCGCTCGCGCGGAGGAAACCAGCGATGCGCGTCGCGGCGTTGGGCGCGATCCGCACGTCGGCGTCGACGAAGAGGAGGAGAGAACCTTGGGCGGCGGCGGCGAGTTGCGCGCACGCGAAATTTTTTCCGCACCAGTCGTTAGGCAAAGCTTCGCCGTGGAGCAATTGCACGCGGGAATCAATCTTCGCGATTTTGGCGACGATTTGGCTGGTGCGATCGGTGGAAGCGTCGTCGAGAATGAGAATTTCGTGCGCCCCGCTCCGTCGCGCGGCGGTGAGAGCCGCGGCAATGTTTTCTTCTTCGTCGCGCGCCGGAATGAGAATGGAAATTTTCTCAGCGAACGGCGTCGCGCTCTGAGGAAGCGGCCGGAGCAGGTGGAGATTGCGCCAAAAGAGAAAAGCCGGAATGGCCGCGAAGAAAAGCGAGAGGCAAGCGAGCGCGGTCATAGCTCGGAGTGTCCGGCCTGAAATCTTTCGCCGCGCCAGCGTGCGCCTAACGAGCGCCAGAAATCGTAAAACGGTTGGACACCGCCGCGCGCGCGCAGCAACGGTTCCCACTCGTGGGCGGCCCGGCGCTGGCTGGCGGCGGCCAGTCTCCCCATGGTCTCGCGCAGATTTTCGGTTAAGGAAGTCTCGTTAGGCGCGGAAACGAGTTTCCCAAAAGCGAGCAACACTTCCGGACGGCGTTCTTCCCAGAAAGTGTATTCGAGAGCCAGCGGCCGGAAAGTGACTTCAGGCAGACGCCGCGCCAGATGCGATACGCCGGGCTGCAACTCGACGGGCTGCCGCACATCGGTGAAGCGTCCTTGCGGGGTCAACCAGAGGAGGCTGTTATCATTTTGTAAAACAGCGGTCGCGGTTCGCAGAAACTCGGCGGCGCCGCGCACGGAGTTTTGTTCGACCGGAAAGAAACCCAGTTTGCGAAAGAATCGGTAGCGCTGCAGCGCGACCGCGTCGATCGGGGAGAAAGAAGATCGGTCGGGAAAAAATCGGCGCGCCAGAAAAAGACAGACGAGCGGATCCCACCAGGCGGCGTGATTGAGGTAAACGACGGCTGGCCCGGATGGCAATGGCGACGCTTCGCTGTCGCGCAGAAGGCGGATTGAATGAAAATGCCGGCGCAGGTAGCCGTCGCCATAATGGCCGAAGAGGCGGAGAAGGGTGGGAGAAATTTCGGGCAGGGCGCCGCGTCTCATCAACGAAAGCTTGCCACGGAGGACGACCGGGCGCGAGCCGGCGTCGCGGGCAGGTCGTGATCGAGCGCATCGGCTGCGATCCAGCCCGACATCAAAACCATCGGCATGCCGGGGCCAGGATGAGCCGCGCCGCCGGCAAGATAGAGGCCTTGGAAATCGGGCGAGCGATTTCCGGGTTTGAACGCACCGACGAATTTTCCGTGACTGGCGAGACCGTAAATCGCGCCGTCGAGCACGCGATAATGTTCGTGAATGTCGAGCGGAGTGAGCGCGCTTTCACACACGATGTCGCTTTCAATATCGAGCCCGGCTGTGCGTTTGAGTTTGTCGAGAATGACGCGCCGATAACGCGGGAACATTTCTTTCCAATCGTGATGCGGTCGCAGATAGGGAGTGTGGACGAGAACGTAAAGCGCTTCGCCGCCGGAGGGCGCAACCGCGGGTTCGGTCTCGGCTGGCGCGCAAACGTAACAGGTCGGATCGGGTGCCGGTTCGCCTTTCTCGTAGATGAATTCGAATTCTTCTTCGGGATCGCGCGAGAAAACGAAATTGTGGTGGAGCAATTGCGCGGGGCGTTTGCGCAAGCCGAGATACAGGACCACGCCGGAGCAGGCCGGCTCGTATTTGCGACGACGCTCGAATTTCTTCACGCCACCGAGCAATTCCCGATGCGTCCGGACGGAATCGCAATTGGAAATAACGGCATCGAATGGGAGATGCGTCCCGTCTTGCAATTCGATGCCGGTGACAATGCCACGCGTAGTCGAGATGCGGCGCACGTCCGTCTGGGTGCGAATTTCCACGCCGAGTTCGCGTGCTAATTTTTCCAGCGCGCGTGGGATGGCGGCCGTGCCGCCACGTGGATACCAGATTCCTTCGCCAGTCTGAATATGCGCGATGCCGCACAGGATCGCAGGCGACGCGTCGGGCGACGAGCCGACGTATTGCGTGAAGTGATCGACCATTTGCGCGACGCGTTTGTCGGGAACGAAACTGCGCACCGTGTGCGAAACGCTGCGGCCCATGCGCATGGCGAGCACGTCACTGAGCGTGCCGGCCTTTGTCATGTTGCCGGCGTCGAACATGTCGCGCAGGCCGCCGATTGACCGATAAAAAAACCAATCGCGCGAGATGCGATGCAGGCGTTCCGCCAATTCCATGAACTGAGCGTAGCCCTCGGCCGATCGGGTGTGAGGCGAAAAGCGGAGGAGATTGGCGGACATGATCTCAGTGTTGGAGACGAGATCGAGGGTCGAGCCGTCCTCGAAGAAGCAACGCCATTGCGGATCGAGCGGCACGAGATCGAGCGCGTCTCTCACGTTGCGGCCTGCTTCCGCGAAGATGCGCGTGAGCACCGACGGCAAGGTCAGAATGGTCGGGCCCATGTCGAACCTGAAGCCGTCCTTTTCCCAGACGGTGGCTTTGCCGCCGAGCCATTCATTGCGCTCGAAAAGCGTGACGGCATGGCCGCGCGCTGTGAGCGTGCACGCCGCGGCGAGCCCGCCCAATCCACCGCCGATGATCGCGACTTTAGTCATGGCGAGGAATTTTCGTGACGCGTTGGCGGGCCGCTCTCACGAAAGCGTGGAAACTCGTTAGGCGATTCCGAATTCCTTTTGCATGCATGAGAGAAATGAAGTGCGCGAAGAGATCGGCGTCACCGGTTTTTGGTTCGTCGAGATGAGGAAGGAAACGGGCGCGGTTGACGGTGATGGCGTGTGGATAGGTCATTTCCAACAAACCTTCGGCTCCGCGCGTCGTGCCAAACCCGGAACCGCGCACGCCGCCGAACGGCAGACGCGGATCGGCCGTCGGCACGATGACGTCGTTAATGGTGACGAAGCCGGTGGGAAGTTGCGCGGCCAACTTTTTTGCAGCGCCTTCATCGCGCGAGAAAATGGAAGCGCCCAAACCTTGCTCGGATTGTGAAGCGAGACGCAACGCTTCTTCATCGCTCTCGATCGAGGTGAACGCGATCTCGGCAACGTGGAGTTCTCGCAATCGTGTTTTGAGTTTTTCGGCGACGATTTCATGCGCAAGGACGGCGCACGGCGCCATGCAAGTCTGGCCGGCATTCAAGCGGAGGCCGAAGGCGATCGCGCACGCCGCACGCTCCACGTCCGCGTCGCGCCGGACGATGACGATGTCCGCGCCGGAAAGTTCCATGACGGATGGCGTGTTCGATTCGGCGAGGAGTCGCAACAGATAGCGGCCGTTTTCGGAGGAACCGGTGAAGATGACTTTGTCGACGCCGACGTGCGCTGCGGCCTGCGCGGTCTCTGGCGATTCGTCCAGGATTTGGACGAGGTCGTGGGGCAGGTCCACGCGATCGAACAACAGGCGAAGCGGAGCGGTCGTTCCCTCGCCGGGCTTGAGAAGGGCGGCGTTGCCGGCGACGAGCGCCTGCAGCGTTTGCGCGAGCGGGAGGAAAAAGGGGTAGTTGCGCGGGCCGATGATGAGAAGGACGCCGAACGGTTTTCGCTGTACTTCGAGCGAGGAACCGAAAAGCCAGAGCGGTCGGCCGCGCGCGGCAAAGCGTTTCGAGCGCAGGATTCGCTCCGCGTTCTTTTCGAGAAAACGGCAGGCTTCGGCCAGCGGCAGAATTTCGGAGACGAGTTTTTCAGCGACGGGGCGATCGAGAATGGCGGCTATGGCTTCGGCCAAAGCCGTGGCGTTTTCGGCAATGGCGTGGCGAACCGCAGTGATCAGGCGGAGACGCTGGCGAACCGGGGTCTCTTCCCATACGCGCTGTGCTGAACGAGCGCGCGCGATGGCGGAGGAGGCGTTGCCCTCGGCGAGCGAAATGATTTTGCGCTGTGGTGCGTCGCTCATTTAGAAGCAATAGAAGTCCCGATTCGCTGCGTATCCAGAGATCTGGGGAGCGCACGCGCCTCGCGTGCTGGCGCCGGCGTCTCGCCGGCGCGAACTTTTGCCGCTCGGCTCAGAAACGCGCGCGTGAACTCGGATTCCATCACCCATGGAAAGTTCGCCATGGCGGGGACGCCATGACCCACACGCGGGACGCGTGTGCTCCCCGGATTGTGTCTTCGCATATCGCACGTGGTTCATTACGCGACGGGTTCTGTCATCTGTTCGATCGCAGGCAGGTGATCGGTGGCGATGCCGAGATCCCGGCAGAGTAAGCGCGACGTGATGCGGGCGGATTCGAAGATAACGGGCAACCCGCTGCCGGGATGCGTGCCGCCGCCGACGAGATAGACGCCCGCGATGTCTTCGAAGCGATTGCGCGGCCGCAGATGGAGCAGTTGTCCGAGGCTGTGGGATAAATTGAAGGTGGCGCCGAGATGGATTTCGTATTGTTCGTCCCACTCGTTAGGCGTGAGCATGCGTTCGAAACGGATGCGCGGCTCGACGCCGGTGAATCCGGCTTTCTCGATCTGTCGCAGCATCAGCGCGCGGAAGCGATCGCGATCGCGGTTCCAATCGACGTTTGCGTGTTGATGCGTAACCGGGGCGAGCACGTAAAGTGTGCTCATGCCGGCGGGCGCGAGACTCGGATCGGTCACGCAGGCGTTTTGCACGTAAAACGATGGATCGTCCGAAAGAATGTGGCGCTGCTCGATGTCGGCCAGATTTCGCTCGTAATCTTTCGCGACGTAAATGTTGTGATGCGGAAGCTCGTAGCGCCCTTCGATGCCGAGATAGAGCATGAAAGTGGAACAGGAAAATTTCTTGCGCGAGAGCTTGCGATTAGTCCACCGCTGGCGCGCGCCGTCATCGACCAGTCGCGTCATGGCGCGGGCAAAATCGGCGTTCACAATCACGGCATCGGATTGATAGCGGCCGCGCTTCGTTTGCACGCCGACGGCGCGGCCTTTCTCGATCAGCAATTTTTCGACCGGCTCATCGAGATGAATCTCGACGCCGAGGCGTGTCGCGACTCGCGCCAGGGCTGTGGTGACCGCGCCACAGCCGCCGATCGGATGAAAGACGCCGTATTCGTATTCAAGAAACGAGAGGATGGAGAAGAGGCTCGGGCATCGAAACGGCGACATGCCGAGGTATTTCGATTGGAAAGAGAAGGCGAGCCGGATGCGCGGATCGCTGAAAAAGCGCCCGAGATAGGCGTCGAGGGAACGATGCGGTTGCAACATGGGCAGCAACTTGAGCAGCCGTGTGTTGATGAGATCGCGCCAGCCGAGGAACGGATTTTCGAGGCAGGGCAGCATGAGAGCGAGCTTCTGGCGGTTCTCGGTGAGGAAGCGCGCGAAGCCGCCGGTGTCGTTAGGCGCCAGCGCCGCGATCTGGCGTTCCATTTCATCTGCGTCCGGCGTGCAATCGAGCCGGCCACCCGCGCCGAAGATGAGGCGATATTGCGGATCGAGCCGGACCATCTCGACTTCCTTTTCGAGCGAAGTGCCCGCGGTTCGGAGAATTTCATCAAGGATGCGTGGGTAGAGAAAAAAGGTCGGCCCGAGATCAAAACGAAATCCGTCCGCTTCAATGGTCGAGGTCCGGCCACCGACGATCGGGAGTCGTTCAAGAATGCGCACTCGAACACCAGACGCGGCCAGCAGAATGGCAGCGGCCAGACCGCCGGGGCCGGCTCCGACAATAGTGATTGAGTGATTCGCTGGATCAGAGCGCGGGTGGCCGAAAATCTGCATAGAGAAGACTTTAGGTAAATTCGCTCGAAAAGGTATTCTGGATTCATCGGAGAGGATGAACGTGGCGGATGCGGGGGCGTGATGCGCGCGGCGAAATCGGAGGGACATGCTTCGGCATGTCCGCGTGGTGCGAGGGTGTTGCCTTTTTTGCAGCATTTGTGGTGCTGAAGGGAACGGGTGAGCTGGCGGCGGACGCGCGGAAGCGCGTCCCTCCGAGGGAAGGCATGTGCGGTTTGATCTCGGTGATCTGTGGAAAAGCGAGAGGGATTGGCCAGTCGCTGAGGGGACGGTCGCGCTCTCTTTTGCGCCTCGTCAATCGCGCGTATGGTCGCGGTCATGGCTGAACAAGTTCTCGCAGGCAAGGTGGGCGTCGTTTTTGGCGTGGCGAATAAACGCAGCATCGCGTGGGCGATCGCGAAAGCATGGGCGGCGGCAGGCGCGAAGTTGATCTTCAATTATCAGGGCGAACGTCTGAAGGAAAATGTCGAGGAACTGGTCGGCGAGTTCGGGGAGGGGACCTTGCTGCATCCGTGCGATGTCTCGAAGGACGAGGAGATCGCGGAATTTTTCGGCAAGGTGCGCGGCGAAACGGATCGACTCGATCTCTTGCTGCACTCGGTGGCGTTCGCACCGAAAGAGGCGCTGGAAGGTGATTTCGTGAGCACGACACGCGAGGCTTTTCGCACGGCGCATGACATCAGCGCTTACTCGTTAGTCGCGCTTGCGCGCGAAGCGGCGCCGATGATGACGGACGGCGGCAGCATTTTGGCGATGACGTATTACGGCGCGGAAAAAGTGGTGCCGCATTATAACGTGATGGGCGTGGCGAAGGCGTCGCTGGAGGCGAGCACGCGTTATCTGGCTTACGATTTGGGCGTGAAGAAGATTCGCGTGAACTGCATTTCAGCGGGGCCGGTGAACACGCTGGCCGCGCGCGGGATCAGCGGCTTTGGCCAGATGTTGAAGCATTATCAGGAGCACGCGCCGCTCAAGCGCAGTTGTGATCCGTCGGAGTTGGGGGCGACGGGCGTTTTTCTAGCGAGCGAGGGCGGGGCGGCGATTACTGGTCAGGTGATTTACGTGGATGGCGGTTACCAGATCATGGGGATGTAGCTCCCCTCGTGCTCCTGCTCCTGCTCCTGCTCATGATCGTAATCGTGCTCGGTAAGGCTTTCGTAGTTCGATTACGAGCACGATCACGAGTATGAGCACGAGTCTAGGGGCGGCGCTCCGTGACTTGTTAGGCAACGACGTAGTTGCCGATGACGAGGCGACGCGGACGGCGAACGCCGGCGACAAATGGTTCGCAGCGCACGAGCCGGACGTCGTTGTTTTTGCGCAGACGACGGAGCAGGTGAGCAAGGTTTTGCGCTTTGCTTCTGAGAAGAAGA
Organism: Chthoniobacterales bacterium; assembly: GCA_038258245.1. Lineage (GTDB taxonomy): Bacteria > Verrucomicrobiota > Verrucomicrobiia > Chthoniobacterales > UBA10450 > JBBSQB01. The sequence continues at coordinate 14,092 of JBBSQB010000006.1, forward strand.
TTCCGGTGACGGCGCGGGGCGCGGGATTCGGTTACGTCGGTGGTTGTGTGCCGATGGAGGGCGGCATCGCGTTGTCGCTCGCGCGAATGAATCGGATCAAGGAGATCAACTTTGAGGATGCGATTGCGATCGTCGAGCCGGGCGTGATCACGGGCGAGCTGCAAGCGAAGGCGCGCGAGCAGAAATTATTTTATCCGCCCGATCCGGCCAGCCTGAAAGATTGCAGTATCGGCGGAAACATTGCGACAAACGCGGGCGGGCCGCGCTGTTTGAAGTACGGGGTGACGCGTCATTATGTGGCGGGGCTCGAAGTGGTTTTAGCGAGCGGCGAGATTTTACGAACGGGCGGCCGCGTGCACAAAAACAAGACGGGCTTCGATTTGATCGGGCTGTTCGTCGGCTCGGAAGGAATGCTTGGAGTCGTGACGGAAATCACGCTCCGGTTGCTGCCGTTGCCGCCGGCGCGGGCGACCTTGTCGGCATCATTCGGGACGATGTCGGAATCAGCGGCGACGGTGCAGAAGATTTTCGCGGAGGGATTTTTGCCGTCATCGCTCGAAATCGCGGATCATTTTACTCTCGAAGCGGCGCGGCACGATGCGCAAGCGTCGCATGTGCCCGGGGGGAATGCGCATTTGCTCGTCGATCTCGACGGTCAGGCGGAAACGGTGCGGGTCGAGATGGAGAAGTTGCGCGCGCTGGTCGCAAGGCGAAATCCGATTGCGCTGGAGGTGGCGACGAATGAAGCGGATTGCGAGCAGCTTTGGGCGTTGCGGCGGGAGTTCAGCAATTCATTGCGGGCCACCGGCCTAACGAAATTGAATCAGGACATTGTCGTCCCGCGAAGCCGGCTCGTTGATTTGGTGGAATTTGCGGAAGGGTTGTCGAAGCGCTCTGGATTCCCGATCGCGTGTTTCGGTCATGCCGGAGACGGAAATGTGCACGTCAATATCATGGCCGACCGTTACAATCGCGACGCGTCTGTGCGCACGAAAGTGGAGGCGGCGCTCGATGAATTGTTCGCGCGAGTGCTGGCGTGGGGCGGAGTGATTACGGGCGAGCACGGAATTGGCCTGGCCAAGAAGCGTTGGTGGCCTGAAGCGACGAGCGATGTTGCGCGCGAGGTGCATCGCACAATCAAGAACGCGCTCGATCCGCAGGGGATTTTGAATCCGGGGAAATTCCTCGACTAACGAGCATCATCCTCAACTGCGCTCGGGATGACGGGCAATTCAAAAGTCGCGCCGATGGCGCGGTGATCGCTGGATGCATGCGATGTCTTGATCACTTCAGCGTTTTTGAGTCGAAGGCCTTTGTAATAGATTTGGTCGAAGCAGGCGGCGGGATAAATGCGATTCGGCGGCAGAGTCACGCGGGCCGATAACGGAATCTTCTTCCACACCCAGGAGAAACCGGCGTTGGTCAGAAAGGTGGTCGTTTTCTCGAGCTTGAAACGTGGGTTCTCCGGAGCGGTGTTGAAATCGCCGCCGACGATCCAACTGAGTACGCCTTGTTTTTGGTAAACGCGCTGCATGGCCTCCAGGTGGGCGCGCAACTGACGCATTGATTCTTCGCGCACGACCATGTTCTCGCGCAGGCCTCCGCGATTACTTTTGAGATGAATCGCATAAACGAGCAGCAAACGGCGCGGGGCGATTTCGTATGCGGCGAACGCGAAACCGCGCGGCGGTGTGAGCGCGCCGTGATCCTGCCACGCCTCGGCCCAGGCGCTCATGGCGGGCCGGCGGCTAACGAGTGAAACTTGCTGCGGGATCTTTTGCCCTTCGCGTGGCGGGAAGGTGGAACAAACGTCGACTTTAAATCCGCTCAGCGTCGCAACGGCGACGCCGGCGTAATGGAAATCCCTCACTTCTTCCAGGCCGATAATGTCGGCGTGCAGTCGGCCAATATCGGCCTGGACGGCGTGGATCTGTCGTTGTTCGTCAGCGGGCCGCGCGTTTGGCCGGCGGCCGGGGAACCATTGCACGTTCCAGAATGCAACGGTGATTTCGCGGGACGCGGCAGTTTGGCCTAACGAGTGGATTTGTGGTCCAGGCAGGAAAGCGAGGAGAAGGCAGAGCGCTGGGGAGATTCTTTTCACGAGCCGGAACAATCCTAACCGGGCGAGACAATTTTTTGCAACTGCGCGCGGACGGCCGCCTCGGCCGCGGCGTCGTCCTCATAACCCCAGGCGACGATCTCGAGCATTTGCGTGCCGACATCGCGTTTGCCTTCACGAACTGATTGCAACCGCCCGCTTGCGGTCCAGTTTTCGGAGTTCGTCGATTTCGGATCGGGCACCGAGCCATCCCAGTAGCAGTAGTAAACGTGCAAGGGAATGCCGCGATCGTCGAAGGTGTATTCGCGGACGGGCAACGGCACGCCGTTGATCTGGAAAAGCTTTGCGCGCGCGCCACTCGTTTGGGTCATTCCGCTGGCCGGCAAACAAATGTCGGGCCGATGATTTTTGATGAAAAGGCCGGCGGTTTGCCCGGGGAACCAGCGGAAGAAATACAAGCCCCATTGATGCGCGTCGGCGGATTTCCACATGGCGCCGCCGCCTTCGTTGTAGCGTAGTAATTCCTGGGCGGAGTCGGCGACAGGAACGTTTTGGTAGGCGTCGGCTTTAGTCGGCCAATTGACGTTCCAGGCGGGCAGACGCGATGCGGAGTTTTCGTGGCTCCGATACCACCATTGCGTTCCGCCTTCCGCCGCTAACACGGAGGCGAGCAGAAGGAAAAGCGGAACACGTGGGAGACGGAAGTTGGAGAAGCGGCCGTTGGTCGTCGCGCGTGAGGTCGCGTTTTTTCGGCGCAACCAAATGCTCAGCAACCAGAGCGCGGCCAGGCAGACGAGAAGAATGGAGAGACCGGCCGGATCGTGCCACTTCTTGATCGCTTCCTCGCCTTTATCCGCGCCGATCCAGACGAGAAGAAAGGTGCGCACCAGATTGCAAAAAAAGGCGATGGCCGCCCCGGCGACTACGAGGATGATGCGCCTAACGACGTTGAATTCGTAAAGTTCGCCGAAGAAGAGCGAGACCATGAAGGTGGCCTGCAAGGAGCGCACGCCAGTGCACGCTTCATCGATGCCGACGTAGCCGGTGCCGATTTCGATGACGTTTCCCAACTGCACGGCAGGAATGCCGATCACGTTGAGCACCTCCACGTTGATCGCGGTATCGGCGCGCATGAGGCCCTGGATGAAGGCTTGTTCGAATTGCGTCGGCCACGGAACAGCGACGAGGAAGAACAAAATGGGAAAGGCAAAATGCCGCACCCAAGGCCATCCGCCGGTGAGCAGAAGCAGAGCGAAGGAGATTCCGGCAGCGGCGAGCGCCATCGCCCAGCTCATCAAACGCCAATCGGGATTCGCTTCCTGGATGAGCCGAATGGGCGGCAGCATGAGCGCCCCGCCAAGAATCACAACGATGGCCAGCGACCTGAGCGCCGGTCGCGTGGCGTTGGGGGCGGATTCGCTTCGCCGCCAAAAAATGTAGGCGGCCAGCAGCGGCACGGTCCAGCCATAGGCGTATTGCGGATTGATCGACCATTCGAGACGCAGACGCGAAATGAACTCCAGCCAGACAAGCGCGATCACCGCGAGGGCAAACCAATCGAAGCGAGCTCGATCGATTTGGGAAGCAGGGGAAAGATCCGAGGTGTTCATGCGTTAAACTCAGCAGCGTTGGGGAAATTGAGCAGCTTGCAAGCCGGGAAAATTTCCCGGGCGGCATTGAATAGGCTCTACGGAAAATATGTCGCGTTCGGAAGACATCTGGGATTTATGGTGGCGGTCTTCGGGTCGACATGATATTTTAGGAAACGTGATTTCTGCTCGAAATCCGACTCAAAGTATGACAAGGCTTTGTCAGGCGGTGTTATATAACTCGCTCCACAGCAAATGAATTACCGATTTTCCATATCGAGTTTCGCCGTGTTTTTTGCGGTGGTGACTTCTGTCTCGGCTGGATCGCACGCTAGCGTGCATTCCAAAACAAATGCCGAGACGCAGGCGACCGATGCGAGAAACCTGGTCCGGCAGGATGTCTCAGTCGCCGCCTCGAAGCGCACCGAGGCAAAGCCGGCGAAGCGTTTCCCGTGGAAGGAAAATATTGTGACCACGATCTTTTGGATCGGCGAACGCGCCGCTGGGCATAATCCAGTGCCGAATCGCTCAAGTTCCTGGGATGCGCATTGGGCGCGAAATTATGGCGGGTTCGATGATCCCAATCCTGCGAAGCGGCGCAATTATCATCCCGCTCGATTTATCCCGCGGCAGAATCCTTTTTACTGCGCGCTCCCCTATAACGACAAGGCGCGGACCGGTCACCGGCCGGAAGCGTCGCGAGTGGTGCCGTGGTTTCGCGAAGCGTATCAAGGCCCAGCCGTTTCCACCTGCAAAGGCCGCTGGCTCGCCATTCGCAAAGGCGACCGCGTGGCCTATGCGCAATGGGAGGATGCCGGGCCGTTTCGCACCGATCATTGGCAATATGTTTTCGGCAATGAGCGGCCGAAGCCGAACTTGAACAAGGGCGCTGGTCTCGATGTTTCTCCGGCGGTGCGCGATTATTTGGGGCTGGGCCCAATCGATGTGACGAGCTGGAAATTCGTCGACTTTAAAGATGTGCCGCGCGGGCCGTGGGCTTTGCATGGAGACAACAATACGTTTGTCCAGATCGCGCGCGGAAATTCGCGCGAGATCGCCGAGAATACGCAGCATCGCTCGGTGCGTTAAAACGAAACGCGCGCGCGTTTCATTCGCTTCGATTTCTCTCGCAATGAGAGGTGTTTTCTTCGGCGCGATCGCGCTCCTATCGCTCTTGGTAAGGACCGACGGAGCGAGCCCCGATGGGGGAAAATTGCTCACGGGCGCGGCCGCGATGGGTGATTGGCAAGGCGACGCTCCGGGCGTAGGCCGCCAGATCACAGTGGCCGATTTGCCGGCCCCGTTCGCCACCGAATCGGCAAGCAATGGCCCTCGCGTGGTCGACCGGCCGACCGGGGCGCAGTTGCGTGTCCCCGCCGGATTTCGCATCGAGCAATACGCGGCCGGCTTTCGCGATCCGCGTTACCTGCTCACGGCGCCGAACGGCGATTTGTTCGTGACCGAAAGCCGGGCCAATCAGATTCGCGTGCTGCGGGACACGGATGGCGATGGCAAGCCGGACCGGAACGAAATTTTCGTCGAGAAGGGTTTGAACAAGCCTTTCGGAATCGCCTTTTATCCGCCCGGGCCTGATCCGAAATATCTCTACGTGGCGAACACCAATGGCGTGATCCGGTTTCCCTATCGCAACGGCGACCTTCGTGTCCGCAGCTCTGCTGAGCAGCTCGATCAACTTTCGGGCGGCGGGCTGTTGCAAGGCGGCGGCCATTGGACGCGCGACATCGTTTTCTCGCCGGATGGGCACAAGATGTTCGTCTCGATCGGCTCGCGCTCGAATGTTTCGGACAACAAGGCGGAAGCGGATCGGGCGCGCATTTTCGTGTTCGATCCGGACGGCAAGAACCAGAAAGTCTACGCGTGGGGAATTCGCAATGCAGTCGGCATCGCGGTGCGACCGGGGACGGATGAACTTTGGATGAGCACGAACGAACGGGACGGGTTGGGAGATAATTTGGTGCCGGATTACGTGAGCCATGTGCGACCGGGCGGGTTTTATGGCTGGCCCTGGTTCTATCTCGGGAATCATCAGGATCCGCGGCATCAGAGCGAGCATCCGGAATTGGCCGGCAAAGCAATCGTGCCCGACGTGCTCCTGCAATCCCATTCCGCGTCGCTCAATCTCTGCTTCTACAATGGTGAACAATTCCCGGCCGCCTATCGCGGTGATATTTTCGTGGCCTTGCACGGCTCCTGGAATCGCAGCCGGCGCACCGGTTACAAGATCGTGCGCATACCGCTCGAGAACGGAAAGGCGCGTGGCGAGTACGAGGACTTTGTCACCGGCTTCGTCACGCCCGAAGGCAATGTGTGGGGACGGCCGGTCGGGATCGCAGTGGCGAAGGATGGCAGCCTGCTCTTCAGCGAAGACGGAAACGGCACCATTTGGCGGGTGCGTTACGCCGGAAAATAAGTGCCTTAGAATTTCAGAAACGACACGACCGGCATCGGCTCTAGTTTCTTGCGCCCTTCGAGGGACTCCAGCTCGATGAGGAATTGCGCTTCGATTAATTCGCCGCCGACTTTCTGGATTAATTTCGCAGCGGAAGCCGAAGTGCCGCCGGTGGCGAGCAGATCGTCGATCAAGATAATGCGTTCGCCGGGCCGGATGCCGTCGATGTGCATTTCCATTTCCGCTTCTCCGTATTCGAGCGAGTAGACGGCGCGCACGGTTTTGTAAGGGAGTTTGCCCTGCTTTCGAATCGGGACAAAACCGATGCCCAGCTCGTAGGCCACGGCCGATCCAAAAAGAAAGCCGCGTGCGTCGATCCCGACGATTTTGTCCGCCTTCTTGTCGCGTGAACGATCAAGAAAGGCGTCGATCGAAAGGCGGAAAAGCTGGTTATCGGCGAGCAGGGGCGTGATGTCCTTGAAGACGATGCCGGGCTTCGGGAAATCGGGCACGTTGCGCACGCTGGCGCGCAATTTTTCGAGCGGGTCGGACGACATTCGCCGGGAGGCTAGCCAGTCGGAGAGAAAGGTCAACGGTCGCCCTCCTTTTCTGAAGTCTCCCAGGTGGCGGAATTTATTTTCGTCTGAAATGTAAGATTTCGAGAACTTCGGCCCGCCGTTTCCTAAGTCATTAATGTGAAACCATTTAGACGGCACGATTCAGGGCGCAGGCCCGCTTTGGCCGGACTCGGGTTCCGACACATACCTCAAGGCGGCTTTTCTTCCCGGGAAAACCCCAAATTCTCCCCCGAATGCCCAAGCGATCCCGTTCCCCTGCTCGCCCCCCGCCGCGGGACGCTTCTCTTTCATACTGCCAAGTCCCTCGGGTTTTGTGTTAGAAGTCCTGAAATGATTCAATCTGATCCTTTGGAGCGGTTGCCCAGGCTATCGCTCCTCGCTTCGGAGAGAGATCGCAGTTCCGAAGAGGGCACGCTTACGGACGGTGCCGGCGCCTCGACGGTCGAAAGAGTGCCAGGTGAAAAGCTGCCAGCAGTGGGGAAACTTTATCATTCGATGACGGTGGTACGCATGCTTCTGGACCATGCAGCCGGTCGCGGGCGCAATCAGGTCGCCACGCGCGTCGACCGTATGGTGGCTATTTTGCGCGGCGAAGGCCATCATCTCTTGCGCAGTGAATTGGACGCCGCATTCCAGGCCTTGGAAAAATCGGGTGTGGGACGAATCGTGGCAGGCGCAAGCGCGTCGAATGACCGCTTCGTATGGCATATCGGGATGCGGGAGTTGGGACGGATGATTGGGAATCGGACGCCGGCCGTTCGCGCAGCAGGGCTTCAATCGGAAGACCGTCGGGCAGATGGACTCTTGACGCATGTTTTCCCCTTGCGCACCGATGTTCCGGTGACTTTGCGCCTGCCGCCCGATATCTCGCCGGTCGAGGTGGCTCGGCTTTACGCTTTTCTGAAAACGCTTCCCATCGAAGCGCCGCTCGAAGGTTAGCGGGCCCGCGGCAAAAGGGCCGATTGCCAAGCGGAAACGGCCCTTTTACAATGAGCTTCTCCGATGGGGCGCTCGTTACTGATTCTTTCCACGCTTTGCTTTTTTGCGGCGGTCGTTCGGACCGTCCTGTCTTTGCGCCGCGGTCAATTTCAGCCCGGTCTTTTCAATTTTACGGCGATCGCCGCCGGCTTTGTTTTGCAGACGGCGTTTCTTTCCGTGCGCGGGCACGCACTCGGGCGCTGTCCGCTGACCAATCTTTTCGAAGTCTTCATCTTCCTCGCCTGGTCGGTCGCGCTTATTTATCTGCTCGTCGGCCCGGTCTATCGGCTTTCGCTCATGGGAGCGTTCACCTCGCCGCTGGTTTTTCTCATTCAATTCCTCGCCTTGCTCACGCCGATCGATCAGCCGCATACATCTCACCGCGCGGTAAATTCCTGGCTCGAGCTGCACGCTTCCGTTTCGCTGATCGCGTACGGAGCGTTTGCGCTCGCCTGCGTCGCGGGACTTATGTACCTCGTGCAGGAACGGCAACTAAAGACGCACCAGATCCACAGTGTTTTCTATCATCTGCCTCCGCTCACGCATTTGTTTGAGGCCATGACACGGCTGCTCTGGGTGGGGTTTCTCCTTTACTCGATCGGGATCGTGACTGGCTTTTTTACCGGCGAACCGCTCCCGCTGGTCAAGATGGCGATCGCTCTCTCCGTTTGGGTGCTCTACGCCACCATTCTCGCAGCGCGACATCTGCGGCGTCTCGCTCCCAAGAGTGTGGCGGCCTTGTGCGTGTTCGCCTTTAGCGCCGCGCTCACGTTGCTCTGGGGCATTACCTTCGTTTCTCAAACCCGGCCGCTGTAATGAATCTCTACTGCATCGGCTTAAGCCATCACACCGCCAGCGTGGAAACGCGGGAGCGCTACGCCAGGCTGGAAGGTTGGAGGAACCTGCGCGAAGCGAGCGGTTGCGAAGAGGCGTTGCTGCTGAGCACCTGTAACCGCGTGGAACTTTACGCCGCGGCGGCGCACGCGCTTTCGCCCGAATCGATCGGCTGCTGCCTTTCGTCTGAAGCGAGGGAGCGAGTCGACCTGGAGGCCGCCGCCATTTACCAGCACGCCGGCGACGATTGCGTGCAGCATTTGTTTCGCGTGGTTTCGGGACTCGATTCCATGGTGGTCGGCGAGACCGAGATCCTTGGCCAAACCAAACGCGCTTATGAAGAAGGCCGCTCGACCGGCGGCGCGGGGCCTTACTTGCATCGTCTTTTTCAACGCGCCTTTCGCGTCGCGAAGCAGGTGCGTACGCACACTCAGATTACCCGTGGCGCTGTCTCGGTCGGATCAGTCGCCGTCGATCTCGCGCAGAAAATTTTCGGAGAACTGAATGGCCGGCGCGTGCTCTTGTTAGGCGCGGGTGAAACGGGCGAACGCACGGCGCGCGCGCTGGTTTCGCGCGGGGTGCGAGATTTGCGCATCAGCAATCGCTCGGAGGAACGCGCCGCTCAACTCGCCGCTATCGTCGGCGGCCGCGCCGTCGATTTTTCCCGATGGCAGGAAGAATGCCGGGAGGTCGATATCCTGATTGCGTCCACCTCTGCGACCGCTCCGCTTCTCGATCCCGCCCGGCTTGCGCCGCTCCTGCGCGATCGGGTCGATCAACCGCTCTTCATCATTGACATGGCCGTGCCGCGCAACGTCACGCCAGAGGTAAACGAAATGTCGGGAGTTTATCTTTACGACATGGATTCCTTGCAAGTGATCGCGGCCCAATCGCTCGCCTTGCGCCGGCAGCAAATCGCCGCCGCCGAGGAGATCATCGCCGAACACGTCTCGGATTTTCGGGAATGGTTGCGGCAGGGGATGAAACGCGGAGCCCGCGCGAGCGCGCCGGATTTATCGAGGGAAACGCTTCCCGCCCCGGAGCTTTGAAAGGATTGATCCTCGGTTCGCGCGGGAGCGCCCTGGCTCGCAGGCAGAGCGAACTAACCACTCAACTTTTGGCTGCAGCCTGGCCAGGGTTGGACATTAAACTGCGGATCATTAAAACCTCGGGGGACGAGGGCGTGCCCGCTCCGTCCGTGGTCGATCGCAAAGCCGGACGCAAAGGCATGTTCACCGCGGAAATCGAACGCGCCTTGCTCGCGGGCGAGATCGATGTCGCGGTGCATAGCGCGAAGGATTTGCCGAGTGAATTTTCGCCGCAGGCTGCGATCGGTGCTGTGCTTGAGCGCGCGGCAGTGAACGATGTTCTGGTGACGAAACGACAGGGCGGTCCGCGGGAATTGAAGCGTGGCGCGACCATCGCGACCGGCAGCGTGCGGCGCGCCTTTCAATGGCAGGCACAGAGCGATGATTACGCGATGGTCGACTTGCGTGGGAATGTGCCGACGCGGTTGCGCAAACTAGTGGCGAACGATTGGGATGGAGTCGTGTTGGCGGAGGCCGGCCTCGCGCGCTTGGGGTTCGACCTGTCGTTAGGCCACATCGATTTTGAAGGTGCGACGCTTTGGGTGGATCGACTCGATCCTGCCCAATTCGTTCCCGCGGGCGGACAAGGCATCATTGCGTTGCAAATCCGCGCGGACGATGCGCAGACGCGCGAACTTGTCGAAAAAATCGATCACCGCGAAACCTCGCTATGTTTGCGCGCCGAGCGCGAATTTCTGCGCCGTTTGCAGGGCGATTGCGATTCGCCGGTGGGCGTGCTGGCGCGCATCGTCGCTGACAAAATGCTGATGCACGCACAGGTGTTTGACCTCACCACGCGGCGCGCTCAGACGGCATGCGCAGAAGGCGATCCGGCGCAGCCGGAGAAGCTGGCCGAGGAATTAAGCAAGCGCATTTCCCACTCTGCGCTTTAGTGGGCCGATGGCAGGTAAATCGCCCAGCGGAAAATGTTATCTCGTCGGAGCCGGTCCGGGTCATCTCGGTTTGATGACCTTGCGCGGGAAGGAATGCGTCGAGCTGGCTGATGTCGTGATCTACGATTATCTGTCGAACCCGGAGATGCTCGCCTGGGCGCGGGAGACGGCGGAGACTATTTACGTCGGCAAAAAGGCGGGCGCGCACACGCTGTCGCAGGAGGAGATCAACGCGTTACTCGTCGAGAAGACGGCCGCGGGAAATCAGGTGGTTCGGCTGAAAGGGGGCGACCCTTTCATTTTCGGGCGGGGGGGGGAAGAAGCCGAGGCGCTCAGCGCGGCCGGCATTCCTTTCGAAATTGTGCCGGGAATCAGCTCAGCGATCGCCGGGCCGGCTTTTGCTGGAATTCCGGTCACGCATCGCGCGCAAAATGCGCATGTCACCTTTTTCACCGGACACGAAGATCCGACGAAGACAGAAAGCGGAATCGATTTCGCCGCGCTCGCGAAACTGGGCGGCACACAAGTCATGCTGATGGGAGTCGAGCGTTTGCAGCTGATTACCGAACGAATGCTGCGCGAAGGCGTGCGGGCGGATCTTCCGGTCGCGCTGGTTCGTTGGGCCACGACAGCACGGCAACAAACGCTCGTCGGTCGCCTCGACGATATTGCGAAGCGTGCGATTGAAGCAGGATTCGAAGCGCCGGCCGTCGCCGTCTTTGGAGAAGTCGCGTCGCTGCGATCGAAGTTGAATTGGTTCGAAAGCGCGCCGCTTTTTGGCAAGCGCATCGTGGTCACTCGCACGCGATCGCAGGCGGGCGCGCTCAGCCGGCAACTGCGCTCCCTCGGCGCGGAGGTGATGGAACTCGCCACCATTCGCATCGAGCCGCCCACCAATCTGCGTGAGTTTGCCGAGCTGGTGCAGGACGCTCACCGATACGACTGGATTATTTTTACGAGCCCGAATGGGGTGACCGCTTTTTTCGATTTGTTCTACAAACTTTATGATGACGCGCGCGAGATCGGCGGCGTGCGCATCGCCGCCATCGGCCCAGCCACGGCGCAGCGGGTGCGGGATTTCCATTTAAAGGTCGATCTGCAACCGGACGAGTTCGTGGCGGAGGCGGTGGTGAAGGAATTTCGCAAGCAAGGGGATGTCGAGAACCTGCGAATTCTCCTGGCTCGCGCAGAGAAGGCGCGGGACGTGCTACCGAAGGAACTCTCAAAATTGGGAGCAATAGTGGACGAAGGCTTCGCTTATCGAACGGTGGCAGAAACGCACGACCTGACTGGAGCGCGACGCCGTTTCGTCGAGGAAGGGGCCGACTTGATTACTTTTACCAGTTCTTCAACCGTGGAAAATTTTCTCGCACTCAACTTGCCCTGGCCTCCCGGCCTGCAGGTGGCCAGCATTGGACCGATCACTTCCAAAACGGCGCGCGACCTTGGTTTAACCGTGGATGTAGAAGCGCGGCGACACGATATCCCGGGCCTGGTCGAAGCGATCCAGCGATTTTGCCGGTCGCCCAAAAGATAATGGACAGCGCTACGACCACGTTTGCCGAAGAGTTCGCGTCGGCCATGCAACAGTTGAGCGCCGAAGCGCAGCGGCCCAAACCGGCGGTCGGCCCCGCGATCGGCATTGCCCTCGATGTTCGCCAGCAACTCGCCCAGATGACCGAGGAATTTCGCACGATGAGCGACCGCGTGCGAAAAATGGAGACGCGCCTAACGGAAGTATTCGGCGAAGGAGGGTCGCAGGTTAACGGAAACGGCGTGTTCGATTTTGCTGGTCGTTTCCAACAGCTGGACAAACAGATCAAGGGCATCCGCGATTCTGATTCAATGAATCAGCGCCTCTTCGATTCGCTTCATCAGGAGATGATCAAGTATCGCGACAACTTCCTCCTCGAGTCGCTGCAGAAGCCTTTTATTCGCGACCTGCTGGGGCTCTTCGACGATCTGAGCGCGATCTCCACGCAGTTGAATTCCGAGCGGGAAACGGAAGCGGAGGAACCCAAAGTCACCCAATGGCGCGAGAACATTGAGAACGCGATTCATTCGCTTCTCGAAATTCTCCACCGCCTGGAAGTGATCGAATTGGAACCTCGGGAGCGTCTCGATCGCACGCTGCATAAGGTGGTTAGTCTGGAGCCAACGGAAAACCCGGAGGAAGACGAGCTCATCATCGCGCGTTTGCGGCGCGGCTTTACCTGGCGCGAAAAAGTGCTGCGGCCCGAAGAGGTCGTGGCGAGTCGTTTCATCGGCGAAAGCCGCTAACAGTCGACCTCGCCATCGCGAACTCCTTGGGCGAAAAGGAATTTCCGAGGGAAGTTTAAGAATCTCAGGAAGAGCGGCGTGCGAGGCATGGAAACTGCAATAAAGAGGGAAATTCAAACCACTTAAATCGATACCGCATGACTCATCGCAAAGCAGTTGGCATTGATCTGGGCACGACCTTCTCGGTCGTCGCGCACATCGATGCATATGGCAAACCGCAGATCATCCCGAATGGTGAGAGCGAACGGATTACTCCGTCCGTAATCCTTTACGATACCGATGGCGTGGTGGTTGGGACGGTGGCGAAGAACAATTCGGTGGCCGAACCGGAAAGGATTGTCGATTTCGTGAAACGCGAAATGGGCAAGCCGAAGGACCAGTTCCATCGCGAGTTCGATGGCAAAGTTTATTCGGCGGAAGAACTCTCCGCTCTCATCATCCGCAAGCTAAAGGCTGATGCGGAAAAATATTTGAAGGAACCGGTGACGGACGCAGTCATCACGGTTCCGGCCTACTTCAACGACGCCGAACGCACCGCGACGATCACGGCGGGGCAACTGGCCGGCTTGAACGTTCTCCAGATTGTCAATGAGCCCACGGCCGCCGCGCTCGCTTACGGTCTCGACAAATTGGACGAAGACCAAACGGTGTTCGTCTTCGACCTCGGCGGCGGAACGTTCGACGTCACCATCATGCGCATCAAGGCGCACAAGATTGAAATGCTCGCGACCAATGGCGACCACCGGCTCGGCGGCAAGGATTGGGATGACGTGATCGTGAATCACGTGGCCGAGGAATTCGATCGGGCGCATGGCGAGAATCCATTGCTCGATCTGCAGAGCTACCAGGATCTGCAAAGCCGCGCGCTCGCCGCGAAGATCCAGCTTTCCAGCCGCACGCGGACGGCGATTGTCCACAATCACGCGGGCAAGAGCATCAAGGTCGAGCTGACGCGCGAAGACTTTGAAAAGCAAACCCGCCACCTCATCGAAAAAACCAAAACCATCTGCGAGATGGTGATGCAGGAAGCAAAGATGAAGTGGGAGGATCTCGACAAGATTCTGCTCGTCGGCGGCATGACGCGCATGCCGATGGTGCGGGAGATGATCGCCCAGCTTTCTTCTGCGCCGTTGATCGACGATGTGAACCCGGATGAAGCGGTGGCGTTGGGCGCCGCCATCCAGGGAGTGCTTTCTTTACTGGAAGAGGAAGATCGCTCCGGCGAAACCATGCTCCCCGCGGAAACCCGGCAGCAGTTTTCCTCACGCGAAGGTGGGCTCATCCAGGTGACGAACATCACCTCGCATACGCTCGGCGTTGTTCTCTGGGATGAGACGCATCTCGAGGAATACGTTTTCCCGATGATCCGCAAGATGAACGCGATTCCCGCGAAAGCGCGGAACTCGTTCGGCACCGCGAGCGCGAATATGCAGCGGGTGGTCGTGCGGATCGTGGAAGGCGAAAGTTCGCTGCCGGCGGAATGCACGCCGCTCGGCGTTTGCGATGTGGAGTTGCCGCCGTTCCTGCCGAAAGGGTCTCCCGTGGAATTAACCTACGCCTACAATGCGAATCAGGTGCTCGAGGTCGCGGTGCAAGCCGGCGGAAACGAAAAAAAGGTGACGATCGAGCGCAATACCGGGCTGGCCCCGAGCGAAGTGGCTCAGGCGGCGGCGAATCTGGGTGAAATGAATGTCGCCTAGACATGGTTTCATGTTCTGTCTCTTTCCCGATTCCGTTACCGGACGACCCGAAAAAATGGGACGGCTGGAATCGGTATAAGTCTTCCAATCTTTACGAGCGCCTCTGTCTCGATCACTCGACCAATCCGAGCAATGAGCTAATCGAGGAGCATTGCCGCGAGCTGTTGCGCTGGTGGCAAAAGAAGCTTCCGCTCAAGAATCAACCGAGCAATCCGCTCGCCCAGATGTTGCGTTCGGGTTTGGAGGAATCCTCCAAGTTTCTGACCGAAGCGCGGATGGAATTGCTCGATCCCTCCCGGCGCCAGGAAATGGACGCCGAGCTCGAAGCGGAGGCTCATGCGCTGGCGGTGGCCGAGTTCCAAAAATTCCTCAGCTTTGCCCTCACCAAGAAGACGCTCACTCTCGAAGACGAGAGTAACCTGGCGCAGTTCGGAAAGGACCACGGTCTCGACGAGACGGAAATCCAGAAATTGATCGATGCCTCTCTGCAAGACACGGGCTCGGTGCGCGCGCCGGTGGTCGTCGAGGCGCCAAAAGTGGAAAGCGCAGCGGGGACGGCGAAGTCGGACGATCCGAATGAGGAATTCATGCGCATGCTGCGGTTGAGCGGTCTCAACAGCGACGACATGACCGACGATCAGCGCGACGCTTTTGTGAACATGGCCGAGAACCTCGATATCGATCCAGGGGACGCGGAAGACTTGATCGACGAATATCTCGATGAGGCCGACGAGACAACGGCGCCGACCGCTTCGGCGACGCCGGCGGTTGTCGTGGTCGGCGGGACGGGGGCAAAAGCTTCACCCGCCAAGGGTGGGGTTTCGGGGGACACCGTAGTCGCCAGCTCCTTCAGCGTCGATGTAGCCAGCGAACGAGCGCGCTTTCCAAAGTTCCAAAACTCGCTCGGCACCCAAATGCTGCTCGTGACCAGTGGCGAATTCGAGATGGGCGCGGAGGGCGGAGATGCCGCGCCGAACGAACACCCGGTGGCCCGCATGCAGGTGAGCCGGTTTTACATGGCGCGCCATTTGGTGACCAACGCGGAATATGAGAAATTCGATCCTTCGCACACGCGCAAGCGGGCCCGGGGGACGGGGCCGAATCATCCGGTCGTCTACGTGAGCAGCCTGGAGGCGATCAAGTTTTGCCAATGGCTCAGCGGGAAGGAACGCCGCCGCTATCGTCTGCCGCGAGAAGCGGAATGGGAATATGCCGCCAAAGGGACCGATGGCCGGAAATATCCGTGGGGGAATTACGAAGGCCGGGGAGATCTGGCCAATTTTGCCGATCGCAATACGGTCTTTGCTTGGAGCAACCGCGAAATTGACGACGGTTTTGCCGAGAGTTCGCCGGTTGGGTCCTTTCCGATCGGCGTAAGTCCTTTCGGGCTGGAGGACATAGCAGGGAACGTCTGGGAATGGTGCCTGGACTACTACGAGGCCTATCGAGGGGTCCCCAAAACGAATCCGCGGGGCCCAAGCAACGGGACCAAGCGGATTTATCGCGGGGGTAGTTGGAAATCGCGCTTCAGCAGCCTGCGCACGACGGCAAGAGGATCGAATCTGCCCAGTTATTCGTGCAACGATCTCGGGTTCCGGATCGTGTGTGAATGCGAGTGATCAGCCCGCCAACATCTTAAATCTAAAAACCGCGGGCTGAGCGGCTTACGAAGGGTTAAAGCGGAACCGAGTGCGGCCGCGTTTGGCGTTCGCCTTGGCTTTACGGCGGGTCTTTTGGTTGGGCGTTTCAAAGGCACGCAGGCGCCGCACCTCCTCGAGAATCCCCTCGGCATCGAGCTTGTTTTTGAGCCTTTTCAATGCGCGATCGACCGGCTCTCCCTTACGAACTATGACTTCTGGCATTAAATGTTTCTCCTGATGTTGGAAATTTGCGACAGCTTCTAGATGGGCGAGGCGGAGCCTAATCGGGGCACTCGCGGGCGTCAACTATTGTGAATAAGTTTCCTCGTTAGCCCCCGGTGACAACGGGGTTGGCGGACGTTTTCCGCGAAGTCTCCGCCCGCAGAGAGGCGGCACTTCCCCCACGAAGGCGCGTCCACCAGAGAACGATGGGCGCCGCGATGAAAACGGACGAATAGGTGCCGACGACGATACCGATGATGATGGCGAGCGAGAAATCGCGCAGGACAGCGCCGCCGAGGAAGAAGAGACAAAGGATCGGGACGAGCGTCGTGCCGCTGGTCAGAATGGTGCGGCTGAGGGTTTGGTTGACGGCCTCGTTCATGATTTCCTTAATCGAGCCCCGCCGGCTGCTGGCCAAACCTTCACGGATTCGATCGTAAACCACGATTGTGTCGTTGATCGAATAACCCGCAATGGTGAGCACTGCGCCGACCATGGTGAGGGTGAGTTCTCGATGGAGCAGGGCGAACATCCCCACCGTGATAAGGACGTCGTGCAGCAAGGCGACGATGGCGCCTACCGCGAAGGAAAGCTCGAATCGCAGGGTGACGTAAATGAGAATGCCCAGAATACCGAGGCTGAGCGCGATGATCGAGCTGCGGGCCAGTTCGCCGCCGACGAGTGCGCCGACCCGGTCCGATCCTTCGACTTTTAAGCCGGCGTTGGGCATGCTCTTCAAGACCTGGCTCTCCACTTTGTCGCTCGTGTTTATCGGCGTGCGGATGGTGATGTAACTCTTGTCGCCCTGTGGCGATTGCTGGATCGAAGCGTCCGCCAGGCCGATTGGCTTGAGGGCATCGCGCACCTTCAGCAGTTCTATCTTGTGCGGCGCGCTTAGCGTGACGAGATCGCCGCCCCGGAAATCGACGCCGAAATTCTTCTCCCCGCGCAGATAGAACGCCGTGGCACCCGCTAAAATCAAAACGAGCGAGCAAGCGCACGCGATGGCCCCTTTACCGAGGAAATTAATCTTCTTCGCGGAGATCAAATGCAACATCGAGATGCGCTTGAGCCGGCCGCTTTCGACCAGCCAGCCAAGCAGGTTGCGTCCGACGATGAGGGCAGTGAAGAGCGAGGCGATGATGCCCAGCATGAGCACGATAGCGAAGCCTTTGACTGGGCCGCTCGCGTTGAAAAACAGAATCGCCGCAGTGATGAGCGTCGTGATATTGGCGTCGAAGATCGAGCTAAAGGCCTTGTCGTAAGCAGCCGGAAGCGCAACTCGCAGTGACTTGCCGGTCGCCATTTCTTCGCGCAAGCGTTCGTAAATGAGCACGCTGGCGTCCACCGCCATGCCGATCGTCAGAATGATGCCGGCGATGCCGGGCAGGGTAAGGACGACGCCGCCGGGCACGAGTTGGAACGCGCCCAGGAGCAGGACAAGATTCACCAGCACCGCAAGATCGACGACGAGGCCGGCAAACTTGTAATAGATTGCCACGCCGACAAGCGTGATACCGAGACCGATCAAGCCCGCCAGAATACTGGCCCGGATCGAGTCAAGACCGAGCGTGGGGGAGACGCTGCGCTCTTCTTCGATGCTCACCGGCACTTGCAACGGATTCTCCAGCACGCTGGCCAGGCCACGCGCTTCCTCCTCCGTAAATCGCCCGGTAATGACCGCTTCCCCGCCATAGATCGCGGTGCGAATGACCGGCGCTGATTGAATCACGCCGTCGAGGACAATGGCGAAGCGATGCCCGACATTTGCCTCGGTAATTTCGCCAAATTTCTTGGCTCCTTCGCCGTCAAAACGCATCTGCACCGTCCAGCCGTCGTTCCCGTAATAGGCAGCCGATTCTTTGACATGATCGCCGCCGAGATCGGCTTTCTTTTTGACGAGTAAGTGTTCTTCCGAAGGTTTTTTACCGGGTTCTTCGTGCAGCTTGTAAGTTTCGATCCGATACTCGGGCGGAATCACTTCCTTGCTGCCATTGATCGCGCGCAAACGATCGCCGTCATCCGGGTAGACCATGCGGAATTCCAGTTTGGCCACGCGCGAAAGCTGCGTGCGCGCTTCCTGGATTTTCGTCGTGTCGAGCCCGGGAATTTGCACCAGGATGCGATCGGTGCCGACCGGACTGATGACGGGCTCGCCGCCGCCGAACTGATCGACGCGTTTGCGAATGACCTCGACCGCCTGATCGAGCATCCCTTTGTTCAGCGTGCGATTGTCGCCTTTCAAACGAATGAGGAAGGAAGTCCCGCCTTTGATGTCGAGACCGAGCTGGATTTTTTTCTGCAGCGGCCAAATGCTCCACACGCTGAAAAAGACCAGCAGGACAACCAGGGTGGCGGCGAGGAAGCGCTTCCGCACGCCGTAATCGGTCGCGAAATACCAACCGAACAAAAACAGGAGCGCGAGCCCGATAAAAAACTCAAGAAACGAATTCATCTTGTAAGCAGATTGGCGCGTTTTTGCCTAACGACCGCTGGTTCTAGCTCGCGGCTCCTTCCGGATTGGCGATGGTGGTGACGGCGGATTTCTCGATCTCGATCTTCACGTTGTCAGCCACTTTGAGAATGACGGTCGTATCTTTCACATTCGAAATGAGACCGTGAATGCCGGAAGCGGTCACGACGCGATCGCCGGTCTTCAAAGCGGCGACCAGCTTTTGCTGTTCCTTTTGCTTGCGCATTTGTGGGCGGATCATCACGTAATACATCGCGACGAAAATGAGGATGAACGGCAGGAAGCTGAAGAGGCTGCTTCCTGGGCTGGACGCGGCGGGTGATTGAGCGAGAAAATAAGACAACATGAGAAAGCGGTTTTGGTCTTCGCGTCAGTCGTCAGCCGGGAGCGCGGGACTGTTTCGAAGCGGGCTTTTAATGAGCACAGTTGCGCGGCCTTTGCAATCGTCGAATCGCGGATTTCAGGCGGGTGCGGCGTCGCTGGTGGCGCGGACTCGATAGTTCTCGACGAACTCTTTGCGAAAAGCGGCAAAGCTTCCGTGGCCGATCGTTTCGCGCGCCTGTCGCGTGAGTTTGAGATAGAAATGGAGATTGTGCAGCGTGATCAAACGCAGCCCGAGAATTTCCTCCGCCTTCACCAAATGCCGGATATAGCCGCGCGTGAATTCCGCGCAGGCCGGGCAGTTGCAACCCTCTTCAATCGGGCGCCGATCCAGGGCGAACTCGGCGTTCTTCAGGTTGAGCGTTCCGGCGGCGGTGAAGACGGTGCCGTGGCGCGCGAGGCGCGTCGGCAAGACGCAGTCGAACATGTCCACGCCGCGCGCGATCATCTCCAGCATTTGCGGCGGCGTGCCGAGCCCCATGGCGTAGCGCGGCTTGTCGTTAGGCAAAAACGGCTCGCTCGCCTCAATCGCGCGCATCATTTCCTCTTCCGGCTCGCCCACGCTTACGCCGCCGATGGCGTAACCATCGAAGCCGATCTCGACCAGAGCCTGCGCGCTTTGCTGCCGCAATTCCGCGAAGGTCGCTCCCTGCACGATGCCGAAGACGAGTTGGTCGCCGGCGGCTACAGCTTCGCAGCGGCGCGCCCAGCGAATGGTCATTTCGAGACTGCGGGCCGCGTAATCGTATTCGCAGGGATAAGGCGGGCATTCGTCGAGCACCATCGCGATGTCGCTCCCGAGCGTTTGCTGAATCTCCATCGCGATCTCCGGCGAGATGAACGTCGGCGTTCCGTCGAGATGATTTTGAAAATGCGCGCCTTCCTCCGTGATCTTGCGAATCTTCGCGAGCGAGAAAATTTGGTAGCCGCCGCTATCGGTCAGGATTGGTCCGTTCCAATTCATGAAGCGATGGAGCCCGCCAAAATGCCGAATCACTTCGAGACCCGGCCTAACGAATAAATGATAGGTGTTCCCCAGAACGATCTGCGCTTCCATTTCATGCAGCTCGCGCGGGCTCACTGCCTTGACCGAGCCTTGCGTGCCCACCGGCATAAAAGCCGGCGTCTCGATCACGCCGTGCGCAGTCGTCAAACGACCTCGCCGCGCTTTCGATCCCGGATCAGTGCCGATCAATTCGAACATTGCGCACACGTTCGAGCGCGAGACCCGATTGGCAAATCGGGTCCGTCCTGGACGCTGGCCGGGCCCGGATGTGCTATGTCACCGGATGTCTGAAGTTCCACCGGCTGCGATGGCGAGCGCGACGGATCTGGTCGTCCGCTTCGGCACGCAGGTCGTGCTTGATCGGGCTTCGCTCACCATTCTGGAAGGCGAACGCGTGGGGCTGGTCGGTCGCAACGGCTCGGGCAAATCGACTTTTCTCCAGATCGCGGCAGGCGTTCTCGCGCCTGATGCGGGGGAGTTGAATCTGCGCCGTGATCTCGTCGTCGGCTACATGCCGCAGATGTTCGCCCTGGATGAAAACGCGACCGTCCACGCCAACATTCTGGCCGGCGCCCAAGGCGTGTTGGATTTGATCGAGGAGTACGAAAACGCTCCGGCGGCGAGCGCGCGGAGCGGAGAGCTCCTCGAACAGATCGAACACTTCGACGGTTGGAATCTCGAGCATCGGAGCAAAAGCCTGATCACGAATCTGCACGCGCCTAACGAGGAACGCGTGGTCGCCACCTTGTCCGGCGGCGAGAAACGGCGGGTCGCCCTTTGCCGCGCGCTGCTCGCGCGTCCCGACTTCCTTATTCTCGACGAACCGACGAATCATCTCGATACCGGATCCATCGAGTGGCTGGAAGATTTCCTGGCGCGCTATCAGGGGACAGCGCTTTTCGTGACGCATGATCGTTATTTTCTCGATCGTGTGGCGACGCGAGTAGTCGAGTTGGCGCGCGGGAAATTCACCAGTTTCGCCGGCAACTACACCGACTACCTGCTCGCCCGCGCCGAGCGACAAGCGCTCGAGGAAATGCAGGAACACAAGCGACAGCGTTTCCTTAAGCGCGAGCTGGCCTGGGTACGCAAAGGCCCGCGCGCGCGCCGGACGAAATCGGTCGATCGCATCGAACGCTATTTTGAGATGGCGGCACAGGAGGCGCCCGAAGGGGAGTTTGACGTCGATCTTATTATTCCTCCGGCGCCGAAGCTGGCCAATCGCGTGATCGAGTTGCGCGATATCGGTTTGAATCTTGGCGGCCGGAAATTGATCGAGAGTCTCTCACTCAATCTCGCGGCGCGTGAGCGTCTTGGTATCGTGGGACGCAACGGCCTCGGCAAATCGTCTCTGCTTAAGATCATCCTCGGGGAACTCGAACCAACGCGGGGCGTGGTCGAACGCGGAGCGCGCACGGAGATCAACTACGTCGATCAAAATCGGCTGCTTCTCGATGACGCGAAGACCGTGTTCGAAGAAGTGGGCGAGGGGAGCGAGTTCGTGAAGTTGGGCGCGGAGAGCATCACCCTGCGCAGTTATTTACGGCGCTACCTTTTCACCGAAGAGCGCATTAACACGAAGATAGATCAGCTCAGCGGAGGCGAGCGCAGCCGCGTCCTTCTCGCCAAGATTCTTAAGCGCGGCGGCAACGTCCTCATCCTCGACGAGCCGACGAACGATCTCGACCTCGGCACGCTGCGGCTGCTCGAGGAAGCGCTCGTCGCTTTCGGCGGAGCGGTCATCGTGGTCAGCCATGATCGTTATTTTCTCAACCGAGTCTGCACGTCGATTCTCGCTTTCGAGGGCGAGGGAGCGGTGCGTTATGCGGTAGGCAACTACGATTACTACCTCGAGAAACGCGCGAGCGCCGGGGTTGCTGACCCCGGTCCCGCCGCGGCGCCAGCCTCGGCCGTGGTCAGCGAACCCGGCGACAGCAAGACGAAGCCGCGGAAGTTGAAGTTTAAGGAAGCCCGCGAGCTGGAAGGGATGGAAGCGGCCATTCTCGCCGCCGAAGGGGAGGTCGCCAGACTGGAACAGATTTTCGCCGCGCCTGATTTTTATCAAACCCATGCGTCGGATTGGCGGGAACTGGAGTCGGCCTTGCAGACAGCCCGCGACCGCGTCGCGAAGCACTACGAACGTTGGGCGGAGTTGAGCGCGCTGAGCGGCGCCGTCGCTTAATTCTGCTTTATTTCCGCTTCCAAACGGTCCTCATTCAGTCGATGAAAACTTTCCTCCGGAATGACGCGATCAGATTCGTCCTCTGCTTGAGCGCGTTATTCCTTGCTGCCTGCGAAACCGTCCCGACGGGTCCTCAATCTGGTTTCAGTCCAGTCGCCGCCAACGGGAATCTCGTCACCCGCGTCACCAGGTTTTCGTTTCCGCCCGAGATCGGCGCTTTCAAACGAATTGGCGGTCATCAATACGATGCGGCCGGGCTCGATGTTTCGGTCAAATACGAAGCGGGCCGCCTGATCGTGCTTGATGTCTACGATTACCCGGCGAAGAACGGCTCGCTCCAAAATGAACTTCGTTTCCGCGAGGGCGAGATCAAACAAACGCACGCGGATGCGCGGCTGATTTCGGAAACGCCCATCACCATTCATCCCGGCGGTCAAAGTCATACCGGGCAAAAGGCCGTTTTTGAATTTACCCAAAACTTCCGTCCGGACGTGAAAGGCCCCTATAAATCGCAACTGCTCGTCTTCCCTGTGCGCGATCGTTTCGTCGCTTATCGCGCCACGTTTTCACGCGATCACGCCGATCGAGCCGAACGGGAGCTCGACCAATTTCTCAACGCGCTCGCCTGGCCTAACGAGTGATTCGTTCGAGCTTTGCTGCGCAAAAAAGGCGGCGAGCCGCTCCCATGCAAAAGAAGCGACTCCTTTGGCGAAAATAATGTTGCAGCCCTAGAATTCATTTCTATATTGCTCGCTCTCCGCATCGGGTGCGCGAGGAATTTGGACGCGGCCCAGAGCGGTTTTTTTGTCGCCCGCAGCGATTGTGCGGGCGGCTTTTATTTACGGAACATGCCAACGATTAATCAATTGATTCGGAAAGGACGAAAGAAAGTTTCGGTGAAATCAAAATCACCGGCGCTCAAGAATTGTCCGCAACGGCGCGGCGTTTGCACGCAGGTGATGACGCGTACGCCCAAGAAGCCGAACTCCGCTTTGCGCAAAGTGGCGAAGATCCGCTTGACCAATGGCCAGGAAATTATCGCTTACATTCCCGGCGAAGGGCACAACCTTCAGGAACACTCGATCGTGCTCGTGCGTGGCGGTCGCGTGAAAGATTTACCGGGTGTCCGTTACCATATCGTGCGTGGCACGCTTGACTCGTTAGGCGTGGACGGTCGTCGCCGCAGCCGTTCCAAGTACGGCGCAAAACGGCCGAAGGCTGGTGCCGAAGGCGATGCCAAGGGCGGCAAGAAAAAGAAATAGTTTCAACGAACGACTCATTCCATGTCACGTCGGCGCAAAGTTTATAAGAAAGAAGAGAAGACCGATTCCCGTTACGGCAGCGTAGCGGTGGCGCGTCTCATCTCGACGGTGATGAAGTGCGGCAAGAAGTCGCTCGCCGAGCGCATCGTTTACACCGCGATCGACAAATCGCGCGAAGGTTCTGATGCGGTTGATCCGCTCGAGATCGTGAACAAGGCGCTCGAAAATGTGCGCCCGCGTCTGGAAGTGAAATCGCGCCGCGTCGGTGGCGCGACTTATCAAGTCCCGATGGAAGTGACGCCGGCCCGCCAGGTCTCTCTCGCCATGCGCTGGATCGTGCAATATGCCGACAACCGCCGCGGTATGCCGATGGCTGCTGCGTTGGCCGCGGAGTTGAAGGACGCCGCTTCTGGTCAGGGAAACGCGATCAAGAAACGCGACGACACCCACAAGATGGCGCAAGCGAACCGCGCCTTTGCTCATTTCCGCTGGTAAAGTTTTTGGTATGGCTACTGCGACAATAGATAAAGCTGCGACGACGAATCCGAATTCGCCGAACCGCAAGTTTCCGCTCGAAAGGACGCGGAACATCGGCATCGCCGCGCATATCGACGCCGGCAAGACGACGCTGACCGAGCGCATCCTTTTTTACACCGGCATGATCCACAAGATCGGGGAAGTGCATGAAGGCACGACCGTGACCGATTGGATGGAGCAGGAACGCGAGCGTGGCATCACGATCACGTCGGCCGCGACGACCTGCGCGTGGACCCAGAAGTCGGAGCCGGGTGTCTATAAGATGTACGACAACGTGAAAATGCGCGTCAACATCATCGACACGCCGGGTCACGTGGATTTCACCGCGGAAGTGGAACGCTCGCTGCGCGTGCTCGACGGCGCAATCGCGGTCTTCGATGCGGTCGCCGGTGTGCAACCGCAGTCCGAAACTGTCTGGCGTCAGGCGAACAAGTATGTCGTCCCGCGCATCGCCTTTATTAATAAGATGGATCGGGTCGGCGCGGATTTCGCGATGTCGATCGATTCGATGCGCAAGAAGTTGGCCGCGAATGCCTGGCCGATTTTGATCCCGCTCGGCAAGGAAGACTATCTCAAGGGCCAGCTCGATGTAGTGAATCGGAAAGCGGTTTTCTATCTCGATAACGATTTGATCGGTTCCACCTACGAGGTGCGCGAAGTCCCGGAAGAGAACAAGGCCGAAGTCGAGCAAGCCTATCAGGATTTGGTCGAGGCGATCTCCAATATCGACGACGAAATCGCGGAAGCGGTTCTCGAAGAGAAAGAGATTACGCCGCAGATGTTGAAGGCGGGCATTCGTCGCCAAACCATCGCGAACAAGTTCGTGCCGGTTGTGGGTGGATCGGCTTTCAAGAATAAGGGCGTCCAATATCTGGTCGACGCCGTCATCGATTATCTCCCCGGTCCTCTCGACATTCCTCCCGCGGTCGGCATGGAACCCGACACGCACGAGAAGATGGACGCCGCGACGGATGACAACGGTAAATTTTGTTCGCTCGCCTTCAAGCTTTGGAGCGATCCTTTCGTCGGTAAGCTCGTCTTCTTCCGCGTCTATTCCGGTTCCCTTTCGAAGGGCGATAACGTTTACAATCCGCGCACGAACAAGCGCGAACGCATCTCGCGCTTGATCCAGATTCAGGCGGATAAGCGGGAAGATATCGAGACGTGTTACTCGGGCGATATCGCCGCCATCGTCGGCATTAAGAATATCACGACGGGCGACACGCTTTGCGACGAAGATCATCCGATCCTGCTCGAGCCGCCTTCCTTCCCTGATCCGGTTATTTCGATGGCGATCGAGCCGAAGACGAAACAGGACCAGGAAAAAATGGGCGTCGCGCTCCAGCGACTCTCGGAAGAAGATCCGACCTTCAAGGTCTTCACCCACGAAGATACCGGCCAGACGATCATCGCTGGCATGGGCGAGCTGCATCTCGAGATCATCCGCGATCGTATGTTGCGCGAATTCAAAGTCGACGCGAACGCGGGCAAACCGCAGATCGCTTACCGCGAAACCATCACCTCACCGGCAGATGGCGAAGGCAAGTTGATCAAGCAATCAGGCGGTCGCGGTCAATACGGCCACGTCATTGTCAAAGTGCAGCCTAACGAGCGCGGCAAAGGCATCACCGTTGAGAATAAAGTCGTCGGCGGTAACATCCCGAAAGAATACATTCCGGCCTGCAAGAAGGGCATCGAAGAAGCGATGCTCAACGGTGTCATCGGTGGCTACCAGGTCATCGACGCGAATGTCGATATTGTCGATGGCTCGTATCACGACGTCGATTCGAACGAAATGGCGTTCAAACTGGCAGCCATCTTTGCCGTGAAGGATGCTTTCAAGAAAGCGAAGCCGATTCTGCTCGAGCCGATCATGAAGGTCGAGAACGCGACGCCGGAGGAATATCAGGGCGACATCATGGGCGATCTTAATCGTCGCCGCGGCAAAATCGGCAGCATTGAAGTGAAGGGCAACCTGACGATGGTTCAGGCCGAAGTGCCGCTCGCCGAGATGTTCGGTTACGCCACCGCCATCCGCTCACTTTCCAAAGGCCGTTCGAGCTACTCGATGGAGCCGTCACATTTTGAACAAGTCCCGCAGCAGCTCGTCGCGGCCATCCTTGACCAGAAAGAAAAATAAATGGCCGCTACGCAACGCATTCGCATCCGCTTGAAAGCATTCGATCATCGCATGCTTGATCAGTCTGCCGTCGACATTGTCGAGACGGCGAAACGCACCGGCGCCCGCGTGGCTGGTCCGATTCCGCTGCCGACCTTGATCGAGAAGTTTACGGTGAACCGTTCCCCGCACGTCGACAAAAAGTCGATGGACCAATTTGAAATTCGCACCCACAAGCGCCTGCTCGACATCATCGAACCGACGGCCAAGACGGTCGATGAATTGAAGAAGCTGAACCTGCCGGCGGGCGTGGATATTACGATCAAGATTTAACACCCCGGACTAACTTTTGCCTGGCGACCAACATGAGCATCGGACTTTTAGGACAGAAAATCGGCATGACCAGCGTTTACGACGCCGATGGCAAGTTGCGTCCGGTGACGGTGATCGCGGCGGGTGATAACGTTTTGCTGCGGCGAGTCACGCAGGAAAACGACGGCTATTCGGCGATTCAGGTCGGCTTCGGCACACAGAAGGAATCGCGTTTGACGCGCGCCTCGTTAGGCGTTTTCAAGAAGGCTGGTTCCGAACCTAAGAAATTGGTTCGCGAGTTCCGCCTCAAAGAAGATGCGCCGGAAGGCGAGATCAATCTGAGCATCGGCCAGTTTCAGGTCGGCGATTGGGTGGACGTGATCGGGAAGTCGAAGGGCAAGGGGTTTCAGGGCGTCATGAAAAAGCATAACTTCCATGGCCAGGGCGCGGCGCACGGTTCGAAGACGCATCGGCGCAACGGCGCGGTCGGCAATCGTTCCACGCCGGGACGCATTTGGAAAAACATGGGCATGCCTGGTCACATGGGCGACGAGCGCGTGACCGTGCAGAACTTGCGGGTGTTGCAGGTGCGCGAGGAAGAGAAAGTGATTTTGATCAGCGGCGCTATTCCGGGTGCAAATGGCAGCTACGTTGTCGTGCGACCTGCCATTAAGAAACCGGTGGAGGCCGCGAAGTAATTCATGAGCGCTAAAGTTTTAACGAAAGCAGCGGCGAAGGAAGCTAAGATCGAATTGATCGAAGGCGGCCGTGGGACGCAGGCTCTGCACGAAACCGTCGTGGCGATGCGCGCGGCGCGTCGTTCCGGTTCGGCCAATACGAAGACGAAGGCGGAGGTCGCCTTCTCCGGCGCGAAGCCGTGGCGGCAAAAAGGAACGGGCCGCGCTCGGGCTGGTTATAAATCTTCGCCGGTGTGGCGCAAAGGCGGCGTGGTTTTCGGACCGAAGCCGCGTGATTACTCGAAGAAAATTTCGAAGACGGTGCGACGCCTAGCCTTTCAGAAAGCTTTAAGCGAACGAATCAACGCGGGCGATGTGCTAACGATCGATACGTTTTCGGTGAAAGAGACGAAGACAAAAGCGTTTGTCGATCTCGTGAAGAAGCAGACGGACGCGCGCAAGGTTTTGCTCATTTCGGACGTGTTCGACGAGCACACGTATCGCTCTGCGCGCAACGTGCGGCCGGTCTTGCTGGCCACGGCGACGGAAGTGAATGCGGAGCAGTTGCTCGCGTTCGACAAAATCATCGTGACGCAAAAAGCGCTCGAACATCTCGCCCAGAGGACCGCCAAATGAACGAGCCTTTCGATTTTATCCAAACAGCGTCGCTGACCGAAAAGGCGTCGCTCCTGAGCGAGAAGCATAACAAGTATGTCTTCCGCGTGAGCCCGCGCGCGAACAAAGTGCAGATCAAGCAGGCGATCGAGCAGCTTTTCCAAAAGAAGGTGGTCTCGGTGAATACCTGCAATTACGCGGGCAAAAAGAAACGCGAACGCCGCGCCGATTACGGCCGCAAGGCGCATTGGAAGAAGGCGATCGTCACGCTGGCTGAAGGCGAGAAGATCGAACTGGTCTAATAGTATGGCTCTCCGAAATTATCGTCCTTTAACTCCGACGCTTCGCTTCAAGACGCTCCCGACTTTTCAGGAGCTGACGAAGAAGACCAAGCCGAAGAAAAGCTTGCTCGAGCCCAAGAAGAGAAGCGGCGGCCGGAACAACAAAGGCCGCGTGACCTCGCGCCACATCGGTGGCGGGCACAAACAGAAATATCGCAAGGTCGATTTCAAGCGTCGCAAACATGACGTCGTCGCGGAGGTGACTTCGATTGAATACGATCCGAATCGTTCGGCCCGCATCGCTCTCATTAAATACGCTGACGGGGAACAGAATTACATTCTCGCGCCGGACGGTTTGACGGTCGGCACGAAAGTAATGTCGGGCGAAAACGCCGCGCCGGATTTGGGCAACGCTCTTCCGCTGCGCGCGATTCCGTTAGGCGCGAACATCCATAATATCGAACTGACGCCGGGACGCGGCGGCCAGGTGGCGCGCAGCGCCGGTCAGCAGGCGACGTTGAACAACCGCGAAGGCGGTTATGCGTTGGTCAAAATGCCGTCGGGCGAAATTCGCCGGATTCACGAAGAGGCTTACGCGACGATTGGCCAGGTCGGCAACATCGATCACATGAACGTTTCCAGCGGCAAGGCCGGCCGGACGCGTTGGCAGGGACGCCGCCCGCATGTGCGCGGCATGGTCATGAACCCGATCGATCACCCGATGGGTGGCGGTCAGGGCAAGTCGAAGGGTGGCGGCGGACGCCATCATCCGGTGAGCCCATGGGGACAATTGGCCAAAGGATTTAAGACACGCGCGAAAGCAAAGGCGAGCGACCGGTTCATCATGCAACGCCGGCGCAAGAAGAAGTAGTTTATGGCCAGATCACTTAAAAAAGGACCGTTCGTAGAACCGCATCTTCTCGAGAAGATCGACAAGATGAATGCTTCCGGCATCAAAAAGCCGGTCAAGACCTGGTCGCGCCGTTCGATGGTGACGCCGGATTTTGTCGGTCACACGTTTCTGGTTCATAACGGCAAGATTTTCGCCTCGGTTTTTGTGACCGAGAACATGGTCGGTCATAAGCTAGGTGAGTTTTCGCCGACACGAATTTTCAAGAAGCACGGTTCGCATACGGCGAAGGTGACGAAGTAGTTGAGGTTTTAGGTTGAGAATGGAGGGACAGCAGCGGCGCAAGCGGCTGGGGGCTCTTCAATACAAATTCTCGGCCGGGTTGTTAATGGCGCTATTGCCGGCTGGAGAGCTGGCGGCGCAGGGAAATAGTTCTTTGTCAGAATCCAATATTGAATCGACGGGCACGCAAGTGACCGCGCCGGCTTTGCTCTCGCAAAGCGATGAGTTGCATGAGCAACTGTCGCTCGAGCGCGAATCGGTGCGGACGTTGACCGACAGTCTGGTGGAATCGAATGCGGAGGCGGAATTGTTTCGTCGCAAGTATTCCGATTTGCAGTTGCGCATGGAGGCGCTCGGGCTGGCGTCGGCGAGCAAGGATCGCGCGAAGCTGGAGCAACGGCTCCTGAGCGCGGTGAGTGATTTGCAGTTGTCGCAGAAAGAGAGCGAAACGTATCGCGATCAAATGCTGCGTCTGAGTGAAGCGGTCATGTATTTTTTGAAGACGGCGCAAAGCGATGACGCGCAGGCGCGCATGGAAGTGGAAGCGCAGTTGCGGAGTATGAATGGGATCCTGGCCAACAACGGGACGAAACGCGCGGCGCAGCCGGGATTGATGGATGGCCGCGTGATCAGCGTGAAAGAAGAATGGTCGCTGGTGGTCGGCAACCTGGGAGAAACTCAGGGAGTGAAGCTCGGGATGCCGCTGCGAGTGGTGCGGGACGAGAAGGTGATTGCGACGGTGCGCGTGGTGGATGTGCGCCAGAAGATTTGCGGTGCGGTGATTCAAGAGGGTTCGGGGAAGGAAAAAATTAAAGTGGGTGACCGCCTCCAGGCGGATGCCCGACAGGATTTAAGTTTAAAATAAATGGAAGTTAGATCGATATATCGGTACGCGAAGATTTCGGCGTTCAAAGCGCGCGAAGTCACGCGAGAGATCCAGGGACTGCCGGTTTCGGCAGCGCTCGACGTGGTGGCGTTCAGCCCAAAGAAGGCGGCCGCGTTGATCAATAAGACGCTGAAGAGCGCGGTGGCCAACGCGGAGAACAACGCCAATCTGCGCGTGGATAGTCTCGTCGTGAAAGAAGCCACGGTGGGCGAAGGCCCGACGATGAAGCGCATGATGACGCGCGCTCGCGGCAGCGGCAGCCAGATTTTAAAGCGCAGCAGCCACATCCGTATTGTGTTGACCGACGAGATCGAAATTAAGACGCGCGATAAAAAATCGCCGAAGAAAAAAGCGAAGAAGGGCGCGGCCCGCGCCAAAGCCGAGAAGCCTAACGAGCCGAAGCACGAACATGCTCCGCAGAAGCCCGCCGTGAAAGAGGAGAGCGAATAATTTATGGGACAGAAAGTTAATCCAATTGGATTTCGCCTCGGGGTGAATCGGGACTGGCGTTCGCGCTGGTACGCGTCGCCTCAGGACATGCCGGCATTTCTCCACAGCGACATCAAGATTCGCGGTTACGTGAAGAAGAAGCTGCAGTTCGCCGCCGTCTCGAAGATCATTATCGAGCGCGCTTGGAACAGCATTCGCGTGACCATTCACACGGCACGTCCGGGCATCGTGATCGGACGCAAAGGCGCTGAGATCGAGAAGATGACGGAAGAGATTTCGCACATGGCTGAAGGCAAGCAGGTCAAAATCGACATTCAGGAAATCAAGACGCCGGAACTCGATGCGCAACTCGTGGCCGAAAACGTGGCTTTGCAAATCGAGCGCCGTATTGCCTACCGCCGCGCCATGAAAAAGGCGGTGCAGGTGGCGATGGATTTTGGTGCACAGGGAATTCGTTTACGCAGTTCGGGCCGCTTGAACGGCGCGGAAATTTCGCGTTCGGAATGGTATCGTGAGGGCAAAGTGCCGCTGCATACCTTGCGCACGCCGATTGATTACGGCTTCGCCGAAGCGAATACTGTTTACGGAAAAATCGGCGTGAAATGCTGGATGTGTAAGAAGGAGGAGACGCCCGCGCCGACTCCCGAACCAGCCGCGCCCGCTCCGCCACCACCGGCGCCGGCCGCAACTGCTTAAGTTTTTAAAGAGGAGATTTTGTCATGCCATTAATGCCGAAACGCGTGAAGTATCGCAAGACCCAGCGGGGCAGCCGCAAGGGGACGGCGTCGCGCAATCTGCGCATCGATTTCGGTGAATTCGGTTTGCAGACGCTGGAACGCGCCTGGATCACGAACACGCAAATCGAAGCGGCCCGTGTCGCCTTAACCCGCAACATGAAACGCAAAGGCAAACTCTGGATTCGCATCTTCCCCGACAAATCGGTGACGGGGCGCCCGCCGGAAACCCGCATGGGCAAGGGCAAAGGGCAGCCGGAAAAATGGGTGGCAACGGTGCGCCCGGGCAACATTCTGTTTGAACTCGATGGCGTGACCGAAACGGTCGCCCGCGAGTCGCTCCGGCTCGCCGCCGACAAGCTGCCGGTGCGGACGAAATTTTTAACGCGGCACCACGTCGCCGCCTAACGAGTTATGAAGTTCAAGGAAATTTCCGAAATGAGCGGCGACGAGCTGCTGACGAAAAAGCGCGACATGCGCCAGGAGAGTTTGCATCTGCGTTTGCAACAGCAGAGCGGCCAACTGGAGCGGCCAAGCCGCCTGCGTTTGCTGCGCCGCGATGTGGCGCGCATTGAAACCGCGCTGTCGCAACGCGCGGCGAAGAAGGAGACGAAGTAATGGCTGAGACGAATCAAGATCAAACGACGGCTACGGCCGCCGCGACCGAAGAGAAATCACGTGCCACGCGCAAGACGCGGACGGGCGAAGTGATTTCCAGCGGGATGAACAAGACGATTATCGTGCGGACGGTGACGCGCGTGCCGCACGCGAAGTTCGGCAAGATCGTGAAGCAGATGAAGAAATTTTACGCGCACGACGAAGAGAACAAGGCGCAAATGGGCGACAAGGTGCGGATTATGGAAACCCGGCCGATGAGCAAATTGAAACGCTGGCGGCTGGTCGAAGTGGTCGCGAAATAGCGCGAGGAAACGAATATGGTTTATTTAAGATCAAGGCTCGACGTGGCCGACAATAGCGGCGCGCGCGTGGCCATGATGATCGGCGTGATCGGGCAGGGGACCGCAAAGTGCGCCGGCATCGGCGACATTATCACGGCGAACGTGAAAGAGGCGAGCCCGACCGGGACAGTGAAGAAGGGTGAAGTGGTGCGGGCCGTTTTGGTGCGCACGCGGCATCCGATTCGACGCGACGACGGTTCGCTGCTGCGTTTCGATAACAACGCTATTGTCATCATTGATAAAGATTTGAATCCGCGCGGGACCCGCATTTTCGGTCCGGTCGCGCGCGAGTTGCGCGAGCGCAATTTCATGAAAATTGTCTCGCTCGCTCCTGAAGTTTTATGAATCGAATCAAGCTCCACGTTAAAAAAGGCGATAACGTCGAGGTCATCTCGGGGAACTTTAAGGGTTCTTCCGGGAAGGTGCTCGAAGTGATTACGCGCAAGCAGCGTGTCTTGATTGAAGGCGTGCGCATTATCAAACGCCACCTGCGCAAATCGCAGGATAATCCGCAGGGTTCGATCGCGGAGCGCGAAGGCCCGATTCACATCTCGAATGTGAAGGTGCTCGAGCGCGGCGAGAAGGCGGGCAAGAAGAAGGGCGCAGCCAAGGAGAAGGCGCCGAAGAAAAAAGAGAAAAAGAGCTAGGCGATGGAAAACGAATTTTACCGCGAATACAAAGAACGCGTGATCCCGGCTCTGCAAAAGGAGCACGGCTACAAAAACATCCACCAGATCCCGAAGGTGGAGAAGGTGGTGGTGAACACTTCGGTGGGCTCGCAGGCCGATGTGAAACAGGCGCTCGAAGATGCGAAGGCGGAACTGGCTTTGATCACCGGACAGAAACCGGCGGAGACGCGCGCCAAGAAAAGTATCGCCAATTTTAAACTGCGAAAAGAGCAGGCGATCGGCGCGAAGGTGACTTTGCGCGGCGAGCACATGTATGAATTTCTGGAGCGTTTGATCAAAACCTCGCTCCCGCGCATTCGCGATTTTCGAGGCGTTTCGCCGAAGGGTTTCGACGGCAACGGCAACTACACGATGGGCGTTTCCGATCAGTCGATTTTCCCGGAAGTCGAGCTCGATAAAATCAAGCGCAACATCGGATTTGATGTTACCATCGTGACCACCGCGCGAACCAACGAAGAAGCGAAATCGCTTCTTAGCGAAATGGGAATGCCATTTAGCGATCGCGTCAAGAAACCGGCCGCTACGGCGGCCGCCTGATTTTACATGAGCACCGTTACCGATCCCATTGCTGATTTGCTCGCCCGCGTGCGTAACGCCGGGGCTGCGCACAAGGCGGAAATGTTCGTCCCTTATTCGAAGATCAAGAGCGACATCATTCGCATCTTGAAGGACGAAGGTTACATCACCGATTTCTCCATGGATACCGAAGGGGAACATCCGCGTATCAAGATCACGAACAAGATGGTCAATCGCACGAGCGCGATCACTGGTTTGAAGCGAGTGAGCCGTCCGGGGTTGCGCCGTTACGTGGGCGCGCAGGAAGTGCCGCGCGTGCTGGGCGGCATGGGCATCGCCATTTTATCGACTTCGCGCGGCGTTTTGTCCGGTCGCGAAGCCAAAAAACAAAACGTGGGAGGCGAGCTGCTGGCTTACGTCTGGTAAGCGCCTAACGAGTTATGTCACGCATTGGAAATAAAGCGGTCGAGATTCCCGACAAGGTGAAGGTAAACATCGGCAACGATGGCGCCGTCGCCGTGGAAGGTCCGAAGGGGAAATTGAAGTGGCAACTGCCGCGCAACATCAAGGCGACCGTAGCCGATAACCGCGTCTCGGTTGTGCGCGATGCGGAAACGCGCGCCGTGAAGGCGTTGCATGGTCTGGCGCGCAGCCTGGTCAACAACATGGTGGTTGGCGTCAGCGAGGGATTCACGATGAATCTCGAGATCGAAGGCGTCGGCTTTAAAGCGGCCGTGCAGGGAACGAACTTGAATCTCAGCCTGGGTTTTTCCCACCCGGTGCTCTTTCCGATTCCGCAGGAGATCAAGATTGTCGTGACCGAAAATACCAAAGTATCCATTTCCGGCATCGATAAGAAACTGGTTGGGCAGGTGGCGGCCGATATTCGCCATTTTTACCCGCCGGAACCCTACAAGGGCAAAGGCGTTCGTTACGCTGGAGAACAAATCCGCCGCAAGGAAGGCAAGACGGTTCAGTAGTTATGGCGACGAAAAATCGAAAGATCATCCGGGACCGGATTCACGCGCGCATTCGCAAGCGGGTGAGTGGAACAGCCGAGCGCCCACGTTTGGCCGTCCATTTTTCTGGACGTCACGTTTACGCCCAGGTCATCGACGACGACGCGGGACGCACTTTGGTTTCAGCTGGCACGAGAGATAAAGAACTCGCCGGCAAGAAGGCGACTGCAAATCTCGCGACAGCCGAGAAGATCGGCAAAACGATCGCGGAACGGTCCTTGGCCAAGAAAGTGGACAAAGTCATTTTCGATCGTGGCGGTTATCTCTACCACGGAAAAGTGAAAGCGCTGGCCGACGCGGCGCGCGAAGGCGGCTTACAATTTTAGAAACTCATGGCACAACCAGGCAATAGACGCAGTCAGGATCGGCATACCGACAAAACACCGGCGGCGCGCGGCGAAACGACCGAGAAGGTCGTTTTCATTAACCGTTGCGCGAAGGTGGTGAAAGGCGGCCGGCGTTTTAGTTTTAGCGCGTTGATCGTGGCGGGCGATCACGATGGCAAAGTGGGCTGCGGTTTCGGCAAAGCCAACGAAGTGGCGGAAGCGATTCGCAAAGCTTCGGAAGCGGCGCGCAAGGCGATGGAGAAAGTTTCGCTGCGCGACGACACCATTCCGCACGAGAGCATCGGAGAATTTGGCGGGGGCCGCGTGCTCTTGCGTCCGGCGTCTCCGGGCACCGGTGTGATCGCGGGCGGCGGCGTCCGTGCGGTCGTCGAAGCGGTCGGCATCAAGGATGTGCTCGCCAAGTCGTTAGGCTCGAGCAATCACGCCAACGTGGTCAAGGCGACGATCGAAGCCCTTCGTGGTTTGCGCCGGCGCGAGGAAATTTACAAAACCCGCGGCATTCCCGTGAATAATAATAACGAGGGCGGCGGCCAGCAGTCATGATTCGTTTGCATAATATGAGACCGCGGCCCGGTTCGCGGCATCGCGTCAAACGCCTTGGCTGTGGCGAAAGTTCCGGCCATGGCAAGACCAGCGGCAAGGGGCACAAGGGCCAGAAGGCGCGTTCGGGCGGAAGCATTCGTCTCGGATTTGAAGGCGGCCAGATGCCGTTGATTCGGCGGTTGCCGAAGCGTGGATTCAATAACGCGGCGTTTCACAAAACGTATGCCATCGTCAACCTCGATGACCTTAGCGATTTCACGGCCGGCACGGTGGTGAACGAGAAGTTGCTGCGAGAATCGAAGATGATCCGCGGACGCGTCGCCGGCTTGAAGATTTTAGGCAGTGGCGAACTGAAGCATGGCCTGACGATCGAAGCGGACAAGTTCAGCGGGTCCGCGCGCGAGAAGATCGAGAAGGCGGGCGGCACGGCAACCGTGCGCGAATCGCGCCATGTCGAAACCGATGCGGTCGCGGAAGCGGACGCAGGAGAATCCGCCGTCAAACCGAAAGCGAAAAAAAAGAGCGTGAAGAAAGCGGCGAAGAAGACCGCAGCCAAGAAGGCCCCTGCGAAATCGGCGAAGAAAAAATCGTCGAGCAAGAAGTAGTGCTCGTTGAAACGGTGAGCTGATGGTTTCGGCCTTTCTCAATTCAGTCAAGATTCCGGAGCTGCGCCGGCGTATTCTTTTCACGCTGGCTGTTATCGTGATCGTGCGCCTCGGCGCCGTTATTACGACCCCCGGTGTCAACCAGGGCGTCCTGCAGGAATGGTTCCGCACTTCGTCGCAGACCACCGGCGGTGGCATTGCGGCGATGTTCAACCTCTTCAGCGGCGGCGCGCTTGAGAACTGCGCGATTTTCTCCCTCGGCATCATGCCCTACATCAGCGCGTCGATCATGCTGCAGGTGCTCACGGCGGTTATTCCGCAGTTGGGCCGCATGGCCAAGGAGGATGGCGGCCGGCAAAAAATCATGCAGCTCACGCGCTATGCCACGCTCGTGCTTTGTGTTTTCCAGGGATATCTGCTCGCGGTTTCCTTCCAACATCCGGAGTCGTACCACACGATGCTGCCGAATATCACGGAGACGATGAACCATCTCGGTGTGCCATTGGTTTCGGATCCGGGATGGTCTTTCCGCATCGTCACGGTGGTTTCATTAACGACGGGAACGATGTTTTTGATGTGGCTGGGCGATCAGATTACCGATCGCGGAATCGGCAACGGCATTTCATTGATCATCACCATCGGCATCGTGGCGCGCCTGCCCGCGGCGCTCGCGCAAGCGTGGAAGACTTTCGTGCCGACAAGTTCAGGGGCGGGCAGCCAGGTGAACCCGGCGATCCTGGTACTGATGGTGGCGTTTCTTTTTATCGTGATCGCGGCGGTCATCGCGGTCACAGAAGGCGTCCGCAAAATCACCGTGCAATACGCGAAGCGCGTAGTCGGCCGCAAAGTCTACGGCGGCCAGACGCAGTACATGCCGCTCAAGGTGAACTACGCGGGCGTCATGCCGATCATTTTCGCGTGGGCGTTGCTTCTTTTCCCTACGACGATCGTCGGTCTCGCGTTCAAGAACAGCCCGACGGCCAAGCGCATCGCGGAGATGCTGAATGTCGGCTGGCCGCACTACGCCGTGCTCGGGGCGATGATTTTCTTCTTCAGCTATTTCTGGGTGGCGACGCAGTTTCAACCGGCGCAAATCGCGGACGATTTGAAGAAACATGGCGGCTACATCCCGGGCGTGCGTCCTGGCAAGCCGACTTCCGAGTTCCTCGATTACACAATGACGCGGCTGACTTTCGCGGGCGCGATCTTTCTGGTTTTGATCGCGGTCCTGCCGAGTCTGCTCAGCCAGGGCATGCATGTGCCGACGATCACCGCGCAATTTTTCGGCGGCACCAGCCTGCTCATTATCGTGGGTGTGATGCTCGACACGATGCGGCAGGTGGAAACGCATTTAATCCAGCGCCATTACGACGGTTTCCTGCGCAAGGGCCGCTTGCGGGGCGGCTTCGATCGCACTGCCTACGGTGGCGGCACGGCGGCGCGCGAAAGGACTCTGGTCTGGCTTTATGTCGGCATCGCCGTCCTGGTCATTGGCGGCGTCGCCATTTTCCTTTACGGTCGTTAGGGTGAAACGCCGACTCGTTTTATTGGGGGCGCCCGGTTCCGGAAAAGGAACCCAGGCGGAAATGATCACGCGCCAGTTCGGCATCCCGGTCACTTCGCCCGGCGCCATTCTCCGGCGGGAGAAGGAACACGGCACTGAACTCGGGTTGCAGACCGCGGAGATCACGCAGCACGGCGGTCTCGTGCCCGACAAGATTATTGTCGAGCTGATCGAAGACTGGCTGCGTTTGCACGGCGGCCAGGGTTTTGTCTTCGATGGTTTCCCGCGCACGCTGCCGCAGGCCGAGAGCCTCGATCGGTTGCTGGAGCGCCTGCACACTTCGCTTAACCTCGCCATCTGGCTCGATGTTTCGGAAGAAACGGTGCGCGAACGCATCTCGAGCCGGCTGCAGTGCCAGGATTGCGGATTCACCACCAGCGTGGCGAGCGCGACGTTCGCGCAGCGCCCGGTCTGTCCTTATTGCGAGGGACGTCTCGTTAGGCGAAGCGATGACGATACGAGTGTGCTCCAGACGCGGCTGGGCGAGTTCAATAGCAAGACGCAGCCGCTCGCCGCTTTTTACGAAAAATTTTCGAGCCTGCATCGCATTGACGGAAATCGCGAAAGGGATGCGGTCTTCGCTGACATCTCGAAGCTGATCGAACAGACTTCATGATTCCGATCAAGAGCGCCAAGGAGATCGACAAAATGCGGCGGGCTTGCCGCACAGCGAGCGAGATTCTGGAACGCGTGAGCGAACTGGTGCGCCCGGGAATTACGACGAAGGAAATCGATGAAGCCGCCGCGGATTTCATGCAACAAGCCGGCGTGAAAAGCGCATTTCTCGGCTATCGCCTCGGTCACCGCGTTTTCCCGGGTAACATTTGCATTTCGCTCAACGACGAAATCGTGCACGGCATCGGCAGCCAGCGCCGCATCCAATACGGCGACATCGTCAAGCTCGACATTGGCGTCATCCAGGATGGCTGGGTGGGGGACACGGCGACCACCGTCCCGGTCGGCATGATTGATGATCGCACCGAGCAGTTGTTGCGCGTGACCGAGAAGGCGCTCGAATCTGCGATCGCGACGGCTTCGGACGGAGTGCGACTCGGCGATGTTTGCGCGTCGATCGAAGAAGAGGCGAGGCGCTCGGGATTTACGGTGGTGCGCGAGTTTGTCGGCCACGGTGTTGGCCGCAAATTGCACGAAGAACCGCAGGTGCCGAACTACGGCAAGCGCGGCAGCGGGCCGCGCTTGAAACCAGGTATGACCCTCGCGATCGAGCCGATGATAAACATGGGCACAGCGGCCGTGCGCCTGCTTGAAGATGGCTGGACGGTCTGCACGGCGGACGGGATGCCCTCGGCGCATTTCGAACACACCGTTCTGATCACGAAGGACGAACCGGAAATTTTGACGTGGCGAGGCCAGCGGAAATTGAAGTAGAGGGCACCGTCATGAAGCGCTTACCCAAAATGATGTTTCGCGTCGAGCTTCCGAACGGCCACCAGGTTCTCGCGCGAGTGGGGGCAAATGATGAGGATCGCGGGATTCAAATCTTGCCAGGCGAAAAAGTTATGCTAACTGTCTCCCCCTACGATTTGTCGAAGGGGCGGATAACTTTTCGCCGACAATGACATCGCGGAGCGTGCTCCGCGTTTTTCGTTTCGTGGATTATGAAAGTTCGACCATCAGTTAAAAGACTTTGTGAAGCGTGCAGGATCGTGAAACGCAAGAATGTGGTTCGCGTGATCTGCAAAAACCCGCGCCATAAACAGCGCCAGGGCTAATCCTTTATGCCAAGATTATTGGGAGTGGAAATACCGGCCGAGAAACGCATCGAAGCGTCGCTCACTTATGTTTACGGAATCGGGGCCAGCACCGCGCGCCGTATTCTCGATCAGGCCAATATCGACCCGAACCTGCGAGCCAAGAATCTCACGCCGCAGCAGATCAACGAAATCATTCAGACGATCACCGCGAGCAAGGTCCTGATCGAAGGCGATCTGCGCCGCGAAGCCCAAAGCAATCTCAAACGGTTGCAGGCGATCAATTGTTATCGCGGCATTCGCCATCGGCGCGGACTGCCGGTACGCGGCCAGCGGACTTCGACTAACGCGCGCACGCGCAAAGGCCCGCGCAAGACGGTGGGCGTGATTCGCAACAAGGACGCGAAGACAGGCAAAGTTTAATCATTTAGCGACCAGGACACACGATGGCAGACCAGGAAGAAGAAAAGAAACCGGCGGCCGAGGCAAAGCCGAAAACGAAAGCGCCGAAAGAAAAAGCCGCTGCGGCGGATGATGCGCCAGCGACTGCCGAAAGCGCCGCCGCTCCGGAAACCAACGCTCCTGCTCCGACCGCCGAAACTCCGTCGGCCGCTGCCGCTCCGGCGACGACTGCCGCTCCCGCTGAGAAGAAGGAAAAGCCCGCCAAAAAATCGGCCAAAGCGAAGGAAGCTCCCGCTGCTGTGGCGCCTCCGAAAGAAAATCTCTCGCTCGATCCGAACGACATCGAGAAGCCGAAGATCGTCAAGGCGAAGGGGAGCAAGAACATTCACTCCGGCATCGCGCACGTCTTTTCGACCTTCAACAACACCATCGTCACCATCACCGATTTGAACGGCAACGTCATCGGCTGGTCGAGCGCCGGCAAAGTCGGCTTTAAAGGCTCGCGCAAAAGCACGGCTTACGCTGCGCAGATGGTCGCGCAGGATGCCTCCCGCCAGGCCATGGGCCATGGTCTTAAAGAAGTGGAAGTTCTCGTCAAAGGCCCGGGCGCTGGCCGCGAATCCGCTGTCCGCGCGCTTCAGGCTATTGGCCTTGATCTCACCGTCATCCGCGACGTCACGCCGGTTCCGCACAACGGCTGCCGTCCGCCGAAACAACGCCGCGTTTGATTCTCTCAATTCTCAACTAACTCTTTTCATGGGCAGATATACCGGACCGAAAACGAAAGTCAGCCGCCGCTATGGCGTGCCGCTCTTTGGACCTCACAAATCGCTGGAGCGCAAAAATTATCCTCCTGGCATGCACGGGCCGAAAGGCTCGCGCCGCAAGCAATCCGATTACGCGGTTGCCCTCGGTGAGAAACAGAAACTTCGTTATCAGTACGGCCTGCTCGAAAAACAGTTCCGCCGTATTTTCCAAACGGCGCTGCGCAAGCGCGGCGTCACGGGCGAAACACTGCTTCAGCTTCTGGAGACGCGTCTCGACAACGTCATCTTTCGTCTCGGCCTCGCCAATACGCGCAGTGCCGCGCGGCAGCTTGTTTCCCACGGGCACGCGCAGGTTAACGGTCGCAGCGTCAACATTTCTTCCTTCAACGTGAAGGTCGGCGACGAGATCACCATCAAGGACAAGCCGAAATCGCGGCAGCTCGCTTTGCGCAATCTCGAACTCACGCAGATCGCTCCGGTGCCGGATTGGCTCACGGTCGACCGTGACGCGCTCACCGGCAAAGTCGCGCGCATCCCGACGCGCGACGAGATGCAGCCGATGGTGAACGAACAGTTGATCGTCGAGCTCTACTCGCGCTAGGGCGGGAGCGAATCCTGCAAGCTAGAAGCTTGCGCTACTCTCGAGATATTCGAGCGCTTTGCTGTAGCTGCAGCGTGCCAGAAAATGGCGCAGTTGCGGGTCGACCGGCTCCGGCAATTCGGCGGCGTAACGATCGATTTGCGCCGAGACTGTCTGCAAACGGCGCATGTGCTGATCGGCATCGCGCCGGCTTTCGGCATCGGCCACGATCGCGAATCGCTCGCGCAGAGCGGCTACTAGATTTTGGGCAACTTCATTCATTTGCGATTTCAGCTTGAAACAACTGTCCATTTCGCGCAAGCCTCGCTCACGGATCGAGGATGGGACGGAAACACGAAGGGCGAACGGGAGAATCGGACGGAATGGCGCGGCGCGCTATTCCAGAGAGAGGCCGGCTTCGGCAAACAATTGGCGTCTCGCTTCGAGCCAATCGTGATCGCTGTCTCCGGCCAACGACAACTGCGCTCGCCGTTCACCCAGAAAATAAGCGCGCATACGAATTTGTTCGTCAGTCGGTTCTGTCGGGGCGGAAGCGTTCGCCGTTTCCACCGGTTTTTTGCGAGGCGCACGCGGCCGAGCTTTTTTCTTGGCCGCTTTCTTTTTGGCGGTCGCGGTTTTCTTGCGCGGGCGCGGAGCCTTTGGCGCGGGCGCGGCATCGCTCACCGCTTCCCGCGACACGGATTCGCTTTGGACATCTTGGGATTTCTTCGGCACAGATTAGGCTAAATGGTTGGTAAATGAGGAACGGAATTTCCTGTCCCTCGCTTTCTTGGCAAGCACTTTCGAGGCACCCTTCACAATGCGACACTTTTTAATTCGCTGGTTCATCACGACGATCGGAGTGGTGGTAGCCGCGTCGGTCGTCAGCGGCATTCGCTACGACGTGGTCAGCTCGCTCCTGCTGGCGGCTCTTTTGCTCGGCATCCTCAACGCCTTTGTTCGGCCGATTCTGCTCCTGCTCAGCGCTCCGTTGATTTTGCTCACGCTCGGTTTGTTTATCCTGGTCATTAACGGCCTGATGCTCTGGTGGGTGCAGGGCTTGGTGCCGGGATTTTATGTCGATAGCTACCGGAGCGCGTTTTGGGGAGCGATCATCATAAGCCTTATTAGCTGGTGCCTGAGTGCCTTTTTCCGTGACAGCCACGGCCATGTCCAGGTGCTCAACCACCATCCTCGCGTAAAACGAGTCTCCGGCCGCGTGATTGAGCCGGATGAGCGGAGGCTGCCGTGACCTATTGCCTCGGCGTCACCTGCCGGCAGGGCATCGTCTTTTTATCCGATTCGCGCACCAGCGCCGGCATGGACAACATCACCATGCGCAGCAAAATGCGGATCTTCCAGAAGCCGGGCGAGCGCGTCCTTTGCATCATGAGCTCCGGCAATCTTTCTCTCAGCCAGGCGACCCTGGCCCGGATCGACGACGATCTCCTTCTCGGCCAAACCGAGCCCGATACGGAGCACCTTCTCAATCGCCAGACGCTTTACGAAACGGTCCGCTACATCGGCTCGAAGGTGCGCGAGGTGGAAAAACGGGACCGCGCCGCGCTCGAAGCGGATGGATTCGACTTCAATATCCGGCTCCTGGTGGGCGGTCAGATCGCGGGCATGCCGCCGGAGTTGCACCTGGTTTATCCGCAAGGGAACAGCATTCACGCGACGCCCGATTGCCCCTTTTTGCAGATTGGTGAAACAAAATATGGGAAGCCGATTCTGGACCGCGGCCTCACCTACCAAACCGATCTGCACGATGTTCTCAAATTCGGCATCCTCTCCCTAGATGCCACCATGAAGAGCAACGTCTCAGTCGGGCCGCCGGTCGACGTCTTTTGCTACGAGAAAGACACGCTCGAAGCGACGTTGCGCGCCCGGCTTTACGAGGACGATCCCTACCTGCAGGAGATCAGCCGCAAGTGGCAGGCCGGGATCATTCATTTGGTGAACGACATGCCGCCAGTCGATTTCGAAAAGGCGGCCGTGGCTCTCGCGCCCGCCGCCTGAGTTTCCCCGCGCTTCGCGGCTGTCAACCTCCGGACTTTCGGGGAACGAGCGCACCGTTTCCTCCGCCCGCATGCGTGGGCGGCGCTGGCCCGAAAATCGGTGCTGGTCTGCTTTCTGCTTTTAAGGGCGGCTCAACCATCAACTCTCAATCAACTATGTTCATCTTTTCCAAAAAAATCGCCGGCGCGCTTCTCGCGATCGGCGTCTTGCCGGCCATGCAAGCGCAGATGGAAGGTCCTGCGCCTTCACCTGGCGGTCCCGCGGTCATGCTTCAACCCACGGTCACCGCTCCCTTGACGGTCCCCGGTGCGCCTGCCCCTACGATTCCACCGACGGCGAACGCTGCGGTCCCATCGCCGAGCGTGACCGAGCCAAGCTCGCCGACGGCCAGTTTGACCACCGAGCCGGCAGTCTCTTCCGGCTCGGTATCCATTGATCCATCCACCCCCAAGCCCGCCAACCCGGGGCCAAATGATTCCTCCAACCTCGTCCTGGTGCAGGCCGCACAGACTGCGCCGGCTACCGGAACTGCTGCCGCCGCTCCCGCGGGCACTCCTTCCGCTGCCATGGCCGAGACTTCCGCTTCCGACAATGGCGGAGTCGGCGTGCGTGAATTCCAAGGTGATGATGTCGGGCAGGTCCTGCGTCTCCTCGCGCGCCAGGCGAAAATTAACATGGTCGTGAGCGAAGCAGTCACCGGCACCGTGACCATGCGGCTCGAAGACGTCACCGCCTTGCAAGCCATCGCCATCATCGTGAAAGCGAAATCGCTGTTCATGGATGACATCGACAAGGTTTACTACATCAAGACGGCCGCGGAACGCACCGCCGAGCCGACCGAAAGCGACAACTATCAATTCAGTTACGCTCGCGCCAAAGACATCGCGCCGTTGCTCGCTGCGCAGCTTTCCAGCAAGGACGTGCCGCAAGTGGACGAGCGGACCAACACCATTTTCTTTCGCGAGACCCGCAGCAAC
This sequence comes from Chthoniobacterales bacterium, assembly GCA_038258245.1. GTDB lineage: Bacteria > Verrucomicrobiota > Verrucomicrobiia > Chthoniobacterales > UBA10450 > JBBSQB01. Next base: position 58,109 of record JBBSQB010000006.1, read on the forward strand.
ATGGATAACGTCCGCAAGATGCTGGTGCAGATCGACCGGCCGACCAAGCAGGTCATGATCGAAGCGCGCCTTGTCGAAGTGAATGCCAACCCTCGCCAGAGCTATGGCCTCAACTGGGGCGGCGTCCTTGGCAGCTCGACCAATCCGCAAACCTTCCGTTACGGCGGGAGCAACCCGGCCGGTGTGCCCACTACATCTGTCAACCCGGATGGCACCACGACGACGGTTCCCGGCACGCCGCCAACCACCAATTATGACGCAACCTCCGGTCAACTCAAGCCGCGCGATTTCTTCCTCAATGCCCTTCCGGGCGGCGGCTTGAACGCGCTGTCGGGTCAGTTCGCCATTCTCTCGGTCCCGCAGATGTCGGTGACTTTGCGTATGCTCAATGAAGATTCGGATGCCGAATTCCTGGCCAACCCCCGCATTGTCACCGCGGATAATCAGCAGGCCAAGATCGAAATCATCCGCAACCAGCCCGTCCCGCAGCTCAACTTCAACGAGCAGACTGCGACCGCGGTCTTCGGTGGATTCCAGGACAAAAAATACGGGAACACGCTGGTCGTTAGGCCATCGGTCAACAAGGACAGCTTCATCACTCTTTCGGTCAAACCGGAAATCAGCAACAAGGTCGGCGATTCGGTCTTCAACTTCGCCGGCGCCAGCGTGGCCAGCCCGATCATCGACACCCGTTCGCTTGATTCGAACGTGCTGATCAAGAGCGGCGACACGCTCGCCATTGGCGGCCTGCTCCAGGATGAATCGACCAAGGGCCGCACCAAAGTCCCGATCCTCGGCGACATCCCGATCCTCGGTTATCTTTTCCAGGAACACTTGAATGCGCGCACGAAACGCAATCTGCTCGTCTTCGTCACCCCCACGATTTTGGATCAACGCTACGGCACCGGGCTCGAAGATCAGGTCAGCGGCCTGCGTCACAGCGGCGAAGAATTTGCCGATCCGAACGGCTGGCGCAATAACGCACGCGGCGCGATACGCCTCGTCCCGACTTCGAACCGCCAGCTCGCCGCCGATTATCCAAAGCCTGGCATGCCGCCGGCCCCGGCCAAGACCGCCGAGAAAGTCCGCTTTATGAGCACGGCCAAAGAGCGCGGCTATTGAAATGTCCCAATTGGGGGGTTGAGAGGAGGGCGGGTGCTTCGGCGCTCGCCCTCTTTGATTTTGCCGAATATCTCGCGGCGTTCTCCCGTCTCCTTTAGGTGCCGCGCGGCTCTTTTAGTTGCAACGACCGAAGTGAAATGCATATAACTGCCTGCGAAACCGCGTTATCGAATTCATGAATTTTTCACTTATTCCACCGGAGCTGCGGGCGATCGCGGAAAAAGTCGAACATGACGAACGGCTCAACGAAGAAGAAGCCCTCCGCCTTTTTCGCTCGCAGGATCTCAACGCCCTCGGCGTTCTGGCCAGCGTAGTCCGCGAACGCAAAAACGGGAACGCCGTCACCTACATTCTTAATCGCAACATCAATTACTCAAACATTTGCATTCTCTCCTGTCAGTTCTGCGCCTTCGCTGCCCGCAAGCGGGACGCTCACGCCTTCGAACTGGCGATCGATGAAATCATCGCCGCCGTGCGCGACGCCCTCGCCCTCGGGATTACCGAAGTGCACATGGTCGGCGGCTTGCATCCCACTTTGAAAAAGGAGTGGTATCTCGATCTCCTCCGGCAAGTCCGCGCGCTCGATTCCGATCTCATCATCAAAGCGTTCACGGCGATCGAAATCCGCCATCTCGCCCAGCGCGTTTTTAAAACGTCGATCGCCGATACGCTCGCCGCCTTGCGCGATGCCGGCCTCGGCGCTCTCACTGGCGGGGGCGCAGAAATTTTCGACGCCGGTGTGCGCGATGAACTTTGCCGGGGAAAAGAAACCGCCGCCGAATGGCTCGATGTCCATCGCACCTGGCACCACATGGGCGGGCGCAGCACTGCCACCATGCTCTACGGTCATATCGAGACGCTCGAGCAGCGCGTCGATCATCTTCGCCAGCTTCGTGCTTTGCAGGACGAGACGGGCGGCTTCACCGGCTTCGTCCCATTCGCTTTCGAGCCGCAAACCGAAATCCTCGCGCATGTCCCGCACGCCTCCGCCGTCGAGCAACTGCGCAGCCTCGCCGTCAGCCGCCTGTATCTCGATAACTTCAATCACCTTACCGCGTATTGGGTTTCGATGGGACTGCCGCTCGCCCAGGTTGCGCTCAGTTACGGCGTCGACGATTTGCACGGCACCATCATGGAGGAGAAAATTTTCCACATGGCCGGCGCATCCACGCCGCAGGAGCAAACAGTCGCCAGTTTGGAGCACGTCATCCGCGAAGCAGGGCGGGACCCGGTGCAGCGCGATAGTTACTACCAGCACCTGCGCGGCGAGAAACCGGCCGTGCCGAAAAAAACGCCGGACGCGGAAGTCGTCTGCGCCTCGGTGTGAAAGCCGGGCCCATCCGAATCGGCTGTGTCCAATATCTCAACGCGCGTCCCCTGATTCACGGCTGGCTGGGCGAAGTCGTCTTCGATCATCCTGCGGCGCTGTGTGAACAATTGGCTGCCGGCGCGCTCGATATCGCGCTCGTCTCCAGCTTCGAGTTTTTGCGCAATCCGATTTATCAAATCGTGGACCGCGTTTCCATCGCCTCAGCCGGACAAGTGGCCAGCGTTTTCGTCGCGCTCCCTTGCGATTGGCCGGCCGTGGAGCAGGTCGACGTCGATCCAGCCTCGCGCACTTCGGTCGGCTTGCTCCGCTGTCTTCTCGGCGAAGCGCGTGTGTCACCGCAACTAAATGCGCGCCTCGGCGATGCGATGGCACCGTTGGCCGATCGTCAGGCGCGTTTGCTTATCGGCGATCAAGCCATTCACTTCCGCCAGCATTACGGCGACCAATATCGTTATTGCGACCTTGGCGAAGAATGGCAGCAACTGACCGGGCTTCCGTTCGTCTACGCGCTCTGGCTCGTTAGGCCAGAAACGTCGGGGGCGGGGGAAATGGCCGATCGGCTGCGCGCCTTGCGGGATCACAATACCGCGGATCTGCCTTCTTTTGCCGCTGCTCAGACCGACTTCGATCCCGGCTTCTGCGAATACTATTACCAGAAATGTTTGCGTTACGATTTCGGGCAACGCGAGCAGGAAGGCTTGCGCCGCCTCCATGCTCTCTGTGTGAAGCACGAAATTCTCCCGCAGCGCGCTCTCGATCTGCGACTGCTTTGAGTGGACAGATAAGGACGCCAGAGTGCACGCGCCTTTCGAGGCGCGGAACCTCGCTGCAATTGGCCAGCTTGTCTGCGTAAACGGTTGCCCTACGTTGGGCGGTGGAAAAACGGTGGATTCTCAACCCAACCAACGGCGCCGATTCATCCGCCATTCCGTGGCCGGAAATTTGCGATCTGCCTTGTTTCGTTAGGCTGCTCCAACGGCGCGGTTTCACCAGCGCGGTGGAGGTGAACGCGTTTCTTCAGCCGCGATTGCGGACTCTTTCCGATCCATTTCTGCTCCCGCAAATGCAGAGCGCGGTGGAGCGGATTTTGCGGGCGATCGATACCAGCGAGCGCATCGTTTTGTTCGGCGACTATGATGTCGATGGCGTGACTTCGCTCGCGCTGCTCGCCGAATTGTTGCAAAGCTACGGCGCGAATCCCGCGCTCTTTTTGCCCATGCGGATGGAAGAAGGCTACGGACTCAGCCGCGAGAGCCTCGAGCGTTATTGCCATTTGCACTCGCCCCAACTGCTCGTCGCCGTTGATTGTGGAACCTCTTCCGTTGCCGAAATCGCCGAGCTGCGGGCCCGCGGCGTCGACGTGATCGTGATTGATCACCACGAACCGAAAACGACGCTTCCCGATTGCGTCGCTCTGGTGAATCCGAAGCTGGGCGACGGGCGCGTCTTCACTTATCTCTGCAGCGTCGGCCTGGTCTTCAAGGTTTGTCACGCGATGTTGAAGACGCGGCCTGCGGCCGGTTTCGATTTGAAGCAACATCTCGATCTCGTCGCGCTCGGCACCGTCGCCGATATCGTTCCGTTGCAGGAAGAAAACCGCGCGCTGGTTCGTGAGGGCGCGCGACAGATTGCGCAAACGAAACGGGTCGGCCTGCGCAAGTTGATGCAGGTCGCTGGAGTGAAGAGTCCCATTTCGACCGAAGACATTGGTTTTCGTCTGGGCCCTCGGCTCAACGCGGCCGGCCGTCTCGAAACAGCGGAGAGCGCGCTACGACTTTTGCTTACCCGGGATGAAACCGAAGCCACGCAGTTGGCTGAACAATTGGATTCGCAAAACCGGACGCGACAGGCGGTGGAAAAGAAAATTCTCGCCGAGGTCGAGGAACAAATTGCCAAGCATTTCGATCCGGCCCGCGATGCCGCCATCGTCGCCGGTGCGCGCGACTGGCATCCGGGCGTGCTCGGCATCGTCGCGTCGCGCGTCGCGCGAAAATATCATCGGCCCACCTTTGTCATCGGCTTCGACGACAAGGGCGCCGGCAAAGGAAGCGGACGCAGCATCGAAGGTTTCTCGCTGGTCTCCGCGCTGGCCGAATGTGCGCCCCATCTCGAAAAATTCGGCGGACACGAAATGGCGGCGGGTCTGGCCATGGCGGAAGTAAATTTTCCTGGCTTCCGCGAAAAGTTTCTAGAAGTCGCGCGGGCGCGCCTGACGGAAGAACAACTCCAACCGAAGCTGCGTCTCGATCACGAAATCGGGTTCGCGGAATTAAATTTCAAGTTTCTCCACTGGCACGAAATGCTGCAACCCTTCGGCAGCGGGAACGCGCAGCCGGTTTTTATCGCGCGCGAAGTCGAGCCGGCCGTCGAGCCGCGCCTGCTCAAGGAACGGCATTTCGCGTTTCGTTTGCGCCAGCGCCAGGGCGCTGTGCAGCGCGCCATTTTCTTTGATGGGGCGGATGCGCCGCTGCCGCCCGCTCCTTGGGACGTCGCCTTTCAGATCAAACCGGAGGAATATGACGGGACGATCCGGTTGCAACTTTACGTGAAGGCGCTGCGCGCCGCCGGTCCGCTCGAATGCTGAATCTGTCGCAACCGCTCAGCGAGCTCGATTGGATACCGACGCCCCGCGCCACGGCGCTGCGCCGGCTCGGCCTCGAGACGGTGGGAAATTTGCTCACGCATTTTCCGCGACGCCACGAAGACCGGACGGAATTCGCACGCTTCCCGCACGAGGAAAGCGATCAGCCCATCTGCCTTTGCGGCGAAGTGGTGAAAACGCAGATCAAACGCTTCGGCGGTTGGAAGAAAATTTTCGAAGCGACTTTGCAGGAGAGCGATGCCAACGCGCTCAGCCAGCCTCTCGTCTGTCGGTGGTTCAATCTGCATTACGTCCAGAAGATGATCGCCACCGGCCAGCGGCTCGTCGTTTTCGGCAAGCCGAAACTGCGGGGCGCGCGGCTCTGTCTCGATCATCCTGAGTTTGAAGTGATCGAGACCGATGACGAAATGTCGGTCCACTTCCGGCGGATCACGCCGATCTACCCAGCGACCGAAGGAGTTTCGCAGCGCATTTTGCGCGGCCTGATTTTTCGGGCTTTGTCCGAATGGGACGGAACAGCCGACGCCAGCGCGCTGTTGCCTAACGAATTGAAAAAAGGCGCGCCGCTCGATGCCCTGCGTCAGATTCATTTCCCGGATGATGCCGCTACGCTGGCCGCAGCGCGCGAGCATCTCGTGCTCGCCGAGTTTTTCGAGATGCAGATGATTATCGCCTCGCGTCGCTCGACCTCGGCGGAGAGGCGAGGGGAGCCGCATTGCGGGCCGGGCGATTTACTCGAGAAATTCTTGCGCGCGCTTCCCTTCGATCTGACCGGCGCGCAGGAACGCGTTATCGCGGAATTGCGTCGCGATCTCGCCTCGCCGCATCCAATGAATCGCCTGCTGCAAGGCGATGTCGGTTCCGGGAAAACGGTGGTCGCTGCCGCGGCCATGCTGCTGGCGACTGAGGCCGGCTTTCAAGCCGCGCTCATGGCACCCACGCAAATTCTGGCCGAGCAACATTACGCCGTGTTGGGCCGCTGGCTGGAACCCTTAGGCGTATCGGTTTCCTTGCGAACGGGATCGCGGAAGGAAGATCCACTTCCGCTTTTCGCGAATGCGATCGGTGTTCCGGGTAGCGCAGGCTGCCAGCCTGCCGTCTCCGGCAGCCTGCCGGAGATACTCGCTGGTATAGCCGAACCGACCTTCCACAAAGGGCGCCTTCCGCACTTCGAGCGCCCTTGGGCGAAGTACGCAATAACGATCGCCACCCGGCAGCATCGCATTCTCTCCGAAGCGGCGCGCGCCGTTGTAATGGAATCGATCCTTCGCTGGAAAGATCAGCGCTTCGCTCTCTTCGCGGCCTGCGTGATGCCCGATCACGTTCATCTCTTGATTGAACCGATGGTTGAGCGCCACGGCGATGACGGAACATCAGTCTTCTTTTCGCTGGGGAAAATTCTGCACACCATCAAATCGTTCACGGCGAATCGAATCAACAAGATCGAAAAGACCACGGGCGCAGTTTGGGAAAGGGAATCTTTCGATCGCGTCATTCGTTCCGAGAGCGATCTCCGGGAGAAGTTTGAATACGTCACGAGCAATCCATGGAAGAGCAACGTCATTGCACCTGGGAAGGATTATAAGTGGGTCTGGTTTCCGGGCGTCGATCAGGAGCGTGACGAGATGGCGCGTGCATCGAGTTTCGCGGCAGGCTGCCGCGAACAGCAGGCTGGCAGCCTGCGCTACCCAGCAATAAGCCACGCTTCCCCTCAAATCATCGTGGGCACCCATGCGCTGCTCTATGAGTCGGTCCCGTTCGAGAATCTGGGCCTCGTTGTGATCGATGAGCAGCACAAGTTTGGTGTGTCGCAACGCGCTCAGTTGACGGCGCGCAAACCGGCGCCCGATGTGCTCGTCATGACGGCCACGCCGATCCCGCGCACTTTGACGATGACTGTCTACGGCGACCTCGATGTTTCGATCATCGATGAAATGCCAGCCGATCGCGGCAAGATCATTACCGCGGCGCGCGAGAGTAAAAAACTGCCCGAGGTCCTGACGTTTCTGCGCGCGCAACTGGAGAAGGGCCGGCAGGCCTACATCGTTTATCCGTTGATCGACGAGAGTGAAAAGCTGGATGCGAAAGCAGCTGCCGCGGAATTTGAACAATGGCAGGAGCGGCTTCGGCCATTCCGGAGCGAGTTGTTACATGGGCGCATTCCCGCGCCGGAAAAACAGGCGACCATGGAACGTTTTCGCCGTGGCGAAACCAGCGTGCTCATCAGCACGACGGTGATCGAGGTGGGCGTCGATGTGCCGAACGCGACCATGATGATCATCGAAAACGCGGAGCGGTTCGGATTGGCGCAGCTCCATCAGCTTCGCGGACGAATCGGGCGCGGCGAGCACAAATCGTATTGTATTTTACTGAGCGACGAATTGGGCGAGGAGACGCAGCAAAAGCTCGGCGTCCTCGAAAAAACGAGCAACGGCTTCGAAGTGGCGGAGGCGGAGTGGGAGTTGCGCGGGCCAGGCGATTTGTTGGGCACGGCCCAGAGCGGCCTCCCCGCGCTGAAGCTCGGCAATCTTCGCTCCGATGCTGATCTTATGCGTCGCGCGCGGGCCGCGGCGGTGCGCATTTTTGAAACCGATCCCCATCTTGAAATGGAGGAAAATCAACGTTTCCGCCGATTGATTGTCGAAGAACAGGGACGAACTTTCTCCCACGTGAGCTAATGAAAAACCTGTTTAAATTTGTACTCTTTGTCGCGCTACTGAGTCTCGGAATTTCCGGGCTCTACAACTACCAACTCAAACATGGCCATCTGAATTTTCTGGCGCGAGCCACGCCGGAAAAATATACCCTCGCCTCAAACACGACGGTCGACCCCAAAGCAATTCCAACCCTCAGCGCGCTCGATCGCGAACGGCGCGCGCTGGTGAGCGGCGTGATTCCCTCAGTGGTGAGCGTGAAAACTTCCCGTAAGATCGCGGTGCGTCGGCAATACGCGCTCGATCCTTTCGAGTTTTTCAATCGCAACCCACGTGCCTTCGGCAACCCGGGCGATGAGTCGATGGTGCAGAATTCGTTAGGCTCGGGCGTCATCGTGACGAACGAAGGCCATATCATCACGAATAATCACGTGGTCGATCAAGTGGACGAGATTGAGGTCCAGTTCAGTGATGGCCGCACGAAAAAGGCGCGGCTCGTTGGCGCAGATGCGCAGGCAGATCTGGCTGTCTTGAAGGTGGATGACGCCCATGTAAAGCCGTTGAAGCTGGGCGATTCCGATGCCGTGCAGGTGGGCGATTTCGTTCTCGCAGTCGGCAATCCATTTGGCTTCGAGGAAACGGTCACCGACGGAATCATCAGCTCGAAAGGCCGGCCGAATCGCCTGGATGGGTTCGGCGATTTCCTGCAAACAAATGCCGCCATTAATCCCGGCAACAGCGGCGGCCCGTTGATCAATCTGCAAGGCGAAGTCATCGGCATTAATACCGCGATCATTTCGCGAAGCGGCGGCTCGCAGGGGATCGGCTTCGCCATTCCGTCGAATACGGTGCGGGTGGCGCTGGAGAATCTTTTGCAGCATGGCCGCATCATTCGCGGTTATCTCGGCATCCAGGGCCGCGTCTTCCAACCGGGGCAACCAGGCGCGCCGAAGGACGGCGTGGTGGTGGAAGGAGTGGTGCCCGGTTCTCCGGCCGCGGCGGCGCATCTCGCGCCTAACGACGTCATCCTCAAGTTCGACGGCCACGACGTGAAAAATTTTCCGATGCTGCGGACGCTTGTTTCGCAGACGGAGTTAAACAAGGAGATCAAGCTGGAGGTGCAGCGAGACGGCCAGGTGATGACGGTCCAGGCCGCGCTAAAAGAGCAGCCGGAAAATTTCCTCTCTGCACGAGTCAGTCCCGGCCCGGGCCAGAATCAACCTGGGCTTGCCCCGCATAACCCGGCGAATGGAGACGACAACGGCCCGCTCAGCGGCATCGAAGTGAAGGAGCTGACCCCGGCGCTGGTCCAGCATCTGAATTTGCCCGCAACCGTGCGCGGCGTGGTCGTGACGAAGATTGATTCCTCGGAGAACAGCGACCTCGCGCCCGGCGACGTGATTGAAGAGATCAATCAGCAGCCCATCGGTTCAGTGGCCGATTATCAACAAATGGTCTCGAACCTCGACCCTAACGAGGCGCAAGTTTTATCCGTCTGTCGTCACCGCACGCGTTCGTTCGTGGTGGTGCGTCCATCGTAAGATCAGAGCAATTCGGCGATCTGGACGGCGTTGAGGGCGGCGCCCTTCAGTAGTTGATCGCCGCAAACCCAGAAGGCGAGACCGTTGTCGAAGGCGCAATCGCGTCGCACGCGGCCAACCCGGCAGTTGTCGTGGCCGGCGACGTCGAGCGGCATCGGATATTTGTGCGCGTTTGGTTCGTCGAAAAGTTCGAGCCCGGGCGCTTTGGTCAGCACTTCGTGCGCGCGTTCCACTGAAACTGGGCGCTCGAATTCCGCGTTAATCGCGACGGAGTGCGCGCGGTAAACTGGCACCCGCACGCAGGTGGCGGAGGCGCGGAATTCCGGCAAATGCATGATGCGGCGGATTTCGTTTTCGAGTTTCCTTTCTTCCTTGGTGTAGCCGTCTGCGAGAAAGGAATCGATTTGGGGAAGGACGTTGAAGGCGATCGGGTGCGGATAGATCTCCGCGATAGTGGGAAGGTTTTGCGCGGCGGATTCCATCTGCGCTTTTAGTTCAGCAATGGCGCGCGCGCCGCTGCCGGAGACAGCTTGGTAACTGGCTGCAAAAATTCGGCGCACGCCAAACGCGCGATGAAGAGGGTACAGCGCCATCAGCGCGACTGCCGTTGTGCAATTTGGATTGGCGATCAAACCGCGATGGGTTTTGACGTCCTCGCCATTGATCTCCGGAATGACGAGCGGCACTTCGGGGTCCATGCGAAAGACGGAGGAGTTGTCGATCACGATGGCGCCGGCCTCGCGTGCGACGGGCGCGAAGCGTCGCGAGATTTCGCCCCCCGCGCTGAAGAAGGCGATGTCGATGCCGACGAACGAGCGTTCGGTCAATTCTTCGACGGGAACCGATTGGCCGCGGTATTCGACGCTGCGTCCGACCGACTTCGCGGAGGCCAGCGCGCGCAAAGTCGTCACCGGAAAATTGCGCCGCTCGAGCACCTGCAAGAGTTCTGCACCGACCGCGCCGGTCGCTCCGACGATGGCGACATGGTAGCTCTTGTTCATCGGCTGAGGGAGTTTATCGTGGCGCAAGTCCCATGCAAACTGAGTCCGCGCTCCTGCGCATTTCGGTCAAGGATCAGCGCCTCACGTTAAGTGAAGGGGAAAAAACGATCCGCAGTTATCCGATTTCCACTTCCCAATTCGGACCTGGCTCGGAAGAGGGCAGCATGCGGACGCCGTTGGGGCGATTTCGCATTGGCGAAAAGATCGGCGACGACGCGCCGTTGGGCACTGTTTTCAAAGGCCGGCAGCCGGTCCCGCGAGAGATCGAGCATGCGCCGGACGACGATCTGGTCATGTCGCGCATTCTTTGGCTCGACGGGTTGGAGGAACACAACGCGAACACCCGCGATCGCTTCATTTACATCCACGGGACAAATCACGAGGCGAAAATCGGGGAACCGGCCAGCCATGGTTGTATTCGCATGCGCAATGCGGACCTGGTGGAATTGTTCGATCTGGTCCCGGTGGAAACGCCGGTTCTAATTGAAGCCTAACGTCTCATAGGACCAGCTAAAAAAGGTTTAGAAAAGCATTGCACCCGCTGGCTTCTGCGCCTAAAAGACCGGCAGCAACCTGCGGGGAAAGGAGGCGAAATTATATAGTGAATATTCTCAAAGCGATCATGATTGTGGCAGTGGCGGCCGGAGCTCTTAGCTTGGGTGCGTGCGCCCAGAAAAAGGAGACGATGTCGACCAACACCACCAGTGCGTCGACCGGTTACTCGAAATAGTTTCGAGCCGTCCGTCCCTGGATAATTTAACCTAAGGCCAGGTCGCTCACGCGATCTGGCCTTTCCCTTTTGCGGCCTGGGTATTTTCGGTCGCGCCGCGTGTTGTCCTCCGCACGCAAATCAGCCAGAGTGTTTGACGCATGCTTGAATTAAACGGCCAGCCGTTGTCCCTCGCCGAAATCGCCCGGGTGGCGAGTGATGGCGAACCGGTGCGGGTCGCCGAAGTGGCGCAACCCCGCATCGCAAAGGCGCGCCGCGTGGTGGAAGAGATTGTCGCGCGTGACGCCGTCGTCTATGGCGTGAGCACCGGCTTCGGCAAACTCTCCGAGGTCAAAATCCCGCCTAACGAGTTGCGCGATCTGCAGCGCAACCTTGTTCGTAGCCACGCCTGCGGAGTGGGCGCGCCGCTTTCCGCGGAGGAGACGCGCGCCATGATGCTGTTACGCGCCAACGTCCTCACGCTCGGCTTTAGCGGCATTCGCACGGAGGTGATCGAGACGCTCGTCGAAATGCTGAACCGCGGCGTCCTGCCTGTCATTCCGGAGAAAGGCTCGGTCGGCGCGAGTGGCGATCTCGCACCGCTTTCCCATCTCGCGCTGGGGCTCATCGGAGAAGGCGAGGCTGTTTATAAAGGCGAACGCCTTCCCGCGGCCGAAGCATTGCGTCGTGCTGGTCTTGAACCAGTCGTTCTCGAAGCGAAGGAAGGGCTCGCCCTACTCAACGGCACACAAGCGATGCACGCGGTCGGTGGTCTGGCCTTGCATCGGGCGCAACGCCTCGCTCGCGTCGCCGATATCGCGGGCGCGATGACGCTCGAAGCTTTAAAAGGAACGCCCGCCGCATTTGATCAGCGCATCCACGATGCGCGCCCGCACGCCGGCCAACGCGCGGTCGCGGCGCATTTGCTCGCCCTGCTCGAGGAAAGCGAAATTCGTGAATCGCATCGCGCGGACGATCCGCGCGTGCAGGATGCCTACAGCCTGCGGTGCATGCCGCAAGTGCACGGCGCCGTGCGCGGTGCGCTCGATCATTGCGAGGAAATTCTGCGTATCGAATCGGGATCGGCGACCGATAACCCGCTCATCTTTCCGGACAACGGCGACGTCATCTCCGGCGGAAATTTTCACGGGGCGCCGCTCGCGCTCGCCCTCGACTACGCGGCCATCGCGGTGACCGACTTGATGAGCATTAGCGAGCGTCGAATCGATCGGCTGGTCAATCCCGATTCGAGCGAAGGGTTGCCCCCGTTTTTGGCGCGCAAGGCCGGAACGCAATCCGGCTTCATGATCACGCACGTGACGGTGGCGGCGCTTTTGAACGAAGCCAAGGTGCTCGCCCATCCGGCGAGCGTCGACAGCGTGCCGACTTCCGGCGGCAAGGAAGACCATGTCTCGATGGGAATGACGGGCGCGCTCAAGCTGCGAACGATTGTCGAGAACGCTGAGTATGCGATCGCGATCGAGTTGCTCACCGCGGCGGAGGGTCTTGAATATCGGCGGCCCTTGAAGGCGGGACGCGGCGTCGAGCGGGCTTTTGCGGCCTTGCGCAACCTCGCGCCGGCCGTCACTGAAGATCGTTCCCTCTCGAAGGAGATTATGGAAATCGCCGCGGCGATTCGCGTCGGGAAATTCGATAGCGAAAGCGAGAAGTTATGAGCAAAGCCAGAGTGGTACGCGCGCCGCGCGGAAATCAATTGAGCTGCAAAGGCTGGCATCAGGAAGCGGCCATGCGGATGTTGATGAACAATCTCGATCCGGATGTGGCCGAGAATCCCGACAAGCTGATCGTTTACGGCGGCACGGGGCGAGCGGCGCGGAGTTGGGAGGCGTTCGATGCCATCGTGCATTCGCTCCAGAATCTGGCGAACGACGAAACACTGCTCGTGCAATCCGGCAAACCAGTGGGCGTTTTTCGCACGCACGAGGAAGCGCCGCGGGTGCTCATTGCGAACTCGAATTTGGTCGGGCATTGGTCGAACTACACCGAGTTTAATCGCCTAGAGAAACTGGGCCTCACCATGTATGGCCAGATGACGGCTGGCTCGTGGATTTACATCGGCAGCCAGGGACTCGTGCAGGGAACGTTCGAGACGTTTGCCGAAGCGGGCCGGCGGCATTTTGGCGGATCGCTCGATGGAAAATTGGTCGTGACCGGCGGACTCGGCGGGATGGGTGGCGCGCAACCGCTTGCCGCCACCATGAACGGCGCGCTTTTTCTCGGCATCGATGTCGATCCGGCCCGGATCGAGAAACGCCTAACGAGCGGCTATTGCGACAAGATCGCGCGTTCGCTCGATGAAGCGCTCGAGCTCATTGATGAAGCGCGGAAAGAGAAGAAGGCGCTCTCGGTCGGGTTGGTCGGCAATTGCGCGGACGTGCTGCCCGAGATGGTGAAGCGCGGCGTCGTGCCGGACATTCTGACCGATCAAACGAGCGCGCACGATGCGCTCAATGGCTACGTCCCGAATAGCCTGTCGCTGGCGGAAGCGTTGCAATTGCGCGCGGATCAGCCGGACGAATACATCGAGCGCTCCATGCGATCGATGGCCGTGCACGTCCAGGCGATGCTCGACTTGCAGAAGAAAGGCGCGGTCACCTTCGATTACGGCAACAACATTCGGACGCAGGCGAAGAAAGCTGGCGTCGAGAACGCCTTCGATATTCCAGGCTTCGTGCCCGAATACATCCGTCCGCTCTTTTGCGAGGGGAAAGGGCCGTTTCGCTGGGTGGCGTTGAGCGGCGATCCGAAAGATATCGCGCGTACCGATAAACTGGCGCTCGAGCTTTTCCCCAAAAACGAAGTTCTCTCGCGCTGGATGAAGCTGGCGCAGGAACGTATTCAATTTCAAGGCCTGCCGTCGCGCATTTGCTGGCTCGGCTACGGCGAGCGGGCCGAGTTTGGCGTGGCCATGAACGAACTCGTTAGGCGCGGCGAGGTTAGTGCACCGATCGTGATCGGTCGCGATCATCTCGATACCGGCTCGGTCGCTTCGCCGTTCCGCGAAACCGAAGGAATGCTCGATGGCAGCGATGCGATTGCCGATTGGGCTTTTCTGAATGCGCTGATCAACACCGCGGCCGGTGCATCATGGATTTCGCTGCACAACGGCGGCGGCGTGGGCATCGGCTACTCGCAACACGCCGGCATGGTCGTGGTGGCGGATGGGACCGACCAGTCGAAGCGCCGTCTCGAACGCGTCCTGACGAGCGATCCCGGCATGGGCGTCATTCGCCACGCGGATGCTGGTTATGAAGCGGCGATCAATTTCGCGCGCACGCACGATGTGAAGCTCCCGATGGAGCCGCGCGTGCGAGATTGATCTCAAAACGGCCCCGTCCGGGCGGATCTTGTGTCGACAGGGAGCCACTGCCGAAATTGCTTTTCGTGGCTAAAGAAGATAAGACTTTGACATGAAATTGACCCGGATCACGATCACGGCGGCGCAAATGGGTGGCGTTCCGTGCATTCGTGGTTTGCGCATTCCCGTGGCTACGGTCCTGGGCATGATGGCCGACGGCATGACCGCGGCGGAAATTCTTGGTGCTTATCCGGACTTGGAAGCCGGCGATATTCCTGAAGCGCTGCGCTTCGCGGCCGAAACATTGCGCGAACGAGAACTGCCGCTGCTCGCGCCTTCGTGAAGTTTCTCGTGGACAATGCGCTCTCGCCGCTGCTCGCGGCGAAGTTGCGCGATGACGGATACGATGCTGTCCATGTGCGCGAATACCATCTTCAAACCGCACACGATTTAGAGATTTTTGAACGCGCTGCGGCCGAGGGTCGGATCCTTATTTCAGCGGATACTGATTTCGGTGCCCTCCTGGCCGCGTGGCCGGGCAACAAGCCGTCCTTTATTCTCTTCCGGCGCGGAATCGAACGGCGGACCGAAAGACAGTTTGAACTTCTGCGGGCGAATCTGCCTGCTATCAGCGATGCATTGTCGCGCGGAGCGGTCGTCGTTTTTGAACAAACGCGAATTCGGCTTCGTGTGCTGCCGATTGGCGACTGATATATCTGTAGGTAGACTGGGCCACCGTTATGCAAAAACTGATCGAATGTGTGCCGAATTTTTCGGAGGGACGCGACCGCAATGTCATCCAGCAGATTACGGCGGCGATTGCAGCCGTGGAGGGGATCGCGCTGCTCGACGTCGATCCGGGCGCGAGCACGAATCGCACGGTAGTGACCTTTGTCGGTCCGCCGGACGCGGCGGTGGAAGCGGCCTTTCGTGGCATCCAGAAAGCGGCCGAGTTGATCGACATGAGCAAGCAGAAGGGCGCGCATCCACGCATGGGCGCGACCGATGTTTGTCCGTTTATTCCAGTGAGCGATGTGAGCTGGGAGGAAGCGATTGAGTGCGCGAAGAAGCTCGGGAAACGCGTGGGCGAAGAGCTGAAGATCCCGGTTTACCTGTACGAGAGAGCGGCGAGCGATCCGGCGCGCTCGAATTTATCGATCATTCGTGCCGGCGAGTACGAAGGCTTTTTTGAGAAGATTAAAAAACCGAAGTGGCGACCCAATTTTGGTCCCGCTGAATTCTCGGCCCGCTCGGGCGCGACGGTCATTGGCGCGCGCGATTTCCTGGTTGCTTACAATGTGAACTTAAATACGAAGGCGGCGCGGCGGGCGACGTCGGTGGCGTTCGATGTGCGTGAGAATGGACGGGTCAAAACGGATGATGGCACGCCAACAGGGAAGCCCGTTCTCGATGACAAGGGCGAGCCGATGCGCGAGCCGGGAATGTTGAAGCACGTCAAGGCGATCGGCTGGTTCGTCGAGGAATACGGGATGGCGCAGGTTTCGATCAATCTGACGAACATTGAGGAAACGCCGCTCCATGTGGCCTTCGACGCTTGTTGCGAATCGGCCAGTAATCGTGGCCTGCGCGTGACCGGCTCGGAAATCGTCGGGATGGTGCCGAAGAAATGTTTGCTCGATGCGGGCCGCTATTTTTTGCGCAAGCAGAAGTGGTCGGAGGGCGCGTCGGAAGAGGAATTGATCGACATTGCCGTTCGGTCGTTAGGCCTGAGCGAGCTGCGGCCATTCGAGCCGAAGGAGAAGATCATCGAGTTCAAGATGGAGACGGACGCCGGGCGAAAATCGCTCGTGCAAATGAATCTGCGGGAGTTTTGCAACGAGACGCTGAGCGATTCGCCGGCGCCGGGCGGCGGATCGGTCGCCGCGCTGATGGGAGCGCTTGGGACCTCGTTAGGCGGAATGGTGGCCAATCTTTCCGCGGGCAAGCGTGGCTGGGATGACAAGCTCGAATTCTTCAGCGATTGGGCGGTGAAGGCGCAGCGGCTCAAGGATGAGCTGCTCTTTCTCGTCGATGAAGACACCGCTGCCTTTAACAAGGTGATGGCGGCTTTTGGGCTGCCGAAGGATTCGGCCGAGGACAAGGCCGCGCGCTCGAAGGCCATTCAACGGGCCAACCAATACGCCGCGGAGATTCCATTGCGCGTGATGGAGACGGCGTCGCGCGCTTACGACTTGTTAGGCGAAATGGCCGCGCAGGGTAATCCGGCGTCGATTTCGGATGTGGGCGTCGGTTTGTTGGCCGTACGCGCCGGCATCGAAGGCGCTGGGATGAACGTACGCATTAATCTCGGGAGTTTGAAGGACGAGAAGGTGAAAGGGGAGTTGCAGGAAAAAATGGAGAAAGCGATTTCCGAGTCGGAGAAGCGTTTCGTCCAAGCCCGGAGCATCGTGGAGGGGAAGCTCAAATAGCCACGGCGAGAAAAAACTTTGCTCTCCTGCACGCGGCCCAGTTGGTCACGCTGGCGGGTCCGAGTCGGCCGCGGGTGGGGGAAGAACTCGGCGAACTTGGCATCATCGCGGACGGCGGAATGCTGGTGCGCGCTGGGCGCATCGAAGCGGTCGGGTCGTCTGACGAAATTGAGAGGCAGTTGCCGGACGATGCGGAGACAATCGATGCGCGCGGTCGGGTGGTATTGCCGGGGTTTGTCGATGCACACGCGCATCCAGTTTTCGGCGGCGACCGCGTGGACGAGTTCGAGCAACGATCGCGCGGAGCAACCTACGAGGAAATCGCGGCGGCGGGCGGCGGCATTCGTTCGACAGTGCGCAAGACGCGCGCGGCGAGTGAGGACGAATTGTTTGCCCAGGCGCAGCGGCGGGTCGGTTGGTTTTTGCAGGGCGGGACGACGACGCTCGAGGCGAAGTCGGGCTACGGGCTTTCGGTTGAAGATGAATTGAAGATGCTGCGGGTGATTCGCCGGCTGAATGCGGAAACGCCGCTGGAGTTTGTCCCGACGTTCCTGGGCGCGCACGCGGTTCCTGAGGAATTCCGGAACGCGCCGGAGCAATACGTTTCGTTAGTCATCCATGAAATGCTGCCGCGGGTAGTGGAGGAGAAGCTGGCGGAAAACTGCGATATTTTTTGCGAGCGCGGCTACTTCGATATTGCGGCGGCCGAAAAAATTCTGGTGGCAGCGAAGAGCGAGGGATTGCGGCTGCGCATGCATGTCGATCAATTGAGTGATGGCGGCGGAGCGTTTCTGGCTGCGCGACTTGGCGCGGCAACCGCGGATCATCTCGAACAAACGAATGCCGCGGGGATTGCGGCGTTGCAGGAGGCGAACGTGCAGCCGGTCTTGTTGCCGGGCTCCGTTTACGCGCTTGGGTTGCAGCGGTATCCGCGCGCGCGAGAGATGATCGAAGCGGGTCTGGCCGTCGTGCTGGCGACCGATTTCAACCCCGGCTCTTCGCCGACGCCGTCGATGCCGATGATTCTCTCGCTGGCCGCGACGCAAATGAAGATGTCGCCGGCGGAAGCGGTCACGGCGGCGACGACTAACGCGGCCTACAGTTTGAATCGGGGCGAGCGAATCGGATCGCTTGAAGCCGGGAAGCAGGCGGACTTTGCCATCTTCGATTGCACGGATTATCGCGAAATCGTCTACTACTTCGGGCTCTCGTTAACCTCGGCGGTTTACATTGGCGGAAAGAGAGTGCTGTAGCCGCTTCGCTGTGCGAAGCGCGCATTTGGAGGGGAGAAAGCGCACACCGGACGCCGCCCGCAGGGCGGTCACAAGATCGCGCAAATTTGCGAATGGGAGGCGACGCCGTTACCGTCGCTCCCTCATGAAGGTCGAAGTCGAAAAACAGCCGCAATCGGTGGCGACATTGCGCATCGAATTGCCGCCGGAACAGGTGACGAAGGAATGGAATGCGATCGCGGATAATTACGCTCGTTATGCAAAGATCCCAGGTTACCGGCCGGGCAAAGCGCCGCGGCGCGTGATTGAATCGAAGTTCCGCAAGGAAATTCAGGAAGAGGTCACGAAGAAGCTGGTCTCGCAGAGTTATCACGAAGCGATCGAAGCGGAAAAGTTGCGAGTGGTTTCCCTAACGAATGTCGAGGACGTCGAGTTTGGGCAGGATCAATCGATGAAGTTTCGCGCCACGGTGGTGACGGCACCGGAGTTTGAGCTGCCGGAATACAAACAGATTCCGGTGCAGTTGCCGGACGACAGCGTTTCAGAAGCGGAGGTGGATGCGGCGCTGGAACGGTTGCGCGATCAATCGGCCGATTTCGTCGATGCGCCGGAGCGCGGCCTGCAGATGGAAGATTTCGTGGTGATCGATTTCGAGGGTTCGATCGAAGGCAAGTCGATTGCGGAGATTGCGCCGGACGCGAGCAAGAACCTGCAGGGCGGAAAGAAGTTCTGGCTGCGGATGGCGCCGGGGAATTTCCTGCCGGAATTCTGTGAGCAATTAGTGGGACGCAAGAAGGCCGAAACGCTCATGGTGAACGTGACGTTCCCCGAGGATTTTCCGATCGCGGAATTGGTCGGCAAGAAAGCCGACTACGCGGTGACGGTGAACGAGATCAAAGAAAAGGTCTTGCCGCCGCTCGACGACGCCTTTGTCGAGAAGCTCCTTCCAGGCAAGAAGCTGGAGGACTTGCGTCACACGTTGGAGCACAATCTCGAGCACGAAAAGGAACATGAAATTGATCGGCAGAAGGAGGCGCAGATTCTGAAGTATCTGCACGATCGGATTCAGTTCGACGTGCCACCAAGTTTGCTCACCCACGAAACGCGGCGGGCGCTTTCCGAGTTAGTGCAACGAAATCGCGAGCGCGGCGTGCCGGACGAGCTGTTGAAGAGCAAGGAAAAAGAGCTGGTGGAAGGCGCCGGCGGGCTGGCGGCGCATCGTCTCAAAACCAATTTCATCCTCCATCGCATCGTCGAGCAGGAGAAACTCCAGGTGACGCGGGAGGAGGTGGATGAACGGATCCGCGATCAGGCGGCGCACTATCAGATTTCCGTCGAAAAAATGCGGAAACAGCTCGAAGAAAACGACGCGATTAACGGTCTCGCAGAAGAAGTTCTGCTGGGCAAGGCGATTGCTTTCCTAAAGGAAAATGTTACCGTGCAACCGGTCGCAGAACCGACGGAAAAAGCGGAATCTTCCGAACAAAAATTATGACTAATCTGAAGCAAAATCTGTCGCAATCGGTGCTCATACCGATGGTGGTTGAGCAGACAGGTCGCGGAGAACGCAGCTACGATATTTACTCGCGGCTGCTCAAAGATCGCATCGTTTTTATCGGCACGCCGATCGACGATCACATCGCCAATCTCGTCATCGCGCAGCTCCTCTTTTTGCAGATGGAGGACGGCAAAAAGGACATCAATATTTACATCAACTCTCCGGGCGGTTCGGTCACGGCCGGGCTCGCTATTTACGATACGATGCAGTTTTTGACCTGCGACGTGACGACCTATTGCCTCGGCATGGCGGCGAGCATGGGAGCGGTGCTGCTCTGTGCCGGCACGAAGGGAAAGCGCTTCGCGTTACCGAATTCCGACATCATGATCCACCAGGTTTCGGGCGGCGCCCAAGGCCAGGCGAGCGACGTCGAGCGGCAGGTCGAGTTCATGTTCAAGCTGAAGAAGCGGCTCATCAGAATCATCTCGCAGCACACTGGAAAAACGGAAGAGCAGGTCCGGCTCGATTCGGATCGCGATTACTACATGTCGGCAGCGGAAGCGGCGGAGTATGGGCTGGTCGACGAAGTGATCAAGTCGCGCAAAGAAGTGAAGTTGATCGACGGCGCGGTGCCGGATCGTTCAACCGCGGTCGCGGAAGCAGCTCTGCCGCGCAAGGTGACGGAATAGGAACTGCTTATAAAGGGAACGTAATATGGCGCGCGCCTCGAACCTGACGATGTGCTCCTTCTGTGGCAAAAGCCACGCGGAAGTGCGCAAGCTGATCGCGGGCCCTGGCGTTTATATTTGCGACAGCTGCATCAATGTTTGCAAAAGCATCCTCGACAAGGAGCTGAACGAGGATGCGCGCCGGCAATCATCGAACATTCGAGTGCCGAAGCCGGTCGAGATTCGCCGTTCGCTCGACCAATATGTGATCGGCCAGGACGTGGCCAAGAAGACGCTCTCCGTTGCGGTCCATAATCATTTCAAGCGCGTGCTCCAGCATGCCGCGCCCACGGACACTTCGGCCACGGCCAATTTCCAACCGGATCCGCTGGCCGACGTGGAGATCGAGAAGAGTAACATTCTGCTCATCGGTCCGACAGGTTCCGGCAAGACGCTGCTCGCCAAAACGCTGGCCAAGATTCTCGATGTGCCGTTTTGCATCGCCGATGCGACGACGTTGACCGAAGCCGGCTACGTGGGCGAAGACGTGGAGAATATCATTCTGCGTCTGCTGCAGAATGCGGATTACGATGTGAAGCGGGCGGAGATCGGCATCGTTTACATCGACGAAATCGACAAGATCGGACGCAAGACGGACAACGTAAGCATCACGCGCGACGTTTCCGGTGAAGGCGTGCAGCAGGCGTTGCTCAAGATTCTCGAAGGCAGCACATGCAACGTTCCGCCGCAGGGCGGCCGCAAGCATCCGCATCAGGAATACATTCAGGTCAACACCGAGAAAATTCTGTTCATCTGCGGCGGCGCGTTTGTCGGCCTCGACAAGATCGTGCAGAAGCGCATCGGGCAACGGACGATGGGTTTCAATTCGCCGAGCCTCGAAGTGGAGGAAGCGCTCGCCAAACAGGCGGTCCGTAACGTCGAGCCGGAAGATTTGCTCAGCTTTGGAATGATCCCGGAGTTTATCGGGCGTCTGCCGGTCCTGGCCGCGCTCGACGCCTTGTCAGAGGACGAGATGGTTTTGATTTTGACCGAAACGAAGAACGCGATGGTGAAGCAATACACCAAGCTCTTCTCGATGGAGGGCGTGCGGCTGACGATGACGAAGGACGCATTGCGCGCGCTCGCTGCGCAGGCCGTGACCAAAGGGACAGGCGCGCGCGCGTTGCGGTCAATGCTTGAGCGGATCATGCTCGACATCATGTATGACGTGCCGAGCCGTGAGGATATCGCGGAGGTCACGATCAATCGGGCGGTGGTTGAAGGCAAAAAGGTTCCGCTCATTCGCAAGAAGCAGGACAAGGACGCGGCTTAGGAAACGCGGAGAGCGGGAACCGGAGACCGGAAAGATTCCGAGATCTGTCGTTGAATGACTGGTTAGGCGATGCGGGTCATTGTTGTTAACACCGGGACGGAGTTGCTTCTGGGCGATGTCGTAAACACGCATCTTGCCTTTATTGCTCAGGAAATCCTGCCGCTCGGACTGCGGATTGATGTGCAAGTCGCGGTTCCGGATGGAGCGGCCATTCGCACGGTTCTGGAGAAAAGCTTCGCGGATGCGGATGTGATCTTTGTCACGGGCGGACTTGGACCCACCACCGACGACGTGACCCGCGACGAAGTTGCCGGCCTCTTGAACCTGGAGCTTCGCGAAGATGCGCAATGTGCGGCAACGATTCGCGAACGCCTGCGGGTGCGTCGCATTCCCATGACGAATCGGATTTTGCGGCAGGCGGTCGTCCCGGCCGGCGCGGAGGTTTTGCCTAACGAGAATGGAACGGCGCCCGGCCTTTATCTGCGAGCCAATCTGAATCCGGCTGTCGCATCGCCGCATCTTTTCCTTTTGCCCGGGCCGCCGCGCGAACTACGGCCGATGTTCGTTGAATCGGTGGGTCCGCGGTTACGGAAGATCGCGCACGCGGAACGGACTCTTGCCTACCGGAATTACCGCATCGCCGGGATGGGGGAGTCATTGGTCGAACGCGCGGTGGGCGAGAAAATTCTCGCGCTGGGCGAAGTGGAGCTGGGTTATTGCGCGCGACCGGGAGAAGTGGACGTGCGCGTCCTGGGCGAACCCGCGCTGGTTGCGCAGGCAGATGAGATTCTCCGCACTGCTCTCGGCGCGGCCATTTATTCGACCGAACGCGAGGAGATCGAACAGGTGCTGATCGCGCAGTTAACGGAACGCTGCGAAACGGTGGCCACCGCCGAGTCGTGCACCGGTGGGTTGCTGGCCCATCGCCTAACGAATGTCCCGGGTGCGTCTGTTGTTTTTCTCGGTGGGTTTGTTGCCTACGCAAACGAGACAAAGGTGAGCGCGCTCGGGGTCGTGCCGGATTTGCTGACCGAATACGGCGCGGTGAGCGAAGCGGTGGCGCGAGTGATGGCGGAGCAGGCGCGCGTGAGGGTGGGCGCAACCTACACTCTGGCCACGACCGGGATTGCGGGGCCGGGCGGTGGAACCGAGGCAAAACCGGTCGGCACGGTATTCATTGCTTTGGCGACAGAGGGCGAAGAGACTCTCGTTAGGCCATTTCGATTCTTAAGCGATCGCGAGACGTTTAAGCAATTAACTGCGCAGACCGCTTTCGATCTTCTCCGCAAAAAACTGGAGACGCGTAGTCGTTAGACGTTTCGCTGTGCGAAACGCGGGTGTCGGGAGGACTGCGAGAACCAATCCTCGCGTTTCGCACAGCGAAACGTCTACAGCGGGAGGCTGAACGCGTGGGACATTTAGGGGGCCTGCACTTCGACGGGCGTCCCAACCTTGACGTGACTGTAGAAAAGCTCCGCGCCCTGCGCAGGCATGCGAACGCAGCCATGCGAGGCTGCATAGCCGGGTAAAATGCCTATGTGCATGCCGACGCCGTCACCCGTCAATCGCATGAACCATTTCATGGGCGCGCCGATAAAATGCGTTCCACTCGGCGCGGAATCGCTCCGGGCGCTGACGCCAGCGCGCACGATACGTCGGCGGCTATCGCAAAACGCGCCATACACATTGGAGCGATGATCGGCATCTTTTTCCATGACGGTGAAGTGCCCGCTCGGCGTGGAATGCCCGCGTTTGCCCGACGAAATGGGGCTGTCGATGACGACGGTGTCGCCGTTCATCAGGTAGGCGCGTTGTTTTCCAAGTGAGATGACGACATGCGCGTTATCGGGGGAAAGTCGGGCGAGCAGTTCCTGATTAATCTTAATCTGCTCCTGACGATGGATGAGATCGGAGGGCTTGCGCATGGGCGCGACGGAAGCTGGCCGCGCGACGCGCGCCGACGAAGGAGTCGGCCGGCGGCGGCGGCCCCCGATCGGAAAGCGGTTCTGCGCAGGCAAGTCCTGCAGGCCGACAAAAACGAGCGCTGCAAAAGATAAATAACGAAGTAGGCGAGCGGGCACAGTCATCCTTTCGCGTAGGTGGCGACTCGATTCAACCAGCCAGGCAGCCAACGGGCTTCGTGGCGAGCGGGCGGCGCGTTACGGACACGGCGGGTGAGCACGGTGGCCGCAGCGCGCGAGAACTCCCGCGCCGCCGAGCCGTGCTCGTCGCGCATGGCCTCGAGCACCTGTAACAGGCCCCAGCCTTCTTCGTTATAACGTTCGGTATGCAACACGCCTTCGCCTTTGAAATTCACGTAATCGACGAGAGCGTAACAACCTTGGGAAGTGCTGGCAACGCGGTAAAATCGTTGTTGCAACAAGGTGCGCTCCGCGGCTGGCGCTTCCGCCAAAATCTTCGACAGCGCATTTTGCAATCGCTGGACGAGAAACTGCGCCTGGAGATCGATGGTATCGGCTAAAAACGTGCGCAATTGTTTCAGGGGCGTGCTGCCTTGGGCGGCGATAAACTTGGCGCGCGTCGCCCATGGGCAGTCGCGTTGCGTGGGGGGGCCAAGGAGTAGATCGGGCAACTTCGCGCCGCGCTTCGCCGCGAACATGATGAGGTCGGGGAAGCTTTCTTCAAATGGCCCGCGCACGCCTTTGGGATACCAAATGAAATGGCCGATGCCGAGCGAGGCGAAGTTTTCGCCTTTGTTCCAGGAGGTCAGCCCCGCGATGGTGCCGTCGCATTCGTTCTGCCAGATTTTTTTCCCGATGCGCCGGGCGTCGGCCGATGACAGATCCAGCGAGGCAGCCTGGCCGATTTCAGGAAGGAGGAAGAACGCGACCACGGCGGCCACAAGCCACCTTATTTTGACCAGCGGGCGCCGCCTTGACGACTGAGGCTTCCTCACTAGCGTGCAGGCTCTCGCAGCCATTTGATTAAAACCGGCAGCGGTCATTCTTCGCTTTATTATGAAAACATTGTTCATCGCCGCATCGCTGGTTGCTCTGGCCCTGCCGGCCGTAGCGCAACAGAAGGTGGAATTAAAGTCTTCGCAAGACAAGGTCAGCTATAGCATTGGCCTCGACATCGGCATGACCTTGAAGCGCCAGAATATCGATGTGAAGCCGGAGGTTTTAACCGCCGGCTTGAAGGACGCACTCTCCGGCGCCAAGCCGCAGATGACCGAGGCGCAAATCAAGGAGACGATGGCTGCGTTCCAAAAAGAGATGATGGAAAAACAAACAGCCGCCACGAAGGATGCCGCGCAGAAAAACGCCGCCGAGGGAGAAAAGTTTCTCGCCGAAAACAAGAGCAAACCGGGTGTGAAGACCACGGCCAGTGGTTTGCAATATAAAGTCTTGAAGGAAGGCAGCGGCGCGACGCCGAAAGTGTCAGATACCGTGGTCGTGAATTACAAGGGAACGCTCATCGACGGCACAGAATTCGACAGCTCCTACAAGCGGAACGAACCGGCCACTTTCCCGGTCACTGGGGTGATCAAAGGTTGGACCGAAGCGCTTCAATTAATGAAGGTCGGATCGAAGTATCAGCTCTTCATTCCGTCTTCACTCGCCTACGAAGATCGCGGCGCGGGCCAGGATATCGGCCCGAACAAGACGCTCATTTTCGAAGTCGAGTTGATGGATATCAAGAAGCCGGCCGCAGCGGCTGCTCCGTCGGCTGCGGCGTCGCCCAGCGCTTCGCCCGCGAAATAGCGCTGACCGGCTAGCCGCGCGACGCTTCCTTCGTCTCCCATTCGAGACGCGGCGCGTCGCCCCACAGATCTTCGAGGCTGTAGAAGTCGCGCTTTTCCGCGTGGAAGATGTGGACGAGCACCTGCAGGTAATCGAGCACGATCCATTGGCTGGCGGGGAATCCGTCGACGGCCGCCGGCCGCACGTCGTGCTCTTTCTTTAATTGTGCCTCGATCTCGCCCGCGATCGCTTTCAGATGCGGCTCCGACGTGCCGGAGCAAATGACGAAGAAATCAGTGAAGGTGGAAATGTCTCGCAGGTCGAGCACGACGATGTCTTCCGCCTTTTTATCGGCGGCGTATTCGGCGCAGAGTTTTGCTAAGTGATCGGCGGTGATTTGTCTGGCTCCCGGTAAAGCGATTCGCGCGCAATAATGTCTGCGACCGCTGCTGGGACGAGATACCGAATGGAGCGCCCGCGCGCAACTCTCTTTCGGATATCGGTGGAGGAAATATCGATGTGGCGCTGGATGATCGGATAGCCAGGCTGCGCGTGCCGCCCGGTGCGATCGAGCACGACGAACTGCACCAGTTTTTCCAGCTCCGCAAAGCGATGCCAGGTGGAAAGGCGTGGCACGTTGTCTTCGCCGATGAAGTAGAAGAACTCCGCATCCCTTTCGCGCGCGCGGATCTCTTTCACCGTATCGAATGCAAACGACGGCGGATCGCGTTGCAGCTCGCATTCGTCGATGACGAAGCCTGCTTCCTGCGCGATGGCGACCCGCAACATTTCCAGGCGCAACGGCGCGGGCGTGGGCGGCGTTTCCATCTTGTGTGGCGACCGTGCCGCTGGCACGAAAATCATTTTCTCCAGGTCGAGCGTTTCGAGGGCTTCGCGCGCCAGAATCAAATGCGCGTGGTGAACCGGATCGAACGTACCGCCGTAAATGCCGATCTTTCTCAAGGCAGAAAACTCATTTTATTTTTGGCCACCGTCATGAGAATGGGTGGGCGACACTATGGACAGCCAATCTCTCGGTCAACTGATCCTAACCGGCGTGCCGGGCACCGAGCTGGATTCTGACTTCGCGGCGCTCCTGCGCCGCGTGCAGCCAGGCGGCTACATCATTTTCGGGCGCAACATTAAAAGCGCTCCGCAATTGCGGAAGTTGATCGACGACTTGCGCGACGTGAGCGAGATCGAGCCGATCATCACGATCGACCAGGAAGGCGGGCGGGTTTCGCGCTTGCGCCTGATCGGCAACGAACCGCCGAATGCGCAGCAGTTACGGGACAAGGGTGATATCGAACTCGTTAGGCGACATGGTCAGATCACTGGGCGGCTTCTGCGCCTGTTCGGTTTCAATCTCGATCTCTGCCCGGTGCTCGATATTTCTTTCGACGACGAGGCCGATAATTCGCTGCGCGGCCGATGCTACGGGCGCGACGTGGCAGAAGTGACGCGCCTGGCCGGCGCGTTCAACGACGCCTTACGCGGCGAAGGGGTCGCCAGTTGCGGCAAGCATTTCCCCGGCTACTCGGCAGCCACGATCGATGCGCATCACGATTTGCCCAAGATCGAGCGGACCCGCGCGGAGTTGGAGGCGAACGAACTGGCTGTCTTTCGTGAATTTTCCGACCGCATCGACAGCATGATGATTTGCCATGGTTGGTATCCGTGTTTCGAGAAGGAAAAGATTCCGGCGTCACTTTCGCGCTGCATCATTACGGAACTTTTGCGTGAGGAGATGAAATTTAGCGGTCTCATCATGACGGACGATCTCGATATGGGCGCGATCGTGAACGAATACGACATCGACGAAATGATTCGGCTGGCTTTGGACGCGGGAAATGATCTGGCGATGATCTGTCACCGGGTCCACGAGATCGGGCATGTCTACGATGCGCTCCTCGAGGTTCCCGCAGAGCAGACGGAACGCGCGCTCGAGAGTGTCGCGCGCTTTAAACAACGCATGGCGCCGGCGCATGATTTTTCCGAAGAAGCGTTCGCGGGTTTGAACGAGGAAGTCTGGAATCTGCGGGTCGCGATTCTCGGGGAAGAAGGAGCGCGTGAGCTGAGCGAGGAAAATGCGGCGCGCTCGCCGGTGGAATTGTATTGATGAAAGGGAAAGCGGAAGTGTCGGCCATTCACGTTGCGTCGGAGGCGACGGAGCTTCCGCAGGCGGTGGATCGCGTGCGCGGCATTCCGGGGCAGGGATTGGAAGGGGATCGCTACGCGGCGGGCCAGGGAACTTTCTCCGATCGGCCTGGCCAGCGGGATATTTCGCTCATCGAGAGTGAAGCGCTGGAAGCATTCACGCGCGAAACCGGCGTCGCGCTGTCGGCGGCGGAAAGCCGGCGGAATGTTCTCACGCGGGGCGTGCGGCTGAATGATTTGGTCGGGCATGATTTCACCATTGGCGACGTGCGCCTGCGCGGGCTGCGGCTCTGCGAACCGTGTTCACATCTCGCGCGGCTGACGAAACCGGAGGCGTTGCCTGGCCTTGTTCATCGCGGTGGCCTTTACGCGGCCATTGTTTCCGAAGGCGAGATCGCGGTCGGCGATGCGATTGAATGCGCTTCGGCTCCCGAAGCTTTCGCCGATCCAATTGACGCCGCCAAAACCAGCCCCTAACATCCCGCGCGTGCAATCGGAACTGGAACAGCTCCTCATCTTACAGGATCGAGAACAAAAGATTCGCCAAATTCAAAACGAAGCGCGCACGGTGCCGTTGCAACGGAAGCAGCTCGAAGCGCAGCTCGCGGCCAGCGCGGCCGGTGTGGAAACGCTCAAGCAGCAATCGCGTCAGCTCGAAGTCGACAAGAAGCGGATGGAGCTCGATATCGGCACGCGCAATGACAGCATCGCGAAACTGCGCACGCAGCAGTACGAGACGCGCAAGAATGATGAGTTCGCGGCTATGGGTCACGAAATCGAGCGTTACCAAAAAGAGATCAGTGCCACCGAAGATCAGGAGCTGGAGCTGATGGAGCGCGCCGATGTTTTGAAGAAGGAACTCGGGACCGAGGAGGGAAAAGCCGGCGCGATCAAAACTTCCATCGCCGGCCAGATCTCAGATTTGGAAGCGAAAGCAAAGACGCTCGATGGCCGCCTGCAGGAGCTGGAAAAAGAGCGCGCCGAGATCGCGAGCAAGGTCGATGAGGATTTGCTTAGCTTGTTCGAGCGTCTTTTCGCGAGCAAAGGCGACGCGGTGGTCGTTGGGCTCGAGCACGAAGTTTGCACCGGCTGCCACATGAAGGTGACCACGCAGACCGCACACCGCGTGAAGAGCGGAAAAGAGATTGTGAACTGCGAACAGTGCGGCCGCATTCTTTACCTCTCCGAGTAGCGCGGCAGCCATCCCGAGCAGAGCCGCAGGCGAAGTCGAGGGATCCCGGTGCGCTACCGTTAAGGCCGCGCCAGTAATTTGACGCAACGCAGGTTTGCGATTGTTGCCTTTGCGCCGGGGTGCCGGCTTTGCCGGCCGCCAATTAAACGTTGAAGCGGAACTCGACGACGTCGCCGTCTTTGACGACGTATTCCTTGCCTTCGATCCGCAGCTTGCCCGCTTCACGCGCCTTGGCGAATGAGCCTAACGAGACCAAATCGTCGAAGTGCACGGTCTCAGCCGCGATGAAGCCGCGTTCGAAATCGGAGTGGATCACGCCGGCGGCGGCGGGGGCTTTGTCGCCTTCATGGATCGTCCAGGCGCGCGTTTCCTTTTCGCCGGTCGTTAGATATGTACGCAGCCCTAACAAGTGATAAACGGCGCGAATGAGCGCGCCCACGCCGCTCCCGGCCACGCCCAGATCTTTCAAGTAATCGAGCGCCTCGCTCTCGCTCAAGTCGACTAGTTCGCTTTCAATTTGCGCGCTAATGACGATGGCTTCGGTGGCGAAATGATTGCGCGCATAATCCTGCACCGCTTTGACATTTTGGGCGGCTGGCGAATCGGATTCGCCTTTCGACACAGCCGCCAGATCGGCTTCGGCCACGTTGCAGGCGAACAGTGTTGGCTTCGAAGTGAGCAGGAACAATTCGCGCGCCACAAGCTTCTCCTCGTCGCTGAGCTCGAAGGTGACCGCCGGTTTACCGGCATCGAGATGCGGCAGCAATTTGGCGATGAGCGCGTCTTCCGCCTTGGCCGTTTTCGAGCCGGCGCGCATTTCCTTTTGCAACCGGTCGCGACGTTTCTGGAGCGAGGCGAGATCGGCCAGGATCAGCTCGGTATTAATCACTTCGATGTCGCGGACCGGATCGATCGTGCCGCTCACGTGATGAATATCCGCATCTTCGAAGCAGCGCACGACCTGCACGATGGCGTTCACTTCGCGGATATGGCTGAGGAATTGATTCCCAAGCCCTTCGCCCGCGCTCGCGCCTCTGACGAGGCCGGCGATATCCACGAACTCGATCGCTGCCGGAATGATTTTTTGCGAGCTGGACAATTTCGAGAGCACGTCCAATCGCGAATCGGGCACGGTGACGACGCCAAGATTCGGATCGATCGTGCAAAAAGGATAATTGGCCGCCTGCGCCTTGCGGGTGCGGGTGACGGCGTTAAACAGCGTGGATTTCCCCACGTTCGGCAGACCAACAATTCCAGCGCTCAACATAAGCGCCGAGGTTACGGCGGAAGCGGCGGGCTCGCAATCGCGCCGCCGCGGCTCTGGTTCGCGGTAGCCGTTTCGCTGTGCGAAACGCGGGCGTCGAGAGGGCCGTGACAATGATTCTCCATCATAGTCATCCCGAGCGAAGTCGAGGGATCCCGTCGCGGATCGTCAAGTTCACGCCAGGGTACTCTCGCGGCCCCGAAAGCTGTCGGGGTTCGGGACCGCGGTCAGCGACTGCGGCTACAGTGCTCCCTTTTCGCACAGTGAACGTCTAGCGCCACATCCCGGGGGCAATCGCGTGATACGCGCTAAACGTGGTGGGGAGTTTCGTGGCCGGCGGACTGATCGGTTGAATGGCTGACCTGTGCTGGAATCGGCCTTCGGGCGGCGGATTGATCCAGGATGCCTTGGAGAATGAGCAACTGGTAAGGAGCGTGCCCGAGATTGAAGCGTTGTGCGGTGACGAGGACTTCGGGAGGGTATTGCCGTGAAAGGCTTCCCTAAGTTTGCCCATCGGCAGCGCCGAGCCAGCCGTTCGTGAAACCGGCGCGGCGCAGGCCGGTCACCAGCGGTTCGCATTGCCTCATCAGTTTCCAAAGCAGGCCGGTCCGATAATTCTCGACCATCATGACGATGGGGCCCTGGTTCAGACCCAGGTGCCAGGGCGAGACCCAGCCATACTTGCGGCTGTGCGGACCGGGAAAGGTCTCGTTGAAGGTCGCTTTGAAACCGTAGGGGCTTTCCACCCGCATGCGCGACTCGCTGAAGTGATGCACGGTGGGTAACACAATCTCTGGGGCGAAAGGCAGGCTGGCCACGACCGCCCACGGCCCGAGCGTGCCATCGTCCGGACCGTGTGGAACACCCCGCGCGATGTAGTCGTAGAAGCGACGCTTCACGCCGTCGATGCGGCGGGTGGTTGCGCCGGGACCGTCACTCGCCGTGATGCCCCAGCAGGTCCTGTCGTAGCCTTTGAAATTGCGCGGGTTTTTGATGGCGTAGGCCTGTTGAATGTAAGTGGCGCGCCGGCTGTTCTCGAAATAATCGATCTTCTTTCCGCGCATGAATTCATCCTGGATCCCGCGGAAATCGATCCACAGGTGCGAGAGCTGATGGATGAAAAGCGGGCCCGCGTAGAGAAATTCGTGATCGTAGAACTTCTTCCAGCGATAAGTGGAAGCCCACGCTTGATAGCTATCCTGCGGGACTGAATAAGTGGGAGAACCCAGCGCCAGGAAATAGAGAATCAAAGCTTCGCTGTAGCCCTGCCAGCGGGATTTCAAAAAGCCCTTATCCGGTTTCCAGCCGTGGCCGATCGCTTTCCCGCCATGCAACATCCAGCGCCAGTCCGCGCGCCGGTAAAGGCTCGTCACCAGCTCGCGGATTTCGCGCTCCTCGGCGTTGTCCGCGTGGAAATACTGAGCCGCCGTCAGCATCCCGGCGAAGAGGAAAGCGGAATCGATCGTGGAAACCTCGCATTGCCAGGCGCGCCTCCCGCTTTCCATCTCGAGAAAGTGATAATAAAAACCGCGATAACCGGTGGCGTCCGGCGCGTCGCTTTGCGGGCTTTTCCAGAAAAAGCGCAGGGTCGCGAGAGTGCGCTTGATCGCGGCGGCGCGTTGGACGAATCCGCGCTCGACCGCGATCGGATAAATGGCGAGCGCGAAGCCGATCGCGGCGATGGTAGCGGGCGAATTCTCCTGCGTTTTATCCGGGATGAGACCGTTCGCCGGATTAGCCTCGTTCCAAAAATAGCCGAAAGTCTCGCGCTGCAACTTGTGCAGCATGCGGTCGTCCGCGCCGCTCACGAGTTTTGGCGAGGCTTCGTTTTCCTCCCGCCAGCCGCGCGCGAACTCTTCTGCGCCGGCGCAAACTCAATCGTGATCGCGGCAATCGCGTGCGGCGGAAGATCGACTTCCAGCAAAACGCCCCCCGCTTCTTCCTTCCACGACTGCGCTTCCTTGACTAACTCCGAAGCCTTCTGCAACTGCGTCAGTTGCGCGTGCGTCAGGTATTCGGGCTTCTTCATTTGCCGCCAGACGCGCGTGGCATTGGCGTGCGTTTCATCCACGCGCTCGACGTGCGCCTTCAGCGGCTTGGGCGCGTGGGTCAGATGCACCTTCACCTTTTCTGTTTTAATAGAATGCTTTGGCAACGCATGATTGGTCAGCAACACCGTCGCGCTCCGCTTGTCGCGGCGCACGACCCAAGCCGAAACGGTATCGTGCAACCCATCGACCAGCAGCCGTTTCGTGCCCAACCGGTGGAGCAACTCGAAGGCGCGATAAACGGGCTTCGCAATGTTATGAATCGTGAGCAACCCGAAGCCGCCTTGGAACGGCACCGACGGCATGTAGTTCTCGTTGAAGATGTCGGAAAACGTCCACCAGCTATAGCCATCGACCACGCTGTCCACGCTCAGGACGATGTTGGCGGCGAAGGCGGCGGCGAAAGGCTCATCGTGCAGGTGATCACGCGGATTCGAAGAGGTGCACCACTCCGTGTAATAGAGCGGCCGGCCCGCGGCTTCGCGCCGGGCATCCTGCGCTTTTTCCTGCATCACGCCGCGTTTGCTTTTCGATAACTGGGTCGCGGTGTCGTCGCCCGGACTGCCGAACGCGTCTGTCGGATATTGATGCGTGGAAATGAAATCTGCAGGCAGCTTATGCTTCGTCAGGAACGCGACGAAATCGCTGATCCACTCACTCTTGGCCGTCACCGGGCCGCCGACCCGCAGCGAGGAATCGACACTTTTGATCGCCTCGACGGTGGTGCGGTAAAGCTTGAAATAATCCTTCTGCTGGCCGGAGCCGAAAACGTCGAGATTTGGCTCGTTCCAGACCTCGAAGAACCACGACCGCACTTCTGCCCGCCCGTAGCGTCCGATCCAATGGCGGCAGAGCTTGCGCATGAGCGCCGCCCACTGCTTGAAGTCTTTCGGCGGGGTGACGTTGGCCCGGTAATGAAAAGCCGTCTTGCTGCCGGAGGCGAGCGCTTCCGGCATAAACGACAACTCCACGAACGGTTTCATCCCGATGGAGAGGAGGAAATCGAAAATCTGGTCGGCATTGAAAAACGAATAGAGCCACTCGTTGTTCTGGCAGACGAGCGTGTCCATCGGATGGGAGAGCAGCGCGTGAAAACGCACATAGCGGAACCCGAGTTCGCGGTGACAACGGCGCAGTTGCTCCTGCCAATCCGCCCGCAGCGCGAGTTCGGCGTGCCCGCTCCCAACGGTGTGCTCCCAGACATGCCGGAGAGGCGTCGTTTCCTCAGTCAAGCGGCACGTGAAAGTCGGCATCGCGTTACTCTTCTTTCAAATTACATCCACGATAAGGGTCCACGCGAACCGGCTCGCGGAATCTAATCGCGCGCCGCTGCTTATCCAGCCGTGTTCATCGCCACACTGAGGCTCCGGGAGAGATCCGATGCAAAACACCGGGGTCTGCTGTCGCTGCTCTTCCTACCAATTCTCCCGACGCTGTCGGGAGTTTCTCGTTCTGCCAATTCGCCAGATGCTGTCTGGCGAATCTCAGAAAAGTTAGGAGAACTCCCGGTATTTGGTCGCGAGCGTGATTTCCGCCTTGCCCACACCCGTTGGGTCGAGAAAAAGAAAGCTGCCTCGCGGGGGTCCGCTTTTCGTTAGGCCAAGCTGGCGATCACCACATTTTTCGATGTATTATCGGGCCGGCGAGATTTGAACTCGCGACCTCTTGAACCCCATTCAAGCGCACTACCAAGCTGTGCTACGGCCCGTTGATCAGCCGGGAATTAACCACAGAGATCGCAGAGGACACGGAGTTTTTTCAATCACCGGCCCATGAGACGAGAAACGCGTCGATCAACTCGGGCAGATCGCCGCTGTAGCCGCCTTCCAGAATTGCGCCGCACGCAACGCCGCATTCGCGCAGCATTTTTCCGAACCTCCCGAAGTCTTCGCCTTCCAGCGTCATCTGCGTAATCGGATCGCGCGCGTAGGCGTCGAAACCAGCGGAGACGAGCAGCAAATCGGGTTTGAACGCCAGCAAGGTTTCAAGCCCGCGCTGCACTTCGCGGACGTGCGCGGCGCGATCGGTGAGCGGCGCGACGGGAAGGTTGGTGATGTTCGCGAACGATTTCCCGCCAGTCCCGGGATAGGCGGGGAATTGGTGGATGGAGGCGAAGGCGATGCGGTCGTTATCGGCGACGATCGCTTCGGTGCCGTTGCCGTGATGCGCGTCGAAATCCCAAATGGCGACGCGCTCCGCGCCGTTGGCCAATGCGTCGAGTGCGGCGATCGCGATGTGATTGAAATAACAAAAACCCATCGCCTGATCTCGCGTGGCGTGATGTCCGGGCGGCCGCATCAAACTAAAAGCGCGCTGCCCGCGCATCGCTTCGCGGGCGACTTCGACAGCCGCGCCAGCGGCGCGAGCGGCGTGCTCGGCAATGTTCGGGTGCGCCGCGGTGTCGGCGTCGAAATCCTGCCGCGCATTTTGGATGCGCACGAGATGAGCCGGGGAGTGCGCCCGTAGAATCATTTCGTCAGTCGCCGCCGTCGGCTCACGCCATTTCCAATCGGAATGTTGGGCGCGAAGGAACGGCGCGCTCTTCAGAATGCGCGCGGGACGTTCGGGATGGCCGGGCGTTTCGTAATCAGCGCAACGCGGGTCGTGCAGGATGAGCATGCGATTCCATTTTGCGCCGGAGCATTCGCGTGAGCAAATTGGCGATCTTATGAAATCGTTGCTCGGCCTGCTCCTCTTGTTACCCATGGTGAATCTGATGGCGGCAACGACCGATCCGAAATTTGAGAGCGCGGCGGCAGAACGTTTCGCCGGGCTGGCTCTGGCCTGCATCGACAAGGAATACCCGAATCACATCAGTCATCTTTTGAATAGCGACGCCGACGTGGCGACGCCGCGCGAATTGACGCCGGCCTTTTGCGGTTGTTACGACTGGCATTCCTCGGTTCACGGTCATTGGTTGCTCGTTAGGCTGATTCGCAGATTTCCCGACGCGCCGTTCGTGAAGCCGGCGCGGGAGGCATTGCGCAAGAGCCTGAGCGCGGAACATCTGAAAAAGGAAGCCGCGTATTTGCGCGGGAAAGGTCGCGCCAGTTTCGAGCGGCCTTATGGGCTGTCGTGGCTGCTGCAAGTGAGCGCGGAATTGCGCGAGTGGGACGATCCCGATGGGCGCGAAATGCTGGCGAATTTGCGGCCGCTTGAGGAAGTGGCGCTTGAGCGGTTGAAGACCTGGCTCCCGAAGTTGTCGCATCCGGTTCGCATCGGCGAACACGATCAAACGGCTTTCGGTCTCGGCTTGATGCTGGATTACGCGCGCGGAGCGGGCGACGAAAAACTCTGGGCGTTGATCGAAGCGAAGGCGCGACAATTTTTCCTGGGCGACAAAAATTGCCCGCTCGCTTACGAGCCGTCGGGTGAAGATTTTCTTTCGCCCTGCCTGGCTGAAGCCGATGTGATGCGCCGCGTTTTGCCGCCGGTGGAATTCGCGAAGTGGCTTGGCGATTTCATGCCGCAGATTCCGGCCGATGGAAAAGCGACCTGGCTTCCGGTCGCGGTCTCGCCTGATCCGAGCGATCCGAAGCTGGCGCATCTCGATGGCTTGAATCTGAGCCGCGCCTGGATGTTGGAAGGAATTCGGGCCGGTCTGCCGGCGGATGATTCGCGGCGCGCGGCGTTGACGGCGACTGCGGATGCGCATCGCCGGGCCGGTCTGGCGGCGGTGACGGGCGAGCATTACGAAGGCGGTCACTGGTTAGGCAGTTTTGCTGTCTATTTGGTGACGGCGCGCGGAATCGAGGCGGCGAAGAAGTAGAAGGTTGTTCCGGCTTTGGTTCGGCGTATTGAAGGGAAGAATGAAGCGACGAGCGCTCGGCCTTATTCTGGCGGCCATGTGCGCGCTGACTGGGGCGCACGCTGCTCCTCCTGTTCCCACCCCCGCGCCGGCCAAGGCGCAAACGATCGCCGATTTCTCCATGCGCGCGAAGCCGGTTTTCGATCGGAAGCGTTTGCCGCCCGCGTTGCAAAATGTGCCGCTCCATCATTTGTCGTCGGGCGCGCTGATGCGTTTGAATCAAGACGGCGACCTGGTTGCGCCGCCGCCGCAATGGGCTTCGCGCGCAGCCGTGGAAACGTATTCGGAACGGAAAGCGGCCACGACGGGGACGCTCGATCTTCGCGTCGGCAATAATATTCGCCTGGGCGACGATCCGGCGGCGTTGCCCTCGAACATGCGGGCGCAGGCGGAGCCGCATATCGTCCGTTCCCTGCGAAATCCGGATCTGCTTCTCGCCACTTTTCAGGAAGGCCGTTTCGCGGCCGCCGGCGGTTCGGTCGATTGCGGATATTCCGTGAGCACCAATGGCGGACTCAATTGGTCGCGCAATCTGATTCCCGCCCTGACCATGGCGAGCGGCGGCCCGTATTTCCGCGCGACCGATCCGGTGGCGGGAGTTTCGCTAGACGGCCGGATGTACTTGAACACGATTGCGGCCCTCGACACCAACTTTAACCGAGGCGCTGTGCTCGTTAATCGATCCACCAACAACGGTGCCTCCTTCAGCGGACCGGTGGTGATCTACGCTTCGCCCGATAACAACACGTTCCCAGACAAGAACTGGCTGGCGGTGAATACCTTTACCGGCACAGCGACGACTGGCCGCGTGCTGGTGACGTTCACGCTGTTTACGGCAAGTTCGCCGAACGGCGCGCAAATTTTCCGTAGCTTCAGCGACAACGGCGGAGTGAGCTGGAGCGCGATTGGGCCGGTGAATCCGAGCGGCAGCAACTCGCAAGGATCGCAGCCCGTTTACCTCCCCGGCAACAAAGTGGCGTGCGTCTATTGGAATTTCGGGTCGGGTGCGGGCGAGAGCCTGGATGTGGTGCTCTCGAACGATGGCGGCAACACTTTCGGCGCCCCCATCAAGGTCGCGAACGTGGTCGAATACTCCGATCCACAAATCCGCAATGGCGCCTTTCTGCCCTCGGCGACGACCGATCGCACGACCGGCAATCTTTATGTCGTTTACCAGGCGAACAACGGCGGCGTCCCGCGCATCATGTTCACAAAATCGACCAACGGCGGCACGACTTGGTCGGCGCCGATTCCGATCAGCAACAACCCTGCGAACACCGGTGTTTTCAATCCGGCGATCGCCGCGTCGCCGGACGGGCAAACGCTCACCGCCGCCTTCTACGATCACCGCGCCAATCCCGGCCAGCCTACGCTGGTCGACATGTATTTTGCGCAATCATTCGACGGCGGCGCCACCTGGCAGCCGAATATTCGCCTAACGAATGTTTCGACCGACGCGTCGCTCGCGCCGCTCACGTCGGAGGGCTACATGCTGGGGGATTATCTCGGCGTGGCGCCCGGCACGATGCCGAATGTTCCCGCCATTCCGATCTGGGTCGATACGCGCACGGGCAATCCCGATCCGTTCATCACGCGGGTGGGGCTTTCGCCACAGGTCAACTTCACCGCCTGGCAGTCGGCGCGGCTTTCGCTCGCGCAGATCAACAACGCGAATCTCGGCGGCGAAAGCGGCGATGCGGATGGAGATGGCGAAGATAATCTTTCCGAATTCCGTTCGCGCACCGATCCGAACGACGCCAGCTCGATCCTGCATAGCGCGCGTGAGTTGAACATCTCGACGCGCCTGCGCGTGGGCAGCGGCGACAATGTCCTCATTGGCGGATTCATCATCGGCGGCAACGGCACCAAGAATTTAATTCTGCGCGCCATCGGTCCATCGCTCGCTCAGGGCGGGATCGCCGATCCGCTCGATGATCCCACGCTCGAATTGCGCAACCGCAGCGGCGCGGTGATTGCATCGAACAACAATTGGAAGGACACGCAACAGAACGCCATCGAGGCGACCGGCATTCCGCCAAGCGACGATCGCGAGTCGGCCATTGTGACGAACCTGCCGGCGGATGCCTACACGGCGATCGTGCGCGGCGCGAACAACACGACGGGCGTGGCCGTGATTGAAGCCTACGATCTGGCACCGACGGCAGCCGCGAAACTGAACAACGTGAGCACGCGTGGGATGGTGCAGACCGGGCAGAATGTATTAATCGCGGGCTTCATTACCGGCGAAGGCCTGGGGACCGGCGGAACGGGCACGGTGAAGGTTTTGATTCGCGGCCTCGGCCCTTCGCTGGGACAGGCAGGTGTCGCCGGCGCGCTGGCCGATCCGACGCTGGATCTCCATAACGCAAACGGTGCACTCATTGCGGCGAACAACGATTGGAAGGATTCGCAGCAAGCCGCCATCCAGGCGACGGGCATCCCGCCAACGAACGATCGCGAAGCGGCCATTTTGGCCACTTTGCCGAAAAGTCGCTACACCGCGGTGCTGCGTGGCCTGGCCAACACGAGCGGCGTCGCGTTGATCGAAGTTTACAACGTCCCGTAACGCCGGGCTGATTTCGCGTTGTCCAAGAGCCGCTCTTCTACGACGCTGCCGCGCGTGAAGGCCAGCTACGATGTTGTCATTTTAGGCGCGGGTCACAATGGGCTGGTGGCCGCGACTTATCTGGCGCGCGCCGGCTTGAGCGTGTTGCTTTTGGAAAAAAACAACTACGCCGGCGGCGCGGCCACTTCGCAGAAGGTTTTCCCCGATTACGATGCGACGCTTTCGCGCTATTCCTATCTCGTTAGTCTGTTTCCGGAGAAGATCATTCGCGATCTCGGTTTGAACTTGGAATTGCGCACGCGCGCGACGGCCTCGTTTACCCCTTACTCCAGGGACGGACGCGATGGCGGCTTGTTGCTGAGCAATGTTTCGGAAGAGACGAGCCGGCGCTCGCTCGCCGAACTGACCGGCAACGAAAGCGAGTTCGAGCAGTTGCAAAAATTTTACCGGCTCGCGCGCATTTTTGCCGAGGAAGTGTGGGACACGATGCTGGAGCCGCTCGTCGGGAAAGAGGAGTTGCAACGGCGTTTTCGCGAAACCGACCTGCACCGCGAAGCCTGGCGCAGCATGGTGGAGGAGCCGCTCGGCGTGGCGATCGAGCATTATCTAAGCGACGATTTGCTGCGCGGGTTGGTTTTAACCGATGGGAAGATCGGCGTCTTCACCCACGCGCACGATCCGACGCTGCTGCAGAACCGTTGTTTTCTCTATCATCTTATCGGCAACAAGACGGGTGAATGGAAGGTGCCGGTCGGCGGCATGGGCGCTGTGGCGCAGGCGCTGGAAGAGGCGGCGCGTGCAAGCGGTGCGGAAATTTTGACGTACGCGGAGGTGACGGGTTTGGATTTCGGCGGCGCGAAACGAACGGTGGAATTCGAAGTGGATGGTGACAAGCGGACGGTCGAGGCGCGTTTCGTCCTTCTGAATTTCGGACGCAATATTCTGGCGCGTCTGCTCGGCGAAACGTGGAAGGCGGACGCAACGGACGAAGGTTCGGTCTTCAAGATCAACATGCTTCTGAAACGTTTGCCGAAACTGAAGGCGCACGGTTACGCCGGCGCGGATGCGTTCTGCGGCACGTTTCACAGCGATGAAGGCTACGCGGAAATGCACGCGAGCTACGAGCAGGCGAAGCGCGGTGAATTGCCCGCCAGGATTCCCTGCGAAATCTACTGCCACACGCTTACCGACGACAGCATCCTGTCGCCTGAACTGCGGGACCGAGGCTTTCACACGATGACACTCTTCGGGCTCGATACGCCCTGGGGTTTGTTTGCGCGCGATAACGACGCGATGCGGGCGGAAGCGGAGCGCAGGTTCATCGCGGGCATCAATCAATGGCTGGCCGAGCCGTTGGAAGATTGTCTGGCGGTCGCGCGCGACGGGAGGCCTTGTCTTGAGAGCAAGAGCCCGGTCGACATCGAGGAAGCGCTCGGCCTTTATCACGGCAACATCTTTCAGGACGCGCCGACGTTTCCCTTCGCCGCGACGCCGGAACAGATAGGCACTTGGGGCGTGGAGACGGAATATGAAAACGTGTTCTTCTGCGGATCGAGCGCGTTGCGCGGTGGTGCGGTGAGCGGCATCCCGGGCCATAACGCCGCGATGAAGGTGCTGGCGGCGCGATAATCGCGATTACAAATCAGAATGGCTTGTGGGTTCGTCGCGAATCCGCTACACCGTTCCCCAACTGATGAGGACTAAACTTCTTTCCGCTGTCGGCCCCCTTCGCTCGATTATCTGCCTGCTCGCCTTCGCGGCGGCTGCCGTGACGCTCGTTGGCGCGTTTGGTTCGTTGCGCGCGGTGAATCGTGTGGCCGTTCATTCGCGCACAGTCGGCACCGACAAAGTTGCGCCGTGGGTTCTGCAACAAACGGCGGATGGACAGAAGGCCGAGTTTCTCGTCGTGCTCGCTGACCAGGCCGATCTTTCCACGGCGAAGCAGTTAAAAACGAAACGCGCGAAGGGCCAGTTTGTGCGGGACGCCCTGTGGGCGAAAAAGCAGGCGACGCAAGGTCCGCTTTTGCAATGGTTGAGCGAGCGCGGGATCGAGCATCGCTCGTTTTACATCGTCAATATGATCTGGGTGAAGGCGGACCTCGAAGTGGCCACGGCTCTGGCTGCTCGGCCTGATGTGGCCCGCATCGAAGGCAACCCGCGCATCCGTAATTTTCCCGAGCCAGTGGCGGACGAAGTGGATGCAACCGTCCGGCCAAATCAGTTGGAGACAGTCGAGCAGGGCATCGCCTACACGCATGCTCCGTTGGTTTGGGCGGAGGGTTTCACCGGCCAGGGAATCGTGGTGGGCGGCGAAGACACCGGCTATCGCTGGGATCATAACGCGCTCAAAAATAAATATCGCGGCTGGGACGGAACGACGGCGAATCACAATTACAATTGGCATGACAGCATTCACTCGGGCGGCGGGACTTGCGGGCCGGATTCGCCGTTCCCGTGCGATGACTACGGCCATGGCACGCACACGATGGGAACGATGGTCGGCGATGATGGCATGGGTAATCAGGTCGGAATGGCCCCGGGCGCAAAATGGATCGGCTGCCGCAACATGGATCAGGGCAGCGGCACGCCGGCGACTTATTTGGAATGTTTCGAATTCTATCTCGCGCCGTATCCGATCGGGGGCACGCCTTCGCAGGGCGATCCGTCCAAGGCGCCCGATATCACGAGCAACTCCTGGACTTGTCCTCCCTCCGAAGGGTGCTCGACGGGCACGCTGCAGAGTGCGGTCGAAGCACAGCGCGCCGCCGGCATTATGACGGTCGTCGCCGCAGGCAACGCCGGTCCGACCTGCTCGTCGATCCAGGATCCGCCCGCCATTTACGACGCCGCTTATACGATCGCCGCTTTGACGAATGGCACGGACACCGTCGCGTCGTTCAGCAGCCGCGGGCCGGTGATTTCCGATGGGAGCAATCGCGCGAAGCCTGACCTCAGCGCGCCGGGCACGAACGTTCGCTCCTGTTGGAGCACATCGACGTCATCCTATCAAAATCTGAGTGGGACGTCGATGGCGACTCCGCACGTGGCCGGTGCGGTTGCATTGCTCTGGTCAGCGCACCCGAGTTTGCGGCACGACATCGATGCGACGGAAGCGGTGCTCAACGATTCGGCGGTGCACATTCTCTCGAATAATTGCGGAACGGGCGCCCCCGTTTCCCCCAATTTCGCCTACGGTTATGGCCGACTCGACATCAAGGCGGCGGTCGATCATTTGCTTCTCACCGCTGCGGCGTCGCGCAAGCTCCATGGCAGCGCAGGCACCTTCGATATTCCGATGCCGCTTTCCGGCGAGCCCGCGGTGGAATGCCGCAGGAGCAATGGCGATCACACCATCGTTTTCACATTCGATAACAACATCATGAGCGGGAACGCCAGCATAAGCGCAGGGACAGGCAGCGTCTCCGGCTCTCCCACGTTTTCAAATAACACCATGACGGTGGAACTGACCGGCGTCGCCGATGTGCAGAAAATCACGATCAAGCTCAACGGAGTGACCGACACATTGGCGCAGGTCCTGCCTGATACGGAGGTGAGTTTAAACATTCTGGGTGGAGATACGAATGGCGATAAGACGGTGAACACGATCGATGTTTCTCAAACGAAGGGACAATCCGGCGCCGCGGCAGACGCGAATAATTTTCGCGAAAACGTGACGCTCAGCGGGTCGATCGGCGCCCCAGACATCTCCTTCGTGAAATCGCGCTCGGGCATGAGCCTGCCATAGATCGTGCGGCCGGGCGGCGGACGAGACATTGCGCTTGCCTCGGCCCGGTGATTTTAAAATCATCCGGCTGTGAGAATGAATGGAGCGGGATGACAGATGCGGAGCTGATCGGGCTGGGCCAGGATTACACGGTCGAAAAAGCGGCCGCGGATTTTGAGGCGTTGCAGCGCAAACTCGTGCCGCTTTGGAAATCGATCCAGACCTTCACGCCGGATGAGCAAACCATTGTGGTGGCGCCTTCCATGTCGATCGATATGGCGGCGAGCGGCGCGGAAGTGCAGGCCTACGAAGAGCGATTTCTTTTTCTCCTCCTCCTGCTCACCCAGCCAAGGGCGCGGATGATTTACATCACTTCGCAGGCCATCCATCCGAGCGTGGTCGAGTATTACCTCGATTTGCTGCCGGGCATCATTCCAAGTCACGCGCGGCGCCGGTTGCATCTCATTGCGCCTTACGATGAATCCGCGAAGCCGTTAAGCGAAAAACTCCTCGAGCGCCCGCGCCTGATTGAGAAAATCCGCGCGCTCATCCCGGATCGCGATCGCGCTCATCTCATCTGTTACAACGCCACGTTTCTCGAGAGGAATCTGGCGCTGCGGCTCGGCATCCCGATGTACGGCGCCGATCCGAAGTTGCTGCACTTCGGCACGAAAACGGGTTGCCGCCGCCTTTTCGCGCAGGCCGGCGTTTCTCATCCGATGGGCATCGAGGAAATTCAGAGTGCGGAAGGCCTTTGCTCAGCGTTGATCGCCATGCGCGCGCAACGGCCGACGCTGCGTCAAGTCGTCGTTAAGTTGAACGAAGGCGTCTCCGGCGAAGG
This sequence comes from Chthoniobacterales bacterium, assembly GCA_038258245.1. Classification (GTDB taxonomy): domain Bacteria; phylum Verrucomicrobiota; class Verrucomicrobiia; order Chthoniobacterales; family UBA10450; genus JBBSQB01. The sequence continues at coordinate 100,851 of JBBSQB010000006.1, forward strand.
CAATGCAATGCTCGACCTGATGGAATTGCCGCCGCCGGGCTCGCCTAACGAATCAGCATCGCTCGCGCAACGCCTTCGCGAATTGCGGTTCGAGTTGAAGACAATGACGACGGAAGTGTATTTCGAGCGCCTGACCGAGCGTGGCGGAATCGTCGAGGAACGGGTCGGCGTCGGCGCGGCGGAGATTCGCAGCCCAAGCGTGCAATTGCGCGTGACGCCGTTGGGCGACGTGGAAGTGCTTTCCACACACGACCAAATGTTGGGCGGCCCGAGCGGCCAAAGTTATCTGGGCTGCCGGTTCCCGGCCGATCCTGCTTACGCTCGACTCATCACCGACGAGGCGGCCAAAGTGGCGGGGTTGCTTCGGGATGCGGGCGTGCTCGGGCGTTTCGCGCTCGATTTCGTCGTCGTCCGCGAAGAAGGTGCCTCGACCTGGCAATCCTATGCGATCGAGGTCAACCTGCGCAAAGGCGGGACGACGCATCCATTCCTCACCCTCCAATTTTTGGCCGGCGGCCAATACGATGCCGGGAAAGCGACTTACATCGCGAGGAGCGGCCGGCAAAAATTTTTAGTGGCGACCGATCACCTGGAGAGCCCAGCCTATCGCAGCTTCACGCCGGACGATCTTTTCGATTTGGTCGTTAGGCGCCAGCTCCACTTTGGGCAGGTCCGCCAAACCGGGATCGTCTTCCACATGCTTAGCGCACTCGGCAGCGTGGGGCGGCTCGGCATGACGGCGGTCGGCAATTCCCCCGAAGAAGCGGAAGCGCTTTACGAGGCAGCGGCGCAGGCCTTGGATGAAGAAGCGCGGCTCGATTCCCTGTAATCGCGTCTTTCTGAGCAGCCGCGCGGGGAGCTTCGCGCGTCTGGTCGAGAAAGGTGATTGGGCTGGTCTTGGGCTCGCACGGGCAGCCGTGAGAGATATTTCCCCTCTCTCTACAGAAATTCTAGTGGAACTGGCATGAAGACACAGTTGACAGTGCGTCGCAAGTATGAGAATTATGGAAACAAGCAATTAGAATATAAAACAATGAAGAACCCTGTTATCCTCGCCCTACTCGCCGTCGTCGCCTGTCTTTACTTCAGGAACTCCGCCACTCCTCCTGCGCCAACCGCCCAGAAACCCGAAGCTCCCAAGCCGGCACCTACCACTGAAGTGGCTCCGCACGCCATTACGGTGGCTCCCGCTTCCCCCTATAGTCGGTGGAAGATCGGGCCGATGGCCCAGAACGATTGGAAAATCGGTCCCAACGCGCAAACCGATTTCGAGCCGTTTGCTCCGCTCGAACAGGCCGATTGGAATAAGAGTTCGGGTTACACCATCGTCTCCGGCGTGCACATTCGGCGCTAATCCGAGGCCTCTCTAAGAAGGTACGTATCGTCAAGATGGTGCGCGATGCAGGGTTCGAACCTGCGACTTCTTGCGTGTGAAGCAAGCGCTCTACCACTGAGCTAATCGCGCGAAGGGGAGTGGTGGGAGGAGTGATAAGTGACGAGTGCCGCGTGACGAGTCAAGCGGCGAAAATCGTCCCGACCCGTGCCCCCGCCGCGGATTGTAGGGCAAGCGTTCCCGCTTGCCGCGCATCTGGGTGGGCAGGCAAGCGGGAGCGCCTGGCCTACAACGCTTGCGCTTTGGACGGCGCAAATTATTAAGAGAGATGTCCGAACATAAAGTCTCTCTTCGATGGGAACGCGGCGACGCTGCTTTTGAGTATCAGAAATATCCCCGCAATCATTCCTGGAAATTCGATGGCGGCCACGAAATGACGGCTTCGGCCGCGCCGGCCTATCTCGGCGACCCGAAGAACGTCGATCCGGAGGAATCTTTCGTGGCGGCGCTTTCCAGTTGCCACATGCTCACGTTTTTGGCCGGGGCCTGCAAAAAGAAGTTCGTGCTCGACGAATACAGTGATGAAGCCGTGGGCCACATGGAGAAAAATGCGGAAGGGAAAATGGCCGTCACGAAAGTGCAGTTGCATCCCAAGCTGAAATTTTCCGGCGACAATCAGCCGACTGAAAAAGACATCGAAGAGATGCACCACTTCGCCCACGAGAATTGCTTCATCGCGAATTCGGTGAAGACCGAAGTGACCGTCGAGAAGTAGATTGATCCTCCCGGAGGAATCATCCGCAGATTGACGCAGATTTCGCAGATTTGGGTGCTGCGCATCGCGCGCTTCGGATGAAACGCGGCACTTCCCATTTCTTAATCTGTGTTTCATCTGTGTGAATCTGTGGCTTAATCCGCCTTTCTTATGAGCAACGCGACCGACCAGCAGCGAATGGAGAAAATCGTGAGCCTGTGCAAGCGGCGCGGCTTCGTTTTTCAATCGGCCGAGATCTACGGCGGACTCAACGGCGTCTGGGATTACGGCCCGCTCGGCGTCGAGCTGAAGAATAATCTCAAGCAATATTGGTGGCGCGTGATGGTGCGCGAACGCGACGACGTCGTCGGTCTCGACGGCTCCATCCTAACGCATCCTGCTGTTTTGGAAGCGAGCGGTCACATTGGGGGATTTGTCGATCCAATGGTCGATTGCCGTCTAACAAATGAACGCTTTCGTGCGGACCAGGTACCGCTCCAGAGTGGCACAGTATTTACTTATGAATCCGCGCGCGAAGCATTGCCTTCTCGAGAGGCCTTAGAAGCGCTTCTCTACCTCGCGGAAACTCGTGAAGAACCGCAGCTTAGTAAGACCTTTACCCAATCCGACGCGGTGTCACTCGGATTGCGAATAGTTGAGAGCCGGAAACTTGATGTAGAGCAGCCAACGAAGGATCCGGATTCAATCGAGATGTTTTTCTTTCATCTCGGCACAGAACTCTCAAAAAAATCTCAGTCGGCATTCGAGGAACAATTTTGTGTTGGCTACGCAGTTCAAAACCGAAATGTCTGCCACGATAGTTTTCGTGTACTGGTTCGCGAAGGAGAACAGGAATCAAAAGCTAAAAAAGCGGCGCTAAGCTTTTATAAGAATCGTGGCCTCGCCCAGCCAGTTGTTTCAAAGCCGTCTCAAGAACCGGTTAAGGATACACGGGAGTTTAATCCGGTGAACGGCGCAGAGCTAACACCGCCCCGCGCGTTCAATTTGATGTTCCGAACAAATATGGGCGCGACTGTGGACGAGAGCTCGATCGCGTATCTGCGGCCGGAGACGGCGCAGGCGATTTTCGTGCAGTTCAAGAATGTGCTCGATACGTCGCGCAAGAAGTTGCCGTTCGGCATCGCGCAAATCGGGAAGGCGTTTCGCAATGAGATCAATCCGCGCAATTTCACATTTCGCTCGCGCGAGTTCGAACAGATGGAGCTCGAATATTTTTGCCGGCCGGAGCAAGGGATGGAGTTGCTCGTGTATTGGAAGGAAGAGCGGCTGAAGTTTTACGAGAACATCGGGATCCCGCGCGAGAAACTGCATGTGCTCGATGTGGCGGAGGCGGATCGCGCGTTTTATTCGAAGGGCACTTACGATATCGAATACGAATTTCCGTTCGGCGTGCAGGAATTGGAAGGCGTCGCTTATCGCACCGATTACGATTTGCAACAGCACAGCAAGGCGAGCGGCAAATCGCTCGATTATTTTAACGAAGAAACGAAGGAGCGGATCGTGCCGCACGTGATCGAGCCGAGCGCGGGCGTCGATCGCACCGTGCTGGCCCTCATTTGCGAAGCCTACGACGAGGAGACGATCACGGACGACAAAGGGAAATCGGAGACGCGGACGGTGTTGCGATTCCATCCGCGCATGGCGCCGGTGAAGTGCGGCGTGTTTCCGTTGCTCAAGAATAACGAGCAGTTGGTTGCGAAGGCGCGCGAAGTGCAGGCGTTGCTCCGGCCGCACATGAATGTGTTCTACGATGAGACGGGCGCAATCGGGCGGCGTTATCGCCGGCAGGATGAAGCGGGCACGCCGTTCGGCGTGACGATCGATTTCGAAACGCTCGGGGAAAAGGATCAGTCGTTAGTCGACACGGTTACGTTGCGGCATCGCGACAGCATGAAGCAGGAGCGGGTGGCGATCAGTGAGCTGCGGGCGCGGCTGATCGAGGCGATTTCGTAGACGAAAATTATCACCGCAGAGCACGCGGAGATCGCAGAGAGGGGAATGATTTTGTTTTCTCTCTTCCTCCGCGCTCTCCGCGACCTCTGCGGTTAATTTCAAATGAACATCGAAACCTTCCGCGAATATTGCCTGGCCAAACCAGGCGCGACTGAAGGGATGCCGTTTGGCGAGACGACCGTCGTCTTCAAGGTCGGCGCGAAAATGTTCGCGCTCGCTTCGCTCGACGACATGCCGCCGACTGTGAATTTGAAGTGCGATCCCGATCGCGCGCTCGAACTACGCGACCGCTACGAGCAAGTGCAACCGGGTTATCACATGAACAAGAAGCATTGGAATACGGTGGAACTGGGCACTGGTGTTCCGTCGAACGAATTGCGCAAGATGATCGACGATTCCTACGACTTGGTGCGGCAAAGCCTGTCGAAGAAGGAACGCGAAAAGCTTGCTCGTTAGGCCGGCTTCGCCGGGTGGAGTACTTCGCGCAACTCGACTTCGCCCACGTCGAGTTGCAACGCATTCTTGGCGATGGCGAGGAAGTTATCGGGCCGATCGGTAAGCGCGACGCGGAGGCCGCCGGCTCCATTTTTTTGCGCCTCCAATTCATGCTCGGTGAGCAGCGCTTGCACGGCGAGGGCGCAGTTCTCGGCCGAATCGACCAACGTCACGGCATCGCCGAGCAGGCGGGCAATGCTTTTCCGCAGCAACGGGTAATGGGTGCAGCCAAGAACGAGCGTGTCGATGCCGTCGTTCATGAGCGGTTCGAGATACTGCGTGATGACGCGATCGGTAATTTCGTTTTCGAGCCAGCCTTCTTCGATGAGCGGAACGAGGAGCGGGCAAGGGAGCGCGGTCACTTTCACCTCTGCGTGCAGATCGTGCAGGGCGCGTTCGTAGGCGCCGCTCTTGATCGTCGCGCGCGTTCCGATCACGCCGATATGGCGGTTGCGGCTGGCGGCGACGGCGGCTTGCGCGCCGGGACGAATGACGCCGGTAACGGGAACAGGCAGAATTTCCTCGAGCTTCGGCAAGGCGAGAGCGGAAGCGGTATTACAGGCCACGACGACGGCTTTGCAATTTTCCTCCATCAACATCGCGCCAATCTCCGTGCTGTACCGTTCGACGGTGGCCGCGCCCTTACCGCCATAGGGCACACGCGCCGTGTCGCCGATGTAAAAGATCTTCTCGTTAGGCAAAAGGCGGCGCAGGGCGCTGACCACGGTGAGCCCGCCGATGCCGGAATCGAATACGCCGATGGGCCGCGCAGTGTCCATGTGGCGGGAAAGTGGCGGCGCAGGTTTCCTTTTGCAAACGCTCCGGTGTCTCGGATGATTGGCACTCGACATGGAACTTTCGAAGACATACGAGCCCGCCGCGGTCGAACAAAAGTGGTACGCACGCTGGCTGGAGGCAAGCGATTTTCACGCGGATGCGCGGTCGAAGAAGGAGGCTTTTTCAATCGTCATCCCGCCGCCGAATATCACCGGCGTGCTCACGCTCGGCCATGTCCTGAATAACACGATCCAGGATATTCTGGCGCGGCGCGCACGAATGCAGGGGAAGGAAGTGCTCTGGCTACCGGGAACGGATCACGCCGGCGTCGCGACGCAGACAGCGGTCGAAAAATCGTTGCGCAAGACGGAGAAAATTTCGCGTCGCGATCTGGGTCGCGACGAATTCGTTAGGCGCGTCTGGGAATGGCAGGAGAAACATGGAGGCATCATCATCGAGCAGTTGAAGCGGCTCGGGTGCTCGTGCGATTGGTCACGGCTGCGTTTCACGCTCGATGAAGATTACGAGCGCGCCGTGCAGAAGGTCTTTGTCGACCTTTACAATAAAGGGCTGATCTATCGCGGGAAGCGCATGATCAATTGGGATCCCGCCGCGCAGACTGCGCTCTCCGATGAGGAAGTCATTCCGACGCCGCAAAAAGGGCAGCTCTATTATGTGAAATACGAGATCGTGGAGGAGCCCGGCCGTTTCATCGAAATCGCGACCACGCGGCCAGAGACAATCATGGCCGATGCGGCCCTCGCGGTTCATCCGGATGATAAACGCTATCAAAAGTTGGTCGGCAAACACGTCTGGCGACCGCTCGCGCGCGAAAAGCTGCCGATCATTGCCGATGATGCGATTGATCCAAAATTTGGGACCGGCGGACTCAAAGTGACGCCGGCGCATGACAAGGTCGATTTCGAGATTGGGCAACGGCACGGGTTGCCGGTGGTCGATGCGTTGCATGCCGACGGCCGCATCAATTGCCCGGCCGTGCCGGAACTCGACGGGCTGGATCGATTCGAAGCGCGCAAGAAGTCGGCGGAGCTTTTGGAGACGGCGGGCCTGTTGGCGAAGGTGGAGCCGCATCAAAATACGGTCGGGTTTAGCGAACGCGCAAACGTGCCGATCGAACCGCGGCTGAGCGAGCAATGGTTCCTCAAATATCCAAAAACAGAGGAAGCGTTAAACGTTGTAAAAGCGCATCTTATTCGATTCTTCCCGCAACATTGGGAAAAAGTTTACGCGCAGTGGTTGGAGAAAATTCAGGATTGGTGCATCAGCCGGCAGGTCTGGTGGGGCCATCGGATTCCGGCGTATTACCACGAGGCCAATGGGAAAATTTTCGTTGGGCTTGAATCACCGGGACCGGAGTGGCGCCAGGAAGAAGACACGCTCGATACCTGGTTTTCCTCCTGGCTTTGGGCCTACGAAACGATGGACGCGGAGACGCGAGCGAAGTTTTATCCGACGAGCGTGCTGGTGACCGCGCCTGATATCATTTTCTTCTGGGTGGCGCGCATGATCATCGCGGGTCTGGAGTTCAAGCCCGGCAAAACGGAGCGGGACGAAGACAATATTCCGTTCCGCGACGTTTACTTCACCGGACTGATTCGCGACCGCAGCGGGCGCAAGATGAGCAAGTCGTTAGGCAATTCCCCGGATCCGCTGGAATTGATCGCGAAGTTCGGCGCGGATGGGTTGCGCTTCGGCTTAATGCGAATGGCGCCGAGCGGGCAAGACATTCGGTTCGACGAGAAGCAAATCGAGGAAGGACGCAACTTCGCGACGAAGCTCTGGAACGCGGCGCGCTTTCGCCAAATGCACGGCGCGTCGGCGGCGGAGCCGAAAATTGATGAGGCACATCTGACGATTTACGCGGTCGAGACTCTGGCGCGGTTGAACGAAACGATTGAGGCAGTTGAGAAAGCCTACGCGGATTATCGATTCAACGAGGTCGCGCAACGGCTCTACGATTTCTTCTGGGGCGATTATTGCGATTGGTTTGTCGAAGCGGCGAAGAACGACATTTTCGCGGAGGACGCTGCGCGGAAGGAGAGCGTGCTGGCGGTGATGGACCATGTGCTCTCGGCCGTGCTGCGGCTGCTGCATCCATTCATGCCGCATATCACGGAGGAGCTTTGGGCGCTGATGGCTTTCGGCAACGGTTCCATCCAATTCGCCGCGCTGCCTGCGCCTTTCGATTTTGCGAATGCAAAAGCAGCGACCTCAGCACGCAAAACGGTGCGCGCGGCCTACGCGACGATTCAAGCTGGGCGCAACCTGCGTTCCGAATCGCGCCTCGCTTCCAATAAAAAGGCGCGCTTCGTTTTGCGCAGCGGCGACGAATCGATTCGTGCGGAATTGCCGACGATCGCGCGACTCCTCAACGCGGAGGAAATTGTGCTCGATCCCAAATACCAGGCGGCTCCCGGCGTGCCCATGGCCGCCAGCGAACTGGGCGAGCTTTATCTCATGATCGCCGATACCGACAAGGCGGCCGAGCGCGATCGGTTGGATAAGGAGATCGCGAAAATCGAGGAGGAATTGCAAACGGTGAACCGCAAGCTGGCCAATTCCTCCTTCGTCGATCGTGCGCCGAAAGCGGTGGTGGAGGAACACCAGCAACGGAAAGCGGATTTCAGCGAGCGGCTGGCGCAGCTCCGGCGAGCGCGCGAATCCCTGAATTAAAGGTCACGCGATTGGCCACGACAACGGCGCCGCGTTTTTCGAAGGACGCTTTCAACTCCGGCGTGTAGCAGGTGCCATCGTATTCGCGATTCAACTCGAGCCAGACGCGACCGCGCGGCGCGAGATGCGAACCGAGGTCGGTGAGGAAAAAATCCCACTCGGCCGGCCCCCAAAGATTGGCGTGCTTGTGATTGTTAAAACAAATCATGTGCGCGCTCACGATGTCGAAGCGCGCGCCGAGATCGGGCAACGGTTCGAATGGTTTGATGCGCCAGTTCACGCGCGGCACCTCGAGCAGTCGCGTCACTTCGGAAAACATCGGGTAATCGCCAATGTCGAGCCCCTGCACTTCGTGCCCAAGCAATTTGCAGATGTAGAGAAAGTAGCCGTTGCCGCACCCGATATCGAGGACGCGCCGGCGCTTGCCTAGATCGAGCTCGAGATCGCGAATGCGCCGCACGTTCGCCGCGAGCCAGGTGCGCCAGTTGAGATATTTGGGTGGGTCGCCGCCGGCGTTCGCCACCTCATAACGCGCTCTAATCTCGGCAAACTTCCCTTGGTCGATCGTGCGCATGATTCCTTCGGCCGTCAGATCAGTGGAGACGCGGCGGCCGCGAATCATCCGCCGCAAATGGCGCCCGGCGCTTTCCCACGCCGCGCCGGTGGTGATTTTACCTAATTTCTGAGTGAGCCGCATGACAGGGAGCGGTTTGGTAATTCGGTCACGCGGCGCTGTCAACGGATGTGTTGTCGCGCGGGTTCGGGTCGTATAAAAAAGAAACGGCGATGAGTATCTGGCGAAAGTTGATTTGGGTGGGCGTGACCTTGCTCGGCGTCGGCGCGCTCGCCGTCCTGGCGCTCTCGCGCGGCGAACGAATCAGCGCGCTCTGGGTAATCGTGGCGGGGCTTTGCGCGATGGCGATCAGCTATCGCTTCTACAGCAAATGGCTGGCAACCAAGGTGCTCGTTCTCAATGAGGACCGGGCCACGCCCGCGCTCGTCCAATCCGACGGCAAAGACTTTGTGCCGACGAGCCGGTGGATGACGTTCGGTCATCACTTCGCCGCCATTGCTGGGCCGGGTCCGCTGGTCGGTCCCGTGCTGGCGGCGCAGTTTGGTTTTCTCCCGGGCACACTTTGGATTCTGATCGGGGCGACGTTAGGCGGCGGCGTGCACGATATGATTGTGCTTTTCGCTTCGGTGCGGCGCCGCGGCAAAACGCTCGGCCAAATGGTGAAGGAAGAAATCGGCCCGGTCGTCGGCGGTCTCGCGCTCATCAGCGTGCTCGCCATCATGACGATACTGATCGCGGTGCTCGCGCTCGTCGTCGTCCAGGCGCTTGGCAAAAGTCCGTGGGGCGTGTTCACCATGGCCACCACCATTCCGGTCGCGCTCATCATGGGGTTTGGTTTGCGCAGCGGAAAGGTGAGCGTGAAATGGATCACCGTCTTTGGTCTGGCCGGTCTCGCTTTTGGCGTGTGGGGCGGACAATTCCTGGGACAATTTCCGGTGATCGAAAGCTGGTTCCGCCACGATCAACGCTGGCTCGCTTGGGCAATCATGATCTATGGGCTGGCGGCGTCGATTTTGCCGGTTTGGATGCTCCTCACGCCACGCGACTATTTGAGTACGTTTTTGAAATTGGGAACGGTGGCCGCGCTCGCTGTCGCCGTGATCGTGCTGCGGCCGGTTTTGCTCATGCCGAGCCTCACGAAATTCACCGATGGGAGTGGGTTGGTTTTCGCCGGCCCGGTTTTTCCATTTGTTTGCATCACGATCGCCTGCGGCGCGGTCTCGGGATTCCATTCGCTCATCGCTTCGGGGACGACTTCGAAAATGGTGGGACGCGAAGCGCGCATTCGTGATATCGGCTATGGCGCGATGGTCACGGAAATGATGGTCGCGCTCATGGCCATGATCGCCGCCTGCGTGCTGCAGCCGGGCGAATACTTCGCCATCAATACAAAGGGCACGCCCACCGAAGTGGTGGCGAAGGTCTCGTCCGCAGGATTTCCGGTGACCGAAGCGCAAATGACGAAGCTGGCGAGCGATCTCGGCGAAGACACGATGTTTAACCGCGCGGGCGGTGCGCCGACCTTCGCCGTCGGCATGGCGCACATGTTTGCCGGCATCTCCTCCAATCCTACCGCGCTCGCGCTTTGGTACCACTTCGCCATCATGTTCGAGGCGCTCTTTATTCTGACGACCATCGACGCCGGGACACGCGTCGGGCGATTCCTCCTCCAGGATTTGCTCGGGAATTTATGGCGACCGCTCGGCAACACGAAGTCGTGGAGTGCGAATTTTTTCGCCAGTGTATTGCTCGTTAGTGCGTGGGGTTGGTTCCTCTACCAAGGCGTGATCGATCCGTTAGGCGGCATCAACAGCCTTTGGCCGCTCTTCGGTCTGGCCAATCAGCTTCTCTCGGTCATCGCACTTTGTCTCGGCACGACTCTCCTCATCAAAATGGCGAAGACGCGCTATCTCGCGGTCACGCTGCTTCCGCTCGCCTTCATGTGCGTGGTCACTTTTTATTCTGGCGCGCTCAAGATTTTTTCGAGCGACCCGAGGATTGGTTTTCTGGTGGGAGCAAACGGCCTCGAGAAATTGGCGGCCACCAATCCGCAGGGAGCGGAGGCGCTGCTCCGTCAGGCGAGCACTTACCGTCTCGACGCTGGCGTGGCCATCGCCTTTCTCCTGTTGGTCTTCGGCATCGTCGCGGGCAGCGCCTGGGAATGGGTGAAGCTCTTGCGCGGGGTGAAGCCGATTGTTTTGCACGAGGGCGAATTTGTCTCGGTCGGACAAGTCGAGCCGGTGGCCGGCTGATCCATGTTGCCGATAATCATGGATCGTCCACTGGTTTTCGGAGGGACATGCTTCTGCATGTCCGGTAGGTGCACGGCGCCCGCGCTCTCAGCATCCGAAATCGAAATGGCAGGCCGCGGACGCGCGGAAGCGCGTCCCTCCGGTGAAAATTCATGAAGCGCATTGACTTAATTACAGTCGTTAGGCAGCTTCTCGCGCGACCGACCGCGCCGTTTCATGAAGCGGCGGTGCGCGACGAAATCTTACGCCAACTGCGTGCGCTTCCGCATGTTCGCGTGCGCTCCGATCGTTTCGGCAACCTGATCGCCGAGTATCGCCGCCTAACGAGGACGACACCGCGCTGGGCCTTCGCCGCCCATATGGATCATCCGGGCTGGGTACGCGAGAAGGACGGTGGTTTTCGTTTTCTCGGTTCAGTGGCCGAAAAATATCTGGCCGATGCGAAGCGAAAGGAATTCGGCGATTTCGCGATGTGGGATTTGCCGGCCTTCGCACTGCGCGACGGACAAATCCATTCGCGCGCCTGCGATGATCTGCTCGGCTGCGCCGAAATCATCTGCCTTTTCCGCGAATTGGAAACGAAGAAAGCCGATGTCGCGTGCCTCGGCTTATTCACCCGTGCCGAGGAAGTAGGCTTCGTCGGCGCAATCAAACTGGCGCAGGCCAAAATCGTTTCGAAGAAGACAACGATCTTCTCGCTCGAAACAAGCACGCCGCGCGGCACGGCGCGGATCGGGGCCGGCCCGATCGTGCGCGTGGGCGACAAGATGTCGATCTTCGATGGCCCGGCGACGGCGCGTCTGTTGCAGGTCGCGCAAGCCGCCAAAATTCCCGTGCAACGCTGTCTGCTCGATGGCGGCACCTGTGAGGCGACCGCCTATCAACTTTACGGATACCGCTGTGTGGCCGCGAGCCTCGCCCTGGGCAATTACCACAACTGCACGCCTAACGAGTCGATCGCCCCCGAATTCGTGGCGGTGGACGATTACGCAAACATGGTGCGGCTCATCGTCGCCACCGTGCTCGGCGAGAGCAGGGGAGGCGATCCACAAAGTGCGCTCCGGAAAAAGCTGGAGAAAAACGCGGCATTGTTTCGCCCGCTTTATCAGCGGATGAAGAAAAGCGCGGAGCGTTAGCGCCGACGGAGCGGCACGACGATCGATTCGTTGTTGCCCTGTACGATGATCTGGCCGTCCTCAATGCTCTTGAGCGTTAACTGATAAATCTGCGAACCCATCTGCAAAGCGAAATGCTGGCCTTCCTGCATCGTTTTGCCATTGACGATGGCAAACTTTGCCTTGTCGTCGATGACGATGGAGGTCACCGAAAACGCAGTCGGCGGAATTTCCGGCCCGGCCTGGGCGCTTCCATTTCCGTCGGTCGGGTGATAACCGATCGGCCAAAAAGGATTGCGTGCGCTCGCTTCGATTTTGAACGCCGAGGTCTTGGGCGAAATCGGCGCTGGCGCGTTCTCGGCTCGGATTCCTGAGAGGGCGAAAGCGAAGATCACACCTCCGCAAAGCAGGGCTTTCATCGCTTGGCCAGCGTGGTCGTGACTCGGAGATCGACGACCTGATTTCGCGGATCATCCGGCAGCGTGTGAATCTTCACTTCGGAAACCGCAAAGAGCGGCTCCGCATTTTCCAAATCGGCGATCGCTTTGCCGAGTTCGTTGTAGCCGGCGCCGGGCAGTTCGATGCTCCAATGGTAGCGTGTCCATTTCTCCAGCGCCGGGTTTTTGTAATCTTCGCTCGATTCGAGGCGCGCCGTCGCTTTGTCGATTTCGTGGCTCGCGAAAAATGTTCTCATGCGCGGCGGGAACCAGGCGATCGGCGCTCCCTCGGGGGTGTGGGATCGCAGCTCGGCAAAACGGGCGGTCGCGCTCCCGGCCTCACGTTCCAACTGCGCTTCTTTGGTGATCTCGCTTTTCGAGGCGGCCACTTTGGTTTGCAGATCGTTGATGCTGGCCTTCATGGAAGCGGCGCTCCGGTCAAGCGGACCAAGGAAAAAGGTGAAGTAGACGTAGATCAAGGCAGCGAAGCCGAGCAGGCTCAGAATTACTTTCTGCAGTTGGTCTTTGCTCAAATCAATTTTCTTCATGGCGCTTTCTCCAGTCTAGGCGCGGCTGCGGCGTCGGCCGTGGCTGGCGTCCCCGCTTGAAAGCTGATCTTCAAGAAATAGCGTGCCGTCGGCACATTGCTGCCGCCGATGCTGACCTGTGTATCGAGGTCTTCGAGCGATTTAAATTCCACGGACACGTCCGGGTAATGTTTCCCGAGTTGTTCGAACAACATCTGGCGCAAATCTTCGGCGACCGAGCGTGGTTCGGCGCCAGCGGCCACTCCTTCCAATGAAATGGCGACGGCGTTTTTTGCGTCCACCATGCCGTCGAGGCTGACGATCTGAGTGTTGGGCGCGACACAGCGAGCGATGCGCTCCAGGATCGGCCCCCAGTAAACGCGGGCGTGGATTTTGTCGTCGAGGATGCGCGTGGTATTGATGGTGCCGCTTAAGTCTGTGGCACGTTTTTGGGCCGACGTTACCTTTGGTTCTACCTTGGCCCACTCCGCCTCCGCTACGGAAAGCTGATTCTTGACCTGAAGGACGCGATAACCCTGCCACATGTAATAGAGGAAAAAGAGGGCGCCGATCGCACCCAGCGCGATCAAACCGAGCTTGAGCGGATCGCGCTGCCGCTGCCGTTGTTCCTGGATCTCCTCGTGCAGGAGGTTGAGATGCAGCGCCATCGTTTAGTTCCTTAAATATTCCAGCGCCACGCCGCAGGCGACATTGAGTGAGACAAACTCATCCGGCAGCGTCTGGCGTTTGGCGGCCGGGAGAGCGACTTCGCAAGTTTCGAGCGGATCCCAGATTTCGCAGGGCAATCCCAAGTCGTCGCTCAGGGTTTGCAAGACGGTCTGGAGTTTGGCCAGGCCACCCGAGACGAAGATGCGGTGAATGCCTTCCTCGCGCTGGCCTTCGAAAAATCCGATCGAGTTACGTACTTCCATGGCGAGCCGCGCCAGCGAGTCGCGGCAAATCTGGCTCAGGCCGGCGTCGCCTTCCTGCAACATCCGCTGAGCCGCTTTCTTATCGAGCGCGCCATCCGCGGTGAGCGCTTCGTCGAGCGCTTTGCCGCCGTAGTCAATGCTGCGCACGAGCACGAGTTCCTGTTTGCGACCGATGAGCATGGTGCTTTGCAGATGGCCCATGTCGAGAAGGAGAAATGATTCAGTCGCGAACACGGCCGGGTAGGCGAATTCAAAAGCGTTGAACGAACAGATCGGCGCCAATTGCATGATCTCGGTCGATAGCTTTGTCTTGCTCATCGCTTCAGAAACCTGGCGCACCGTCGCGCGGAGCATGCCGCCGACCAGATACTTGGCCTGGCTGTTGCGGGTGAGCACCGGCGCCTGCACCTGCACCTGGGTCAGCGTGTTCCCGTCGGAGGCGGTCTCGGGGGTTCCTTCATTCTCCGCGGTGGCGGGCGGAGCTTCCACCACGTGATCGAGGACCGAGGCGCAATCGAGCACGAATTCCTTCGTGTCTTGGTTGAGCACAGCCAGCCCGTTCAGGCGAAGCGCGTCGCGCAGCAGCTTGATCGGCGTCTCCGGCTGCTCGATGATGCGGAGTAGCACTTCCGGATCGGAAAGGGCCACCGCGCAGTATTTCGTGCTGGTGCCCATATCCTTGAGCAGAAGCTTGATCTGCTCGGCGAGTTCGTCCGCCGTCTCGAAAGTTTCCGGCACTTCGCGGGAGGCATAACTCGTGACCATAAAGCGCGCATCGCTTTTGCGCTGCATGAGCACTCCTTTAAAGGCATGCTTCCCTAAATCGATGCCGACAACAGAATTTCCACGCTTGGCCATGTTGGTAATGGCTACGTAGCGGGAAGCGTGCCCGCCTCCGCGTTTTCTGGCCGGTGCGCTCCCGCAAATCGGCTTTGTAAGCCTTACGCCGTCACCGTCGCGCGATAGCCAAAAAATTCCCGTTCCTTGATGATGCGCGCCACTTCCGGCGGCACCATTTCCTCCCAGGCGCTGTCGCCCTCGCGCAATTTCGCCAGCACGTCGGGCGGATAAATGCGCAGATACTCGGGATTAAAATCGGTAATCTCGACGATGAAATTATTATCGATGAGGTAGCGATAGAGCGACCGCAGATTGGGCGCCACCTCCAACTGAGAAGCCGTCACCATCTTCCCCGTTTTTTCATCCACCATCGGGTAAACGTGCAGCCGCAGCCCGGCTTTGAACATCCGCCCGAAGCCTTCCAAAATTCCGCCCTCCAGATTCAGATAATATTTTTCATCGAAAATTTCCGCCAGGCTCGGCACACCCATGACGAGGCCGATCATCTTGTTCGTGTAGCGGGAAAGATACGCCGCCAGCCGATGGTATTCGCCAAACTTCGAGATGAGCACCGTGCGGCCAAGCGCTCCCAGGATATCCACGCGAGCGAGGAAATCGGCATGATTCAATTCGCCCTCCGAAAGCAGATTCTCGAGCGTCATTTCCATGAGCACGATCAATTCGTCCATGTTCTCTCCGCATTCCGCCAGCACGTTGCGGCGCGCTCCGTCGAGCATGTCGTTGGTTGCGTAGGTGACCGGCCGAAAACTGCCCCGCTCGACCAGGATCGACTTCTTGTAGAAAACTTCCGCCGGTTGCGCCGTCTCTCCGTCGGCCGTGAACATGACCGCGTTGGTCAGATCCTGACTAACGAGTTGTAGACTCATCAGCCGGTTGTCGACCTCGGCGAAAGCCGGGCCGGAGAATTTGATCATGTCCACCTGCATGCGCGCCGGCGCCAGATTTTCGTGCAGCGACGCGATCAGCTTTTCCGGTTCATGATAATAGAACGCGCCGTAGAGCAGGTTCACGCCGATCACGCCGAGCGCTTCCTGCTGGTCGACGTTCTCTTCGTCCAGCATCCGCACGTGAATGATGATCTGGCTCGGATCGGCGCGGAATTTTCCCTGGAAACGAACCCCGAGCCAGCCATGCGATTCGTTATGCTGTTTGAAACTGCGGGCCGCCACCGTATCGGCGAAGACGAAAAAAGTGCAGTCGCCTCCCAGCTTGCTGTCGAGCCGCTCAATCAGGAGATCATATTCGTGATCGAGCATCGTCTGGAGGCGTTTGCGGCTGACGTAACGATCACTCGGCCCATAAATCGCGTCGGAGAATTGCATGTCGTAGGCCGACATGGTTTTCGCGATCGTGCCCGAAGCACCCCCGACATGGAAAAAGCGGCGCGCCACTTCCTGGCCCGCACCGATCTCGGCAAACGTCCCATACTTCTTGGAGTCCAGATTGATCTGGAACGCCTTTTTGTTGGTGCCGACATCCATCTCCGCATTCATGCGGTTGCAAGATGAAGACATTTGCCGGCTTCTCAACCGGAGGATCACACTCTGCGCTCGCGTGCGTCGATTTTACAAACGCACGCGCTCGACCGTATTCGTCGGAATCCAACCTCTCAGGTCGTTAGGCAGTTCCGCATACGACCAATCGCCGCGCGTGCTCAGCAATCGCACTTCGCTTCCCGCCGGCAACGTCAGGATATTGCTCGCGCTGTCGGCCGTGGCCACGCGCGCCGGAACATTTTGGCCAATGATGATCGCGAAATCCTGGCCGCGATTTCCCGTCTCCACCGTGTAGAGAAAAAAAGCCCCGCCGCCGCAGAGCAACAGCGCGATCGCCGCCAAGACCGCGCGCCCAGTTCGCGGACGCGCGAAAAAGGCGAGCACGATCAGGAACAGTCCAATCCAAAACGCCGCCGCTGCCATCCAGGCGACCGTCTCCGGTTCCGCATATTCGCGCACGCGCGCCGTCCAATCATCCGACAGTTGCAGCGTCCTCGCGCGCTCCTGCGTGAGATGCAGATTTTTACGCGCTTCCGCCTGCTGCGGATCGAGCGCCAGCGCGCGTTCGTAATTCAAGATCGCCTGGCCCATGTCGCCGCGACGAAACCACGCATTCCCCAGATCGTAAAAAAGCGCCGCGTTCCATTGCCCGGCCTTGACGAGCGCTTCGTAGCCGTCGCGCGCCTTTTCGAAATTGCCGGCCGCATAAGCCGCGTTCGCGTCGGCAAACTGCTTCGGCTCATCCGCGCGCGCCGGCGTCAGGAACGCAAGGGTGCAAAGGCCGATGAGGATAGCGGATTTCATACGCGCAATTGATCGATCAATTCAGTTACTTCCTGCTGCTGTTCGAATGACACCTCGCCGTGGCCATTGCGGCCGCCGCTGTAGTGCAGCTCATCCTTCTTTTGGAAAAGCGTATCGAGACGCCGCCGCATCGTCTCATCCAGATGAAACGCCAGCGCGGCCAGATCGGCGTCGACCACGTTCGGATTCACGTTTTCCGCCAACGCCGTCTTCAACTGCACGGCGCGCGTCGCATCCGCGTAATATTGTTGCGGAGCGCTCCCTTTCCGCAATCGCTTCTCCAGTTCCGCAGCCTCCCGTTGCAACTTCGCGCGCTGCCGCGCGGTGCGATCGCCCAGTCGGGCCTGCCGCCATTTCCAGCCCACCAACGCAAGCAGGGCGAGCAGCGGAAACAGTTGCAGCGCCCAGAAAATTGGACGCGCATAAATCGGCACAAAGGCCACGCCGATGCCGGGCCAATCGGCAATTTGATAAAGAATATCGTCCGGTTTCGCCTGCGCTTTCGGCGTTGCACCCGGCGCCGGGGCGTTGCTGGCCGCTGCGCTGGCCGGCGTGGCGCTCGGTGCGGAACCGCCCGCGATCTGTATCGGAATCGCCTCGCTGCGCAGCGTCACGTATCTTTCTTTCGCCGCATCGAAGAAGGAGAAGGTCAGCGCCGGGATCTCTTTTTTCGACTCGTTAGGCGTGAGCACCATCTCGAACTTCTTCACCCCGCTGATCCCGACGTCGTCGTCCTGATCGAACTTCGAAGTCGGCGGATATTTGTGCCAGCCCTGGTCATCCGCGAGGACGGGTGCGTTCACGCGATCAAAGTTGCCGCGCCCAGTAATGCTGGTCGTGATCGTAAACGGATCGCCGATTTCTCCCGACTTCGGTTTGGCCTCCGTCTCCATTTGGAAAAATCCGACGGCGCCTCCGAAATCGGCCGGCGCGTTCGGCGGGAGCGGCTTCACGTCGATCGTCGCGCCTTTGCTCTTCAACTTCAGCTCGCGCCGCTCGCTCGGCATGAACGCGGGATCGTTGAAGAAGTTTTGAAAGAAAGGGTCGTTGAAAGGATCGCGCGGCATGCGCGAACGATCGAGCCGTGGGATGAGGACTCCGGGCGTGATTTCGACCGGCGGCAGTTCAAACTTGCCGCTGCGCACGGCCGCGATCGCCGTTTTGAAAATAAGAACCTGATACGACTGGCCGCCGATGTTCTGACGCGTCTCGCGCGGGCGCGTGAAATTAAGCGTGGTAAATCCCTGGCCGGCCACGGTGAAAGATTCGCCGAGCGACTCGACCCGCAATCCGCTGCGAAATCCGATCCGCACTTCCACTGGAATCATTTCGCCCACATACGCGGTCGTCTTACCGAAAACGACATCTACAAAACCCAACCGGCCGCGCGGCACAGATTGCGTTTGCTCATCGGCGTCCTCATCCGCCTGGCCCGCGCCGTCATCCACCACGCGCAAAGTCAGCGCCTCGGTCATCAATGTTTTCCCGCCGGCGGCCACACGTTGGGGCGGAATCTGAAACGTGCCGGGCCGCTCCGGCATGATCGTGTAGGTGTAGACGAAGCTGTAACTGAAACTGAAGTTGTGGCCCTCGATCATCTGCGATTGGCCGCTGTAACGAATGTCGAGTCCATCGACCACGATCGCGCCCGGCGGCCGTGCGCCGCGTGCGCCCGTCACCTTGATTTGCATCTGCACAGGCTGCCCGATGACCGTTTCCGAATCCGTCAGGACAGCGGTGGCCTTCGCGTCATCGGCCCGGAGGGAGCGGCTCGCGCCCAACAAAACGAGAATCGCCCCGGCGAGGGCGATCCAAAGCGGCAGCGAACGGTTTCGGCGTGGAAAAGGCATTACCAATCTTTATAGACAGGACGCGTTGGCTTGCGTTCATCAAGCAAAACGCGTTGCTCTTCGCCTTTCATCGACTCGAGCAATCGCTTGGCTTGCTGCGGCGTCATCTCGCCTTCCTTCTCCGGTTCCGCTTCGGCCGCTGCCTGCGGCGGCTGTTTTTTTTTGTCCTGATCGGGCGCGCCTTTAACGTCGCCTTGAAATTTCTTGGGCGAACCGGCTGGGGTGGGAGAAGGCGTGGCGCCTTGCTGGCCCTCGCCGCCATTCTGGCCCGGTGTCGCAGTCGGCGTGGGAGAACCGCCATTCTCACTCGGCGTGGGCGACTCGTTAGGCGTGGGGCTTTCGCCAGGGGTGGGTGAAGGCGAACCCTGGTTTTGTTCGCCCGGGGTCGGCGATTGTCCGCCCTGCGATTGATCGCCTGGACTTGGCGACGACGACGGCGACGGCGACGGCGTGGGCGTGGCGGAAGGGGATGGCGATGGCGATTGGTTCGGTGAACTGGACGGCGTAGGTGTCGGAGTGGGCGTAGGCGTAGGCGATTGATTCGGCTTCGATTGCTGCTGTCCGTCGCCTGAGCCTTTTCCCCCCTGCGACTTCGATTGATCCTGCTTTTGCTGCTGATCCTTTTTCTTCTGCTGGTCCTTCTGATCCTTTTGCTGGTCTTTCTGATTCTTGTTCTTGTCCTGGTTCGGCGACGGAGAAGGAGTCGGTGTCGGAGGCGGCTGATCTTTTTTCTTCTTCAGGTCTTCGATCTTCTTTTTGACGAACTCGTAGTTGTCCTTCGCCTTCTTGTTCTGCGGTTGCAGCTTGAGCGTCTGCTCGTAATGCCGCAGCGCGCCCGTCCAATCACGCAGCTTCTGGTCTTCGGCCTGTTGCGCTTCGCCACGCTCGTAAAGGGTGTTGCCCAGATTGTAATGACTGTCGCTCTGTAACGCGGGATCCTTGGTCAGCAGCGCCTGACTGAAGGATTCGAGCGCCTTCTTGTAATCCTTCATTTTGTAGGCGGCCGCGCCCGCATCGAACTGCAACTTATCGGCTGCCTGCGTGGTCGGATGCTCCTGCAACGTCTTCTGAAATTCCTGATACGCGTCGCCGAACTTTTGCTGCTGGTAGAGATCAAGACCGCGCGCGTCGGCGCGCGCTGCGGCGGTGGCCAGCATCAACAACAACGCCGCGCTGCCCGCGAGTACCACCGGTTTTGTGGGCGCCACCGCTCGCCGCGCGCGCCGCCGCCGATCGCGGATCAACGAACCAATGGCCAGCGCCACCAGTGCCGCGCCGAGCGGCCATTGATAACGTTCGATCGGCCGCCGTGCCAGACGCGCATCGATTTCGCCCGCCTGCATTTTGCCGAGCCCGTCGGTCATGAGCTTCTTCATGGTTGCCGGTCCGCCTTCGAGATGCAGGTAGATGCCGCCGGTGGCCTCGGCGATTTCGCGCAGCCGCGCTTCATCCAGTTTCGATTTAACGGCCTGGCCCTTTTCGTCCTTCACGAAAGGTGAGCCGTCGTCACTCTCCTTAATCGGAATGAGAGAGCCGCCCGGTGTGCCGACGCCGACCGTGAAAATGCGAATACCGGCATCGGCCGCCGACTTGGCCGCCGCCACCGCGTCGCCGCGCAACTCTTCGCCGTCCGTGAAAATGATGAGCGCGCGATTTCCGACCGCGCTCTTCGTGTAAGTCTGGGTGGCCAATGCGATGGCTGCGGAAATATTGGTGCCGCCTTCTGGAATCGTGTTCGTGTCGAGATCGTTGATCGCATCGATGGCCGCGCCGTAATCAATGGTGAGCGGTGCTTGCAGAAAGGCGCGCCCCGCGAACGCGATGAGACCGACACGATCGCCTTCCAACGTGTTAACCAAATCTTGCGCGGCGAGTTTGACGCGTTCGAGGCGATTCGGCTGCACGTCGTTCGACAACATGCTGCGCGACGTATCGACCGCGAAAATGAGATCAAGCCCTTTGCGTTTTGTTTCGTCAAAGACGTAACCCCAGCGCGGTTGCGCCAGCGCCACGATGGCGAGCGCGAGGCCAAGAAGCAGAAACGCATAACGAGTCCCCCGCGCCGTTCGGTTAACCGAACCCGCCAACTGCGTGAGCAGACGCGGCGAAACGAATTGCTGGAGCCGCTGCGCCGCGCTCCGCTCCGCCCGCACGTAGAGAGCGACGAGCAACGGCACGAGCAACAGTGCCCATACCCACGCGCCCGCCCCGAACGTGACGTGCGGAAGGTTCACGGCAGTTTCCTCCAGATCGTTTGCGAGAGGAGAATTTGCGCGACGAGCAAGCCGCAGCCGGCCATCAGACAAATCGGAAACAACTCCCGATATTGCCGGAATTTGTTCACCGTCACCGTTGTCTTCTCGAGTTTGTCGATGTCGTCGTAAATTTGCTCGAGCGATTCCGTATCGGTCGCGCGATAGAATTTCCCGCCCGCAATTTGCGCGACTTCCTTCAAGCCCTTTTCGTTGAATTCGACGCGGCCATTCCGGTAAAGAACGTTGCCCATCACGTCGGTGACCGGGCCGTTTCGGGAGAAGACCGGAACCGGCGCGACGCCGTTGATGCCCGCGCCGATGGCGTAGAGCTGGATGTGAAGCGCCTTGACCGCTTCCGCGGCGGTGTTCGGCGGAATCTTGCCGGAATTATTTTCGCCGTCTGTCAACAAAACGATGGCGCGGCTTTTCGATTGCTTGTCGTTCAATCGATACGCCGCTGAAGCGATGGCCGACCCGATGGCGGTGCCATCTTCGACCAGCCCGATGCGCACCCGCTCCAGATTTTGCAGCAGCCAATCGTGATCGAGCGTCATCGGACTAACGACATAAGGCCGGCCGGCAAACGCGATGATGCCGATGCGGTCGTTAGGCCGTTCCTCGATGAACTTTTGCGTGACCTGGCGAATGGCGTCGAGACGCGTGGCTTGATCGCCGCCGATCGTAAAATCCTTCGTCAACATTGAAGCGGAGACGTCGAGCACGAGCATGATGTCGATGCCGCTCGCTTCCACCTGGGTGAGACTCTTGCCGAGGCGCGGTTGCGCGAGAGCGACGATCAGAAACGCGAGACTAACGAGCAAAAGTGAGCGCAGAAGCTTTCCCACATGCGAAGCGCTCGCCTTTCCCAAACCGCGCAGAACCGTCGTCGAAGAAAAGACCAGGGCCGCCGCCGCGCCGCGTTGCCCGCGCAGCCAGGCGATGAGCGGCACCGCGAGCAGCAACAAGAGCAACCACGGCCGCCCGAAGGTGAACGCGGAATCGTGCGGCCACCAATTAAGCAGGCGCAAGCTGACCTCCTCCTTTGACGAAGCGAAACGCTTCTTCGAGCAGTTGTTCGCTGTCGACTTTCGTTGCCTCGTAGCGTGCGAACTTGATCAGATCGCAGCGGCTTAGAAAATCGCGGAGCAACAATGTTTCTTCTTCACTGAACTCGGATTTGCTCCGCAATGCGTTGAGGAATTCCACGGAAGTCTGTCGGGTAAGCGGCAGTTGAAATTGTTCGGTCACATAACGGCGCAGAACATCCGAGACGCTAATGCTGAATTGATAAGGTGTGACGCGCTCGATCTCGGGACGCGCGCGTTCGAGACGATCCACCGCGATTTCGCGCGGCGTGCGCACAACGGCCGGCCGGCGTTTCCACCAGCGCCGGATCGACCAGGCAAGCAAACCGAGAAGCGTAAGCACGGCGAAGGCGATGACGAAAACGACCCACGTGGGCAGGAGCGAGTAGCCGACGGGCGGCGCGATATCGTGAAAATCCTGAGCAGCGAACAGCGGAAAATTCATGGCCTAACGAATGGCAAGCTGGCGTTCCCGCTTTTTGAAGAACGAACGCAACGGCACGAGGTAATCGTGGCCGGTGCGGAGAAGAACCGTGTCCACATTGTGCCGGCGCAGCGTTCGTTTCAGTTCCGATTCTTCGACCTCGGCGAGGTCGGCGAAGCGCGCGCGCGTGCTGCGGTCGGCTGTGTTGATTTCGATTTGTTCGCCCGTCTCGGAATCTTCCAGCGTGATCAGTCCGACATTCGGCAGCACGGTTTCGCGTTCGTCCTGAATGTGAATGGCGACGAAGTCGTGGCGGCGCGCGCTGACCGCGAGGGTGCGCGAAAAATCTTCCGCTTGGAAATCGGAGATGAAGAAGACAACGGCGCGCCGCGTGACCACCTTGTTGAGATAATCGAGCGCCTGCGCCGGCTCGGTGCCGAGGCCTTGCGGCTCGAAAAAGAGAATCTCGCGAATGAGCCGCAAGATATGGGAGCGGCCTTTCTTCGGCGGGATGAAAAGCTCGACGCGATCGGTGAAGAGCAGCAGGCCGACCTTGTCGTTATTCCGAATCGCGCTGAAGGCGAGAAGACAGGCCACTTCGGCCGCGAGTTCGCGCTTCGATTGCTCGGCGCTGCCGAAGTTTCCCGACGCGCTCACGTCGACCACGAGCATGACAGTGAGCTCGCGTTCTTCGGTGAATTTTTTAACGAAGGCGGTGCCAAGGCGCGCGGTCACGTTCCAATCGATCGCGCGAATTTCGTCGCCCGGCTGGTATTCGCGCACTTCGTCGAAGTTCATGCCGCGGCCTTTGAAGACGCTGTGGTAATCGCCGGCGAAAACGGTTTGCACGAGCCCGCGCGTCTTGATTTCGAGCGCGCGGATTTTGCGGAGAATTTCCGCCGGGGTTTTGCGCAAGGGTTCGTCTGTCTTTGCTCGCCGTAAGCGCGCCAGCCGTTTCCGGAGCGCACGCGATCGTCCGGGTTGCTGCGATTCGACGTCGTTATTGGCTGCGGGGCGGCTCACGGGACGGGCAGCCCGGCGAAGATTCGCTCGACGATGGTTTCGCTGCTGATCGATTCGGCTTCCGCTTCGTAGCTGACGATGACGCGATGCCGCAACACATCGAGCCCGATGCTCTTCACATCCTGCGGCGTGACGTAGCCGCGGCCATTCAGGAACGCGTGGGCCCGCGCGGCCAACGCGAGGAAGATGGTGGCGCGCGGCGAAGCGCCATAACGAATGAGGCCATCGAGTTTCAAATTGTAAGTGGCTGGCTCGCGCGTGGCCCAGACGACGTCGACGATGTAATCCTTCACGCGATCGTCGATGTAGATGCTGTTGACGACTTTGCGCGCGCTTATGATCTGCTCCGGATCGACGACCGATGAGACCTGCAAATCCGGCGAGGACGTGGCCATGAGATCGAGGATCTGGCGTTCCTCAGCTTTCTCGGGGTAACCGACGTGCAACTTGAGCATGAAGCGATCGAGCTGCGCCTCGGGGAGCTGGTAGGTGCCTTCCTGTTCGAGCGGATTTTGCGTGGCGAGAACCAGGAACGGATCGGACAACGGATACGTTTTGTCGCCGATGGTGACCTGGCGTTCCTGCATGGCTTCGAGCAAGGCGCTCTGCACTTTGGCCGGCGCGCGATTGATTTCGTCGGCCAGAATGAGGTTCGAGAAAAGCGGACCGAACTTGGTCGTGAACTCGCCGCTGCGCGGATTATAAATGAGCGTGCCGATGAGATCGGCCGGCAGCAGATCAGGCGTGAACTGCAGCCGCTGAAAGCCGGTCTGGATGGTGGCCGCCAGCGTCTTGACGGTGAGCGTTTTGGCCAGGCCGGGGACGCCTTCGAGAAGGATGTGGCCATTGGCCAGCAGGCCGAGCAACAAGCGATCGACCAGATACTTCTGCCCGATGACGACATGGCCGATTTGCTCGCGCAAAGGCGAAATCCATTGACCCAATTCCTGCACCTGTTGGGTAATTTCCTGGGTCGATTTCATAAGTTGTAAGAGACAAGCAAGCTCCGGGGGCGTTCAGAATTTACTGGAAAGGCGTCGCGCCTAACCAATCAATCGCGCGAAAGCGTCGAGGCAGATTTGCGACCATGTTTCGAGGGTGTCGCGCCGCGCTTCGAGTTCTTCCCGCGAGAGGAAGGCCAGATTGGTGATCATCGCTTCGCGCTTTTGCACTTTCGGTTCGGCGAGTTGGAAGACGTGGACGACGCCAAGATGGACGCGGCCGACTTCGGTGGTGTCGTCGTTGAGCAGGGCGACGATGCGATCTTCGAAGGGCGAGTCGATGGTCACTTCCTCTTCGACTTCGCGCTCGACGCCGGCGCGGTAGGCGCCCTCGTCCCAGGCGAAAAGGGTTTCGTCGGTGTCGTTCATGTGGCCACCGATGCCGATGGAGCCTTTGGCGACGAGCCGCTGCTCGCCGGCTTTCTTGCCGCGGACGTAATGGAGGACGCGGCCTTCGTGCGCGATGAGGGCGTAGGGAATGATCTGCTTGTGGGTGGGATCGTTTTCGGCCTGGGCGCGCGGAAGGAAGAAATTGTTTCCGCGCGAAAGGAGGGCGTCGAGGTAACGCTGCGGCTCGAAGTTCAGTCCGTGGAAATTTCCCAGCTCATCGAAGAGACTGCGCCTAACGACCAATACATTTTCCTCTGAAGCCATCGAACGCTTAGAAGGAATAGGTGAGGCCGAGCTGCGGCCCGAGCAGGTTGAGGCTCGGATTCGGATCGGTTTGCGCGGCGTTCGAGAGATGTTGGTAGAGAACGCCCGCGGTTGCCTTCCAGTGGTCGTTGATTTTGTAGGAAACGCCGGCGGCGGTGAGGATGTTGAAGGTGAAATCCTGGCCTTGCGCACCGTAGACCTGGGCGTGGCTGTCGATGAAGCCCATGCCGACGCCGCCCGAGATGTAGGGAATCAAGCGCGCGCCGGGGCGGACGAAGTTGTAACGCAGGCCGGTCGAGATGCCGTAGTAATAATTCTCCGGCCCGCGAAAGATCGGCTCGGCCATGGCGAGCAGATAGACTTGATTGAACCCGCGCAGCCAGCCGTCGCTGTGGACTGCGCCCCAGCGCACGCGCGCCGTGATGAATTGCGCGCCGATCTCGTAGCTGTTCGGGTTGCCGATGATGCCCATCAAATAGGCGGATTCAGTGGACAGCTCGAAGCGCGGCGCGTCGAGTTCGTCCTCGGCGAGAAGTGCGGGCGCGGGACCGGCCTGAGCGTTTATGGCGAAACCGCCCAAGGCGAACACCGTGAGAAGGATCAGCGATCGAAGTTTTTTCATGGAAAAGCGGGCTAGCATATTGTCGGTCCTACGATTTGCAAAACGGGGAGCAGACTTCAGACCTCTCCAGCGACGAAACGTTCGAGATCAGACGGGAGATCGATTCGCCAGGCGCCTTCGCCGGCCACGTCCATGAATGCGGAATGCAGCGCGTGGCGCGGCAAGAGAAGCGCGCGCTCCAGCTCGGGCGTCCAGCCAGTCTCGATGAAACGCAGGTAATTCTGCTCGTCGGCACCATAGATTTTGTCGCCCACGATCGGGTAACCGAGCGACGCGAGATGGACGCGAATCTGATGGGTGCGGCCGGTCAACGGCTGTGCCACGACAAGGGCGAAGCGGCCGCCATCAGGACGCGCGAAACGCTGCCTAACGACAAATTCGGTCTGCGCGCTCGCGCCATCGGGGTGAATCGTCTGTTTGAGCCAGATGGCGGACGCGGTGTTCGCACCCTGGCGCGCGAGCGGCGCATCGACCGTTTCGCGTTCCCACTTCGGCCAGCCAAAAACGATGGCGAGATATTCCTTCCGGATGCGTTGCTCCTGCATGAGCAATCCGAAGCGTCGCGCGGCGGCCGCCGTTTTTGCGACGAGCATCAATCCACTCGTTTCGCGATCGAGGCGGTTGATGAGGGAAACCTGGCCGCCGTTCGCGATCTCGAAGGCGAATAGGTTTCGCAATTCGCTCCAGAGCGTGCGTGGTCCGCCGGGTTTGGTCGGATGGACAAGAAGGAACGGCGGTTTTTCGACTACGACGTAATCCTCCGTTTCGGCGACGATGCGGAAACTTTGCTTCACGCTTGCGGAGGAGCCGGGCGCGGCGGAGAGAGATTTCGTCATGATGAATCGCGGCAACTTAAACGCAGCGGCGCGCGGCAGCATCTAGAGCTTCATGCCGATTTACACGCTGCACCGCACGCAAACCGTCCGCATGTCGCTTGAGGCGTGCTGGGGTTTCTTTTCCGATCCGCGCAATCTCGAGAAGATCACGCCGCCGTCGCTCGGCTTCCAGATCAAGAGCGAGCTGCCCGCCGAAGTGTATCCGGGCTTGATGATCCAATACACGGTGTCGCCGCTCTTCGGCATTCCGATTACCTGGCTGACCGAGATCGTGCAGGTGAACAAGCCGCATCATTTCGCCGATGAACAACGCGTCGGCCCGTATCGGCTTTGGCATCACGAACATTTTTTCCGTGCGCTCAGCGAGGAGGAAACGGAAGTGCGCGATCTCGTGCATTACGTCCCGCCGTTCGGTCCACTTGGCGCGATCCTGAACGGGTTTATTATTCGCCGCCAATTGGCAGCGATTTTCGATTTCCGCGCCCGGCAGATGAGCGCCGGCGCTCCGAATGCGAATACTTGACCTCTCTTGCAAAACCGCTTTACCTAACGCCTCAGCCTTCGCTGACATTGCCGCCGTGGAACTAAAAGACATCAAGGCCATCATCGATTTGATGAGGAAGAACGAGCTGTCCGTCTTCGAAATGGAGAAGGATGGTTTCAAATTGAAACTGCAAAAGGGGAGCGACGCTCCGGCCATGATGGCGATGCCGCAGATTTCTGGGCCCGCTCCGGCATGGGCCGCGCCGGCCGCTGCTGGAACCACTTCTGCCGAAGCGGCGCCAGCGAAAAGCTCGGACGCTTCCCTCAAAGATATTCTCTCGCCGATGGTCGGGACGTTTTATCGCGCCAGTTCGCCCGAAGCGCCGTCCTTCGCCGATGTCGGCACGGAAGTGAACGAAGAGAGCGTCGTCTGCATCATCGAAGCGATGAAAGTGATGAATGAGATCAAGGCTGAAATG
Organism: Chthoniobacterales bacterium; assembly: GCA_038258245.1. GTDB lineage: Bacteria > Verrucomicrobiota > Verrucomicrobiia > Chthoniobacterales > UBA10450 > JBBSQB01. Next base: position 128,588 of record JBBSQB010000006.1, read on the forward strand.
AAAGGCGTGATCGCCGAGGTGGTGGCCGAAAACGGCAAACCGGTCCAGTTCGGCCAGGTGCTTTTCCGCGTGCGTTAATGCGCGGGACGCAGCCTTGCCATGTTTGATAAAATTCTGATCGCCAATCGCGGCGAAATCGCCCTGCGCGTCATCCGCGCCTGCAAAGAGCTCGGCATTCGCACGCTCGCCGTTTACTCAGAGGCGGACGTCGATTCGCTTCATGTGCAACTGGCCGATGAAGCCATCTGCATCGGCGCGCCACCCAGCTCCGAAAGTTATCTCAAGATCGATCGCATCATGAGCGCGGCTGAAGTCGGCGAC
>JBBSQB010000007.1:0-123503 GCA_038258245.1 Chthoniobacterales bacterium
CGGAGGAATGGGATTTCCTCGGCGTTTATTACGACATGATCGACCACGCCGGTCATGGCTTCGCCCAATTCGAGCCGCCGCAGATGAGCCATGTCTCGGATGACGACTTCAAGACTTATCGGCACGTGATGGAAAGCACTTACCGCTATCACGATCTGATGCTGGGCCGTTGGATGGAATTGGCGGGCGAAGACAGCACCATCATGCTGCTCTCCGATCATGGTTTTTACCATGGCGACGCGCGCCCGCTCGCCAATCGCGGACATCTCTCCGGCAAACGGGCCGAGGGCGTGACCAACGACCCGCTCGCCTGGCATCGACCGAACGGCGTCTTCGTCGTCCGCGGTCCCGGCATTAAGAAAGACACGCTCGTCCATGGCGTTTCTTTGCTCGATATCGCGCCGACGATTCTGGCTTTGATGGGTCTGCCGGTGCCGCGAGATATGGATGGCTCTGTCCTGACGCAAATCACTCTCCGGCCGCTAAAAATCGAATACGTCGATAGCTATGAAGAACCGCATCCTCACGATGGCGTGCATCGAGATGCGCCGGTCGAGGAACGCGATCCATGGACGAACCAACAGGCGCTCCAGCAGCTGGCCGACTTGGGTTACATCGACGCTCCCAGCGGCGATGCCAGCAAGCTGGTCGCGCAATGCATCGAGGAGCGCGAGAGCCATCTGGCGCAGGTTTATTTTTCCACGGCTCGTTTCGAGGAGGCTCTCGCGATTCTCACGCCGTTGGCCGAGCAGCACCCGGCGAATCCGAGTTATCCTTCCCGGCGGGTTATGTCTCTCCTCGCGCTCGATCGCGTCGAGGAAGCGGCCAGCGTGATCGCTGAAGTCGTGAAAGCTGCTCCCTACTACGCGGTCGGGCAGCTCCTCTTTGCGCAGGTCGAACTGCTAAAGGGCAATGCCGCTGAAGCGAAATCAACGCTCGATCGCGTCAAAGAGGCCGAAGCGCATATGCCGATGGTCCACCTGCAAGTTGCGATGACGGCGCTTCGCCAGGGCCAATGGGAGGAAGCGGCCGAGACTTGCCGCCGCCTTCTCGAGATTGATCCGGACTCCGCCGGTGCCCACGACACGCTGGGGGTCGCGCTGCGCCATCTCGGCCAGTTCGAGGAAGCCGTCTACGAGCACATGTGCGCAGCCTCACTGCAACATGATCGCGCGCAAACCCACATAAATCTCGGTCTTAGTCTTATTCGGGTGCGGAAGATTAATTGGGCCATTCGCGCTTTTGAGGTGGCCAGCGAACTTTCGCCACAGGAACCGTATCCCCATCGTTGTCTGGCCAGGATTTACCGGAAGGTGCTTCCGAATTACGAAAAGGCGCGGCATCATTTGCTCCGCGCACGTGAGCTGCGTCGCCAGCTCGGCTCTGTGACCCCAGCCTTTCGTCACGGAATCTGAATCATCGCTAGCGCCGCCCAGGCGTTTACCCGGGAGAGCAAATCTGGATGGAAATTACGCAAAGAGCATGGCCAGGTCACAAAGTTATTAAATTTAAACTTAATTATTGACGGATGTCGCAAAATTCTGCCAATCTCCCCTCCTCATGAAAACGACGCGCACACGAAATCGCCAACCACTTTCCATTAAAACCTCTCGCTGGGCAGCCTACGCAACGGCTGGCGCGGCGACTGCCATTGGTGCAGCCGCTACGGCGGATGCGGCAATCACCTATTCGGGACCGCTCAACGTCCATTTCGCAGCGTCGTCCAGCGGCCAGCAGGTGTCTTATTTCAATCTCGGCGCCGGCAATTCGTTTGGCTTGGCGCAGACCAACCTCGCCACCAGCATAGGCGCGGCCCGGGCTGGCGTCTTCGGTGCGGTCTCAGGCGCCTTTGCCGGATTCTCCGCCTCAGGCTTCCCGTATGTGTCGAAACTCGCTTTTGGCGCAGACATTAATGGCGGGAATTTCTCCGCGACCGCCGCTGTCGGCACGATGGCGTTCGCCTACGGCTACGGAAACAGCCAGTGGCTGGCTTCTGGAACCGGTTATATCGGCTTCCGCTTCAATGGTGGCTCGGGCCTCCAATACGGCTGGGCCCGCGTGACCATGGACGGCGCACCTGGCAACACGTTCACCTTGGTGGATTACGCATATGGCGATGTTGGTGATATGATCACGGCCGGTCAGATTCCCGAACCGGGTTCGCTCGCCTTGCTCGCCCTCGGCGGCTTGGGCCTGGCAGCCTGGCGCAAGCGCCGCTCAATGGCGGCGGCAGCGTAACGCGACTCAATCGCATTTAGAAATTGGAGAACGCGGAGGGTTTCCTCCGCGTTCTTCATTTCTACCCTCGATCTCCCAATGCCGGAGATGTCGTGCTCCGGTTTTTGTTTCAAGTCTGAAAGCTGCTAACTGTTTCTGCAGATGGAAGAGAAGAAGAACGCCAAGCGAAAAGTTTTATTGGTGGGTTGGGACGCGGCGGATTGGGAACACATCACGCCGCTGCTTGAGGAAGGGCTCATGCCCACGCTCGACTCGCTCATTAATCGCGGAGTGATGGGCAACCTCGCCACCCTCCAGCCGATTCTTTCGCCGATGCTCTGGAACTCGATCGCTACGGGAAAGTTTCCGGATAAACACGGCATCCACGGTTTCATCGAGCCGGACACGGTAAATGGAGGAGCGCGCCCCTACTCCAGCACTTCACGCAAATGCAAAGCGATCTGGAACATTCTTTCGCAGTCGGGGCTCTACAGCAACGTGGTGGGCTGGTGGGCGAGCCATCCAGCTGAGCCAATCAAGGGAACAGTCGTCACGAATGCGTTTGGTGGCGTGAAAGTCGACCCGCAAAAAGGCTGGTCGATTCCGCCCGGCACCGTGCATCCAGAAGAAAAGGCGCGGCGCCTCGCGCGGTTCAAAATTTTTCCGACGGAGTTAACGGAAGCGCACGTTCTGCCCTTCATTCCAGATGCGGCGAAGATCGATCAAAAGAAGGACAAGAAGCTGTCGTCGTTTGGCAAGGTGCTGAGCGATAACGCGACCATCCAGGCGGTGGCGACGGTGTTGATGGAATCCGAGCCATGGGATTTCACGGCGGTTTATTTCGACGGCATCGACCATTTTTCCCACGCCTTCATGCCGTTCCATCCCCCGAAGCTGCCGTGGATCGAGCAGGAGCAATTCGATCTCTATAAGGATGTGGTGAAGGGCGCGTATCGCTTTCACGACATGATGCTTGAAAGGCTCATTCAATTGGCGGGACCGGATACGACGGTGATCCTTTGCTCCGACCACGGATTCGAATCTGGTTCCCAGCGACCGCGCGGCACTCCGCGAGAGCCGGCTGGCCCGGCGGTTTGGCATCGGCAGTACGGTATCTTTGTGATGGCGGGGCCGGGGATTAAGAAAGACGAGCGCATCTATGGCGCGGGGCTGATTGATATCACGCCGACTATTCTCGCCCTGCTCGATTTGCCCGTCGGCGAAGACATGGATGGACGCGTGTTGCTGGAAGCGTTTGAGAATCCGCCCGCGCTGAAAACCATTCCCAGCTGGGATAAGGTGGAAGGCGAAAGCGGCATGCATGCGGCCGGCAAACAGATGGATCGCCAGCAAGCCGAGGAGCTCATGCAGCAGTTCGCGGCGCTGGGTTACATCGAAGATCCGGGTGCCGACAAGGAAAAGCAGCAGGCATCGGCCGAGATCGAAGGAAAGTATAATATTGCTCGCACCTATCTGTGGAAGAATCGCCCGGAAGAGGCGTTGCCTTTGCTAAGGGAAATTTTTACCCGGCATCCTTGGGAAGATCGTTTCATCATGCAGTTGGCGGGCGGCTATTTCCAGGCAGGCTACCTGAGCCAAACGGAACGCGTTCTCACGGCCGCCTACGATTTATCCGCCACGACCAACGTCGGAGCGTTGCTTCTCTGGGGCCGGGTCAAACTCGCGCTCGGTGAGCCCGAAGAGGGGCTGCGGGCGTTGCTCGCCGCGGAGAAGGCGAATCCAAATGTCTCGGCGATCCACGCTCAGCTGGGCGACAACTATTTGTTCCTCCGCAAGTGGAAGGAAGCGATGGACCAGTATCAGAAGGCCATCGCCTTGGACGTGGACAATGCACTCGCCTACCAGGGCCTCTCCACCGTCTATCGACGCCTGGGTCAGAATCAGGAGACTGTCGATGCGGCATTGCAGGCCCTAAGTTTGCTCCATCGACTCCCCGTCGCGCACTTTAACCTTGGCGTCGCGCTGACGCGTTCTGGCGAAAATGAAAGAGCGATTATCGCATTCGAGACGACCTTGCGATTCAATCCCAAGTTAGGAAATGCTCACCGTTATCTCGCTCTGCTGCATAGCGAAGCGGAGGGCGATGCGGCGAAAGCAAAACATCATCGAACGGAAGCGGCACGACTGAATCGTGAGCGGACGCCGCAGCATAAAAAGGCGGATGCGCGACGCGAAAAGCTCTTCGATCTGCCCGCCATTCCGCCACAGGAGGAGCGTCTCGCCACTCTTCTCAAAGAACGCCCCGATCCGAAGCCGCCGCGCGAAGATTCCGGGAAGACGTTCGTGCTCGTCTCGGGGCTGCCGCGCTCCGGCACTTCGCTCATGATGCAACTGCTCGCCGCCGGCGGGCTGCCGGCCATGACCGATGAGGAACGCGTGGCCGATGTCGATAATCCGCGCGGTTATTTCGAATGGGAAGCAATCAAGCGCATCGCGAAGGAGCCGGAGCTGCTCGACGATCCGGCGGTTGAAGGCAAAGCGATCAAGTGCGTCTCGATGCTGCTCACGAAGATGCCGGAGTTTCATCATTACAAAGTCATTTTCATGACGCGGCCGATTGAAGAAGTGATCGAGTCGCAGGAGAAGATGACGAGCCGTCTGGGCACCAAAGGCGCCGAGCTCGATCGCGAACACTTGGAGCGCGGCATGACTGCGCATCGCGATGAAGTCCGCAAATGGCTGACGAACAACGCGAACGCCGAGTCCCTCGAAATCGATTACCCGGCGCTCATCGCCGACCCGTCTTCAGTCATCGCGCAACTGGTGGAATTTCTGGAGCCAGAGCGGTTGCCGACGCCGGAGAAAATGCCAGCGGCGGTCGATCCTTCGCTCTATCGGCGCAAGAGTGCTCGTTAGGCAATGAGCGATCCAAAACCGCGACCTGATTTCATCACCGTGGTCAGCGGGTTGCCGCGTTCGGGCACTTCCCTCATGATGCAAATGCTGGCCGCGGGCGGCATTCCGCCTTTGACCGATGAATTGCGCGCGCCGGATGAAAGCAACCCGCGCGGCTATTTTGAACTCGAAGCGGTGAAGAAGCTGCGGACCGACCAGAGCTGGCTGGACCGTGCGCGCGGGCGCAGTGTGAAAATCATTCACCTGCTCCTGCGCGAACTGCCGGTCGATGGCCGCTATTCCTATCGCGTCATTTTCATGAAGAGGCCGCTGGGTGAAGTGCTGGCCAGCCAGAGCGCGATGCTCGCCCGCCAGGGAAAGCCGAGCGCTGATCCGGCGATGCTGGAAAAAATCTATGCGGCCCAACTTTCCCAAGTCGAAGAATGGCTGAGCCAGCAATCCTGCTTCTCTGTGCTCAATATCGACCATCGGCGCGCGCTGCAGGAAGCGCCGGCTGTTGGCCGCGAAGTCGCCGATTTTCTCGGAGCCGATCTCGACCTAAACGCAATGACGGCGGCGGTCGATCCGGCTCTTTGGCGGGAGAAGTGAGCGGTCGGGGAATGAAGAAAAATTGGAGGGACGGGCTCTGTCCCGTCCCCGTAGATAGGGATGCCACGGCGGGCGTCCCTCCACGCAGCTACCGCTCGAGATAAAGCGTAAGCGTGCCGAAATCGATTACGCCATGGTGCTTGCGCAAAATTTCGGAGCCGAGCAGGCCGGCGACGGGCGGCTTGCCGTCGAGCAACTTGCTTTGGATTAAACCTTCCAGGTTCATCACGCCCACTTCTTTGCGGCGCAGCTTCACGTCGCCAAACGAAAGTTGGTTGAGCGTGGCCAGCCGCATGCCCTGTTGCCCCAGGTTCACTCCGGCCGAACGATAGCGCGTCGCCCGCGTCGGAATCCGCATCGATCTGATGAAGGAGCGATGCATCAGCGTGGCGAAGGCGCCGGTGTCGACCATGAAACGCGCTGGCGAGCCGTTAATGTTCCCATCGACATAAAGATTGTAGCTGGGGCTCACTCGCATCCGCATCGCGCGCAGCCCGCGAAAATCAAAACCCGGCACGCTGCCCGGCAGGCGCGGGTCGAGCTTCATCAAAAGCACCTGCGCCTGACAATCGATGATCGCGCTCGTCGGAAAGAGAATGTCCGCGCCGAGGATGCCGTCGATCGCTTCTTCGTTGAGGACCCGCGCGGCGCGCGTTGAATTGCTCAGATCGATCAGGACGACCGGTTCGTCGAGGAGATGGAGCGAGCCAATCTGGAAGTGTTTGGCAATGGCGACGCGGTTGAAGGCGCCGTTAATCTGGAGACGGGCCGGCAATTTCGAGCTGCCGGGAATTGGGCCGAGCCCAAAGTACCGGCGCCGCTGAATCGAGATCGCGCTGATTGGCGCGCCGGTATCGACGCCGAGCAACGCTTCCTTTCCATTGATGCGCACCCGAACAGTCAGATGATTTTGCTGCGAGCGCTCGAGCGCGAGTGCTTGGAATTGCAGCCCGTCGAGAATGGGTTGCGCCCGGCGCGTCTGCCGGGGCGGGGCCGACGCGAAGACGGAAGCAGGCAGGAGCAGACTCGCCAAAATCCCGATCACCCATCCGTTGCTGCCCTTCCTCCAGAAAATCACGCGCGGGAGAATAACGTAAATTCACCGAAGCGCCTGTGATTTTCCGATGAGTGCCGCGACTTGGCCTGTAGCCGTTTCGCTATGCGAACCGCGGGAGGCGGCTCTCGCGGTCTTCCCAACCCTCGCGTCTCGCATAGCAAGACGGCTACAGGGAGCGCCTTCTCCGCTCTCGCCAGACGGTTGCGTGCGGCCGCTTTTCCCGGCTACTCTTCTTCTCAACTCACCATGAAATTCCAGCTTCTTCTTTTCGCCGGCGTCACCACTGCGGCCTTCGCTTCCGCTTTCGCCCAACCGTCGCCTTCGTCTTCCGGCGGGAAGCGTCCCTTCACTTTCGCCGACATGATGCAACTCCAGCGCGTCGGCGAGCCGGCGCCGTCGCGGGATGGCAAATGGGTCGTCTTCGCCGCGCAGGAAGTGAATCTCGCGGAGAACAAGAAGACATCGCATCTTTGGATCGTGCCGGCGGGCGGTGGCGAAGCGCGCCGCCTCAATCAAACGCCTAACGACGAATCGCGTCCGCGCTTTTCGCCCGATGGCAAACAGTTGATCTGGACTTCGAAGGCGACCGATCCTTCGCAAATCTGGATCAGTAATTTTACGCCCGAGAGCGGCGGACTCGATGGCGTGCCGCGGCAGTTAACGAAACTGTCGACCGGCGCGGACGGCGGCATGTGGTCGCCAGACGGAAAAAACGTCGTCTTTCTCTCCTCCGTTTATCCCGATTGCAACGACGCGGCCTGCAATGAGAAGCGCGATGCCGAGCTGAAGAAGAGCAAAGTGAAAGCGAAAATTTTTACGCACCTTTTCTACCGGCATTGGAACGCCTTCACCGAATTCAAGCGCAGCCATCTGTTTGTCGTGGGCGCCGAATCCGCCGACGCGCCGCGCGATCTGACGCCGGGCGATCACGACGTGCCGCCCTTCTCGTTAGGCGGACAGGACATGTATGCCGTCTCGCCCGATGGCCAGGAAGTCGCCTACACGAGCAACGTGGATGAAGTCGAAGCAACCAGCACGAACAACGAAATCTTCCTCGTGGCGATCGCCGGCGGCGCGCCCAAGAAAATCTCGACCAGCCCCGGCAGCGACTCGACGCCGCTTTATTCGCCCGACGGCAAATACATCGCGTGGCGTTCGCAAGCCCGCGCCGGTTTCGAGTCCGATAAATTCGCACTCGTGCTCTGCGATCGCATGTCGGGCGAGCCGCGCGATCTGACGAAAGGTTGGGACAAATCGGTCGGCAGTGTCGCTTGGGCGCCGGATTCGAAATCACTCTACTGCAGCGCCGAAGATCATGGCGAATCTCCCATTTACGCGGTCGCGCTCGATGGCGCGCAACCGAAGGAGATCGCGCGTCTGCACGCCGACGATCTCGTTTTCGGCGCGAACAAAATGCTCTTTTTCACGCGGACGGCGGCGACGGCGCCGAATCAAATCTGGCGGCTCGACATGGCGGAGACGAAGCCGACACCGGCCGTGGTCACGCATGTGAACGACGCTCTTCTCGCGCAGATCGAGATGCCGCCGCTCGAGCCGTTCACGTTCAAAGGCGCGAACAACGAAGATGTTCAAGGATTCCTCATCAAACCACCCGGCTTCGATTCCTCGAAAAAATATCCGCTCAAGTTTCTCATTCACGGCGGACCGCAAGGCGCGTGGGGCGATTCGTGGTCGTATCGGTGGAACTCCGAGCTTTTCGCCGCGGATGGCTACGTCGTCGTCATGATCAACTTCCATGGCTCGACCGGTTACGGCCAGAAGTTCACCGATTCGATCAGCGGCGATTGGGGTGGGAAACCGTACGTCGATTTGATGAAGGGACTCGATTACGCCGAGAAGACTTATCCGTTCATCGATAAAAATCGCGAGGCCGCCCTGGGCGCGAGCTACGGCGGCTACATGGCGAACTGGCTACTCGGCCACACCACGCGCTTTCAGTGCATCGTTTCGCACGACGGCATGTTTAACACCGAGTCGGCTTTCGGCACGACGGAAGAGCTTTGGTTTCCGCAATGGGAATTCCGCGGCACGCCCTGGCAACAGCGCGAACTCTATCGGAAATGGTCGCCGCATTTGTTCGCGGAGAAATTCAAGACGCCCACGCTCGTCATCCACGGGCAACTCGATTACCGGCTCGACGTGAGCGAAGGCTTCCAGCTTTTCACCACGCTGCAACGGCTCGGGGTTCCGTCGAAGATGCTCTACTTCCCGGATGAAGGTCATTGGGTGAACAAGCCGCAAAACTCGCAGCTTTGGTACAAGACGGTGAACGATTGGGTCGCGCAGTGGTGTAAGAAATAGATCGTCATTCCGAGCGAAGTCGTTAGGCGAAGTCGAGAGATCCCGTGGTGCGATCTTTAAGCCTAACGAAGCAGACTGAATTCGAATCCTGCGCGGTTCCGCCACGGGATCCCAGAGTGGCGAACGTGCTCGTAACTTTCCGGTTTCCGCAATCCGCTTTCCGCTCTGGATGACAGCCGACCTTCCCGGCCTACGTTCTTTCCCGCATGGACGGATTGCAGCCCACCATCCTCATCGTCGATGACGAAAAGCATACGCGCGACGGTTTGCGCCGGCTTCTTCAGGACGACTACGACACCTACGTTGCGGAAGACATCGCCGGCGCGATGGCCGTGCTCGAGCGTGAACAGATCGACCTCCTTGTCACTGATCTGCGCCTCGCCGGCGAGGACGGCATGGTGCTCATCGAGCGCGCGCTCAAACTTCCGCATCCGCCCGTCTGCATCATGATGACGGCCTACGGTTCGGTCGATACGGCGGTCGAAGCGATGAAGCGTGGCGCTTACGATTTCGTGACCAAGCCGCTCAATCTCGACAAGGTCGAAATCCTAATCGCGCGCGCCCTCGGCAGCCGAAAACTGGAGCAGGAAAATCGCACGCTTCGTCAGCAAGTGGATGAGCGTTTTGGCCTCGAAAACATCAAGGGTGAATCGGGGCCGTTGCGCGAAGTGCTCGACACCATTCGCCAGGTCGCGCCGTCATCAGCCAACGTGCTCCTCGAAGGCGAAAGCGGCACCGGCAAGGAATTGGCCGCCCACGCCATTCATAATCTTAGCCGGCGCCACAAAGGAAAATTCGTCACCGTCCATTGCGCGGCCTTATCGCCGACACTGCTCGAAAGCGAACTCTTCGGCCATGAACGCGGCTCCTTCACCGGAGCGCACGAGCGTCGTATCGGACGGTTCGAGCAGGCTAACGGCGGCACCATTTTTCTCGACGAAATCGGCGAAATCGATGCGAGCACGCAGGTGAAATTGCTGCGCGTGATCAGCGAAGAACGCGCCTTTGAACGCGTTGGCGGCAATCAGCTTATGCACGCTGATGTGCGCCTTGTCGCCGCGACGAACAAGGATCTCGCGCAATTGGTGAAGGAAGGAAAATTTCGCGACGACCTCTACTTCCGACTCAACGTCGTCCACATCACCATGCCGCCGTTGCGCAATCGCAAAGAGGACATCCCGCTTTTGGTCCGCGATTTCCTGCGCCACTTCAGCAAGGCAAACGAGAAGCCGCTGCTCGACCTCACGGGAGACGCGATGAACACGCTGCTCGTTTACGATTGGCCAGGGAACGTGCGCGAGTTGCGCACCGCCATCGAGCACGGCGTCGTCATGGCGACGGGCCCGAAAGTCACCGTCCGCGATCTGCCGGCGAATGTGCGACAGGCCGTCGGCCCCACCTTGCCGGGCGGCATCACGCCTGTTAAAGCCTATCGCGAAAAAAGCAGCCCGCTCGATCTGCACGAAAGTGAAACGCGCCTCATCATGCAGGCGCTCGCCACCACCGAAGGCAACATCACCACGGCCGCGAAAAAGCTTGGCATCAGCCGACGGACACTGCATCGGAAGATCAACGAAATGAAGGCGGAGAAATCCGAAAACCGAAGCCCGAAATCCGAAACAAGCTCGAATGACGAAGATCCGAAATTCAAAACGACAACCTAACGTCTCTTCGTTTCGGGTTTCGGATTTTTCTTCCCATGCCCGGTAGCGCCGATGCCGTGCAGCGCGCTGTGCACGCGCTCGAAGCTGGCGGCCTCGCCATTTGGATCCGGCGTGCGCTCGTCGTGATCGTGATCCTCGGTCTGGCCCTGCTCTATTTCATGCACGACTTCCGCGGCCTGGCCACGGCGCAGGCGATGGATCAGGCGCAGATCGGCCGCGAACTGGCGCGCGGCCACGGTTGGGCGACGAAGTTTTATCGGCCACGCGCGCTCGGGCAGTTGCAAGGACATGGACGCAACGCCGTGAAGAACATCCACTACGATACCTACAACGCGCCGCTCCCGTCGCTGGTCAACGCGATCGCGCTTTTCCCTTTCAAGTCGCACCTGCAAATGACGCCGCGCGACATCATCTTTCTCGGCGACAAAATCATCGCGGTCGTCGGCATTCTGCTTTTTCTCGCTTCGGTCGTGCTGCTCTTTTTCATCGCGCGCCGTCTTTTCGATCAACGGCTCGCGCTCCTCGGGTGCGGGCTCGTCCTCCTTTGCGACACTCTCTGGCAATACTCGCTCTCCGGTCTGCCGCAGATGCTGATGCTTTTTCTCTTTCACGCGACCGTTTATTTCCTCCTCCGCGCGATGGATGCGCAGCTCGGCGGCGGACGGGTAGGCGTGTGGCTGGCGTTGAGCGGCGTCGGGTTCGGATTACTCGCGCTTAGTCACGCCCTCACCATTTGGATTTTTGTGGGCGCGCTCGTTTACAGCATCTTTTTCTTTCGCCCGCGCGGTTGGGCAGCGGTCATCCTGGTGGTCGCCTTCGCCGTTATTTATTTTCCGTGGCTCATTCGCAATTACATCATCTGCGGCCAGCCGGGCGGTGTCGCCATTTACGCGATTCTCGATGGGATGCGCCACAGCGAAGCAGGGTGGATGCGACTCGTCGGTTTGAACACCGAAGGGATCGGCCCCGGCTATTTGCGCAACAAAATTGCCGGCAATCTGATCACGCAACAGGGGAATTTGTTTCGTTATCTCGGTTGGAACGTGGTCGCGATGGCTTTCTTCGGCAGCCTGCTCCACGCCTTTCGCCGTTCGCAAACCGCCGCCATGCGCTGGCTCCTTCTCTCCATGTGGCTTGGCGCCGTGCTCGGCATGGCGACTTATGGATTGAGCGAAGAACAAGGCTTCACCGCCAATCAACTGCATCTGCTCTTCATCCCGCTCATGACTTGCTATGGGCTCGGTTTCCTGCTCGTGCTCTGGAACCGGCTCGAAATTGATGTCCACATCGCGCGGCTCGGGTTCCTCACGCTCCTCTTTCTCCTTTGCGCGTGGCCGATGATTACCAACATGACGCCCCTCACGCCCGCCAAAGCCAGCGTCCGCTGGCCGCCTTACGTTCCGCCTTACATCGGCGTGCTGAACAGATGGATGAAGCCGGATGAAATCACTGCCTCCGACATGCCGTGGGCGATCGCCTGGTATGCCGATCGGCCGGCCGTCTGGTTGCCGGAAAGCCTCTCCGTTTTCACCGACATGAACGACTACAGGGCTTTCGGCGCGCCCCTTAATGGCCTTTATCTCACGCCGATCAGCGGCAGCCAAAATACCCTCGAAGACATTCTGAAGGGCGAGTATAAAAATTGGGCCACCGTCATCCTGCGCAGCATCGATCTTAAGAAATTCCCGCTCAAATGGGCCACGCTCCTCGGTCTCGAAAACGAGTGTGTCTTCTTTAGCGATCACAACCGCCAAACCGACGCCGCGCCCTAACGAGGCCGCTCAAAAACGATTTGCCGTTTACGAAAGGGACTCGACCGCCTTCAATACAACGCGTGGCACAGGAGAAAAAAATCTTTGGGACGGACGGCGTGCGCGGCGTGGCCAATGTCGAGCCAGTCACCGCGGAGACGGCGCTCAAGCTCGGACGCGCCGCTGCTCATATTTTCACGCGCCTCAATCCGCGCGCCCACCCTTCCGATACGCGCCCGAAAATTGTCCTCGGCAAAGACACACGACTCTCCGGCTACATGCTCGAGAATGCGCTCGTCGCCGGCATCACCTCGTTAGGCGTGGATGTGCTCCTCATCGGGCCGCTGCCCACGCCGGGCGTCGCCTATATTACGCGTTCGTTGCGTGCTGATGCCGGCATCGTTCTCTCCGCCTCGCACAATTCCTACGAAGATAACGGCATCAAATTTTTCCGGCACGACGGTTACAAACTCGACGACCGCATCGAGCAGGAAATCGAGGAACTCGTCTTCTCCGGCCAGATCGATTCGATTCGGCCGACCGCGGGCAAAATCGGCCGCGCCCGCCGCATCGATGACGCGCTCGGCCGCTACGTGGAATTTGCCAAGACCAGTTTCCCGCGCGGCCAATCGCTGGAGAAAATGCACATCGCCGTCGATGTCGCGAATGGCGCCGCCTACAAATCGACGCCCTGCATTTTGCGCGAGCTGGGCGCGGAATTAACCGTGGCGCACAACGAGCCCAACGGCACCAACATCAATGCCAAATGCGGCAGTACGCATCCGGCCGAGATTCAACGACTCGTTAGGGAAAGCGGCGCGCAAGTTGGCATCACGCACGATGGCGACGCCGATCGCGCGCTGCTGTGCGACGAGAAGGGCGAGATCGTCGATGGCGACGAAATTCTAGCGATTGCCGGAACGGATTTGCTCAAGAGCGGAGCGCTGCGCGAGAACACGCTTGTCGCGACGGTGATGAGTAACTTCGGGCTCGATGAAACAATCGAGGCTGCCGGCGGCAAGGTGCTGCGGACGAAAGTAGGCGATCGCTACGTCATCGAAGAAATGGTGCGGCGCGACCTGAACTTCGGCGGCGAACAAAGCGGCCACATGATTTTTCGCGACTACAGCACGACCGGCGACGGCATCGTGAGCGCGCTGCAAATTTTGTGCATCATGCAAAAGACCGGTGAGCCGTTGAGCGAGCTCCGGAAATGTTTGAAGAAATATCCGCAGGCGCAACGCAACCTGCGCGTGCGCGAAAAGCGGCCGCTCACTGAGCTGCCCGCCATCATGAAACTCGTGGAAGAAACCGAGAAGGAATTGAACGGGCAGGGCCGCGTCCTGCTGCGCTATTCCGGAACGGAGCCGAAGATTCGCCTGCTCATCGAAGGCCGCGAGTCGGAACAAATCGATCGCCAGGCCAACCGCATCGCCGAAGCGATCGAGAAGGCGATTGGATAGAATTCCATCAACCACAGAGTTCACAGAGAAAATTAATTCTTACCTCTGTGTTCTCCGTGCTCTCTGTGGTTAAATCCGCCTGAACATGACGTTGGACCGAGTTATCGAAGCACTTCTCTTTGCTGCGCCCAAACCGCTGCCTGCGCGTGAGTTGGCTGCCGCCCTCAAAGGCGCCGGCGCCGAGGACGAATTGACGCCTAACGAGTTTGCGAAAACGAGCGAAGCGGAGGTCGCGGCCGCGCTCGAGCAGTTAAAGATCGAATACATCGAACAGCACCGCGCTTTTCAATTAATCGAGAAGGCTGAAGGCTGGCAGTTCGTGAGCGATCCCGCTTATGCCCGCTGGGTGCGCCAGCTCTATCCGGCGCCGAAAGCCGCGCGGCTGAGCGGGCCGGCGCTCGAAACGCTCGCCATCATTGCTTATCGCCAGCCGATTACGCGTGCCGATGTCGAAGCCGTCCGCGGCGTCGCGATCGACAGCGTGTTGCAAAACATCATGGAACGCGGCCTCGTCAAAATCGCCGGCCGTGCCGAGGTGCCGGGCCGACCGTTGCTTTACGAGACGACCGAATTTTTTCTCGAGCATTTTGGTCTGCGCAGTCTGGACGAGTTGCCGAACGCCGCTGAATTAAAACAGCGTCATCTCCCGACGGCGCCACCGGCGGTGGCCGCAGCTGAACCTGCGACTGCTTCCGAGACCGAGGCGAACTCGGAATAAGAGCGCCTTATTGCGCGAGGCCGCGAAGGGTTTAAACTCACGCCGCCATGAATAAGACATTGTTAGGCTGCGGTGGAATTTTTGTTGTCCTCATAGGAATTCTCGTTGTCGTCGGAGTTGCGGTGGCGGCGAGTTACAACGGGATGGTGAAATCCCAGCAGAACGTGGACGCAAAATGGGCGCAGGTGCAGAACGTTTACCAACGGCGCGCCGATCTCATTCCGAACCTCGTCAACACCGTGGCCGGCGCGGCCAATTTCGAGAAATCGACGCTCGAAGCGGTGACCAACGCGCGGGCCAGCGTCGGCCGTGTGCAGCTCGATCCGAGCAAGGCGCCGACCGATGCCGCGCAATTGCAGAAATTCCAGGAAGCGCAGGGGCAGTTGAGCAACGCGCTCTCGCGCCTGCTCGTGGTGAGCGAGAATTATCCGGAGCTGAAAGCGAACCAGAATTTCCTCACCTTGCAGGCGCAGCTCGAAGGAACGGAAAACCGCATCACGGTCGAGCGCGGCAATTTCAACGAAGCGGTGCAGAGCTACAACACGATGGTGCGCACTTTCCCGCGGAATCTGTTCGCCGGTATGCTTGGCTTCCAGCCGCGGCCGTTCTTCAACGCACAACCGGGCGCGGAGAAGGCGCCGGCCGTGAATTTCAATTTCGGCACTCCCGCCGCGACTCCCGTGCCGGCCGCGGTGGCCACGCCGTAGTCATCCCGAGCGGAGCCGTTAGGCGAAGTCGAGGGATCCCGGGGCGGAACGTGAAGTCAACTTCTTCAACCTCAGTCGACGCGCTTCCGTTCTTTTGCATCGGTTAAGATGATAAGCTTGCGGCACGTTTCGCGACGGAATCCCTCGACTGCGCTCGGGATGACGCTGGCGGCGTTGTTCCTGTTCGTCAGCCTAACGACGTCGCAGGCTGAACGCATCCCGCCCAAACCGGCTGGATACTTCAACGATTACGCGAACGTCGTCCCGCGTGCGACGGCGCTAGAATTGAACGAAAAGCTCGCCCAGTTCGAACGCGATACTTCCGACCAGATCGTGGTCGCCGTTTACCAGAACATGGAGAGCGAATCGGACATCGCCGATTACACGCAACGTGTCGCGCAAACGTGGGGCGTCGGTCAAAAGGAGCGCAAGAACGGAGCGGTCCTTTTCGTCTTCGTCGCTGAGCGGAAGATGTTCATTCAAACCGGCTATGGGCTGGAGGGCGCGCTGCCCGATGCAACTTGCTTCGACATTATCACCAACGTGATACGCCCTGAATTTCGCGCGAGCGATTACGCCGCCGGGCTCTCGGCCGGAATCGACGCGATGATGCAGGCGGTGCGCGGAGAATACAAAGGTAGCGGCCGCACCCATGCGGAGGGAAATAAAGGTAGTTCGATTCCGGTTGGCTTGCTCATCTTCCTCATCATCGTGGCGATCATGATTTTCGCGGGGCGCTCGAAACGCCGGCGCGGCTATGGATTCAGCCGCATGGGCGGGCCGTTCATCGGCGGGTTGGGTGGTGGCGGATGGTCGAGCGGCGGCGGGAGTTCTTCCGGTGGTGGATTTAGCGGCTTTAGTGGCGGGGGCGGCGGTTTCGGCGGTGGCGGCGCGGGCGGCAGTTGGTGATTGCTCGTTAGGCAATCACGTTTGTCCTACAAGCCGGCCGGATGGCGGGCGACGAAGCCGCGCGGTTTGCGGTAGGTCAGTTGCCAGCGCGGCGCCCAATGGGAATTGGCCACCAAATCGTTCCACGCCGTCGTGTCGAGGCGCAGGCCGGCAATGACGGCAAAGGCATGGCCATTGCGCGCATAAACTGTGATCCATTCCCCTTTTCCGCGGCGACCGAAACGCCGCAGTTCGGACGAACTCATCGGGGTGCGAACCAACCCCGCCGCAGCCAGCGCGTAGGAGACGGTGCCGGAACAATCATAACCGCGATCGAAAAAGGAACGGTGGCCACCGCCATAACGATAGGGCTTTCGACGAAGTTGATTGGCCGCCCAGATGGCGCGCTTGACCGCCACCGGCGCCTCGGATGGGGCAAAGGCCACGCCAAAAATGAGACAGGCTTTCGAGCCCGGCACCACCGGACCGGATGTCGGGAAGACAATTCGATCTGATCCGCGCACGGACGTTCCCGCCAGGACGACAAAAGCAATGAATAGGAAACGGAGAATCATCACGAAGCTTTTCAGCTTTGGCTGCACCGAGAATTCCGGGAGCACTGAAAGAGGATCAGAACATGGATGAAGCGGATGGCAATGAAAAAAACCTTTTTAAAAGCGGAGACCGGATACCGGAGAGCGGAAAGTTTTGCTAACAGTGTGTTGCCAACGCTCTCCGGTTTCCACTTTCCGGTCTCGATAACTCTGCTTTGGTTTCGGCATGCGGACGCGCGAATTTCTCGGCAAACTCGATCACGCGAAAATCGTGGCTGCCATTCAAGCAGCCGAAGCGCAGACGTCGGGAGAGATTCGGGTCTACCTGCAGCGGGGCGGCCTTCCCGGCGAAGCATTGCCCGCGGCGCAGCAGCAATTTCAAAAGTTGCAGATGGAGAAAACCGCGGAGCGCAATGGCGTCCTCATCTTCGTCGCCCCGCGCGCGCAGAAATTCGCCGTCGTGGGCGACGAAGGCGTCCACGCAAAGTGCGGCGAAGTTTACTGGCGAGAGTTGGTCGAGGGAATGCGCGCGCATTTTCAAAAGGAGAATTTTACCGAAGCGCTCGTTGGCGCGATCGAACAGACGGGTGCGCTACTGACGCGGCATTTCCCGCGATCGGGTGACGCTAATCCCAACGAATTACCGGACGAAATCGTCGAGGGCTAACCGGCAAAGGCTCTGTCCGGGCGTCGCTTGCAAATGGTGCGCGATAGTGTTCATTCCCGGTCCGCAGCGAGTTTTTGAAGTTGCGCCGTTGGTCCCTGGGATTCCGTCCGCTGGACGTGAAACCGTACTCGCCAGGGGGAACCCGGTGCTTTTTGGAGAATACGGCAAGTCGATCCCGGTCAGGAAAACTAGAATCTTTCCGCCATCCGGTTTCCGCTTTCCGCTTTTATAAGATGCCTATTCGTTACGGTCGGTTCGAAATGCCGAAAACGCTCTCGAAAGAAGAGAGCTCATCCACAGATACCTATGCCAAGTTCGTGGCCGAGCCTTTTGAAGCCGGCTACGGCCACACGGTCGGAAATTCCCTCCGCCGCGTTCTCCTTTCCTCGCTGGAAGGCGCAGCCATTACCGCGATCAAAATCACTGGTGCTCAGCATGAATTCGCGACGCTGCCTCACGTGGTCGAGGACGTCACCGACATCGTCCTCAACCTGAAGAAGATTAAATTTAAAGCGGTCGACCACGAAGCGCGCAAGCTCGCGCTTTCCATCAATAAGGAAGGCCCAATCACCGCCGGCGACATCCAGCTCGCGCCCGGCTACGAAGTGCTTAACCCGAAGCAGATCATCTGCACGCTCGACAAGAAGCATAAGTTCGACGCCGAGCTCGAAGTGCGCGTCGGCCGCGGTTTCGCCACCGGCGAAGAAAACAAACGGGCCGATCAACCGATCGGTCTCATCCCGATCGACTCCATTTTCTCGCCAGTCACGCGCGTCAAATATGCGGTCGAAAACACCCGCGTCGGTCAGCGCACCGATTACGACAAGCTCATCCTCGAAGTCTGGACCGACGGCCGGCTCACCCCGGACGACGCGCTCCTGCAGTCGTCGGCCATTTTACGGCATCACCTCGACGTCTTTGTGAATTTCAACGAAGACGTGATCGAATTCGACGAAACACCGGCCGGCGTGAGCGAAGAAAACGTGAAGCTGAAGAAGCTGCTCAACATGAGCGTGAACGAGATCGAACTCAGCGTGCGCGCGGCCAATTGCTTGAACAACGCCAACATCACCACCGTCGGCCAGCTTGCGCAAAAGACCGAGGCCGAGATGCTGAAGTATCGGAATTTCGGCAAGAAATCGCTCAACGAAATCAAGGACAAGCTGCAGCAACTCAACCTCGGTCTCGGCATGAAATTCGATCCAGGTTTGGTCGAAATTCCGGCGGCAGGTGCCGATGGCGCCGTCCCCGCCGGCGCGACCGATCCGGCAGTTTAATTATTCGTTAGGCAAAAGGAGCAAGGGAAGCATGAGGCACCAAAAGAAAGTCGTTAAACTTGGCCGCACGGCCGAGCACCGCAAAGCACTGCTCGCCAATCAGGTTTGCAGCCTGATCGAGCACGAGCGCATTCGCACCACGCTCGGCAAAGCCAAGGCCGTCCGCCCGCTCGCCGAGAAAATGGTGACGCTCGGGAAGAAGAATTCGCTGCACGCCCGACGCACCGCGCTAGCCGTTTTGCGGCAAAAAACAGCGGTAAAAAAATTGTTCGACGATATCGCCCCGCGCAGCGCCGATCGCAAAGGCGGTTACACCCGCATTATCAAGCTCGGCCAGCGTAAGAGCGATGCCGCTCCCATAGCGCTGCTCGAATGGGTGGACGCCGCCGCGGTGGTGGAAGAACCGGCGCCGACTGACAAAGGCAAGAAGAGCAAAACTGAAAAAGCTCCCGCTCCCGCTGCCGAAGCGAAGCCGGCCAAAAAGTCGAAGAAAAGCGAAGCGGCTGAGTAGGCTGGCGTTCGCCTAACGACTGATTTCCAAAAGTGGAAGGGGCCTTCGCGTCCCGGATTCGAAACAAGCGGTTCCCGCGCTCGCGACATTTTCGCGAAACTCGCGGAGCATGAATACAATATAAGCCATTAGTTTGTAATGGTTTATGCCATTCGTAAATCGGTTGGCATAGCCCTTGCAATAGGGGTTGTCGTTATGAAAACCAACCTGACCTCAACGACCACACAAGGCTGCGGTGAATCCTCGCGCTTCACCCCGGCACTGAACGAATCAACCTACGCATTCCTCGTTCGCTCCGAAGACAAAGGCGGTGTCGCCATGGAAGCGCTCGCTTACCTGCTCTGCATCGTCTGCGCCGTCGTCTCGATGAGCCACTTCGCGCGGCAGCCCGTCGCGACCCCGGCGACCATTCGTGCGCACGCCGCGACGCGCGTCACGCTCACGACCGCAGCAATTCCAGAGCGGAGTTAACCGCGCATCCTCACCGTAACAGCTGGAGCTTCCACTCCAGCTCGCCGGTGGCGGAAATCTCGAGGAAGGCCACACTCGCCGCTGCGCCGCGATTCGGGCGGGTGACACAACCGGGATTAAGGAAGCGCACGCCGCCCACCACTTCGTTGCGCGGCACATGGGTGTGGCCGTGAAGCAAAACATCGTAATCTTTCGTCGGCCGATCCGGCGGAATGTGCTGCAAACGAAAGCGAAGGCCGTGGCGTTTTAGATCGATGGTGAGCGGCCAGGCGGAACAGGTGTCGCAATTCCCCCTAACGAGTTGCAGCGGAATGCCGAGCGCTTCGATGTCGCCCTGAAGACTTTCCCGACAGACATCGCCCAGGTGCCAGATCTCATCCGCGCCTTTGGCCAGCGCTTCGAGGTTCAGCGGGAGATGATTGTGGGTATCGGCGAGAACCAGAACTCGCAGCGGCGCTTTTTCCTTCTTCATCCTTTGTCATTTCGAGCGCAGCCGAGACATCTCTCATCCCATTTCCGATTGCGCCGCGGTAGAAAAAGAGATTCCTCGACTTCGCTCGGAATGACAAGAGGCTGAGAACCTGCTTTTGCTTCTCCCGGGCAAATCCGCTACCTTCCGCGCGTGTCATTCAAAGATTTCGGTCTCTCGCCGGAAGTCGTGCGCGGAACTCAGGCGATGGGTTTTACAGAGCCGACTCCGATTCAACTGCGCGCCTTTCCCATCGTTCTGAGCGGGAAGGATCTGATCGGCACCGCGCAGACCGGCACAGGCAAAACGGCGGCTTTCGCGCTTCCGATCATGACGTTGCTCGCGAAACACGGCACGTTTCGCTGTCTCGTCCTCGAGCCGACGCGCGAACTTGCCGCCCAGGTGGAAACGGCTTTTCGCGATTACGGACGCTTCACCGATTTGCGCGTCTCGGTCGTGCACGGCGGCGTCGGCTACGGCAAGCAGCGCGAAGAAGCGGCGAGCGGCGTGGACATCGTTTGCGCCACGCCGGGGCGGTTGCTCGACTTGCTCGAACAGAAGTCGATGCACATGCGCGACGTCAACATTCTCGTGCTCGACGAAGTGGATCGCATGCTCGACATGGGATTTCTCCCGGACGTGCGGCGCATCGTCGAACAGATCTCGACGGATCGCCAGACGCTCCTCTTTTCGGCCACGCTCCCGCCGGAGATCGAACGGCTCTCGGCCTGGGTTTTGCGCGAACCGGAACTCATCGAGATCGGAGCACGCCGTTCACCGGCCGAGACCGTTACCCATGCCGTCTATCCGGTCGCGGCCGAGCAGAAATTCGATCTGCTCATAGCGCTGCTCGAGCGCACGAATTTTGACAGCGCCCTCATCTTCAGCCGCACCAAACATGGCGCGGATAAAATCGCCGTGCGCCTGAAGCAGGGGAAACACAGCGTGGCCGTCCTCCACTCCAATCGCACGCAACGCGAGCGCGTCGAAGCGCTCGAAGGTTTCAAAAGCGGCAAATACGAAATCATGGTCGCGACCGACATCGCCGCGCGCGGCATCGATATCGCGGGCGTAAGCCATGTTATTAATTACGACGTGCCGGAGCATCCGGAAGATTACGTCCATCGTATCGGCCGCACGGGTCGCGCGCAAAATGTGGGCGACGCCTTCACCTTGATGAATGGTGAAGAGCTCGCCTCGCTGCATGCGATCGAGCGTTTCATTGGCCAAAAGATTCCGCGTTTGAAGCTGGAGAATTTCGCCTACCTCTACACCGTGCTCTTCGAACCGGAATCGATGTCCGGGGGCAAACGCTCCATCGGCGGCGGCCGCACCCATGGCGGCTACAGCTTCGGCCGCCGACGCAAATAGAATGGAAGTCAGGCGGCTCGCCTGACTCGGCCGACGGGCGGCCCGCCCGTCGGCATCTCGAGGGCGGCGGGGATCCCAGGAAGCATCCCAAGAATTACCTGGCATCCTCGCGCTCCTCCGGCGCGCCCGGCGGTCGCGCCCTACCGTTACACCAGCCGGTTTGCATGCGCTCGAACGTATCCGATGTTCCTACCTATGAGCACCAACCCCACGCAATACGCGCATCCCGAAACCCTGGTCGAGACCGACTGGCTTGAGCAACATTTGCAGGATGACGGGATTCGCATCATCGAGTCGAACGAAGACGTGCTCCTTTACGATACCGGGCACGTTCCCGGCGCCGTCCACATCGACTGGCGCGCCGATCTTCAGGACGACGTCGTGCGGGATTATATTTCGCCGGAAAAATTCGCCGCGCTTTGCCAGCGGAACGGCATCACACCGGAAACGACCTGCATTTTCTACGGCGACAAGGCCAACTGGTGGGCCTGCTACGCGCTCTGGGCCTTTCGTTTGTTCGGCCACGAGAAGGTAAAAATCCTCAACGGCGGCCGCGACAAATGGAAAGCCGAGAAGCGACCGATGTCGCGCGAAATACCGAAGTATTCGGCTTCCAATTATCCCGTGCCGTCGAAGCGCTACGACAAAGAGATTCGCGCCTTTGCCGACGAAGCGCTCGCCCAAAGCACGGCCGAGAAGCCGCTCATCGATGTCCGTTCGCCCGGCGAATTCAAAGGCGAGATCACTCACATGCCGGAGTATCCGCAGGAGGGCGTGCTGCGCGGCGGTCATATTCCAGGCGCGAAAAGTGTTCCGTGGAAAACGGCCACCAACGACGACGCCACTTTCAAGTCAGCGCCGGAACTGGCGAAGATCTATCTCGATCAGGCCGGATTGAAACCGGGCACCGACACGGTCGTCTACTGCCGCATCGGCGAACGCTCCAGCCACACCTGGTTTGTGCTCACCTACTTGTTAGGCCTCGATAACGTCCGCAACTACGACGGTTCCTGGACCGAGTGGGGCAACAAAGTCGGCGCGCCGATCGCGAAGGGTTCGTAGTTCGCCGCGTCTAATCAGGAACCGGCGTAACCGGCACGACCGTCGTCGGCGTTTCGTCGGGCAGCGTTTCCGCTTTGTCAGTGATCAATCTCCGCAGGAACGGAATGAGCACGACCAACGCGACCCCGACCGCGAGGCTGCCGAGGCCGAGTTCGCCGAACAGCTTTACATAACCACCGTTGGTCGCAGCCGCGGTCGCGCCGTTCGGCTCGGGAATCATCCCTGAGAAATCGCCGGCAAAGAGCGACGCCAGCCCGGTCACCAGCATCCAACTGCCCATCATCACGCCCTGGTATTGCTTGGGCGCGAGCTTGCCGATCATCGCGTAGCCGATGGGCGAGATGAGCAGTTCACCCACGCTTTGCAGTACGTAACTTGCGAACAACCACCAAAACGCGCTCTTCCCGTCCCCGCCGGCCAGCCTGATGCCGAGCGGAAGAATGAGAAAGGCCAGCGCCATCAAAAGCAGCGAGGACGCGAACTGTTGCGGGATATCGATGCGCCAGCCACGCCCGCGCATGCGGATGAAAAGCGCCGCGAGAATCGGCCCGCCCACCACGATGACCACCGTGTTGATGTTCTGAATCCACTGCGGCTGAATCTCCACGCCGCCGACCACGAGATCGACATTGTGAATCGCGAACAGTTGCAGGCCGCTCGGCGCCATTTGGTAGAGCGACCAGAACATCAGCGACCCGACCGTCAGAATCAGATACGCCGTCATGTTGCGCCGTTCGCGACGGTCGCGATGCCGCACCGTGAGATAGATCAGCGTCAGCGCGACCACTCCGCAGATCGCCTTGATGATCGTCTCGGTCATCCCGGGCTGCTGCAACATCAGCCACACGACCGGCACCAACCCGATGAGAATGGCGACGCCCGCGACCTGCCGCATTTGAAATTGCTTCGGCGTCTTTTCGAGCAGCGGCGTGTTGCGATCGGTTAACGTCTTCCAGTTGAACAGGGCGAGGACGATGGCGACGAAATTGCCGAGCGTCGCGAAGATGAAAAGGCTCGCGTAACTCTCGGTCCCCTGGAAATAACCGGCCGCGCTGAACCCGACGAAGAAGCCGACGTTCATGCCCGCATAGTTCCAAAGGAACGCCCCTTCGCGCCGCGGATCGTCCGAAGTGAAACGCTGCGTCAGCATCATATTGATGCAGGTGACGTTGAGCCCGCTGCCCGTGAGGAAAAATGCGAGACCGATGTAGAACATCGCCGCCGTGCCGGTCGCGATGCAGGCGCAGCCGATCACCTGCAACGTCATCCCGCCGACGAAGAGATTGCGGTTCGAGAGGAATCGCCCGCCCAGGTAGCCGCCGAAGAGGTGCAGCCCGTAGTTGAACGCGCCGAATACGCCCATCAACGTCGTCGCCTCCTTCACGCCGAGCTGCAGATGCTTCGTCGAGTAGAGAACCAGCGTCGAATAGAGAACCGCGAAGCCGAGCGTCGCGAAGATCTGAATGAAGAACAGCACCGCCGTTCCCTCCGGAGCCTTGGCAAAACGGCGAGTCAAAACATTCATCCGGCGCCCCTTTCTCGCTCCCCTCGCCCCGCGCTGTCAAGCTGCGTCCACAAGCAAGCTTGCGCGATCAACAATCGGGAGGGCTCATGCGCGAGATAGAAGGAATCGGTGAAGTCAGAATCCTTGGTAATCAAAATGCGATCTTCCCGCCGGCAAATCTCGCAGAGCTCTGCATCGGATGTTTGGTTGCCGCGCGGCAGACCGAGGGTGTGAATCGCATCGTGCTGCGCGGCCTCGAGGAATTGCGCGAGCCGCCGAGGCAACTGCGCATCCACCAGGAAATTCATCGGGCGAGCGCGATCCGCTTCGTGTCACTGAGGCGGGCGCCGTAGGCCAGTGCCGCCAGGAGATCATCCCGCTCGAGATCCTCGGAATCGGCGAGAATTTCCTCGTGCGTCATCCCGCTGCTCATCAATTCGAGGAGCGTCGTCACCGGATAACGCAGGCTGCGGATGCAAGGTTTCCCGTGACACACCTTCGGATCGACTGTCACGCGCTTCAGCAACTCGTCCGTGGACATAACGATCAGGAGGATAACCGATCTGCTTCGGTTTGGCTATTCCGAGGCTCCGCGCTCGTCTCTTTTCTGCGATTGACGCCGTCAGATCTTGGGCGAGCGGAGAGTTCGCGACGGCGAGACGCCGTCACCAGCACGCGAGACGCGCGCGCTCCCCGGAGGAAGATTGCTTTCCGCTTTGCCGTCGCTTCAGCGCACGGTGACAGAGCGGCGGGGTGGCGTTAAGATGGAGCGAATGTATCCGAAGAAGTTGCAGAACATTGTCGATTTATTCGAGCATCTGCCGGAGGTGGAGCGGCGGGAAACGCTCGTTTCCTACGCGGATAATGCGCCGAAACAGGCGCCGCGCGAAGGCGAGAATTTCGACCTGGAAGACATTCGCAAGGATGAGGAATGCGCCGATACGGTGGGCGTTTATTTGCAGGTGGATGAAAACGGCGGAGCGCACATTCGCATGACGCTTGGGCCGGAAGTGCAAACGCTGACCCGCGCGATGGCCTCGATTCTTTGCAAGGGGGTCGACGGCGCGACGCCGCAGGAGATTCTCGATCTGCCGGCCGATTTCGTGACGCGCATCGTCGGCGCGGAACTGGTGCGGGTGCGCAGCCAGACGACGTATTACGTGCTCACGCGCATCAAGGGAATCTCCAAGGTTTACCTCGATCGCCAGCGGAAAGCGGCGGCGGCAGCGTAAGCAAAGGAAAGGCGCCAGACGCTCGCCTACCGACGCCTTCTGTCTGCCGTTAACCGGGGGGATGGTTCTTTTGCGTGCGAGCGAGCGGCGATTGCCGGAGATTGAAAGCTATCGCAGGCGTGCGAGATGGCCTTGAAAGGCTGGACGTGAATTCCCTTGCTGAATTCGCGCGCTTAACGCCATCCTTTTTCCGTCATGTCCGCAAATTCAGAGCGCCGCTGTGCCTGGGCGATTCGGCCTTGGGTGATCGTGCTTTCTCTCGCGGTTATCGCGGCGACGACCTTCGCCGCCGACCCCTCGCCCTCTCCATCGCCTGCGCCGGAAATCCAGGCGTTGGCCGAGAAACTGGCGTCCGCCGCGGACGAGCGGGCCCAGAATTCCATTCTCGAAAAAGCGAAGCCGGAATTGCGCAAAGGCACCGCGCTGCGCGCCGCGCTCACCACAATCGGTTACGCGACGGCGCTGCGAGGCAGCTACGCCGAGGCGGAGAAAACCGATCGGCTCATCATTCGATTTTCGCGCCAGAACAACGATCCGGAAGGCGTCGCGGTTGGCCAAACGTTGACTGGCGGCGTGCTGCGCGAAACCGGTGATAGCCAGGAGGCGCTTTCGCTGCTCGGCGAGGCGCGTGTTTACTTCGAGAAACATCCGGGCGCGACGGTGCAGAAGGCGTCCGTTTATTCGCACCTCGGCATCACCCATCTGAACCTCGGCGATTTCGCCCACGCTCGCGCCGAACTCGGCCGCGCGCTCGAGATTGCCGAAGAGTTAAAAAAGTCCGACCTCATCATTCCAGCGCTGAACAGTCTCGGCGAAGTCTATCGCAGCCAGGGGCAGGCAGAGCGCGCACTCGAATTTTACGAAAGAGCGCGCACCGTTGTCGGCGATGACTCCGCCTGGAACATGGCCTTTCTCTTCAACAACATGGGCATGGCCTACGAAGCGATGGGCGATAACGCGAAGGCGCTCGATTATCTGAATCGCGGAAGAGCGGTCGCCGACAAGGTGAAGTTCAAACCGCGCGTCGCCACTTCGCTCGCGGAGATGGGCAACGTGCAGTTGCAAACAGGCGACGCGACCGCGGCTGCGCGTTCCTACCAGCAAAGTCTCGAAATCAGCCAGGCAATCGGCGAACGCGGCAGCGAAGGTCGCGCCCATCTCGGCCTGGCCCGTGCCGCGCAGGCGCGGCGTGATTTTGACGGTGCGCTCGCCGAGGCGCAGACGGCGGCCCGCCTTTATGAAAAGATCGGGCAACGCGACGAACTGGCGGGAGCGCAAACCATGGTGGGGCGCTGCTTCCTCTCGTTAGGCAAAAAAGCGGAGGCGCAGACTGCTTTCGCGGCGGCCATCGCCACCATCGAAAAAGTGCGGGCACAGCTCGCCGGCGGCGCCGAGGAAGCGGAAACATTTTTCCAGACACGACGTGCTCCCTACCAGCAAATGGTCGCCCTCCTGCTCGACGAAGGGAAAACAGAAGACGCGCTCGCCATGGCGGAACGAGCCAGTGCGCGCGCGCTGCTCGATATTCTGGCCAAAGGCAAATCAGCCGCGGCCTCCGCGTTAACGGATGACGAAAAGCAACGGACGGCGCACCTGGATGAACAGGTGGCCGAAGCGAACCGGCATCTGCTCGCGGAGAAAAACGGCGAGCATTCTTCGCCGGAAAAAGTCGCTGCGCTGGAAGCCGAAGTGAAAAAAGCGCGCCATGCGCGTGAAGATTTTGACGTGGCCATCGCTGCCGCGCATCGCGAGAACGCGCCAGCCGAGACACTGCAAACGGCGTCGATCGCCGAGATGAAGCAATGGACGTTGCGACATCATACCGCGCTGCTGCGCTTCGTCGTCACCGATGAGAAGTCATTCCTCTTCGTGCTTCATGAAAAAGCGGGCGCGATCGCGCTCGACGTTTTTCCAATCGCGCAGACGCGCGCGGAACTCGCCACCCACACCAGGCAGATGCAACAGATTCTGGCCGAGCGCGGTCTGGGCTGGATGGCGCCGGCCCGCGCTTTCTACGAAACGCTGCTTCAAGATTCGGAAGCGACCTGGAAAAATGCCGAGAGCCTAACGATTATTCCCGACGGACCGCTTTGGGAACTGCCGTTCCAAACCTTGCGCGATGAAGCGCAGCATCCGTTGCTCGAAAATCACGTCATCAGTTACGCGCCGTCGATCACCTTTCTCGCGCGCGTGGGCGATCGTCCTGAAAAAAAAGAAGACGTGCACCTGCTCGCGCTGGCCAATCCAGCGCTCGGCGATTCCCAAAATGTCGCGGCCATCCAAAAGGTCAGCAATTCCGCGCCGCTCATGGGAAATCTGTGGGAGCCGCTGCCTTCAGCTACGCGGCAAGTCGAGGAATTGCGCGATCTCTACACGCCGAAAGATAGCCTTATCCTCACCGGCGAAGCCGCGCGCGAAGACACTTTTAAAAAGCGCGCCGGCGACTTCGATATTCTGCATTTCGCCACCCACGGCGTGATCAATAGCCGCGCGCCGCTCTATTCCTACCTGCTTATGTCGCAGGAAGATTTGGCGCCGGGTCAGGATGGTTTGCTCGAAGCATGGGAATTAATGCAGATGAAATTGCGCGCGCGTCTCGCCGTCCTCTCGGCCTGTGAAACGGCGCGCGGGAAGATCAGCGAAGGCGAAGGCGTCATCGGACTTTCCTGGGCTTTTTTGGCGGCGGGTTGTCCGGTCGAAGTCGTTAGCCAATGGAAAGTCGACAGCGCGAGCAACGCCGATCTAATGGTTGATTTTCATCGGCGCTTTCGCGCGGGTGAATCGGCGGCGAAGGCGTTGCGGGAAGCAAGCCTCGCTCTGCGTCAGAAGCCGGAATATCGGCATCCGTTTTATTGGGCGCCGTTCGTCGTTTTGGGCGAAAATTAAATCAGCGTGCCGCTGGCTTCTGTTCGAGTTGCGCGAACCAACGCCGCAGGGTGGGCAAATCCGGATTTTGTTCGATCAATGCGGACACTTCCTGGCGGGCTTCGCCTAACAAACCGGCTTGCGCGTCGATGACGGCCTTCGCCAAATGCGAGCTGCCGGCCTTTGCCTCGGCCCGCTCGACTTCTTGCCGAGCCGCCGCGGTTAGGACTTGGAAACGCGCTTCCGGCTGTGGCGGTTTCGGCGCGCGCTCGATTACTTCAGTGCCGCGCAACGCTTCGATCTGCCACTGATAAGTGCGGCCGGCCGTTAACGACTCGTTAGGCGTCCAGGACGGACGCGCGCCGCTCATTTCCGCCGTCGTCACCGCAGTGCCGTTAGTGGAATCGACAATTGTAATGCGATACGAGGTCGCGCCGGGCAGCGGGGTCCACTCGAAATTTGGCCGGCCATCGCGCACTGCGGTTGCGACCGGATTCTGGACGCGGAACGGATCGGGCGCCGACGCTTCGCCGGCCAGCGCTTCGCGATGACCAGCCAACGCCGCGATCTGGGTCGGAACATCCAGTGCGCCGCGACGAACCGCCGCCGAAATGTCACGCTGTTGCGCGTCGCTCAAATTTGCCAGCGCCGGCACGCGGCCATTCGCCCGCACTTCAATTCGCTGCCCGCCATCATTCAAAACCAAAATACTATCGGGCGAGCTGCGCGTGTTCCACCAGAGCGCGGCGCCTGCGACCGCGAGCGCGGCCGCCAGCGGTAATACCCACCGCAGCAAAGCCGGAAACGCGATGACCTTTTCGTCGTCCTCGTCGCCGAGATCGCGCGCCGGCCATCGATTCATTTCCGCACGAAAGCGCACGAGATCATCCAGCTCGGCGCGCGCGCGGGGCGATCGGGCGAGGAGCCCTGAAATTTCTCTGCGCTGCAGCGGATCGAGATCATTTTCCAAATAAGCGACCAGGTCTTCATAGGAACACGAACCTTCGCCGGCGCCTGCCAGCGGCGGCTGCTCGCGATCGAGGCGCTCCCGGCATTCCGCGCATTCCACGAGATGATCGCTCGCCGCCAAAAGCTCGTTAGGCGCGAGTGCGCGGCGGCCGTAGCCGGCCATTTCTTCAACTGTGAGATGATCGCGCGACATAGTCTTAACCGCCGTTCATCACCTGTAGATGGAAATTAATCATGTTTATTGGTGCGAAGTTGCATTTATCCATTTTCGCCACGCCGCGCCGAGGTGATCGCGGGCGACGCGCCGCAGATTGATGACTTGCTGGCGCTCGCGCCCCAGCATTTGCGCGATAACCAGATCCGGCATCGGAATTTCCTGCCAGGCGCGCGCCATTTCGTCGGCCGAACGTTCGAGCAACTCCGCGACTTTGCGGATGGAGCCGAGGCCGGCGATTTCAAATTCGCGGGTGACCGTCGAATGCAGGAGAAACGCCGTTCGTTGCGGCACGGAAAGTTCGCCCAATTCGCGCCAAAGCCAGCCGAGATACTCGCGCCATTTCAAGGCATCGATCGGCGACGGCGCGGGATCGACCGGGTGGAGCGCCGTATCGTTAGGCGCAGCCGCGTCGAGGCTTTGCTGGCCATCGGAAATTTCCCAAAGCTCAGCCGTGATCTTGACGAGGAAACGCAACTCAATGGGGTGATTAACCCAGCGGAATAATCCGGCGAGCAACTCCGCGGGATTCATCTTCGTGAAATCGTTCCCGTTGAGCGCTTCGGCCGCGATCGCTTTCGGATCGGCGAGCAGTTGTTCCATTTTCGAACCGGTTGCCGGCGGCGATTGCCCGCGCCAGCGCCCGAAGCCGCACCAGCGTTCCCCATTTTCATCGTCCCAGATGGCGAAGCCGCGCTGGCTCGTCCGGTCCTCGAGCAGGTAGCGGATCCGATTGAGCAACATGGAGCGCGCGGGATAAGCGCGGCGCAAATGTTCCGCCCACGCCGCATACGCGATCGTGCCGGCATAAGCGCGAAAATTTCCGATCGCCCCGTCCCCGCGGCCTTCGCTCAGAAATTGCAAACGCCGCAGCAATTCTTCGCGCGCCGCGCTCGTCACGTCGTCCAGATCCGCGACGGCACCTGACGACGCAGGCAGGCGTCCCTGCAACACGCGCTGAATCGCCGGGCCGGCATGGCGTTCCATCAGATCGACCAAGGCCCGCTCGCGCTTCATCGAATCGCGCGCGTCAAGAAATGGCCGCAGCAGCGGATCGCAATCCGCCCGGCCATTTTTAGTGAGTGCGACTCGGTTCATGACGAGAAATGAAACGCAGGGTCCATGCCGCGATAAGGGGAGCAAATTCTTTTGCCCGAGGCAGAAGATACTATGCGCGCACGTTTCCCTTGTGACCTTCTGCCTATTTCGACTACGGTCCCGCTGCGCCGATGCCGCGGAATGATCAACTCAAGAAAATTCTCCTGATCGGCTCTGGCCCAATCGTCATTGGGCAGGGCTGCGAGTTCGACTATTCCGGCGTGCAAGCGTGCAAGGCGCTCCGCGAAGAGGGCTATCAGGTGGTGCTGGTGAATTCCAATCCGGCCACCATCATGACCGATCCGGAATTTGCCGATCGCACCTACATCGAGCCGATCACGCCCGAAGTGATTGAGGCGATCATGGAACGCGAAAAGCCGGACGCCATTTTGCCCACGATGGGCGGGCAGACTGCGCTCAACGCGGCCATGGAATTGAATCGCAACGGCGCGCTCGTCCGGCACGGTGTGAAATTGATCGGCGCGAATGCCCAGGCCATCGCCAAAGGCGAAGATCGCCAGCTCTTTAAGGAAGCCATGTTGCGCATCGGCCTGGATGTGGCGCGCTCGGGAACGGCTCACTCGTTAGGCGATGCCAGCCGCATCGCGGACGAGATAGGCACGCTCCCGCTCATTATTCGTCCCGCGTTTACACTCGGCGGTTCGGGCGGCGGCATCGCTTACAATCGCGAAGAGCTCGACGTCATCGCCGCGCGCGGCCTCGATCTTTCGCCCGTCAGCGAAGTGCTCATCGAGGAATCGCTCGTCGGTTGGAAGGAATTTGAAATGGAGGTGATGCGCGATCACGCCGACAACTGCGTCGTCATTTGCTCGATCGAAAACCTCGATCCAATGGGCGTGCACACCGGGGATTCCATCACCGTCGCGCCGACGCAGACGCTTTCCGACAAGGAATACCAGATGATGCGCGACGCGTCGTTTGCCGTCATTCGCGAGATCGGCGTCGAGACCGGCGGGTCGAACATCCAGTTCGCCGTCAACCCGGAGAACGGGCGGATGGTCGTCATCGAGATGAACCCGCGCGTCTCGCGTTCCAGCGCGCTCGCCTCGAAAGCGACCGGGTTCCCCATTGCCAAAATCGCGGCCAAGCTCGCCGTCGGCTACACGCTGGATGAAATCCGCAACGACATCACCCGCGAAACGCCCGCCAGCTTCGAGCCGACAATTGATTACTGCGTCGTGAAAATCCCGCGCTTCACTTTCGAAAAATTTCCGCAGGCGGATCCGGTTCTAACGACGCAGATGAAGAGCGTGGGCGAAGCGATGGCGATCGGCCGCACCTTTAAGGAAGCGCTCCAAAAAGCGTTGCGATCCCTCGAGATTAAACGCTTCGGCCTGTGTTGTGACGGCCGCGAACAGCGCGTCGATAACGAGACATTGCGCAGCAAACTGGCCGTCCCGAACGCCGAACGCATCTTCCATCTCGCGCAAGCATTCCAGGACGGCATGTCGATCGAAGACGTCTTCGAGCTCACGAAAATCGACCGCTGGTTCCTGCACAACATTAGACAGATCGTTGAAGAAGCGAAGACGCTCGGTGAGCTGCGGATCGCAAAGGATGGCCGCCGTAACACAGGCTTCCAGCCTGTCTCGTCACCCGGGCTTCCAGCCCGTCTCTTTCGGTTCCACCCTTTCGATCCCCACTCCGACGTAACCCAACGGCGCCGCAACCTTCCCCATTTTCAACAACCGAACGCCACCTACTTCGTCACCTTCCGCCTCGCCGATTCCGTTCCCGCGGCTCTTCTCGAAGAATGGCGCCAGGAAAAAGAGAACTGGACCGTTCATCACCCCAAACCGTGGGATTGGAAAACCGAGCAGGAATACCGGCGCCGATTCACCGAGACCCGCGAAGACTGGCTCGATCGCGGTCACGGAAGTTGCATTCTGCGCCAGCCGCAAATCGCCCAATTGATCGCCGAGGCCCTGCGCCATT
Organism: Chthoniobacterales bacterium; assembly: GCA_038258245.1. GTDB lineage: Bacteria > Verrucomicrobiota > Verrucomicrobiia > Chthoniobacterales > UBA10450 > JBBSQB01. The sequence continues at coordinate 32,473 of JBBSQB010000007.1, forward strand.
TTCACGGCGATCGCTACGCGCTCGATGCCTTCGCGATTATGCCAAACCACGTGCACGCGATCGTACAGCCCGCGAACGGTCATTCGTTAGGCGATATTTTACACTCGTGGAAATCGTTCACCGCTAATGCGGTGGACCGCGCGCTTCGGCGGACGGGCGAAGTTTGGATGGCGGAGAGTTACGATCGGATCGTGCGCGATGCGAAGGAGTTAGCAGCCTTGCGGGATTATATCACGGCGAATCCGCGTAAGGCTGGCTTGCGTGACGGAGAATTTTTGTTGGAAACGGGAGAGGTGCTCGTGGTCGGCGATGATCAGTTGACCGAAGAAGGACAGCAGGCTGGAAGCCTGCTCGACGCATCAGGCAGGATGCCTGAGTTACGCCGCGCGAAGAAGTTTGGGTTCTCCGATCGGCAGATCGCGGAGGCGACAGGAGCGACCGAAATGGAGGTGCGCGAGCAACGAAAGGCGGCCGGCGTCATCCCGACGTATCGCCTGGTCGATACTTGCGCGGCGGAGTTCGAAGCCTATACGCCGTATTACTACTCGACCTACGGGAGCGAGAACGAAATGCGCTCGAGCACGAAGCGCAAAATTATGATCCTCGGCGGCGGACCAAATCGCGTCGGCCAAGGCATTGAATTCGATTACTGCTGCGTGCACGCGGCGTTCGCGCTGCGCGAGCTCGGCTTCGAGACGATCATGGTGAATTCGAATCCGGAAACCGTTTCAACCGATTACGACACGAGCGACAAACTGTACTTCGAGCCGCTCACGCTTGAAGACGTGCTCAACATTTACGACCAGGAAAAACCCGAAGGCGTCATCGTGCAGTTCGGAGGGCAGACGCCGCTCAATTTGGCGCGCGGCTTGCGCGCGGCTGGGGTTCCTATCATTGGCACGCAACCGGAAAGCATCGAGATGGCGGAAGACCGGAAGCTTTTCGCCGCCATGATCGACAAGCTCGGTCTACGCCAGACGGCCAGCGGCTCCGCCTTCAGCACGGATGAAGCGCTCGCGATCGCGCAACGCATTGGTTACCCGGTGCTCGTTAGGCCATCGTTTGTGCTGGGCGGTCGCGGCATGCAGATCGTCTATAATGATGCGGATCTGCGCCGCTACGTCGAAGCCGCGTTTGATTTGGGAGAACGGGGGACAGGCGGCTCGCCCACCGAGTCAGGCGAGCCGCCTGTCCTCCATCCTATCCTGATCGACGATTTTTTGGAGGACGCGATCGAGGTGGATGTCGATTGCATCGCCGATGGCGAGACGGCCGTTATCGGCGCGATCATGGAACATATCGAGCAGGCCGGCATTCACAGCGGCGACAGCGCCTGCGTCGTGCCCACCTTCTCGTTAGGCGAAACAATCCTCGCGGAAATTTCAAGCGCGACCAAGGCAATGGCGCGCGAACTGAACGTGCGCGGCCTCATGAATGTGCAGTTCGCCGTCAAAGGCGACGATGTTTACGTGCTCGAAGTGAACCCGCGCGCCTCGCGCACGGTGCCGTTTGTTTCCAAGGCGATCGGCGTTCCGCTGGCCAAGCTGGCCGCCAAAGTGATGGCCGGAAAAACGTTGCGCGAGCTTGGCTTCACCGAAGAAGTCATGCCGAAACATTTCTCGGTGAAGGAAGCGGTCTTTCCGTTTCTGCGTTATCAAGGCGCCGATATCGCGCTCGGCCCGGAGATGAAATCGACCGGCGAAGTGATGGGTATCGACGCCGATCTCGGCCTCGCTTACGCAAAATCGCAAATGGCCGCGCCGCCGCCCTTGCCGAAAGGCGGCAATGTTTTCATCAGCGTGCGCGACATCGACAAGGAAAGCGTGATCCCGTTGGCCCGCGAATTTCTCGATCTCGGTTTCGGCATCATCGCGACAAGCGGAACGGCGGCGACTTTGAGCGCGGCGGGCTTGCCGGTGATGAAAGTTTTCAAGCTTCGCGAAGGCCGGCCGAACGTGCTCGATCGCGTCAAAAACGGCGACATCAACTTCATTATCAACACGCCGAGTGGCAAAATTCCGCGCGAAGATGAGGTGACCATTCGTAACGCTTCGCTCGCCAAGAAAATCCCGATCATGACGACGATCCGCGCCGCGCATGCGAGCGCGAACGGCATTCGTTCGCTCCAGAAAAATCCCGTGACGGTGAAGAGCCTGCAGGAATATCACGCCGCCGCGAAGTGAGGCGCCGACACCCGCAACGCGCCGTTCGGGTTGTGCACCTCTGCTGCCAAACCACGTGACAGCGCCGCGCGTTCATGCCACTGGTCACGCATGAAACTAACGTTGCTTTGTTGCCTGGCGGGATTGGCCCTCGGCGTGACGCAAGTTCGAAGCGAGGACAAAAAACCAATGAGCGATACCAAAACAGATTCCAAAAACGAAGTGGTAGTGATGAAAACGAGCGAAGGCGAAATGACCTTCGAACTTTGGCCCGATGTCGCGCCAAAAACGGTCGAGAATTTCAAGAAATTGATCAAAGAAGGCTTCTACGATGGCACGGCTTTCCATCGCATCGTCAAAGGCTTCATGGTGCAGGGCGGTGATCCCCTCACGAAAGATCCGGCGAATGAAAGCCGTTACGGTACGGGCGGACCGGGCTATTCGGTCAAGGCGGAGTTCAACGACAAATCGCATGAACGCGGCGTGCTCTCGATGGCGCGCTCGAACGATCCGGACTCAGCCGGCAGCCAGTTCTTCATCTGCCTCGCGCATGTCGCGCGGCTCGATCATCAGTACACGACCTTTGGTAAATTAATCAAAGGCGACGACGTCTTGACCAAGCTCGGCAGCACGCCGGTGAAATTCTCCAATGGCGAAAACAGCAAGCCGGAGCAACGCGTCTCTCTCGAGAGCATGAAACTCGTGCCGGCGGAGACGGCGAAGTAATTAATTCACCGTAGAGATCACAGAGCACGCTGAGAAGAATTTGTCTCCGCGGTCTCTGCGTCCTCCGCGGTTAAATTTCAGACATGGCCCAGGCAGACAAGACAACGGTCGCGCTCGTCCAGATGCGTTGCGGGACCGACCCGGACGAAAACCTGGGGCGCGCGATCGACTTCGTGCGCGACGCCGCCAAGCAGGGCGGCCAGGTCATTTGTCTGCCCGAGCTTTTTCGGTCGCAGTATTTTTGCCAGTCGGAGGATCATAAATATTTTGCGCTGGCCGAGGAAATTCCAGGCCCGACCACGGAGTCGTTAGGCAAACTGGCCGCGGAATTGAAGGTGGTGATCATCGCTTCGCTTTTCGAGAAACGGGCGGCGGGCATTTATCACAACACCGCCGCGATCATCGATGCCGATGGAAAGTTTCTCGGTCGCTATCGCAAGATGCATATCCCGGATGACCCAGCGTTCTACGAGAAGTTTTACTTCACGCCCGGCGATCTCGGTTTCAAATCGTGGCCGACTGCGCATGGCAAACTCGGCGTCTGCGTTTGCTGGGATCAATGGTATCCGGAAGCGGCGCGCCTGACCGCGCTGCACGGCGCCGAGATGCTGTTTTACCCGACGGCGATCGGCTGGCATCCGTCCGAAAAAGAAAAATTCGGCGCGGCGCAACATTCCGCGTGGGAGACGATGCAGCGCAGCCACGCGATCGCCAATGGTTGTTACGTGGCCGCGATCAATCGCATTGGGTTCGAAAATCCGGCGGGCGGCGATGGGATCGAATTTTGGGGACAAAGCTTCATCGTCGCGCCGAGCGGCGAGATTCTGGCGAAAGGGAGCATTGATCGCGAAGAGATCATCGTCGCGGAGGTTGCGTGGCCGAAGGTGGATGAGCAACGCACGCATTGGCCGTTCTTTCGCGATCGCCGCATTGATGCGTATGGCGATATCCAGCAGCGGTTGATCGATTAGTCGTTAGCCGAGTCGCCAAGCTGTCTTCCCGAGCGAAGTCGAGGGATCCCGCCGCGCAGCCCATTCAGCCGGCCCGCTCCCTCGGAGGCCGAGACGAGCACGATTACGAGCAAGAGCAGGAGCACGAGTAAGACGGCGGAAGCTTTGAGGTAACTTCTCGGGATCCCTCGGCTCCGCTCGGGATGACAGCTTGGGCGAGCGGCCTTAAAGTAGCGGTATGAAAACATCTAATTTTTATTGCTCCGCGCTCGCGCTGCTGGCCGCGGGCTCTCTCGCCTTCACCGCCGCTTCCGCCTTCGCGCAGGAGCCGACCAAAGCCGTCGCCGTTTTGCATCCCACCAAAAACAGCAAAGTGGAAGGCACAGTCACCTTCACCAAATCACGTGATGGCGTGAAAATCGTCGCCAACCTCACAGGATTGACGCCTGGGAAACACGGCTTCCACATTCACGAATACGGCGATTGCTCGTCGCCCGATGGCAAATCAGCCGGCGGCCATTTCAACCCGGCCAAGGCGCCGCACGCCGGTCACGATATGACGCCGCGTCACGTGGGCGATCTCGGTAACATCGAAGCCGACAGCGCGGGCAAAGCGCATCTGAAGTTGACCGATAAGTTGATGACGATGAGCGGCGAAAATTCGATCATCGGTCGCGGCGTGATTGTGCACGAGAAAGCGGATGATCTGAAAACGCAGCCGACCGGTGATGCCGGTGGACGCGTGGCTTGCGGCGTGATCGGTATCGCGAAGCCGTAAATTTTTTCGCGGCTTGCGCAGTCGCGCAATTCCAAAGAATCTGATGCCGTCCGGTGTAACGCCGGGCGGCATTTTCTTTTAAGCCTCCCGTAACTTCTTCCTATGGATTTGATGACTTTGACCAAGATCCGGCGCGGCGCCCAGAATGGCGCAGTGCACGCGCGCGTCCATGTGCAGGTGGAAGCGGCCGCCGCGAAAATGACGCGCGAAGGCAAACCGTATTGCGAGATGACGCTGGCCGATGCGGCCGATCGCATGACGTTGCGCGTCTGGAGCGATCATCCGGAATACCGCGCATGCGGCGCGATGCGGCCGAGCGATTTCATCGAGCTGGCCGGCGAGTTTAATCAGCACCAGCAATTCGGGCTCGAGGCGCGGAACTGGAAGGTGCGCAAACTCGACGAGCAGGAGCGCGACGAGCTGTTGCAAGGACCGGCCGAGTTGCGCGCGAAGCAGAAGACGGATTGGGATTTCATTACCACGAGCATCTCTGGCGTGAGCGATCCGCGTTTGCGCTCGTTAGGCGAAATGTTCTTGCAGGAATGGGGCGAACGCTTTCGTCGCACGGCTGGGGCGCGCAGTTATCATCACGCGCGGCGCGGCGGGCTCGTCGAACATACCGCGCAAATGATGCGGACGGCGCAAGCGATCGCGCCGCTCTATCCGCATTTGAATGTCGATCTGCTCGTGGTCGGTATTCTTTTTCACGATTCCGGAAAGCTTTGGGAAAATCATTTGCCGGAAGACGGGTTCACGATGGGATTCGAGGAGCGCGGCGAATTGATGGGCCACATCTCCATTGGCATCGAGCTGGTCAATTCGCTCTGGCGCAATTTGCTTACGACGGAAAATACCGCGGCCTGGCGCAATCTGGCGCCGGCGTCTGAAGATGTGCGGCTGCATTTGCTGCACTTGATCGGCGCGCATCATGGCGAACCGCAATTTGGTTCGCCGATTTATCCGAAAACGCCGGAAGCGATGGCGCTGAATTACATCGATAATCTCGATGCGCGGATGGAGATGTTTGTCGCGGGTTATCCGGTCGCGAAACAGATCGCGCCACGCATTTTCGATCGGGTGCGGCCGTTGCCGGGGAATCTGGTGAAGCCGTTGGAGAAGTTTGAGACGCCGAAGCGGAGCGATCAGTTGTTCTGAGCACGCGGCGTAGGTCAGGCATCCTGCCTGAACTCGTGCGACGGGCTTCCAGCCCGTTCCGAAAAGAAATCGGCAGGCAGGATGCCCGCCAGACTGCTCAGGCTGGAAGCCTAAGTTACAATCTTCGCTTTGCCTCCGCCAGGTAGACGTCGTCAATCTCGAAGCCAATGAAATTCTTCACGCCACATTTCTGCGCGGCGACGCCGGAACTCCCGATGCCGAGGAACGGATCGAGCATGACGAGATCGCTCGTTAGGCCATGGAGCCGGATGCAGTTCTCGACCAGGCGCACCGGGAAGGTCGCGGGATGCGGGCGCTGTTTGTCGCGGCTGCGGATGGTTTCGTAGGGAATGAACCAGGTGTTGCCGCGGCAACGCCGATCGCTCCCGCGCGTGTGCGACCAGCGCGCGATGTTGCTTTTATCGGCGTAAGGAACGCCGAGGGCGAGGCGGTCAATGGGCGTGTTTCCAGAAAGCGTGAGGTGGAAAACGTATTCGTGGCAATCGTTGAGAAAACGCCGCGAGTTGATCGGCTTGAAATGGCCGCGGGAGAGCGGTGCGCCGTTTTCGTCGTCAATCGTGATGGCTTTGATCCAGTGGATCGTGTTTTGCAAAACGAAGTGGTCGCGCATTTGCATGAGCAGTTCGTGCGGTAGCATCGGATTGGAAGGCGAGGCGCCGACATTGAGGAAGAATGAGCCGGTCGGTTTGAGTAGACGGCGCACTTCGGCTGACCATTCGGCGCACCATTGCAGATAGGCAGCGCGGTCGGCGCGATCGGAATATTTTCGGTAGGCGATCCCGAGATTGTAAGGCGGCGAAGTAACGACGAGATCGATGGATTGCGCGGGCAACGCGCGCATTCCGACGAGGCAATCTTGATGGTGCAATGTCATCCGGAGCGGAGCCGCAAGGCGAAGTCGAGGAATCCCGGGGAAGTTACCTTAAAGCTTTCGCCACGGGATCCCTCGACTGCGCTCGGGATGACAATAATGACGTGGCCGTTTCGTACAAGTGAATTCGCAGCCGGCGTATTTGCGCTATGTTTCGAGCATGTCGGACAAGCCGTCGAAACTCAAGATCGCCGATCGCGAATTCACTTCGCGATTGCTCGTCGGCACGGGCAAATTCGCATCGAACGAGTTGATGGCCGATGCGCTTGAGGCGAGCGGCAGCGAAATCGTGACGGTGGCGTTGCGCCGCGCCGATCTTTCCGGAAGTCACGATCCGTTCGCGAACATTCTCGAGTTCATCGATCCGAAACGCTTTCTACTTCTTCCCAACACGAGCGGCGCGCGTAATGCGGAGGAAGCGGTTCGCATTGCGCGCCTCGCCGCCACCGCGGGTTTGCCGACCTGGGTGAAACTGGAGATTCATCCCGACCCGCGCTATTTGCTCCCCGATCCGGTCGAGACGCTGGCCGCGGCGGAAATACTCGTTAGGGAGGGGTTCACCGTGTTGCCTTATATCAATGCTGATCCGGTTTTGGCGAAACGCTTGCAGGATGTTGGGACGGCGACGGTCATGCCGCTCGGTTCGCCGATTGGCAGCAATCGCGGGATCGAGACGCGCGCGCAGATAGAGATCATCATCGAACAGGCGACCGTGCCGGTGGTGGTCGATGCAGGGCTCGGCGCGCCGAGCCAGGCCGCGGAGGCGATGGAGATGGGCGCGGATGCCGTGCTGGTGAATACTGCCATCGCGATAGCGGCTGACCCGAGCCGGATGGCGCAGGCTTTTCGCAAGGCAGTGGAAGCAGGACGCGAGGCGCGCGAGATCGGTCTGGCTGAAGCACGGGCGAGTGCGAGCGCGACGAGTCCGTTGACGGGATTTTTTCTCGAGAAATAATTAGAGATCGCGGAGGAGGAGGCCGGCGTCGTTGTAGAATTCGATCTGGCGGCCGCCGATGCGTTTGACGACCCGCCAGCCGCGCGCGTTCGCGAAGTCGCGCAACTCTTCATCCGACAACGCGTGCAACGGCCGCAGCTCGGCGCGCAGCGTGACGTAATATTCCGGGCGCGTCGCCAGGGCGCGCTCCAATTTACCGGCCAGCCCTTCGAGATCGGCGTTCATGATTAAGCCTTCCCGGACGAGCCCGATTTCGGCGGATGGCGATCGAGGATTTTCGGGTCAGGCGGGGTTTTGGACTTGCGATTGAGCTTCTCGCCCAAAGCGCGGCCGGCCTTGCGTGAAGGAGCCGGGCCGCTGACTTCGGGCTTTTTGAGATGAGTCACGCCGATTCCATAGTGGCAGGCGCAGAAGCGGACAAGGGAGCGCGTCCAAATAGCCTATCGCCAACGTGCTAGCCCAACCGCCCTCGATGCGCTACAATGGGGGCCCATGTTTTCCGAGATCATCGAATTGCGCGGTCATATCATCGACTCGCTCATTCTGCCTAAAGTGCTGGACGGCATCCTGACCGAAGGCGGTGATTTCAAGATTCTCGACATTAAAATCGGCCAGCAACGGGCCGATCAAAGCCAGGCGCGCATCGAAATTTCCGCTCCCACCAAGGAGAAGCTCGACACCATGGTGGTGGGTTTGCGCGAACACGGCGCCGAAGTGACCAAGAGAGAAGAAACGACGACCGCTGCCTCGCCCTCCAAGCCCATCGCCTGAAGCGCGGAGCTGTATGCGGAACCTGCTCCTTTGCCCGCCGGATCATTTCGGCATCGAATACGAGATCAATCCGTGGATGAGCCGCGAGCGCGGCGCCGATGTCGAGCTCACGAAAAAACAGTGGCGCGGCCTGCACGAAAAACTTTCCGGGCTCGATTGCCATATCGATCTCGTTCCGCCTCAGCCGAAATTGCCGGACATGGTTTTCACGGCAAACGCCGGACTGACCGTCGGGAAAAAGTTTATCCCGAGTAATTTTCATCACGCGGAACGCAAGGGTGAATCGGCTCATTTCGCGCGCTGGATGGAGGAGCACGGCTACGAAATCATCTGGTTGCCCGAGACGCTTGATTTCGAAGGCGAAGGCGACGCGCTCTTCGTGGGCGACTCACTTATCTGCGGCTACAAGTTCCGCTCCGACATCAATTCCCATCGCGCCGTGGGTGATGTTTTTAATTGTCGCGTCATTTCCGTCGAGCTGGTCGACCCGCGCTTCTACCATCTCGATACCTGCTTCACGCCGTTGCCCGATGGCGGCGCGGCCTGGTTTCCAGCGGCGTTTGACGAATACGGCCAACGGGCCATTCGCGACCTGGTGCCGAATCTGATCGACGTCGAGGAAGCGGAAGCCGCCCACTTTTCTTGCAACGCCGTGGTGCTCGAAAACGACATCGTTTTGCCGGAAGGCGCGCCGAATCTGGTGAAGAAATTGACGGCACGCGGCTACCACTGCCATCCATTGCCGATGAGCGAATTCCTGAAAGCGGGAGGCGCTTGCAAGTGCCTCACCATGTTCATGCCGCAGCGCGAAAACATCGGCTGAATTTTTACCACAGAGGGCACAGAGATCACAGAGGTTTGGAATTAACCGCAGAGAACGCAAAGGCCGCAGAGATTGAAATCTAAAAACTCTGTGATCTCTGTGCCCTCCGTGGTGAGAATCCCGATCTCTGCGCGCTCTGCGGTGAATTCAGTTCGAAGTCGCGCCACGCTTGCCGTTGGCCGGCTGCTCTTCGTTTTTCCTCAGGCCGGGGGAAACTGAACCGCGTTCGTGCTCCTTGCCCGGCACGGTGCGGCCGGTCGTCTCGTTCTTGTGCTGATCATCCCGCAAGCGGGCCAGTGCCGTGCGCACGCGGGGCAGACTTTCGGGATGCCGGCTGCGCAAAAATTCGATCAGGCCTTCGCGCACCTGGCAGCGCAGGTCGAAAGCCTTCGAGGCGTTGGCCGCGCTCACCAGCACGCGCACTTCGATGACGGCTTCTTTCGTGTCGGTCACCTGCACGGCGCAGGATTTTTTGTCCCAATTCGGATTCGCTTTGACCAGACGTTGCGCTTCCTCGCGCAGCGCGCCGAGCGGCGTCTGATAATCGAGATAGAGAAAAACCGCGCCGACCAGTTCGGGACTGCGGCGTGACCAGTTTTCGAATGGTTTCTCAATGAAATAGGTGATCGGAAAAACCAGGCGCCGCAGGTCCCAGGTGCGCACGGTCACGTAGGTGAGCGTGATTTCTTCGATGCGGCCAAACTCGCCTTCCACCTTTACGACGTCGTCGATCAACATCGGCTGGGTGAGCGCGATCTGGACGCCGGCCAGGAAATTGCCGAGCGTTTTCTGTGCGGCGAAACCGAGCACGATGCCCGCAATTCCCGCGGAAGCGAGAATGCTGGTCCCGAATTGCCGAACCGGGCCGAACATCATCAAGATCGAGCCGAGGCCGATGATCACCACCATCGTAATGATGATTTTGCGAATGACGGTGACGCGTGTGTAAATTTGGCGCGCCGCGAGATTGTCCTCCACATCGAGGCTACGGCCCGTCATGAGGCCGTTTTGAATGGCGAGCGTGCCGCGTACGATGAGGATGCAAAGTCCGGCGATGAGCAAAATGCCGAGCGTTTTCTGGACGAGCCAGGTCGGGCCGCTTGAGAGTTGCAGGAGCGGCAGCAACAAAATAATGGCGAGCAACGGCACGACCAGCCGCAACGTTTGACCGATTACCGGGACGATGACGAGGTTGAGCACCTTGCCGCTTTCCTGCGCCCAACGGCGCAAGCGTTTCTCGACACCGCGGATCAGTTGCAGGATCAACCAGAGCACCGCGATGACGCGCCCGGCATAGGTGAGCGTGGTCAGTGTTTCCGCGAGGAAATGGCGAAGCGGTCGATCGACGACGCCGGTCACGATCGGCATGAGAGCGAAAAATCCGCCGAAGACGCAGACGAGGAGTGCAATCGGTTTGCGCGCCGCGGCGGCGGAGAGCGCGAGCCAGCTTTGATGCTCGGCCGATTCAATGCGGCCGGCGCGCCGTTGCACGATCCAGACGAAGAGAAACGAAATGAGGGCGACGAGGAGAAGCGAGCCGAGGCTGGCGAACAAGCGCATTTGCGTGACGCGATCGAAGACCGGTTCGGCCAGCGAAGCGCGACCGCTGCGGGTCGCGAGTCCATCGAGCCAATGCGTATAGCTTACGCCTGCCTGGTAGATTTTGGCGCGCTCGACGTCGGCGCGTTCGGCCGAAAGCTGCGTCACATTGGCTGCCTCCGTCGGCGTTGGAGTTGGAGTCGGCGCACCATGAGCAAGCGGCGCGATGCCGCTGCCGGCCAGGACCAGAGCGACCACCAGCGATTGCCTAACGAATAATAAATTTGGCCATCTCATCGGGTGAAAACTGAGGAGGAAATGGGAATAACGTAGGAAATGCGGATTCGTTCCCAGCAAAAGAGCGCCTTTCACTATGGCGTCTCGGACTGGTGTTCTCAAGTTCAGCAGAACGCGTCGCCGCTGATCTGGGGAGCGCACGCTTGCAGCGTGCGGGCGATGATGTCCACATCATCGCGAACTTTCCCTGCGGCGATGCGTCAGGATAAGCGCCACAATTTCTGTGCAAGTTCGTTTCGGCAGAATGCCGAAACCAGCACGCTGCAAGCGTGCGCTCCCCGGATTTTCTGGCATCGCTCCAGGAACAAAGAGAACCCTCACCAAGCTCTGTGTTCTCCGTGCTCTCTGTGGTGAAAATCCCGATCTCTGCGTGCTCCGCGATCTCTGCGGTTGAATTCCAAATCACAGCAACTGATAAGGATCCACATCCACACTCGCGAGCACGTCCTCCGGCATCGGCAGTTTATCGAGCGTCTCGCGCACCAGCCGGCTCAAGCGCATGATCGCTTCGCCGCGGATGAGAATGTGAAAACGAAATTGTCCCTGCAATTTCTCAAGCGGCGCGGGCGTTGGCTCACCGAGAATAAACTCGTTAGGCAATGTTTCCTTGAGCCGCCGATGCACCGTCTCGGAGGTAAACTGCGCGCGCGTCTCGTGGGCTGAACGCACGGTAACGAGAACGGCGTGCTTGAACGGTGGAAAGTCGCAGCGCTCCCGAAACTCGAGTTCCTGTTCGAAGTAACCTTGGAAATCGTGATGCCGCGCGAATTGGATCGACGGACTGAACGGCGTGTAGGTCTGCACAAAAACTTCGCCGGAAGTTTCGCCGCGGCCGGCGCGGCCGGCGACTTGCGTGAGCAACTGAAACGTCCGTTCACCGGCGCGAAAATCAGGCATGTGCAACGCGAGATCGGCGTTGATGATTCCGACGAGCGTGACGTTCGGGAAGTGCAGACCTTTCGCAATCATCTGCGTGCCGACGAGCACATCGATCTTGCCCGCGCGGAACGCGCGCAACGTGTCGCGAAAGGCATCCTTGCGCGTCATCGAATCGGAGTCCATCCGTTGGACGACCGCGCTCGGGAAGAGCCTGGCGACGGTCGACTCGACTTTCTCGGTGCCGAAGCCGGCATAGATCAACGCATCCTTCCCGCAGGCCGGACATTTCTTGGGCACGGCGGCGGTGTGGCCGCAAAGATGGCAGCTCAACCGCGCGGCGCTGCGATGAAAGGTGAGCGCGACGCTGCAGTTCGGGCATTGCCGCGCTTCGCCGCACTCGCGGCAGAGCAACGAAGTGGAAAAGCCGCGGCGATTGAGAAAGAGGATGGTCTGCTCGCGCTTTTCGAGCCGTGCCGTGATCGCGGCACCCAACTTCTGGCCAATAATGTTGGGCCCTTTCTCGCCCCGGCGTTCCTGCCGCAGATCGACGATGCGAATGAGCGGCATCTGGCAATCGTCCACCCGTTTTGTCAGCCTAACGAGTTGATACTTGCCGCTGGTGGCGTTGAAATAACTTTCGAGCGACGGTGTCGCGCTGCCGAGGAGGACGGCGCATTTCTCCATCTTCGCGCGGACGATCGCGACATCGCGCGCTTGATAGCGCGGCGCTTCCTCCTGTTTGTAGGAAGTCTCGTGTTCTTCATCGACGACGATGAGCCCGAGGTTTTCGAGCGGCGCAAAAATGGCGCTGCGCGCGCCGATGACGATGCGGGCGCGGCCGGAATGGATTTTGTGCCATTCGTCGTGTCGCTCCCCTTCGGAGAGATGGCTGTGGAGAACAGCAACGCCATCCTGGATTTCCGCGAAGCGACTTTTGAAACGCTCGACCGTTTGCGGAGTGAGCGAGATTTCCGGGACGAGGACGATGGCGTTGCGTCCTTGCGCGAGCGCGATCTTGATCGCCTGCAGATAAATTTCCGTTTTCCCGCTGCCGGTCACACCGTGGAGCAGGATCGGACGCGCGGAGATCGGATCCGCCAGGGCTTGCTCGACCACTTCCAACGCAGTCGTCTGCTCGTCGCTCAAGACCAGATTATCCGAAGCGATGAATTCATCCTGCGCGTGCGGGTCGCGCGGCATGGCGCGCTCTTCCACTTGCGCGAATCCGCGCTTAACGAGTGAGCGCAATGTCTGGGCGTCGAGCGAAGTTTGCCGGAGAAGATCGGCGGCGGCTATGGGCTCAGTGAGTTGCGCGATGGCTTCGAGCAATTCCGCCTGGCGCGGCGCACGGCGCCGCAGTTTCTCCAATTCCTCAGTCTCGATCAGGCGCGTCGCCCTAACGAATTGCTGCTTCTTCCAGCCGACTTCGGCTTTGCGAATGACCTGCGGCAAGAGGCTGCGCATGACCGTTTCGATCGGGCAGCAGTAATAGGCGCTCATCCAGCGCGCGAGTTCGAGCAGCGTCTTGCTCAGAATCGGCCGATCGCCGACCAGCGCCTCGATCGGGCGAATTCCTTTCGCGTCGCTCTCCTCCAGCAACGTCACCACGGTGGCGAGCGCGGATTTTTCGCGAAACGGAACACGCACGCGCGAGCCGATGTCGATGCGATCAGCCAGCGTTTCGGGGATGGCGTAATCGAGTTCGCGACCGATCGAGCGATCGATGACGACGCGCGCATAAGCGGGAGTTGGCATTCTCGGATTGGACGAAGGTTGTTTGCTCGGCAGATTGACTCTCCCTGCGTCCGCTCAGTAATCCAACTTTTCGCCGCAGCGAGAATGCGACAACGTTTCGCCTGAAGGCATGGCACGCTTTTTCTTTAAATTTCTCATCTGCTTGCTGCTCGCGGGCGGCGCCGCTTTTGCCGCGCTGGCTCTGCGGTCGGGCGATCCGTTTTACACTGCGTTTGAATGGATGAGCCCGGCGCGTTTTCATCAATACGATAGCCTCATTCTCGCCTCGGCGGCGACCCACCATATCGATCCGATGTTGATCAAAGCGGTCGTCTGGCGGGAGAGCCGGTTCGATCCGAAAAAAATGGGGAGCGCCGGGGAACGCGGGCTCATGCAAGTGGGCGAGAACGCGGCCAAGGAATGGGCGCGCGATTCGCACATTGAAAATTTTCAGGTCGAGGAATTGTTCGATCCGCAAAAAAATCTGGAGGCGGGCAGCTGGTATTTGGGGCGGGCCATGCAGCATTGGCAGGTGGAGCCCGATCCGATTCCTTTCGCGCTCGCGGAATACAATGCGGGGGCGAGCCGCGCGCAGCGTTGGGCCGGCGGCGAAGCGGTCGTCATGACCGCCGATGCATTTCGCGAGAACATCGATTTTCCCGGGACGCGGCGTTACGTGGACAAGATTTTGGAGCGGTATCGCTTTTATAAGCAGCGCGGCCGGATGTGAGGCGGATGCCGCGCGCGGCGTGACGGAAATGATTTCCCGGTTCATGGTGACCGATGGATAAGGCGAAGATCGCCGAGGTGCTCGATGACATCGCGACGCTCCTCGAATTGAAGGGCGAGAACGCGTTCAAGATTCGCGCTTACACGAACGCGGCGCGATCAATCGAGACCTTCGGCGGCAGCTTCGCCAGCTTGAAGGATCTGGAAGCGCTTGAGAAAATTCCGGGCGTCGGCAAGGCGATCGCGGCCAAAATCAAGGAACTGGCGGAGACGGGCAGCCTGAAGTTTTTCGAAGAACTGCGCGCCGAATTTCCGGCCAACATTCTCGAATTGTTTTCGCTCTCCGGGCTCGGCGCGAAAAAGGTGAAAGCGCTTTACGAGAAATTGGAGGTGAGCTCGATCGCGCAATTGCAGGAAGCGTGCGCGGCCGGGCGCGTCGCCGAGTTGCCCGGGTTTGGCAAAACGACGCAGGAGAAATTGGCGCAGGCCATCGCGGCGCGGGCGCAACACGCGGGCTCGTTTCAATTCGGCGCCGTCGCGGCGGAGGCGGAGCAATTGCAGAGCGATCTGCGCGCGCACGAGGATGCGTTGCAGGCTTCCATCGCGGGCAGTTACCGGCGGCGGAAGGAAATCGTGCGCGATCTCGATTTCATCGTCGCGACGAAAGAGGCGGAAGTGATCACGCAATTTTTCGCGAGTCATCCGCTCGTCGAAAGCATCATCGCGCAAGGGCCGACCAAGACGAGCGTGCGCTTGAAGTCGGGCATTCAATCCGATTTGCGCGTGGTGACGACGGAGGAATATCCGTTCGCGCTCAATTATTTTACCGGCAGCAAGGAACACAACGTCGTCGTGCGCAGTCGCGCGCTGCAACGCGGCTGGACGTTAAACGAATATCGGCTTGGGCTCGCGCCGATCGATCCGGCGGCGAAGAAAAAGAAAGCGGCCGCCGGGAAAATTCCGGCGATCAAAGAGGAAGGGCAGCTTTATCGCGCGCTCGATCTCGATTTCATCCCGCCGGAATTGCGCGAGAACAACGGCGAGTTCGCCGCGGCTGCGGAGAATCGAATCCCGAAATTGGTCGAGCTGGAAAACTTGCGCGGCACTTTCCATTGCCACACTTCGGCGAGCGACGGTCACAACACGCTCGAAGAAATGGCGGCCGCCGCGCAGGAGCTCGGCCTCGAATATCTCGGCATCGCTGATCACAGCCGCAGCTCGATTCAGGCGAACGGGCTGGACGCGGCGCGGCTGCGCGTGCAGGGCGCGGCCATTCGAAAGTTGAACAAACAATCCGACGACTTCCGAATTTTCGCCGGCGTGGAATGCGACATCCTGCGCGATGGCTCGCTCGATTTCGACGACGAAACATTGGCCGGCCTCGACTTCGTCGTCGCGTCCATTCATTCCTCTTTCAACCTCGGCGAAACAGAGATGACCGAGCGCGTCATTCGCGCGATCAGCAATCCGTTCGTGACCATGCTGGCGCATCCGACCGGGCGCTTGCTTCTGCATCGCCAGCCGTATGCGATCGACATCCTGGCGGTGATCGACGCCGCGGCCGCGACTGGCACGTGGATCGAGATCAATGCGGCGCCGCGCCGGCTCGAACTCGATTGGCGTTGGTGGCCGCTCGCGAAAGAGACAGGCGTAAAGTGCGTCATCAATCCCGACGCGCACAACGTTGAGCGGTTGCAGCATCTCGCCTTCGGCATCGGCGTCGCGCGCAAAGGTTGGCTGACGAAAAGCGATGTGATGAATTGCCTTCCCCTCGGAAAAATCGAGCACGCGCTGGGGCAGAAACGCGCGGCCGCCAAATCGTGAGCGCGCCCCCGCCCATCAATCCAACGACGCGCGTTCCGGCCGATGTAACCGGTCAGCCGCGGCGCGTCGTGACCGGCGGCATTTCGCTGCGCAACACGTTCTCCGCGCTGCGCCATCGCAACTTCCGCCTCTTCTTTTACGGCCAGCTCATTTCGCTCATCGGCACCTGGATGACGACGACGGCGCAAGGCTGGCTCGTTTACCAATTAACCGGATCGAAAGTATTGCTCGGCGTGGTCGCGGCGGCGGCCTCGGCGCCGATGCTCATCTTTGCCACGTGGGGTGGCTGGGCGGCAGATCGGTATTCAAAACGCTCCGTCCTCGTCTGCACGCAAATCTCCGCGATGGTCATCTCGTTCACGATGGCGGCGCTCGTCTGGCGCGGCGTGGTGCAGCCGTGGCACATCATCGTGCTCGCGATGTGCAGCGGCGTGACGATGGCCTTCGACATGCCGACGCGTCAGGCGTTCGTCATCGAAATGACGAGTCGCGAGGATCTGATGAATGCGATCTCGCTCAACAGCTCCGTCTTCAACGCGGCGCGCATCATCGGTCCATCGATCGCCGGCATTCTCATGGCGAGAGTCGGCATCGCGATGTGCTTCTTCATCGATGGCGTCAGCTTCATCGCGGTCATCAGCGGGCTGCTCATGATGCGGGTGGCGAAACGCGAGACGGCGCGGAGTGAGGCGGGGCCGTTTGCGCAGGCGCTCGAGGGATTTCGCTACGTCTGGACGCATCCGCGCGCGCTTACCATTCTCGCGCTCTTCGCGGTGGTTGGCGTTTTCGGCTGGTCGTATTCGGTGCTCATGCCGGCGTTCGCGCACGACGTTTTGCACCTCGGCGAACGAGGCTACGGCTTGCTCATGGCGGCGAGCGGAATCGGTGCGCTCATCGCGGCGTTGACCGTCGCCACGGTCGGCCATGTCTGGCCGCCGCGAGTCATGGCGCTGGGCGGTGTCTGGATTTTTTCGAGCGGGCTCGCCTTGTTCGCGTTCAATCGCAATCTGCCGCTCGAGTTGTTCCTGCTCGCGCTAAGCGGATTCGGGATCGTGCTCTTTTTTTCAACTTCCAACACAGTGCTGCAAACGATCGTGCCCGATGAAATGCGCGGACGCGTCATGGGAATCTGGACGCTTATTTTTGGCGGGATGATTCCGTTCGGCAGCCTGCAAGCGGGCGCGATGGCGGATTTTGTTGGGACGCCGGCGACGATCGCGATCGGCGCGGGCGTGTGCGCGATCGCGGCGCTGGTCACGCTCAATGTGGTGCGCCGACGGGAAGCGCGCATGGCGGCGGAAAGCCTGTAGCCGTTTCGCTGTGCGAAACGCGGGAGATGACTCTCGCGATCGTCTGCCGCTCTCGCGTCTCGCACAGCGAGACGGCTACAGCGGACCGGGCGCGCGAAGCGGGGATCGATTACGATTAGGATCACGAGCAGGAGCAGGATTTTTTTCATGGATTCCTGGTTTCCAATTTCAATCGGACTTCGATTTGATTCGGAGGGGAAGTGGCGACAAAGGAGGGGATGGGACGAATCAGGAAGGCGTTTGTAATGGGCGCGGGTTTGGGGACGCGCTTGCGGCCGCTGACTGATCTTTGCCCGAAGCCGCTTATTCCCATCTTCAACAAGCCGCTCATCACATTCGCGCTCGATCACCTGATCGCGAACGAGGTGGAGGGGTTCATCGTCAATACGCACCATTGCCCGGAAGCGTTTGAGCGGCTGTTTGGCGCGGGCGAATATCACGGACACCCGGTCGAGCTGGCGAATGAGCCGGTCCTGCTCGAGACGGGCGGCGGAATTAAGAACGTCGAGCAGTCGTTAGGCAAAGAGACGTTCCTCGTTTACAGCGGCGATATTCTCACCGACGTCGCGCTCGCGCCGTTAATCGAGGAACATTTCGCGCGCGGGAATGATGTGACGCTTGCTTTGCGGGCGACGGGTTTGGCCGCAGGTGTGGTTTGCCGCGACGGACGCGTCACGGAAATTCGCGGCGCGGACGAAGCGCCGGGCGATTACGATTTCGCCAACATCTCAATCTGGAACGCCGGCATTTTTTCCCGCATCGCGTCGGGCGAGAAGATTTCGTTCATCCCGATTTTGAAGCAGTGGATCAAGGAGGGCGGCCGGGTCGGTGGCGTGGTTTTGAACGAAGGCCAATGGTGGAATATCGGGACGCGGGACGCCTATCTGGAAATCCACCGCTGGATTTCGCGCGAGAATTGGAAGCCGACGTTCGTGCCCGAAAAGGAATGGCCGGTGCGCGTGCATCCGCTGGCGCAGATCGCGGAGAGCGCGACGATTCGTGGTTTTGCGTCGATCGGGCCTCGCTGCGTGATCGGCAACGACGCGACGATCGAGGAAAGCATTTTGTGGGAGGACGCACAAATTGCTTCTAGGAGTGCGTTGCATCGCTGTATCGTCCGCGCTCACCAAAAAGTGGAAGGCCGTTGCCAGAATGTTGACATCTGATTCACGCGATTTATTGCTGCGTGAAACGCGCGTCCGGTTTCCCGGCCTGGAATCGCGCGAGGTCAAGATCACGCCGATCGAGAAGGGTGGATCGGGCCGGAAGTTTTACCGCATCGCGGCCGGCCCCGATCAATCGATCGTGCTGGTGAAGTACGATCTCTCGCGCGACGAAAACCGGCAGTATGTCCACATCGCGGAATTTCTGGAACGCCACGGCGTGCGCGTGCCGAAGATTCATTTTCACGATCCGGCGGAGGGTTTGATCTGGATCGAAGACCTGGGTGAGAACGATCTCTGGAGTCATCGCGAGGAGAGCTGGCCGGCGCGCCGCACTCTTTATGAATCGGCGCTCGAGGTGATCGGGAAGCTTCATCGCCTGCCGCCGGAAAGGGCGGAGCCGTTGCGCAGCGAATTGTCGCCGGAATTTAACGCGCCGATGTATCGCTGGGAGCAGGGTTACTTTTTCGAGAATTGTCTTGGGCGCCATTTCGGAATGGGGCCGCAAGAAATCGAATCGCTCGCGCAACTGCCGGCGCTGGAAGAAATGGCGGAGCGTCTCGGGTCGCGGCCGCACGTACTGATCCACCGCGATTTCCAATCGCAGAATATTCTGGTCCGCCGCGGCCAGGCTTACTTGATCGATTTTCAAGGAATGCGTTTCGGGCTGGCCGAATATGATCTGGCCTCACTGCTCTACGATCCTTACGTGACGCTGACGGACGCGGAACGGGAGGAGTTGCTCGATTATTATTTTGTAAGATCAGGACACGCGAATGAGGCGGAATTCCGCGAAATTCTGAGGCTCTGCGCGATCCAGCGATTGATGCAGGCGCTCGGCGCCTTCGGCTTTCTCGGCCATGAGAAAAATGTGCCCGCCTTCCTCGGGCATATCGAGCCGGCGCGGCAATTACTGGTGTCGCTCGCCGAACAACAATGCGGCCTCGCGCCCCTCGCCGAAGCTTTGGCTGCGGTCCGTCGCTGACCGCGCGGCCGTGTTGGCCGCATGATGATCCTGTTGCGCGAAAATCCAAAACCTGCTCGGATGCGCCCTGTGAATTCCGCCCCGTCAGAACCTCAAGCCAATCCAGCTTTACGAGCCTCCCTCTGGGCCGGGGTGCTTTGGGCGAGCGTTCTTCCGGAAATCGTTTACCGGCAGTTTGCCAGCGGCGGCCTCATCTGGCTGCCGATCGTGCAAGCCGCCGTGCTGGTGATCGTCGCGGGCGCGGTTTGCCGCCGGGATTCCCGCTGGCGCGCGCTCTGTGGATTTTTCATGGCGCTGGCCGCGCTCCGCCTGGGATGGTCGCTCATCCCGATGCTCGCGGAACAATGCGCTTCCTTTCAACTTTGGCGTGCGCAACAGCGGTGGGACCTACGTTGGTTCATCGACCGTTTGCTGCCGGTCGGCGGCGCGATCCTCATGCTGTGCACGCTCATCGGCAGCGGGCTTACCCGAAAGGACCTCTTTTTGCGCATTGGGAATCTGCGCGCTCTGTCGAAACCGGAGCCTGTCCCCCTTTTTTATCGGTCGATTCCCTGGACCCGTATCGGTGTCGCCGCCCTGATCTTTTTCGGGCTGGGATTACCGCTTGTGCTCTTCGCCACGTTGCCGCTCGATTTTACGCGCGCTCGCTGGATTTTGCCTTTCCTCCCACTCGGTCTGGCGACGGCGGCATTGAATGCGGCGAATGAGGAATTTCAATTCCGTTGCGTGATGCTGGCGCGGCTGCGCCCGGTGGTGAGCGATCGGGAAGCCACGCTGCTCACGGCGGCGCTCTTCGGGCTCAGCCATTTCTTCGGCCAGCCCTCGGGCTTGCTTGGTGTATTGGCGGCCGGAATGGCCGGATGGATTTGGGCGAAAAGCATGATCGAGACGCGCGGATTCTTCTGGGCTTTCGGCATTCACATGGTGCAGGACGTGGTCATCTTTGCCTTCCTCACCATGACCGTGGCGCCCCATTGATCGGAACGCGGCGCGTGCTCTAAGAAACGAACGGATTCGTTCTGCGCTCGGTCCCGATGGTGGTGGGCGGTCCGTGCCCGGGCAAGACTGTCACCTCATCGTCGAGCGCATAAAGTTTCTCGCGAATCCCGGCGAAAAGCAGGTCGCCGTCGCCGCCCGGCAAATCCCAGCGACCCACGCCGCCGGCGAAGAGCACGTCGCCGCCCACCAGCAACCGATCGGCGCGCGAGAGAAAACAGAGACTGCCGGGAGAATGGCCGGGCACTTCGAGCACTTGCATCTCCAGCCCGAGAAAATGGCGGGAAGCGGTTGCCGTGATGAGGAAGTCGGGCGTGACCGGCTCGATCTCGAGCGCGAAGCCGAAGTTCTTGAAGAAATCGCGCTCGGAAATCATCGGCGCGGTATCCGGATGGCATCCGATCGGGCAGGCGAAACGCTCCTTGATCTTCGCTAGATCAGGAACGTGATCGAAATGTCCGTGCGTGAGCAAGAGCAGGCCGGGCGTAATGCCCTGATCGACGAGCCATTGGCAGGCGCCATCCGGGGCGTCGAAGAGGATCGGCCCTTCCGGCGCGTGGAGCAGGTAGCAATTCGTTTCGAAAATGCCGCCGCAAAATGTCTCGTAGCGGATCATATGGCCTCGTGTCTACGCCGGAAAAGCCAGGCTCGAGCACGTCCGAGATTCACCGAAAAAGGGAACGAAACCTGCATCCGGTTGTGGCGATCTTTTGGCGGCATTATTGAATGTTCTTACGCGTCGAGTGTCTCAACTGATTCGGGTGTCTGGACCAGCCGTCACCTTGCGTTAATATTGAATTCTGCCACTGTCTCTAACCTTTTTTTCTCTCGCATGAAGCTTCTTTCTCGCGGTTTTGTCCTTCCTATCGTGCTCGCAGCGGCGATCTCTCTGCCGGCGGCGCCGCTTCTCGCGCGGAACAATCTCTCCCAGGTTTCCACTTCGGTCGGACGGCTGCTCGAAGAAGGCCACTACACGCATCAATCGCTCGATGACGATGTCTCTCGTAAATTTCTGACCGACTACCTGGAGCTGCTCGACTTTAGCCACCTCTTCTTCACCCAGAAAGATGTCGATGCCCTCACCGCCAAATACGGGACGGCTTTGGACGACGATGTTTTGCTTGGGGAATTGAAACCCGCTTACGAAATCTACGATCTCTACCAGAAGCGCGTCGATGATCGCGTCGCCAAGATTAAAGAGTTGCTCAAGCAAAAGCCGGATTTTTCGACCGAACAAACCATTTCCCTAAACCGGCAGAAAGCGCCGTGGCCGAAAGACGAAGCGGAAGCCGACGATCTCTGGCACAAACGCGTCACCAACGAGTTGCTCCAGGAAAAAATGGCCGAAAAGCCGACCGAGCCCGGCCCGAAACTGGTCGCGCGCCGCTATGATCGCCTCGCGCGCAATGTTCACGAAGAAGATCGCGACGAGCAGGTGAAACTTTTCCTCGATGCGCTCGCCCAGACCTACGACCCGCACTCGGAATACCTGAGCAAGGCGGACCTGAAAAACTTCAGCATTAACATGGGCCTGTCGCTCGTCGGCATCGGCGCGATTCTTCGTTCCGAGGATGGTTACGCGAAAATTGAGTCGGTCGTGGCTGGTGGTCCCGCGCAAAAAGACGGGAAGTTAAAGGTGGGCGATCGCATCACCGCCGTCGCGCAGGGCGACAAAGACTTTGTCGATACCCGCGACATGCGCCTCGACAAGGTGGTGGAGAAAATTCGCGGGAAAAAGGGCACGCACGTGCGTCTCCTCGTCATCCCGGCGGACGCGGCCGATCCTTCCTCGCGCAAAACCATCGAGATCGTGCGCGCTGAAATTAAGCTGAAAGACCAGGAAGCGCGCGCCGACATCATCATCAAGAAAGACAAAGATGGGAATCCTGTGAAGCTCGGCTGGGTCACGCTGCCTTCCTTCTATGCCGACATGGATCACGAAAGTTCCGGCCACAAGAGCACCACGCGCGACGTGCGGGCGCTTCTCGGCCGGTTGAGCAAGGAGCACATCGGCGGCCTCGTCATCGATCTGCGCCGCAACGGCGGCGGCTCGCTCGAGGAAGCCATCGCCCTCACCGGCCTGTTCATCAAAGACGGTCCGATCGTCCAGACGAAAGATTCTCGCGATCGCATTTCGGTGGCGACCGATCCCGATCCTGGCATTGTCTATTCTGGTCCGATGATTGTTTTGACCAGCCGGCAGAGTGCGTCCGCCAGCGAGATTTTTGCCGCGGCGCTGCAGGATTACGGCCGCGCCGTCATCGTGGGCGATCAAAATACTTTCGGCAAAGGAACCGTGCAGACGATTCTCGAGATCGGGCGGTTCACGTCGCTGCTCGGCAGCCGTTCGCGCGAAGACGGCGCGCTCAAGTTGACCATCCAAAAATTCTACCGCGTCGCCGGCGGCTCCACCCAACTGCGCGGCGTCGCTTCCGATATTATTTTGCCTACGCTGACCGACCTGCCCGAGTACGGCGAGAGCGCGCTGAAGAATTGCCTCCCTTACGACGAAGTGCCGAAAGCCAAATACACGAAGTGGTCCGACTCGCATCCTCTCTACATCGAGGAATTAAAAACCCGCTCGGCTGCGCGGGTGACCGCGTCGCCCGAGTTTCATTACGTCGTCGAGGATATGAGCCGGTTGCGCAAAAAGCTGGATGATAACCGCATCTCGCTCAACGAAACCGTGCGCCAGAAGGAAGTGACCGCGGACAAACTGCGCAAGGAAACCCGCTCGAAGGAACGGATCGCCCGAAACGAGGAAGAGCCGAAAATTTATCGTCTCACCCTTGAGACCCTCGATAAACCGGATCTCCAGCTCGTCATGTATCCAGGCAAACTGGCCGCCGCGAAAAAGGAAGGCGTGGCTGCCAAAGTCGCACCGGAAGCGGCGCCCGATGCTGATTCGGATGATGGCGGCGATGGCGTGATCGACGACACGAAGGAACCGGCCATCGATCCCGAACGCGACGAAGCGCTCAACATTCTGGCCGATCTCGTCGATCTGAGCCATGCGCCGCGCACCGCCAGCGCAGTGAACGCGACCAAGCCGTAAAAGGCATCGCGAAAAGCGTCATCCCAAGCGGGGCTGTTAGGCGAAGTCTTGAGACCTCGTCTCGGTGTTTCCGCGCTCGCTAAATACTCGACGTTTCCGCGTCCGCCCCGGCGCGGGTCGTGATAATCAATTCATCGCCCCGCACCTCAATCCGCTCGATACCGTCCCAAGCCTCATCGCCTTCTCGCTTCTGAACTGCTTTGCGAAAACCCTTCGTGAATCCGCCGCTGAAGGAAGTCGCAAAATTGCGCGAGAGCAGCCAGGAAGGCAGCCGCTTATCGCCCGCCCGGCCTTCCTTCGGATCGAAGGTGAAGTTCGGTGCGTGATAGGAAAACGAGCAGAGCAGGCTGCCGTTGAACCAGCGTTCGCGCAGCCGCGGGAGTTGCGTCTCGCTGAGCGGCACACTCAGCTCGAGGAGCAGGAGGGAGTTGGCAATGTCCACCCGCACCCGATTGCGCATGTCGTCAAAGTCCGGCGAACGGGCGATGAGCGTATTCAAATCACGCGCGGTGAAACGAACAGTCGTGGCCTGGTGGTTTACGAGCGCTCCGTGCAATACGCTGAGCGTGTTCTCGGCATGCTGGGTCTCGGCCGTGGTGGGCGGCGGGATGCGCAGATCGATCGAGTGCGCGGAAGTGTATTCGTCGGCGAATTTCTCGTAAAAATACCAGCCCGCGCCGCCTAGAACGAGCGCCAGGATGAAAAGGATCGCCACCGTGACGAGGCAGCCGGCCACGCACGATCCCTCTTTCCGCGAAGCGAACTTGCTGTGCATGGCGATAGCTAGGCGAATTCCCGCCTGGCCGCAAAGCGGGATTTTCCCTCAGGCCATTCCGTCGGGGGCGACGTTTCGCCGCGGCACGAGCGCGGTCGCGGTCAACGTCATCACGATTTCGTCGTCCTGATTGCGGGTGACGTAACGGAGGCGCACCGTGCCGCGATCCGGTTTCGTGCGCGACGGGCGCACCTCGATGATCTCGAGATCGAGCCGCAATCGATCGCCCGGCCGCACCGGTCGCGGCCAGCGCAATTCATCCGCCCCGAGCCCGATGGCGCCGCCGGCCAGGTTCAATCCGCTCGTGACCAACAGCCGCATCGTGATCGCCGCCGTCTGCCAGCCGCTCGCGGCCAGCCCTCGAAAAATGCTGCGCTCGGCCGCGGCTTTATCGAGATGGAAAGGTTGCGGATCGAATTCGCGTGCGAAATCGATCATCGCCGTTTCCGTCACCTCGTAGGGACCGCTCGCGAAACGATCGCCCACCTGTAAATCCTCCAGAAAACGCTCGATCATGGGCTTCGGTCGAAACAGAAACGTTGCAAATGAAGAGTCGCGTTTGAATTTGACATGATCCAGCGTCTCAGTCGCACTCGGGATTTGTAGCGCATGAAACCCACGCCCACCAAAAAAATCCTGATCATCGAAGACGAAGCCGACGTGATCGACATGCTGGCGTTGCCGCTCAAGAAATCAGGCGAATTCACCGTGACCATGGCGACCGATGGCGCGACCGGCCTGCAAA
The DNA here is from genome assembly GCA_038258245.1 of Chthoniobacterales bacterium. Lineage (GTDB taxonomy): Bacteria > Verrucomicrobiota > Verrucomicrobiia > Chthoniobacterales > UBA10450 > JBBSQB01. The sequence continues at coordinate 57,716 of JBBSQB010000007.1, forward strand.
AAGCGAGGGAGGAATCGCCCGCCCTCATCATTCTCGATCTCATGCTGCCGAAAATGCCCGGGCTCGAAATTTGCAAAATCATCAAGACTGATTCGGCCACTCGGCACATTCCGATCATCATGCTCACGGCCAAGGCGGAGGAGATTGATCGCATCGTCGGCCTCGAATTCGGCGCCGATGATTACGTGACCAAGCCCTTCAGCCCGCGCGAAGTCATTCTCCGCATCAAAGCCATTCTGCGGCGGCAAAGCGGCGACGGCGCGACGGAAGAAAAGCTGACAGCCGGCACGATCAGCGTCGATCCGGCGCGGCATCACGTCATGGTCGGCGGCAAAGCGGTTCGCCTAACGAGTGTGGAGTTCAAGCTGCTCAGTATGCTCATGCGCAGACCCGGGCGGGTCCAATCGCGCGATCGTCTCCTCAACGAAGTCTGGGGCTACGAAAGTCTAATCGACACGCGCACGGTCGATACCCATGTGCGGCGGTTGCGCGAGAAGCTGGGCAAAGCGGCCGACGCCATCGAGACGGTGCGCGGCTTCGGTTACCGGCTACGCGAAAAGTAGCGCATGATTTTTCTGCTCGTCTGCGCGGTCGCACTGCTCGCCCTCGTCGGATTCGTGTTTTGGCGAAATTGGGTTTCACCGTGGCGCGACGCTCGTGAATTGGTCGAAGCCATCGCCGCCGATCGGCCGCCTCGCACTTTCCTTATCACCGGCAACGAACATGCGCACCGCTTCGGGCTCGTTCTCGAAAAACTCTGGCAGGAAAAACAGGAGCAGAGCGAACAGGAGCACGAGCGCGCCTCCCGCGTCGAAGCCATCCTCGCCGCGCTGCCGGATGGCTTCGTCTTTCTCGATGGCAAGGGACGCATTCGCCTAACGAATCCGGCCTTTAATCGTCTTTTCGACCTCGCTCGGGTCGAGACGGGCCGGCCCTTGCTCGAGACGGTCCGCGACATCGCGCTCGATCGCATCGTCACCGAGACGCTGGCCGATGGGAAGCCGCGCCAGCTTCCGCTGCAAGTGCCGCACGCGCAGGGGAACCTCGAGATCGAGGCGACGGTCGCGTCCTTGTCGAATCAATCGAAACGGCTCGAGGGCGCCATTGTCCTCTTTCGCGACAACACCCGAGTGCATCGCGTCGAGGAAATGCGGCGCGATTTCGTGGCCAACGTTTCGCACGAATTGCGCACCCCGCTCTCCATCTTCCGCGGTTATCTCGAAACGCTGCTCGAAACGCCGGAGCAGCCGCCGCAGGAGCTCCTGCGCATTCTCGAAGTGATGGAAAAACATTCCAATCGCCTGAACTCGCTCGTCGAAGACGTGCTCAGTCTCGCCCAGCTCGAGCAGCCGGCCGCGCGGCTTGATCTCACCGAAATTTATTTGCCGGATTTTTTGGCCGCGATTCTGCGCGATTGGGAAAAGCGTTTCGAATCGAAGCTGCTCCGTTCCTCGCTCGAGGCGCCGGTCGATCTGCCCATCATTCTGGCGGACGAGCATCGGCTCCAGGAAATCATCTACAATCTGCTCGATAACGCGCTGAAATATTCGCAGCCGGAAGGAACCGTAAACGTGAAGGTCGCGCGCGCGACCGACCACGTTCTCATCTCGGTGAGCGATCGCGGCGTCGGCATTCCAGCGCGCGATTTGCCCCGCATCTTCGAGCGTTTTTATCGCGCCGATAAGGCGCGCAGCCGGGAGGCCGGCGGCACCGGCTTGGGACTCTCCATCGTTAAACACATCGCCGAATTGCACGGCGGCGGAGTCGCCGCGGAAAGCGCGCCCGATCGCGGGACGACGATCAGCGTTTCGCTGCCCATTCAACCCGCCGTCGCCGCGTCTGTCACAGAAACGTAACAGAAAATGCGTTGCCCGCTTGGCGTAGCGCCGGGCATCGTCTCCCGATGGAAAGCACGGCGGAGCCACCTTCCGAAATGATCAAGCGGCGATTGCGACGCAGCGTGCGCCGTCCGCGTCAGCTTTTCTTCGAGCAGATGCTGCGCGTTTACTTTCGCGGCAACGCGTTCGTCGCCATCCTCGTCCTCGCGCTCATCACGCTTTTCCTGCTGCGCGAAGGCTTCGGATTCTTCGGGCAAAATCTCGATAACCTGCGCGTTTATCGGCAGGCCGGTCTTGAGTACGTCGACATCATTCGTGCGAAAGCCGAGCAGCATTCCGCGCTCACGCGTTCGCTCAACGAGCTCCGCGAAAAACAACTCCGCGCCCAGCCGCAGGCGAACCTCGCGGCGATCGATCAATTCTCATCCGCCTTCTCCGATACGGCCGAAAATTTACACGGCCTCGTCTCCGATCTGACCGACGAAGCGAGCGCGCTAAAGGAGCAACTGGCCGTCGCCAAAGCGCCGCTCAATCGCGAGACGCAGCTCACGCCGCTGCGACAACATGGCGATACCGGTTTCGTCACCGCCAGCGCGACCATGACAGCGCGCGTGAACACTTTGCTCGCGCAAGCGCCGCGTTTTCCCAGCCCGAAAGTGCAGGACGGTTTCGAGAAATGGAAAACGGAAACGCGCGATTACCTCGCCAGTTTTCCGGAGACCACACGGCAACTGCATGACTGGTCGTCCACCCAACCGGTCGCGTGGTATCGCACCATCACGTCGTTCCTCTTCGGGCGCGATTGGATCACGGCCAGCTTCTGGCAGGATTGGTACGGCATCATTCCGTTGCTCGTCGGTTCCATCATGGTCTCGATCGTTGCCCTCGTCATCGCCGCGCCGGTTGGCGTGGCCGCTGCCATTTACGTGAGCGAGATCGCTTTGCCTAACGAGAAGAAATTCATCAAGCCTTGCATCGAATTCATCGCCGCCATTCCGTCGGTCGTGCTCGGTTTTTTCGGCATCGCGGTCGTCGGCCAGGCCATTCGCGCCGCCTCGCAATCACACCTTCTCAGTTGGGTTTCGTTCTTTCCCATCAGCGAACGCCTCAACGTCTTCACCGCCGGCGTGCTCCTCGCGCTCATGGCCGTTCCCACCATTTTCACCCTAGCGGAAGACTCGCTCCGCAACGTCCCGCGCGGTTTTAAGGAAGCCTCCTACGCGCTCGGCGCCAATCGCCTCCAGACCATCGGTCGCGTCCTCGTCCCGGCGTCGCTCTCCGGCATTGTCTCGGCCATTTTGCTCGGGCTCGGCCGTGTCATCGGCGAGACGATGGTCGTGTTGCTTTGCGCCGGCAATCGCATCGCCATTCCTGATTTCACCCAAGGTCTCGGCGCGTTCTTTCAACCTGTCCACACCATGACCGGCATCATCGCTCAGGAGATGGGCGAAGTGGTGCGCGGCAGCATGCATTACCGCGCGCTCTTCATGGTCGGCCTTGTTCTCTTCACGCTCACCCTCGGCATTAACTACCTCGCGCAAAAAATCGTGGCGCGTTACCGCATGAGCATTGGCTGAGATGATCACGCGCTCCACTCACGCCCGCCGCAGCCGCCTGACCCAGGGCGTTGCCTTCTGGATCTTTCGCCTAACGACCTACTTCCTGGTCGCCTGCGCGACTTACATCTTCCTCGATATCACCATCAAAGGCTCCCGTGCCGTTTTCACGAGCAAGCCGCCCTACGTCAACGTCGCCTTCCTGACCGAGCCGCCACAGACGCTTTACGTCTTCGATTATCAGGGCAAAAAATTGACGCTGAGCGACCGGCAATATCGCCAATGGCAGGCCATCCATCCCGGCGTGGAAACGAACGCCAGCAGCATCGCCTACTCCGCTGGCGGCATCTGGCCCTGCATTGTCGGCACCGCGCTGCTCGTCATTGGCTCGATGGCCATCGCTCTCGTCATCGGCATTAGCAGCGCCATTTACCTGAGCGAATACAGCCGCAACGGCCGCTGGATTCGGCTGGTCCGGATCGCTATTCTCAACCTGGCTGGCGTGCCCTCCATCGTCTTCGGCCTTTTCGGCTTTGGCCTCTTCGTCATCTTCTTCGGCTGGAACGTCTCGCTTCTCGCCGGCTGGTTCACGCTCGGGCTCATGATTCTGCCCGCCATCATCACCGCGAGTGAAGAATCGCTCCGCGCCGTCCCGCAAGGTTTGCGCGAAGGCTCGCTCGCCCTCGGCGCGAGCAAATGGCAGACGATCCGCAAGAACGTGCTGCCCTACGCCATGCCGGGCATTCTCACCTCGTCCATTCTCGGCATCACGCGCGTCGCGGGCGAGACCGCACCGATCATGTTCACCGCCGCCTACGCCATGCGCGACGAGATGCCGTGGCAGGTGCCGCACTGGTTCGATTTCTTTTTCCAGGGCGTGATGGCGTTGCCCTATCACATCTACGTCGTCAGCTCGAAAATCCCGCAGAACGAATACACCGAGCGCGTCCAGTACGGCGCCGCCTTTGTCTTTCTCCTCCTTGTTATGCTCATCGCGCTCGCTTCTATTTTATTGCGCGAAAAAACCCGGAGCCGCCTCTCATGGTAAAATTCATGGAAACACCGCCTGCCGTCGCCCCGTCCACCTTTGTCCCGCCGGAGGAAACGATGCCTAACGAGTCCGCCATCATCGAAGTCGCCACCCTCGATTTCGCCTATGGCAGCAACGAAGTGCTGCACGACGTGAACCTGCGCATCCGGCCGCGCGCCGTCACCGCCTTCATCGGGCCTTCCGGTTGCGGCAAGACGACGCTCCTGCGCTGCTTCAATCGCATGAACGATCTGATCGATGCCGCCCGTATCACCCGCGGCTCCATCGCCATCGAAGGCGTCGACATCAACGGGCCCGACGTCGACGTGGTCGATCTGCGACGGCGCATTGGAATGGTTTTCCAGAAGTCGAATCCGTTCCCGAAATCGATCTACGACAATATCGCCTACGGCCTGCGCATCGCCGGCATCACCAAACGCTCGCTCATTAACGAAGCGGTCGAGAAAAGCCTGCGCGCCGCTGCGTTGTGGGATGAAGTGAAGGACCGCCTGCACCTCGGCGGTTACGGACTCTCGGGCGGCCAACAGCAGCGCCTTTGCATCGCGCGCGCACTCGCCGTCGAGCCGGAGATCGTCCTGATGGATGAGCCGTGTTCCGCGCTCGACCCGATCGCGACGGCGCGGGTGGAGGAATTAATCTACGACCTGCGCAAGGAATACACGATCGTCATCGTCACTCATAACATGCAACAAGCCGGGCGCTGCTCCGACGAAACCGCGTTCTTTTACCTGGGCAATCTTGTTGAAGTCGGCCCAACCACGAAAATCTTTTCCAACCCCACCAACAAGCAGACGGAAGATTACATCACCGGCCGTTTCGGTTGATGCCTAACGAATAATTTATGATCGCATCCAAACACATCCTCGGAACTTTCGACGAAGCGCTTTCCTCCCTGCGCAATAACGTCCTCATGATGGCCAGCCTGGCTGAACGCAGCCTGCGCAACGCCTTGAGCGGAATGCAGCAACGCGACGACGACCTCTGCGCCACCGCTATCGCGGATGACGAAGAGATCGATCAACTCGAGAAGCAGGTCGACAAGGACGGCATCGATTTATTGCTGCGCTTTCAACCGGTCGCGTCCGATCTGCGGCGCGTCGTCTCGGCCATGAAGTTGAGCTCGAACCTCGAGCGCATGGCCGACCAGGCCGTCAACATCGCGCGGAAAGCGCGCAAGTTGAACCGGCATCCCGCGCTCGCCGAAGCGAGCCTTATCGAACCAATGCAGGCGCACGCCATGGAGATGTTCAAGGACAGCGTCGATTCGTTTTTGCGCGAAGACGTCGAGCTGGCTCGCACGCTGAAAGCGCGCGACAAAAAACTCGACGAACTCAATGCCGACGCCAGCCGGCAGTTTATCGACCGGATGGCGCAGGATCCTGATCAGTTGCGCGGTTATTTGAATCTCATGTTCATCGCGCGGCACCTTGAACGCGTCGGCGATCACGCCACCAACATTGCGGAAGACGCCGTTTACGCGGCCGCCGCTGAGGACATTCGTCACCAACACGAAGCCGTCGCCTCTTGAAGACGTCCCGCGAAAATCTTCACCTCTATTTCCTGCGCCACGGCAAAGCCGACTGGCCCGAATGGGATCGGCCCGACGACGAACGGCCGCTGACGAAGAAGGGCAAAAGGGAAATGCAGGAAGTGGCCCGCTTCCTCGTCCGGAAAAAAGTGCAGCCGGAAATTATTCTAACGAGTCCACTGCCGCGGGCTGCGCAGACCGCCCAGATTGCCGGCGAACGCCTGCACCTCGAGCCGCGCGTCGAGAAATTACTCGAGCCCGGCTTCGGCTTCGCGCAGTTGCAGCGCCTTCTCGAAAAGCACGCCGGCAAATCGCTGCTCCTCGTCGGGCATGAAGACGATTTCTCGGAAACGATCGGCGCGCTCACTGGCGCGCGGTGCAAATTGTCGAAGGGTGGCTTTGCCAAAGTCGAGCTCACCCGGGATTTGCGCGCGGCGCGCCTCATCTGGCTCATCGCCGCGAAGCTAGCCCTTGCCTAACGACTCAGGCCGCTCGAAAGGCAATCACGGAAGGCGAAGTGCGCTGCCACGCGATCTCCCATTCCGAAAAATATTCCGCGAGACGCCGCGCGAATTTCTTCGGGCGCTGCGCGAAGAAATGTTCGCCCAGCCGCGCCGAAGTGCGCTGTAACTCTTTCTCCTGCGCATCGATCAGGCGGCGAATGGCGCGCCAGCGTTTCCGGCCGCGACCGGTCAGCTCGAGCCGTTCCGCGAGGAACGCCAGATCGTGCGAATGCCCAAGATGCTGGCAGATCGTCTTCAACTCATCGGCTAGCTCTTCCACGATCGCCGGATGGACCGGGCGCAAAATGCGCAGTTGATACCAGAGCTTCTTCCCGCTCTTGCGAAACTCGTGGAAATTTTCGGCGGTCGGTTTTTTTATCGCCGTCGCCAAACCACTGCGGGCTTTTTTGTAAGAGCGTTGCACGCTGCGGCAGATTTGTTCGCAGCTTAGATCGTTCACCGGCCACTCCGCGATGCGGCCGCGCGTGCGGGAAAGTTTCGTCTTCGCTTCCGCCTGCCAATCGGCGAAGGCGGCCAGAAAGTTTTCCAGTTCAAAGGTGAGCAGCTCTTCCGTCTCCGCGAAATTATGAGCCTTCTCCGGCTTCGAGATGTTGCGCAGGTCCCGCACCGTCTGCAGCCGCACTTCCGCGTCGCGAATATCGGAGATCAGATGACGCACCTCGCGCAGCCGATGATTCTCCTGCTTCACCTCATCACGCCCGACCGCGCTGGCCAGCAACGTGAGCGCCGCGCTCGTTTTCTTGAGATGCTTGCGCGTCTGATGCACGGGCGAACTTTTGCCATTCCGTTTCGCGCCGCTCGCTTCGATCGCTTCCTCGATTTGTTCCAGGCAAATCCGGCGAACGCCGTCGCCGAGCGTTTCGTCTGTCTGCAATTGATAGCTCATCGTTCCTGCCTCCTGACCGGATGATAATTCTCCAGCCGCGAATCAAACCCGCCAACTTCTTTCGCAGTCGGCGCGGCGGGATTCCTGGTCTCTAAATTAATCCGCTTGAGCACCCGTCTTCCGCCACACCCGCACACCGAGCAGGAGCGCAGTGATCGTTAGGCCAAGCGTGAGTCCCCACCACATGCCGGTCACGCCGAGGTTGGTGCGGAACGCGAGCAACCACCCGACGGGGATCGCGATTAACCAATAAGCAACGAAGGCGAGCCAGGCCGGCACGGTCACGTCGCCCAACCCGCGGAGCGCGCCGCCGGCTGAGACTTGAATGGCGTCACTCACCTGAAAGGCGGCCGAGACGAGGAGCAGACTGGCCGCCAGCGCGCGCGCCGTCGATTCGGTGATAAACCAACCGGCGATGGTGTGGTTGAAGACGAGAAAGCCTGAGGCGCTGAGCGCGGTGAAGGCGAGCGCGAGCCCCCAACCGCTGATGAGGATCAACCGCAAACGGGTGCGTTGTTGCGCGCCCCACGCTTCGCCCATGCGCACCGTCAACGCCATGGAGAGACCGAGCGGCACCATGAAGATGGTGGCGGCGCAGGTAATGGCGACTTGATGCGAGGCGAGCGCGACCGTCCCGAGCGTGCCGATGAGCAGGGTGACCATGACGAACGCACTCACTTCGGCGAGCAGTTGCAGGCTGGCGGGCAACCCCACGCCGATGAGTTCGCGTAGCGCGCTCCACTCCGGCTTGCGAAACCAATGGACCGGCACCCAATCGCGCACTGCTTTCGCGCGCATGCACCAGGCGATGATGGCGGCGAGCATCAGTATTCGCGCGAGCAACGTGGCGACACCCGCGCCATCGAGCCCCATGCGGGGCGCGCCGAGATTTCCATAAATGAACATCCAGTTAAAGAGCACGTTCAAGCCAGCCGCCGCCAGCATGATCCAAAATGGCGTCCACGGTTTGTTCATGGCATCGGCGTGATTTTTTATCGCCATCGCGCCGAGCGCCGGAATCATCGACGCCGCGATGAGCAGAAAATAACGCGGGACAGCCCGCACGACTTCCGGGTCTTGGCGGAAGAGGCCGAGAAACGGTTGGGCCGTCCAACCGCCGAGCAGCGTGAGCGCTCCGAGAGCCAGCGCGATATAAAGCCCGTGTCGCAATGCAGCGCGCGCAGCTGGTCGATCGCCGGCCCCGCGCGCTTGCGAAACGCGGATCGACACCGCGATTAAAAATCCGAGGCCGAAGATGAATGGCACCTGCAGGACGTTGTTGGCAAACGTGGCCGCGGCCAGCGGCAGCACGCCAAGCCGGCCGACCATCAAAGTATCGGTGAGCGCGATGAAGATCTGGCTGAGCTGACCGGCGATGAGCGGCAACGCGAGCGCGGCTGTCAGCCGCCCTTCGTGGCCGAGTTTTTTTAAAATGGAATCAGGATGATGCATTTGGACGGGGAGGGCGGATCGGCTGCGCTGTCATTCCGAGCGTAGCCGAGGAATCCCGCCGCGAAACCAAGACGACGCCCAGTCCAGGAAATTTGGAGCCGTGAAACTGCAGGGCGTTCTGTGAAACGCCACCCTCGAAATGAGCGCGCTACTCCACGGCGCGCCCGGCGGTCGCGCCCTACCGAGAATCGAAGGGCAACGGACTTTTGCGTCGTTAGGCAGACGGAGCGACTTGAAAGCGTTGCGCGGAACGCGCGCGTGCTTTGGCTGCTTCCACCGCCCGGTCGCGCGGCGGCGCATGCGTGACGAGCGCATCGAGCAACTCGTGCGCGACCATCGCCACGCGTTCGACGGCGTGATCGAATGCTTCCTGATTCGCCTGCGACGGATTGGTGAAGCCGCTCAGTTTGCGCACGAATTGCAAAGCTGCGTCGTGGACTTCCGTGTCGGTGGCGGGCGGTGCAAAGTTGTGGAGCGTTCGAATGTTGCGGCACATGGCGTTAATTGGTACGGCTCAATTTCGACCACAACTTTGCCCGCGCCAAGTCGCGATGGCTCCGCAGATTTTGCGCAAAGCGTCTTGTCGGATGCAGCAGTTCGCTTATGAAATAAGCGCAGACCGCTGCGATCCATGGAAACGCTGGGAGATCTTTTTGAGAGCAATCGAAAATGGGCGGCCCGCATTTCGCGGGAAGACCCGGAGTTTTTTCCAAAGCTTTCCCGCCAGCAATCGCCCGCCTATCTCTGGATCGGTTGCTCCGACAGCCGCGTACCGGCAAACGAGATCGTCGATCTTTTGCCGGGCGAACTTTTCGTCCATCGCAACATCGCCAATCTGGTCGTCCACACGGATTTGAACTGCCTCTCGGTCATGCAGTTCGCGGTCGATATTCTGAAAGTGCGGCACATCATCGTGTGCGGGCATTATGGGTGCAGCGGTGTGCTCACGGCGTTGCGCGGCGATCGCATCGGCTTGAGCGATAACTGGCTGCGCCATATCGAAGATGTGCGGCAGAAACACGAAGCGCGGCTTGTCTCGCTCGACGAAGCGGAAGCGGGGCGGCGTCTGTGCGAGCTCAACGTCATCGAGCAAACGGCCAACGTTTGCCAGACGACGATCGTGCGCGACGCATGGGAACGCGGCCAGGAGCTCGATGTTCACGGCTGGATTTACGGTTTGCGCGACGGGCTGTTGCGCGACCTGAAGACGACCGCCCGCTCGGGCGGGAATCTGACCAGGATTTACGACGAAGCGCTCTCGGAGTTATCCTGATTTATTCGACCCGTTAGGCGTTCTCGGATCGGGCGCATCGTTGCACAACATTGGCGCGGTGGCAGTTTGGCCGATGATTAAGCGGCACTTCATCGGCGTGGCACTCTTCCTTCTTCTTTTTTCGCCGGCCTTCGCGGCGGAGGCGCCGAAGCGGAATATCACGGAAAAGGATCTGTTCGATTTTGTCTGGATCGGCGATCCGCAGATGTCGCCGGATGGGTCGCAGGTGGCGTTTGTGCGCGTGACGACGGATGAGAAGAAGCTCGGTTATAAGACGGCGATCTGGCTGGCGCCGACTGCGCCTAACGAGCAGGCGCGGCAGTTGACGAACGGTCCGCACGATTCGTCGCCGCGCTGGTCGCCCGATGGAAAACGGCTGGCCTTTACCCGCGCCTCCGACAAGGACGGGAAGACGCAGCCGGGACAATTGGGCATGCTGGCGATGAGCGGCGGCGACGCGTTCACGTTTACGGATCTACCGAAAGGCGCGGGCAGTCCGGCGTGGTCGCCCGATGGGAAGTGGATCGTATTTACGAGCACTTCGAATCCCGAGGATCTGGCGAAACAGAAGAAGAAGGAAGAGGGCGCGGCCGAGGAAGAGCATCACAGCGATGTGCATGTGGTGACGCGTGCCGTTTATCAATCGGATGACGATGGCTATCTCGATGCGAGCCGGCCGCAGCATCTGTGGTTGATCGCGGCGCCGCAGAGCGCGGCGGACAAAGCGCAGCCGAAGCAGTTAACGACCGGCCGTTTCGACGAGGAGACCGCGGCGTGGTCGCAGGACGGTGCGCAGATTTATTTCACGTCGCTGCGGGTGGATGAGCCGTATTACGAGCTGCCGAAGACGGAGCTTTATCGCATGCCGTCGCAAGGCGGCGCGGCGCAGAAGTTGACCACGATCAAGATGAACACCGGGCCGTTGCGGATTAGCCCGGATGGGAAACAGGCGGCCTTTATCGCGGCGGCGGATGAGCCGGTGAATTCCTACACGCAGCCGGATTTGTGGACGATCGATCTCACGCCAAACGCGCAGCCGAAGAATCTGACCGGCCAGTTCGATTACGATGTCGGTTCGAGCGTCTTCGGCGATAACTCGGCGCCGCGCGGCTTCGGAAGTCAGGCGCCGATCTGGTCGGCCGACGGCAAGAGCATCATCGAAATGTATGCGCAGGAAGGCGAAACGAATCTGGCGTGGTTCGATGCGGCGACGGGCGCGAAGACCGATCTCACGCAGGGCAAGCAGGCGATCGTGCACTTCAGTGCGTCGCGCGATGGTGCGAAAGTGGTCGGCCTCGTTTCAACGCCGACGCGGTTGAACGATTTGTTTTTGATCGAGGGCCACGGAGCGGCGCCGCGCCAGCTCACCGATAGCAATCGCGATCTCTTCGCGAAGTTGAACCTGACGGAGCCGGAGGAAATTTCGTATACGAGTTTCGACGGCAAAAAAATCCAGGCGTGGGTGCAGAAGCCGCCTGGTTTTAACGCGGCGAAAAAGTATCCGCTCATTCTCGATATCCACGGCGGACCGCACGCGGCCTACGGATTCATCTTCGAGCACGAGTTCCAATGGATGGCGGCGAAGGGTTACGTGGTGCTCTACCCGAACCCGCGCGGGAGCACGAGTTACGGCCAGGATTTTGGCAACATCATCCAGTACAAATATCCGGGCGACGATTACAAGGATCTGATGGCGGGCGTCGATGAGCTGATCAAGCGTGGTTATATCGACGAGAAAAAAATGGGCGTGACCGGCGGGAGCGGCGGCGGGTTGCTGACTGATTGGGTGGTCGGGCAGACGACGCGCTTCGCGGCGGCGGTGGCGCAACGCGATATCGCGAGCTGGGCGGATTGGTGGTACACGGCGGACTTCACGTTGTTCCAGCCGACCTGGTTCAAGGCACCACCGTTTCTGGATAAAGCGGATTTCGAGGCGCGTTCGCCAATTACTTACATCAACAAAGTGCAGACGCCGCTCATGTTGATCCTAGGCGAAAAGGACACGCGGACGCCCCCGACGGCGGGCGGCGAACAGATGTTTCGGGCGCTCAAATTCCGCAAGGTGCCGACGGTGATGGTGAAATTCCCGGACGAGACGCACGAGCTTTCGCGCTCGGGTCAACCGTGGCATCGGATCGAGCGGCTCGAGCACATTGTCGGCTGGTTCGATCATTGGCTGATGGGCGTGGCGAAGCCGGAGTATGAGATTGGCAAGGGCAATGCGGTGCCGGTGAAATCGGAGAACGCGCCGGGGAAAGCGAAGCCACCGGGGCGCTAGCATGGTTCGTTAGGCAATGGTAGGGCGCGACCGCCGGGCGCACCGGTGTGGTCGCAGCCTTCGAGGCAACGCGCCGGGATTCCTCGGCTTCGCTCGGAATGACGGGGCGGAATGACTTGTCGCGCGAAGGCCCCGGTGTTCATATGGGAACGATGCGTTTGAAACGTCAGAATTATCAGGACATCGAACGAATCATCGAATTCGATTTCGTTCGCGCCACTGAAGCCGCCGCTCTCAACTCGCTCCGCTGGCTCGGGCGCGGCGAAAAGGAAAAGGCCGATGCGGCCGCTTGCGACGCCATTCGCGGGATGTTCGATCTCATGAACATCTGCGGCGAAGTCGTCATCGGCGAGGGAATCAAGGACGATGCGCCCGGCATTTTTAAAGGCGAACAGCTCGGCACCTGGATTCCGGGCAGCCCGGCGTTTCACATCGCGCTAGACCCGATCGACGGCACGACGAACATCTCGAAAGGCGCGCCGAACTCGATCGCCTGTATCGCGGCGGCCAGCCCGGAGGAAGGCGTGGAGGCGGCCCTTCGCGACATCCCGTCGTTCTACATGTTGAAGCTGGCCTACGGCGATCGCGTCGTCCGCTACATGCAAAAAACGGGCAAGAAAATCGCGCTTTCGAATTCGATCACGCAGACGCTCGAGCAAACAGCCGAGGCGCTGGAGAAGCGCGTGCAGGACGTGGTCGTGATGTTGCTCGATCGTCCGCGCCACAAGAAAATCGTGGCGGAATTGCGCGCCGCCGGTGCGTCCTTGCGTATGATCAGCGATGGCGATATCGCGGCGGCGATGGCGCCGGCGATTTTGGAAAGCAACGTCGATTTGTATTACGGCATCGGCGGTTCGCCCGAAGCAGTTCTCGCGGCGGCCGGCATCAAATGTCTCGGCGGCGACATGCAATCCCGGATGTGGCCGCGCGATGACGAGGAACGCCAGAGCCTGATCGACGAGGGCTATGAAAAGGATATCGATCGCGTCTTCACGGCGGACGACCTGGCCAAAGGGAAAAATATTCTGTTTTGCGCCACCGGCATCAGCGACAGCGCACTGCTCAAAGGAGTGATCTCGAAAGGAACGAAAGCGGTCACCCATTCCATCCTGATGCGGGCGAAGAGCCAGACGGTGCGCTTCATCCGCGCGACGCACGATCTTGAGCAAAAGACGATCCGGTTGCGCTCGGATAATCGCGAGCACACGATTTAAATGGGACTCTGTGCTCGACAGCGCAGGATCGCTTTGTTCAAATTCACGAAAATTCGCTGCTTATGAGAGAAATACCCAAGACTGAACTGTCGCCGGATAACGGCTGCGTCATTGATACGAAATGGAAGGTTGATTCGCTGAGCTATCACGCTTGCGCGGCCGGGCCTTCGCATAGCAAGCCGGAAGGCGGCCACCGCAGTTTACCGGAGGTGATCATTTACGATCACGTCGGATTCAAAGGCGCCTATGCGCGCACGAATCTCAGCTTCCATTTCCTCGGCGATTTTTGGAACGATCGCATCAGTTGCCTCATCGTGGTGCGCGGGGTCTGGCGTTTTTATCGCGACGAATATTACAAGGGCGATCACTGGGATCTCGGCCCGGGCTTCTACGAATGCTTTTTCACCGATAAGGGACCGGACGACGTGATCAGTTCCTTTCAGGCGATCGAGCTGACGTAGGTTGCCAAACGGTTTATAGGCGTCTGTGTCAGACGCCCGCTCGAACACGCGCTCGCGGTGGTATCAGCATCTCTGGCGGGAATGGACTGTCGCCAGCCGGCGCCCCATTGCGCCAGTCCGCGCTCGTCCCACGCCTGACCAGCGGCGCGACGATCGTCTGACCGCGACCTGGCTCGGTCACGCCACCGTTCTCATTAATTTTTTCGGCGTCACCATCCTGACCGATCCCTCGCTCTTCCCGCGCATCGGCATTCGGGTGCCGTTTCTGTTCACCATCGGCCCAAAACGCCTGACGCAGCCCGCTCTCCGCGTGCGGGAACTTCCGCCCATCGATCTCATTCTTCTTTCGCACGCCCACTTCGATCATCTCGATTTGCGGACGCTGCATCGCTTCGGCAAACGCACCGCCGTGGTCACCGCTTCGCGCACCCGCGATCTTCTGCATTGGACACGCCTGCGCAACGTCACCGAAATGTCGTGGGGCGAGGGACGCGAATTCCATTTTTCGAATGGCTCGCTCAGCATTCGCGCGTTACGCGTCAATCACTGGGGCGCACGCATTCGGCGCGACACCTGGCGCGGTTACAACGGTTACCTCATTGAGCGCAATGGCCGACGCATCATCTTCAGCGGCGATACCGCGATGACCGACAGCTTCGCCGAGCTGAACGACGGTCGGCCCTACGATCTCGGCATCTTTTCGATCGGCGCCTACGATCCGTGGATTCGTTCGCATGCGAACCCCGAGCAGGTCGTCGCCATGGCCGACGCCGCCGGCATCCGATATTTGCTGCCCATTCATCACCAAACGTTCCGTCTCAGCGCGGAACCATTCCGCGAGCCGATCGAGCGTTTCAGCGCCGCGCTGGCGTCGACGCCAGATCGCATCGCTCTCCGCGAAATTGGCGAGACATTCCTTCTGCCAATGGAGGACCGGGCTCCGTCCCGTCCCCGGTCTTAAAGGGACGACACAGCGGTCGTCCCTCCAACGTCGCGGCGACCACGAAACCGCCTTGCCCGCTCCGGCTGCGGGTGCCATCTTTGCCCCCGCCGAAATCTGCCGATGTAGCTCAGTGGTAGAGCAACGGTTTCGTAAACCGTAGGTCGTGGGTTCGATCCCCACCATCGGCTCCCAAATTCACGGGAACTAAGGAGGACCGTTTTTGGGCGCCTCTCAGGATCGACCCACTTCGCGCACGACATCTTGCAGGGAATTGCGGCGGAGATGTTTTCGTAAAGCTTCATCCGCTTCCTGAGAAATGGAGCTCATGATGCGCTTCATGCTGCAACTGACCCGGCACCGGCGCGAGACCTTACGATTACTCACCGCGAGAATGGCGCGCGATTCGACGGCGTCGTAAATCGCGAGAAGCGAAATGCGGCCGGGCGTCCTGGCGAGGCGGGCACCGCCGTTCTTGCCGGTCACCGTTTCGATGAGACCGGCGCGGCGAAGCGCAGCGAGAAGACGGCGCACGACGACGGGATTGGTGTTCACGCTGGCGGCGAGCGCCCTCGAGTCCATCAGCCCTCCCGCGACGGCCAGACAGGTCATGATGTGGAGGGCAAAAGTAAATTGCTGGTTGACCATGCGCGCTAAACTGTAATCGTATTAGTTACAATATAGGAAGCCAGCAAGAATTTAATTTTATGAGCACAAAGAAAATAGCCCTCGTCACCGGAGCAAATAAAGGAATTGGTTTGGAAACGGCGCGGCAGCTCGCGCAAAAAGGAATGACCGTGCTCATCGGGGCGCGCGATCAGATCAAAGGCGAAAAGGCGGCGGAAACACTCCGCGCCGAGAAACTGGAAGGGCAGGCGCTCGTCATCGATGTGGCCGATTCCGCCAGCATCAAGAAGGCAGCGGCGGAAGTGGAGCGCGAGTTTGGCCACCTCGACGTGCTCGTCAACAACGCCGGCGTGATGAATGACGACGAGAACAAAAAGGTGAGCGAAGGCTCGCTCGATCTCTGGCGGGAAACGTTCGACACCAATGTCTTTGGGTTGATCGAAACGACGCAGGCTTTCCTGCCGTTGCTGCAGAAAAGCGAGGCGGGACGGATCGTGAATCTCTCGAGCATCCTCGCCTCCATCGAGCTGCACTCCACTCCAGGCTCGCCCATTTACGACAAGAAAACGGCGTCCTACAACGTGTCGAAATCCGCGGTCAACGCTTACACGGTGCAGCTCGCGTATGAGTTGAAAGATTCGAAGATCAAAGTGAACGCGGCGCATCCCGGCTGGGTCAAGACGGACATGGGAGGCGAAGGCGCCGTCATGGAAATCGAAGATGGCGCGACGACCAGTGTGCAGCTGGCCACAATCGGCGCGGATGGACCGAACGGCGCCTTCCTGCACCTGGGCGAGAAGCTGCCATGGTAAGGATGATCAGCGCGCCTAACGAGCCAGCGACTTTCCAGCCGATGGCGGCGAACGATTCGCAACTGCTCGACGCCTATTCGCAGACGATCGCCGCAGTGGCGAATCGCGTGGCGTCGAGCGTGGTCAACATCCGCGTCGTCAGCCAGGATGGCCGCAATGGCGGTGGTTCCGGATTCATCATCGCGCGCGACGGATTCATTCTGACCAACAGCCACGTCGTGCATGGCGCGCGCGATCTGGAGGTGACTCTGCACAACGCGCGCACTTACCCGGCGCGCATTATCGGCACCGACCCGGAAACGGATCTCGCGATCATTCGCATCGATGCGCCAGACTTGCAGCACGCGCGATTCGCCGATTCCTCGCGCATCGCGGTCGGGCAGATCGCGGTGGCAGTTGGTTCGCCTTACGGATTTCAACAGACGGTGACGGCGGGAATCGTGAGCGCGCTTAGCCGTTCGATGCGCGCGGAGTCGGGGCGCTTGATGGACGAAATCATCCAGACGGATGCGGCGCTTAATCCCGGCAACTCGGGCGGCCCGCTGCTCAACAGCGCCGGGGAAGTCATCGGCGTGAACACGGCGGTCATTCTGCCGGCGCAGGGAATTTGTTTCGCCATCGCCAGCAACACGGCGCATTTCGTGGCCGCGTGGCTGATCAAAGATGGGGAGATTCGGCGCAGCTCAATCGGTGTAGCCGGCCAAAACGTGCCGCTGCATCCGCGCGTGGTGCGTTTTCACAAACTGCCGGCCGAACGCGGCGTGCTCGTCCTCGAAGTCGAGCCGGGCAGCCCGGCGGCGATCGCTGGCCTAACGAGTGGCGATACCGTTGTCGGATTCAAAGGTTACCCGATCGCGACGATCGATGATTTGCAGAAACGGCTGGTCGCGGAGGAGATTGGGATGCCGTCGCCGATCATGTTCCTGCGCGGGACGGAGAAATTATTTCGCATGGTGGTGCCGCGGGAATTGCCAGCCATCCGGCCCGTGCGACACGAAGTTAAATGAGATGACGAACGAACCAATCAACATCAACGAAGCAAGTTTCGAGAAAGCGGTCCTGCAATCGCCCATTCCGGTGATCGTCGATTTCTGGGCGGACTGGTGCGGCCCGTGCAAGATGATCGCGCCGATGCTCGATGAGATCGCGAAGGAGAGCGAGGGACGTTATCGCGTCGCGAAAGTGAACGTGGATGAAAGTCCATCTTTGATGCAGCGCTTCGCGATTCGCGGCGTACCGGCATTGCTTTTCTTCAAGGAGGGCGAACTGCGCGATCAAATGGTGGGCGTGGCGCCAAAGAAGCTGATCCTCGAGAAGCTGGAAACGCTGGGGCTGCCGTCGAGTTCGGAAGTGGAGCGCTAGGATTCGCCGGAGTCGGGCCGCACCGGGCGTTCGCGGTTGCGCGGGGTTGCTCCCTCAGTCATCATTGGCCCCTTAACGCCCGTTTCTCATGAGAAAGAAAATCATCGCCGCGAATTGGAAAATGCACATGACCCAGGCCGAGGCGGTCGCTTTCGTGGAGACTTTTCTGCTCGAAGTGAACGATCGGATCGACGCCGAAGTCGTGATCGTGCCGCCCTTCACCGCCATCGCGAAAGTGAATGAGGCGCTCGGCTCCGCGCAACATGTGAAGGTCGGCGCGCAGAACATGTATTGGGAACGCTCCGGCGCGTTTACCGGCGAGATCAGCCCGGCCATGCTGCGCGATCTCTTCGTGCGCTACGTCGTCCTGGGCCATAGCGAACGCCGTTCGCTTTTTGGCGAGACGGACGAAATGGTGAATCGCAAGGTGCACGCCGCGCACGAGGCGGTTTTGCGGCCGATCGTTTGCATCGGCGAAACGCTCACCCAGCGCGAGGCGGGCGAAGTGGAGAAGGTTTTGGGAAGGCAATTGCGCGGCAGCCTGGCCGGGCTCGACGCCAAAGCACTGCACGAAACCGTCGTCGCCTACGAACCCGTTTGGGCCATCGGCACCGGAAAAACTGCGACATCGCAGGAAGCGCAGGAAGCGCACGCCTTTATTCGCCGCACCCTGGCCGAAATGTCGGAGCAGGCCACCGCGGACAAAGTGCGCATCCAATACGGCGGCAGCGTCAAGCCGGATAACGCTCGCGAACTGCTCGGCCAGCCGGACATCGACGGCGCACTCGTCGGCGGCGCCAGCCTCGATCCGCGCAGCTTTGCGCAGATCGTGGTGGCCGCTACGCCTAACGAGTGAGGAGGCGCGACGAGGGCGTCGCGTCTACAGTTGTGCGGAGGCGGCGATAGCGACGTTTGCGTCTACGGGAGCTGATAGACTTCGACCACGCCCACGCCGGTCGTTCCGCCCACGCCTTTGACGATCGCCGTATAGCGGCCCGCCGCCAGCGACCCCAGGATGGCTGACTCACGCGAATCCGTCGGCGCGATGCCGCTCTGCTGGATGTCGCTTGCGTTCGAGCTTGCCGTCCAATCGTTGTTTCCTGCGATGATTGTGCCCTGGTCGTTATGCAATTCGAGCGTCGGATTCATCAGCGGGTTGCTGATTCCAGCGGTTGCCAGCGACGGTCCGATTCCACGCACCATCACGTTGGTGGCGGACGATCCGCCGAGGATGAACCCGCCGATGAGCACGTTATCGCCGGTGTCGACCAGGCCGCGCGTCGAGACGTTGGCAATGGTCGAGCCGGGCGCGTAGTCAAGGTCGTAGACTTCAACGAGGCCGACACCGGAGGTCTGGCCAACGCCCCGCACGATGGCGGTATAGCTGGCGTTATTCGCCGGCAGGGTCACGAGAAGAGCCGCTTCCTTATCGGAGCTGGGCGGGATGCCGGTATCGATAATGGCCTGCCGGTTGGTGCTGTCGTTGTAATCATTGCTCCTCGCGAGGAGCTTCGTCTTGTCGTGCAATTCGAGGATGGGATCAGCCAGCGGATTGGCGATGCTGTTGCTGGCCAGCGACGGGCCGATGGCGCGAATGAGCAAGCGCTTCGACGCGCTGCCGCTCAATCTGAAGCCGGCGATCAACGCGTTCGGATCGACGCCCACTTGCAGGCGCGTCGCGATGTTCGTGAAACGTCCGGGCGCCGTGAGCGTCTCGACCCCGAAGCTTTGCGAAACGGTGGCGCCGTCGTAATCCCTCGCCGTCACCGTGATGGTGGCGGTGCCGGGTTGTTTGCCGGTTAGGCGCAACTGCTTTCCCGTGCTGCTGAGCGCGACGGTCGCGACGCTCGGATCGCTGCTCGTTGCGGAGAAGGTAAAGGGTGGCGTCTGGGTGAAGCTGGGAATGGAGACGAAGTTCTCCACTTTCACGGAGTCCGTCCCATTGTAATTGATCAGCGGCGTTGTCGTGAAAGCGGAATTGGGGTTGGTGGGAGTCAGGTTGTAGACTGGCACTTCCGCGATGTGGTCGACGAACGTCATCCCATTTCCGACGACGCGGCCAAAAACGGTGAAGCCGCCGTTCTGTGCATCGAGATTTGCCGAATTATCCGCCAGGTTAATGAACCATTGGCTCGTCGCGCTGTTCGGATCGTTGCCCAGTTTCGCCATCGCGATTGTGCCGCGCGTATTCGAAATGCCCGGCTCGTTTTGAATCGGCGGGAACGTCGCCACCGCCGTCGGCTGCGCTTTGGCTGGATCGGTCGGACTCACCGTGCCGATGAAGCCGCCCCCTTGAATGACAAAATTCGAAGCCGATCGATGAATGAAACTCGAGGCACGATGGTGCGTCGTCGGATCGGTCATGAAATAGTGGCCTTCATCGACGTATTTCAAAAAATTGATCACCGTGATCGGTTTCGCCTGACTAAAAAGCTCGATGTCGAACGTGCCCAGCGAAGTCGTTAGGCGGACGGCTTTCGTGTCGGGATCGGCGAAGGCCTTGTCGAGGCTGATAGTGGCGACCGCGTTTTGGTAAATAGTCTGGTCGGCCAGTTGCGTGCCGATCGTCGGTGGAAGATTTGCGGCGGCCCAGACAGAAAGAGCGCACCAAGGAAAAAGCGCGAAGAAGATAAACCGTTTCATGAGTAAATAGGACGACGAACGTAAACCATTCGGTTTGGCCGCGCCACTGTCAGAAAACGGCGCAAAAAAATGGAGGACAGGCGGCTCGCCTGTCTCGGCCGCTGGGCGGCCCGCCCGCCGCCTACGGCGCGCAACGCGCGACACCGGCGCGCCCGGCGATCGCGCCCTACCGTGCCCAGCTACCGCCTCATTTCTTGATCTCGAGATAGGCGCGCGCGGTCACTTCGTCTGAGCCCGGTTTCAAGGTCTCGATCCGCATCTGCTTCAGAAACCAGCGCCCCTCGATCTTCTGCGCGGAAATCACTTCAAAGCGTTTCACCAGACGCCCCTTCCAATCGTAGCCTTCCATTTGCATGAGCGCGCTGCTCGCCTCATCCACCCAGAGCAACACCTTGCCGTATTGCGATGCGCGGGACGGCGCCTTGAGCAACAGCTTCCAGCAGCGCCGCGTCCGCACCGTTTCCCGGCCGACCACCTGCGCATCGGGCCAATAAAGAAACTTCAGGGCGAGGTCTTCGTAAGTAATGGAGGTGCCGCGCACCGAACGGCCAAACTCCGCGGCCGTGATCGTGTCGGTCTTGCCCGGTCTCAATTCCTCCAGCCGCGAATCCTTGTCGTCCAGATGCAACAAGAGCGCGCTCGGCGGATTGGCGAAGCTGTATTTCACGACCGACCCGGTCTGCGTAATCCGAAACGGGACAACGAGTGCGTCCTGCCGAATTTGACCCTGCAAATCCATTTGCTGCCGCGCCTGTTGCAACCGCGCCACCGCCAGAATGTCGCTCGCCGCCGGCGTGGGCGCGGCGGTTGCAGAAACGATTGCGCCAAAGAGCGTGGCCAACAGCGCGCCGGCCAGCTTCCCAGCTTGTTTCGCCGCGACTTGCTCCGTATCGTGCCGGGCCGCTGCCCCATGGATCAGGTGATTTTTCATGTCATTAACGAACGATGGACGAGCCCCGTGCTTGATCTGTTCATGGCCGCGATCAGCCAGGCGGAATTGTGGGAGCCGGTCTTCGCCGTGCTCGCTCTCCTCGTGTTGATCTTTGGCGGTTTCAAGGGTCGCGCTTTTGTTTTCTGCCTGCTCGTCGCGCTGCTCCTTTCGACACAGTTCATCGTCGGTCCGCTCAAATCGTTCGTCGATCGGCGGCGCCCGAAGCAGATGGAGGTGGTGCGCATGGTGCAGTTGCAACGGACTCATCCGCGCGTGCTGACGCTTTTACAGAAACCAACCATTCGTTTTTCCAATGAACGCGATCGGAAAAAATCGGGCCCGTCGTTTCCCTCCGGCCACACGGCCAACAACACGATCATCGCCGTGCTTTGCTGTCTCTTCTTCCCGCGCTGGGGCTGGCTTTATATTTTGATCGCGCTCGCGGTCGGTTATTCGCGCGTTTATCTTGGCGCCCATTGGCCGAGCGACGTGCTCTCCACCTTCTTTCTCTCGACCGGCGAAACTCTGCTCGTCTTTGCGCTGCTCGAATGGCTCTGGCGCAGCCTCGCCCCACGCTGGGCGCCCCAACTGTTCGCGCGCCATCCTCATCTAAACCGCGCGTCTGTCACATGACGACGACGCGCACTTTTTGGATCTTCCTGGTCGCCCTGACTGCGCTGCGCTTGACGTTGCTTGGCACCTGCGACCTGAGCGGCGACGAAGCCCATTATTGGATGTGGTCGCAACGGCTCGCGCCCGCCTATTTCAGCAAAGGTCCCGGCGTCGCCTTCGCCATCTGGTCGAGCACCGCGATATTTGGCGCGACCGAATTCGGGGTGCGTTTCTGGAGTCCGTTGCTCGGGCTCGGCACCAGTGCGCTGCTTTTCTATTTCACGCGCCGCCTTTTTAACGAGCGCGCCGCCTTTTGGACCGCCGTCGCCCTCAACGTCACGCCCATTTTCAACATCGGAAATCTGGTCATGACGATCGATCCGCTCTCCATCTTTTTCTGGATGGCGGCGCTCTTCACCTTCTGGCTCGCGATCGAACGTGCACCCGCTTTTAGCTGGCATTGGCCTTTCACCGGGCTGCTCATCGGTCTCGGGTTTCTCTGCAAATACACCAACGCCCTTCAGCTCGTCTCCATCGTGCTCGTGCTCGCGCTCGTGCCTCGACTACGTCGCGAATTCAAATCCGCCGGCTTCTATTCCCTGCTCGCGGTCTTCGCGGTCAGTCTCATCCCGCCGATCGTCTGGAACGCGCAACACGCCTGGATCACATTCTACCACTTGCGTTCGCGCGGCGGTCTTGATGAGGCCATTGGCCTCCATCCGACCGAAGTGCTTGTCTTCCTCGGCCAGCATTTCATTACTTACTCGCCCATCCTCTTTTTGGGTCTCGCCTGGGCGGTGATCGCGAGCGCGCGACGCGCGCAGCAGCAGTTCAAACGGCTTTATCTTTTTTGGTTTGGCCTTCCAGTCTTCGCGCTCTATTTCATTCTTTCGCTCAACGCCGCCGCCGCGCCGAATTGGGATGGCCTCGCCTTGCTCAGTCTCGCGCCCCTCGCCATGGCCTTCTGGCAGGAACGGCTCGACGAGAGCCTCGCGTTGCGCCGTTGGGCCGCGGCGGGAATTTTTCTCAGCCTTGCCATGAGCGTGCTCGCACTTGATAGCGATCTCCTTCGCAGCGCCGGTCTGCGTTTTCCTCGGCGCGATCCCGCCAACCGGCTGCGCGCCTGGGAATCAGCCATCCATGCTCTCGAAAAATTGCGGGCTGATTACGAAGCCAAAGTCGGCCAGCCGCTCTTCCTCATCGCCGACGAACGCGATCGTGCTTCCGAAGTTTCCTTCTACTTGCACGACAAACGCGTCGCCGAGCCCGGCCATCCGCCCGTTTACATTGTCGAGTCGCAGGACATTAAAAACGAGTTCTCCTTTTGGCCGCGTTACGATGAATTCGTTGTGCCGGCCTCGCCGCAACCAAAAACGCCTAACGAGACCTATACCGAGGAAGACGGCGTAAACCTCTTCGTCGGCCGCAGTGCTCTCTATATTCAGCAGAAGGACCGGGCCACCCCACCGCACCATATTCAAGAGGGCTTCCGCTCGGTCGAGCGCGTCGCCACCATCGAAGTCCGGCGATTCGGCCGATCGGTGCGCACCCTGCAGGTCTTCCTCTGCCGCGATTACCGCACCCTGCCGTTATGAGCGCTTTGTCTTCAGCGCCCGCCGTCTCCGTCGTGATCCCGCTCTATAACGAGGAGGAAAATATCGCGATCCTGCAAGCGGAACTAAACGCCGCGCTCGCCGGCCTCGATTACGAAATCATTTTCGTCGATGACGGCTCGACCGACGGCACCCTCGCCCACATCGCGCCGGACGAACGCTTGCGCGTGCTGCGCTTCGAGAAAAATGCCGGACAAAGCGCCGCCATGTATGCCGGATTGCACGCCGCGCGCGGCGCCGTGGCCGTTCTGCTCGATGGCGATTTGCAAAACGATCCGGCCGACATCCCGCGCCTACTCGCCGAGATCGAGCGCGGTGCCGATCTTGTTTGCGGTTATCGCGCGAAACGCAAGGACACCACCGTCAAACGCCTAACGAGTCGCATCGCCAACTTCGTGCGCAGCCGTTTCACGCGCGACGGCGTGCGCGACACCGGCTGCACCTTGAAAGCGATGCGCCGCGAATGCGTCGAGCCGCTTATTCCTTTCAAAGGAATGCACCGCTTCATTCCCGCGCTCATCAAAGGGGCGGGCTATCGCCTGGTCGAAGTCCCGGTCAACCATCGCCCTCGCCAGTTCGGGCTGAGCAAATACGGCCTCGGTAATCGCGCCCTGCGCGCCACCGTCGACATGTTCGGCGTCCGCTGGCTCCTCTCGCGTCGCCTCGACTTCAAAGTGCGCGACGATCTTTAGGTGTAGACGTTTCGCTGTGCGAAACGCGAGGATCGAGTCTCGCGGTCCTCTCGATTGCGGCATTTCGCACAGCGAAACGTCTACAGCAGCCTGGCGGTCTGCGACGATCCAAAACCCGCTTGTCAACCAAGGGCCTCACAGTAGACTCTCGCTCCCAACCGGGGAATCGCATGTCGTTGGCCAATCTACTTTCCGCCGAGCAAATCCTGCCGGAGATGAAGGCGACGGAGCGCTGGCCCGCCATCGTCGAGCTGGTCGAGCTCCTCACCAGCCTCGACAAAATTAAAGGCGCCGATCGCGACGGCATCCTCGCTTCGCTCAAGCAACGCGAAGAAACGATGAGCACTGGCATCGGCTTCGGCATCGCCATTCCGCACGCCTCTTCCGATCGGATCGATGAAGTGGTCGCCGCCTTTGGCCGGTCTTCCACCGGCATCGAGTTCGACGCGCTCGATAACGCGCCAGTCAAATTTGTCGTCCTCTTCGTCGTGCCGAAAAATCAATTTCAAACCCATCTGCGCACGCTCGCTTCGATCGCCAAATTTCTGAACGACCGCAGCGTGCGCGAAGATCTGGCGACGGCGCAATCCGCCGAGCAAATCCTCGCCATCTTCAACGAGCGTTCACCGAAATAACGGATCGTTCTCCTGACATGGAAACGTTCCCGACACTTCTCGGAAGAAAACTATCCGCCGCGCTCGCCGCGCTCGATCTGCCCGAAGCGGGAAGTGTATCGCCCGCGACCGATCCCCGCTTTGGCGATTACCAGACCAACGCCGCGCTCATCCTCGCCAAACAACGCGGCGAAAATCCGCGCGCGCTGGCCGGCAAAATAATCGAACAACTCGACGTCGCTGATTTGACGGAGACGCCGCAAATGGCCGGCGCCGGTTTCATTAACTTCACGCTCCGGCCCGAAGTACTGGCGGAGCGAGTCGTTAGGCTATTGCAGGACGAGCGTCTCGGCGTCGCCCCAGCGGCTGCGCCCCATCGCATCGTCATCGATTTCGGTTCGCCCAAC
Source organism: Chthoniobacterales bacterium (assembly GCA_038258245.1). Taxonomy (GTDB): domain Bacteria; phylum Verrucomicrobiota; class Verrucomicrobiia; order Chthoniobacterales; family UBA10450; genus JBBSQB01. The sequence continues at coordinate 83,030 of JBBSQB010000007.1, forward strand.
GTGGCCAAGCCGATGCATGTCGGTCACATTCGCAGCACCGTGCTGGGCGACGCGCTCGCCCGCGTCGCGCAGTTCGTCGGCCACGAAGTCATTCGCGACAATCACATCGGCGATTGGGGCACGCAGTTCGGCATGGTCATTTACGGGTGGAAAAATCTGCTCGACCGCGAGGCGCTGGCCCGCGACCCGATCACGGAATTGGTGCGCATCTACAAAGAGGCGAACGAGCGGGGCGCGGCCGATCCTGCGGTGCGCGACGCGTGCCGCCAGGAACTGGTGAAGCTGCAAGGGGGTGATCCTGAGAACTTCGCCATCTGGCAGGAATGCGTCACCCTTTCGCTCCGCGAATTCGAAGCCGCCTATCGCATTCTCGACATCCATTACGACATGCAGCGCGGCGAAAGTTTCTACAACGATCGGCTGCCCGGCGTGGTCGAGCGTTTGCTCAAAGCCGGGCTCGCCGAAATGAGCGAAGGCGCCGTCTGCGTTTTCTTCCGCGACATTCCGGAGCTGGCCGACAAGCCGTGCATCATTCGCAAGAGCGACGGCGGATTTAACTACGCCACCAGCGACATCGCGACCGTTGACTATCGGATTAACGATTTGCGCGCCGACACGGTCTGGATCGTGACCGGCGCGCCGCAGCAATTGCATTTCCGCCAGATTTTCGACATCGCGCGGCGCGAAGGGTTCACGGCCGACTTCCAGCACATCACGCATGGCAGCATTCTGGGAGAAGATCGCAAGTTGATGAAAACGCGCTCCGGCGAAAACGTGGCCTTGCGCGAAGTGCTCGATGAATCAGTCGCGCGCGCGCGCGAGCTCCTTGAGCAAAAAAGCGCGGAGCTGAGCGAAGAAGAGAAGAGCGAGATCGCGCGCATCATCGGCATCGGCGCGGTCAAGTACGCGGATCTCTCGCAGTATCGCATGACCGATTATATTTTTTCCTGGGATCGGATGCTCTCGTTTCAGGGAAACACCGCGCCTTATCTGCAAAATGCTTACGTCCGCATCCGCTCGATCTTTCGCAAGGCGGGCGAAGAAGCAAAGATTACCGAACAGATCACCTTGACCGAGGTGGCCGAGAGGAATCTGGCCCGTCGCCTCGCGCAATTCTCAGAGGCGGTGCCCGCGGTGTTAAATGACTTCCGCCCAAACCTTCTCGCCAATTATCTCTTCGAACTGGCCAACAGCTTCCACGCCTTTTACGAAGCGTGCCCCGTCTTGAAGGCGGAGGAACCGGCGCGTGCGACGCGGCTGGCGCTCTGCGAATTAACGGCGCGCGTCTTGCGGCGGGGGCTCGATCTGCTCGGGATCGGCGTTCCCGAAAAAATGTAGCGAGCCGTTACTCGTTAGGCGCAACCGTCGGGCTGGGCGAAGGCTCGGGCGTGGCCGCTCCCGTCCCCGGTATCATCAGAACCTGGCCGATCTGCAATTTGCGATCGTTCTCGATATGATTGAAGCGCTGCAGTTCCTCCACGCCGACGTGATATTGCTTGGCGATGGAGGTGAGCGTCTCGCCGCGGGTCACCTCGTGAGAATTCCCAGAAGCGGTCCCGGCCGGCGCCACCTGCGTCGCGGCGACCGGTGCGGGCGTCGTCTCCCCGATAGGGACGCCCGGTTTGGAGACCTGCTCCTGGAGTTTGAGGATCTGCTGGGAAAGCGCGTCGATCTTGGCGTTCTGTTCGTCGAGCTTTTTGAGGATGGCGTCGAGCTGGGAGGAATTGGTTCGCCCTCCCGGGAAAGATTGGCCGAAGACCGGCGCCGCCAGAAGAAAAGCCATCAGGAAAACCGCCGCCGCCGAGAATTTCATCAGGGCTGATTTTGGCACCGTGAGGAGCAGCTGGCAAGGGGAGCGGAATTATACGGAAACAAAAGTTCTTCTTGATCCAAACGACGCGCCCTGCGTAAATTGTCAGCGACGATCGTTCGGCTGCGTCTCAACCCCGAGGCAGGATAAAATGAAACCCCGTCCCCCGATTCAACAACCCACATGAAGGCCCGCTATCGATGAAACTGTTCTCTCTCGTAGTCATTGGGGTCGTTAGCTTGTTCGTCATCTCAGATTCCACGGCACAGAGGACCGACCATCGAAATCAAACCTCAGGGCCACGAAGCCTTTCTCTAGCCCAGCGCATCGCTTATCAGCATGCAATCGAAGAGGTCTTTTGGCGCCATCGCATTTGGCCGAAAGAAAACTCCGAACCAAAGCCGACGTTGGATGAAGTCATGCCAGCGGCGCAGCTCGAAAGGAAGGTACGGAATTCCCTGCGCAACTCTCAAACCTGGGAGGAACACCGGGATCGGTCGATTACGGCCGGGCAATTGCAGGTGGAGATGGATCGGATGGCGCAGCATACGAAAGCGCCGAAAATCTTGCGCGAATTGTTTGGGGCGCTCGGGAACGACCCATTTGTGATCGCGGAATGCTTGGCGCGGCCGGCGTTGTCGGAAGGTTTGCCCCCAGAATCTCACGCCCACGGCCCGAGACCCGAATGGCGAACCGAACCATTTGAATCTGGGAAAGCCAAGGCGATCACAACTTATACGCTTCCGACCATATTGTCCGTAACGGGCGGATGCAGCGACGACACTTGGACACCCACCAGTAATACCAATGCCCCCTCGGCACGAGAGTATCACACGGCGGTGTGGACCGGCAGCGAAATGATTATCTGGGGAGGAAGCCCCGCTTTTGTGAATACTGGCGGCAGGTACACTCCGGCGACGGATTCCTGGACGGCGACGAGTACTGTCAATGCACCGAGTGGACGAGACAGTCACACGGCGGTGTGGACCGGCAGTGAAATGATCGTCTGGGGAGGAAACAGCGGCAACGGCTTTTTGACTACGGGCGGCAGGTACAATCCAGCCATTGATTCTTGGGCAGCTACGAACGACGTCAATCCGCCCCGTCCACGAAGCGGTCACACGGCGGTGTGGACCGGTAGTGAGATGATCGTCTGGGGAGGATACAGCTTTGGACCTGCGAACACCGGAGGCCGATATAACCCAAGCACAGACTCCTGGACCGAAACGCGGATTGTCAATGCGCCAACGGCACGATATGGTCACACAGCGGTGTGGACCGGCAGCGAGATGATCGTCTGGGGAGGATCAGACTTTAGCTACTCTACAAACACGGGAGGGTCGCTTAATAGTGGAGGACGGTACAATCCGGGCACGGATTCCTGGACGGCAACAAGCAATGTCGACGCACCGAGCCCACGAAGGATTGACGTGGTCGTATGGACCGGCAACGAGATGATTGTTTGGGGAGGATACGGCGGCCCCTTTCTGAACAGTGGCGGTAGATACAACCCGGTCACGGATTCGTGGGCAGCAACAAGCACCGTCAACGCTCCGAGCCCACGAAGTGTTCCCACTGGGATCTGGACCGGCAACGAGATGATCATTTGGGGAGGAATTAACAGCGGCATCAGCTTGGACAGTGGGGGCCGATATAATCCGTTTACGGACTCTTGGGAGCCTACGGCCAGCGTCAACGCGCCGAGCGCGCGAAATTACCACACCGCGGTGTGGACCGGCAGCGAAATGATCGTCTGGGGAGGAGAAGACGGCAGCACGGCACTGGACACTGGCGGGAGATACTGCGCGCAACAACCAACTCTCGCCGTCAGCAGCGCCGTCTCGCGTAAAGCGCACGGCGCAGCGGGACCATTCGATATTCATCTGCCGCTCACGGGAACACCGGGAATCGAATGCCGGTTCGGCGGCGCGACCGGCGATTATATGATGGTGGTGACATTCAACAGCTCGGTCACCATGACCGGCTCACCCCAAGCGCAAGTGACCGCCGGCGACGCGACTATCGGCAGTGCCGGGGCCGACAATGGCGGCACGGTCGGTGTGGATGGGAACGAAGTGACGATTCCCCTTACGAACGTTGCCAATGCCCAAACCATTCAGATCACACTGAATGGCGTCGACAACGGCGGAGGGCCGGCCGATGTGATAATCCCGATGAGCCGTTTGTTAGGCGACACGACTGGCGACGGAGCGGTGAGTGCGGCCGACATCAGCCAGACCAAAGCGCAATCAGGGCAAATGACATCGGGATCCAACTTCCGGACGGATGTGAACGTGGACGGATCGATTACGTCGCCCGACATCTCGCTGGTCAAATCGAGTTCGGGAACGTCACTGCCGTAACGGCTGGCGCCGACACCTCGCTTGCCTTTCCGGTAATTGTTCCTAAATTTTTTGCCATGCCGGAGCGCATTCAAAAGCCACCGACGGTCCCTTGGGGACCGAAACAGGGCGACGGCGACGGGCCCAAATCGCCGGATATTTCGCGGCCCGACACGAAGGATTTACTCAAGCGCATGCGGCAGGTGGATCCCAACCAGTCCAAACGTTACCGGCAGCGTACCGGACAATAATGGAGCGGCCGCCTCTGGCGTTCGACGCGTCCACCGCGGTGGCGGGCGACGATTTTCCGGCGCTCCTCCAGCGCAAAGGCCTGTGGCCGGCGGCGCCTTCTGGCCTAACGAATAATGCTTCCGCGCCGAGCGGCTGGTCGCCGACCGAAGCGACTACCATCCTCGCCTTCAAGTTTGCGGGCGGCGTGCTCGTGGCGGGTGATCGTCGCGCCACCTCGGGAAATACGGTGGTTTACGATCGCGCGGACAAGGTGCTGGAGATCGATCGCCATTCCATCATGGCGATTGCCGGCGTGCCGGCGACGGCGTGGGAAATGGCGCGCGTGCTCGAACATTCCTTTCAATACTTTCGCCGCACGCAGCTTCAGGAAATGAGCGTGGATGGCAAGGTGCGTGCGCTCTCGAAATTGCTGCGCGAGAATTTTGGTTTCGCGATACAGGGTATCGGCATCGTGGTGCCGATCTTCGCTACTTATGCTGCGAATCTCGACCCGGCGGCCCGCCTCTACTTTTACGATGCGATGGGCGCGCAATTCGAAGTGGCGGAATACGCGGCCACCGGCTCCGGTTCGCCGGCCGTGCGCAGCATCCTGCACTACGAAAATCGCTGGGGAAAAAAGCCGCTCGCCAAATTGCGCGAAGACGAAGCGGTCACGGTGGCGTTGCGCGCGCTCGATACCGCGGCGGAAGCCGATACAGCGACGGGCGGCGTCGATCGCACCGGCAAGATTTTTCCGATCATCAAAATTGTTTCGCAGAAAGGCATCGTGACTTTGCCGGAGCGGAAAATCGGCGCGGTCTTCAAACGGAGCGTGGCATGATCGAAGAGCCGTATCGTTGGGTCGAAGCGATTGCGAACCGGCGCGAATACGTCGAGACGCAGCTCGCCTCCGGCAGTCCGATCGCGGCGGTTGGTTTTCGCGATGGCATTGTTTTCCTCACGGTCGGCAAAGTGCGCCCGAAAATTTTCGAAATCTACGATCGCATCGGGATGGGAGCGATTGGGCATCCCGGCGACATCGAGCGGTTGCGGCTGGCGGCGATTGAATTGGCGAGCACGGAAGGGTTCACGCGTTCGGCTGCCGATGTTTCGTTGCGCCGGCTGACTTTTTACTCGCTCAGCCCGGCGATGAAGGCGGCCTTCGAGCAAATTTATGGCGCACCTTATCTGGCGCGATTGCTCTTCGCGGAAGTTGGCCCAACGCCGGCGGAGGATTTGTTTTGCCGGATGGAATACGATGGATTTATCGCCACCAATGGCGGCTTGCCCACCGAAACGCGGCACGACTTTGGTGTGCTCAGCGGGACGAAGCGCTCCAGCGATCTGATGGAATCTTTCCTGCAGGAGAAGCACGAAAACGAAATGACTTTGTTGCGGGCGTTTCGGCTCGCGCTGGACGCTTGGAGTGTCGGCCGCATGGCGCTGAGCGACGACGCCGTCATGGAGCGTCCGTCGGCCGGCGAGATTTCCGCGTTTCAAAAAAGCGAATTGAGCGGCGCGCGGATCGAAGCGGCCTTACTCGAACGCGCGTCGACCGCAGCGATTCGTTATCGCCCTTTAACGGACGACGAAATCACGGCAGCGGCGGGCGACGCCGCCTGAGGCCAATGGCTGCGCGCGACCAACGCCCGGCCGGCGGAAAGCGCACGCTCCTCGCCTGGATCGGTTTCACTCTCATCGTTGTCTCGTTAGTCTGGCTGCAAGTTCTGCCGATCTCCGATCGTTTGCTCTTTTCGAAACTTAAGCGGCCGCCCGAACCGTTTCTCGGTCTCGTCGTGCTCGATCCTGGGCACGGAGGCGACGATTCTGGCGCTATGAGCGGTGGTTTGCAGGAGAAGGAATTGACCCTCGATGTTGCGCAACGCGTGCAGCGCCTGATCAAAGCGCGCGGCCTGAAGGCGGTGCTGACCCGGGATGATGATCATTTCGTTTCGTTGCCGAACCGCTCCGCCTTTGGCAATGCCCACGCCAACTGCATCTTCGTGAGCATTCATTTCAACGATGCGAAATCGGCGACTTCCAACGGCGTGGAAACCTATTTTGCGATGAAGCAGAGGCGGCGGATTTCGTCCTGGCTGCCTTTCCTGGAAACGGCGGCCTTTGAGCCGGTCAACCTGCAAAGCCAAAGCCTGGCCGGGTTCATCCAGCAATCACTCGTTGCGCGAACGGCGGCGATCGATCGCGGGGTGAAGTCGGAACCGTTTTACGTCATCTCGCATGTGCGACATCCCGCCGTTCTGGTGGAAGGCGGATTTTTGACGAACAAGGAGGACGCCATCAGACTCGCATCCGATCTGTATCGCGAGAAACTGGCGGGCGCGATTTGCGATGGAATTGTTCGTTACCGCGATCTCCTCCAGGCGCGCCAGACTTTGGCGGCGGCGGCTGAATAGCGAATGAAAAAGATGCGTCGAAGGGAAACAATGAGACGAGCTCTGGCGATTCTGGCTCTTGTCCTCTGGCCAGCGGCCATGCCGCTTTGGGCCGGCGGATTTCTGGAGACGGCGCAACAGACCCTGAAGGATCAGGGCTTTTACAATGGTCCGATCGATGGACAAAAGAATGAACAGACCGTGGCGGCGATTAGGCGATATCAGATTCGCAACGGGCTCGCCGTGACCGGGGAATTGGATGTCGATACGCAACGCGCGCTCGGCGTGACTGGAGCGCCGCCGCCGCGCCCGACAGCAACTCCGCCACCGGGCGGCTTTCGCGACGCGACGACCCTTCAGCCTAACGAGCCGGCGAATACGCCTACGCCCGCACCGCCCGTCGAGGAGGCAAGCGCCGGGATAAGTGAAGAGCCGCCGCCACCGTCCAGGCCGGTCTCGCCGATAATCGACGGAATCTTTTTGGGAACGCCCTATCAAGACGCCCCGCCGAGCGTGCAGCAGCGCATCATCGCCGGCGCGCAATATCAGTTGATGCGGGAGAGATTTTACCGCGGCGGCGTGGATGGAATTTACGGGCCGGCGACCGCGTCGGCTTTGCGCAATTTCCAGAGCGCACGGCGATTGAGCCCCACAGGACGGTTTGATGTGCGCACGTTGCAGGCGCTCGATTTGTTGTCGGGCGAAAGGCGAGTGCTCCCGCGCCGTTCCGTTATGCCGCGGGTTTATCGCGGTGAATGGATTCGGGAATAGGTTCTTCGCCTAACGAGGCGCGTCGGGGAAGCGGACCGATTGCAGCTCGCCGAAAACGCTTCCGACAAAAATCTGCGCTTCGGCTTTGAGGAGAAGCCGATCGGCGTCATCCGAAATCCAGACGGTGGCGCGCCGGAATTTCTTGTGCGGTTCGAGCCGGTTGTTTTTGCCCACCTTGCTCAATTTCAAATCGAAAACGATGGCGTTGAAGGTGCCGGCGCCGACGGTGATTTTCTCATGGCCAGTCACGGTGAGAGTGGTGAGATAGGCGCTGGTCGCAGGATAAACCACGACGCGCTGGACGGAGCGATTGTCGAGCGGCTGGCTGCGGACATAGAGGAGCGAGGTAAAAAGGTCGAAGAGGTGCGGGAACGGGAAGCGCTTGGTCTTCGGCGTGGCAGCCTTGGCCGGGGCGTCGGCCGGGCGATCGCTCCGCGTGCGCATGACGGCAGTGTCGCTAAAGGAAAGCCGGGTCGTGATTTTTTTGCCGCGCACTTCTTCTAATTGCTCGACTGAGATGGGGCGCAGGGCAGCGCCGTCGCATAACGCATCGTGCGAGACATCCATGCGCCAGAGGAGACGGACCAGGCCGATGGTGCGGCCCCGGCCTTTTAACTCCACTGATTGATCGTCGCGCCGGGTCAGATCCACGGTAGCCGTGGCCGCGGTGAAGCCGCTCCAGCCAAAGCGGTAATTGGCGACGAGCGAACGCGGGAGAGGAAAAGTTCCCGGGGTGGAATCGGTCAGCGACTTTTTCCAATCGGCCCCCTGGGAGGTCGCGACCGAACAAAGGAGAAGCAGCGTGACCAACCGGAGCCAGGAACCCATGGCAAGACTATTTGCGTGCGCACGCATCCCTGCAAACGAGCTGGCTGGTTCTTCTGGAGAGAGGCACAAAAAACACACGCGCCCTTTCGGGCGCGTGTGTTCGCAAAACTATCCGGAGTTGCGTTACTTTTTGGGAGTTGCCTTCGGAGCTGCTTTGGTCGCGGGGGCCGGGGCGGGAGCAGCAGCGCGACCGGGCTTGTTCAAAAGAGCCACTACGTCGGTTGTGAAATCCATGTTGTCCTTCGCATACATGACGATGGGCACGCCGTTCAAGCTCATGCCCGATTTGTCGAAAACGAGGTCGAGATTGTTCGCCTTCACTTTGTCCATCACGATATCGGTGATTTCCTTGACGATGCCTTCGCGCATGCGCAGAGCCTGTTCTTGCAACTGGCGCTCACGGGTCTGGCGAAATTCATTGATCTCGCGTTCCATGCTTTTGATGCTGGCGATCTTTTCGTCGCGCTCTTTCGCCTTTTGCGTTTTGGCGGCTGCGCTCAACGCAGGGGCTTCGAGCTGCTGGTTGAGCTTGTTGATTTCGTCGAGAGCTTTCTTGTAAGCGTCCGCGCGCTCATCGTATTCCTTCTTGGCGGCGTTCTTGGCTTCGTTGATTTTAACCTCAGCGTCCTTCGTTTTATTGTATTCCTTGAAGGCCTGATTCATGTCGATGGTGGCGATCTTCATGCCGCCTTGCGCAAAGCTAAGCGCGGGCAGGGCGAGGGTGGAAAGAAGAACGGCGATTAAATATTTTTTCATATGCAGAGTGCAACTGGTCGTTGGAAAGGCGTTAGACTGCAAGGGAGAATCTTCGTTCAAAATTGATAGCCGACGTTAAAGTTAAATTTACCGCTGCTGCTGTTTCCGTCCCGTTCAAGTGGGATGCCGTAATCGATGCGCAGCGGCCCGATCGGCAGATCGAGGCGCACGCCGATGCCGACATCCGAGGCGAGATGGTCGGTGCCGAGATCGTAGGCGGTGCTGTTGAGCATGCCGATATCGTAGAAGACCGCGCCGCGCACGTGCTCGATGAGCGGGATGGTCAATTCGACGGTCGCCCGGGCCAGGCTCTGGCCGCCTAACGGCTCCCCGGTAAGATCCTTTGGGCCGACATCGCGGTAATTAAAGCCGCGCAGATCGTTGGAGCCGCCGAGGAAAAGGCGGTCGAAAATCGGCACGCGGTCTCCGCTGCCCCAGGTGTCGACGGTGGCCATCTCGCCATTCAAAAGGAGAATCAAATCCCACGGGAGCGTGAAATATTGCGACGCTTCCACCTGGAACCCGTAGATTTGGGTGTCGCCCCCGAGCGGACCGCCCGCGATATAGGGCGAGAAGTCGACGCGATGCCCGCGGTGCGTGAGGAAGGGATTGTCGCGCGTGTCCCACAGGACCGAGCCGCCGACCTGGCTCTTCAGCCGCGCGCCTATTTCGTTGAGAATTTGCTGCGAGACACCCTGAGAGACGCTAAACAGCTCGATGTCTTCGAGGCGATAATTGAGGGTGATCGCGACGAAAGGATTGAGCGGTTTGCGTGCTTCGATCGAGAAGCCGTAGTTGCGCTGCGAGTATACCGAGGAGAGGAAGGTCGCCTCACTGTAGAAAGCCTGGCCGCCGAGAGAAAGCGGGCGATCGAGAAAGTAAGGCTCGGTCAACGCAATCAGGAAATCTTTTCGTTGGGTGCCGTACTGCACCTTCGCGCGGAATTTCTGGCCGGCACCGGTGAAGGTGGGAAAATTGAAAAGGTCGAAATTTCCCTGCGTCAATTCGACGAAACCGACCAGGCTGTCGATGGTGCTGAAGCCGGCGCCGAAGTTGAGCGAACCGGTGCGCTTTTCCGCCACTTCAATGGTCAAATCCTTGCGGCCCTCGACGTCGCTATCCTGCGGATAGGTTTCGACTTTCGAGAAATAGCCGAGGTTTTCGAGGCGCTTCTTGCTCGTTTCGACGCGGACGGTATTAAAAATATCGCCGGGGACGATGAGCACCTCACGGCGGAGCACCTTGTCCTTGGTGCGGGTATTGCCGATGATATTGATGCGCTGCACAAAGGCGCGGACACCTTCCTGGATGGTGTAAGTGACATCGATCACGCCGGGCGCGGCCGCGGTGCTTTGCGGGGCGATGTTCGAATCGACGTAGCCGCCGCTGCCATAAGCGTCGGTCAGTTTAGTGATGTCTTCCTTTAATGCCTTGGGCGAATACACATCGCCCGCCTTCATCGAAAGGACCTCTCGCACTTTGGCTTCGGAGGCGGCATGCGCGCCGGCAATGGTGATTCTACCGACGTGGTACTTGGTCCCTTCGTGCAGCGCGATGATGAGATTCATCTTCCCCTTGCGCCGCTCTTTGCGAACGTTCGCGACCTCGACATCGATGTAACCGTGGTCTTGATACCAGCCGCGGATGCTGTCGAGATCCCCTTGGAATTGGTTCTCGTCGAGACGGCCGGATTTATCGAGAAAGGAGATGAGCGACTTGCGTTTCGTCTTCATTTGCTTGCGCAAAACGCGATCGCTGAAAGCGGTGTTGCCCTCGAAGAGGACGTTGCTGACCACGCCCTTCTCGCCTTCATCCACCGTATAAATGGCCCGGGAAGTTCCGGTGCGCTCATCGGTGTCGAGGTGATAGGAAACGGTCGCGTCGTTGAAGCCTTTGCGGCGGTAAAGATCCATGATCTTTTGGCGGCCTTCTTCGAGCGCTTCTTCGCTCACCGGTTTGTTCAGCTTGAACTTGATCTCGGCCCGTAATTTGCGGGCCGGAATTTTTTCCCCGCCCGCGATCTCGATCGAGCGCACGATCGAGCGCGTCTGCACCACCACCACCACTTTCACGCCATCGCCCTGCGGCTGGCCAAAGATGCGCACGTTCTGGAGTTCGCCTGTGCGATAGAGATTGCGAATATCCTGCTCGACTGCCGTGTCCGAGTACGGGCGCCCCACTTCAGTCCGCATCTGTGAAAGAATTTTCTCACGGCTGACGGTTTTCGGGCCGGCGTATTGCACGTCGATCGAGCGAATAATGGCCCCGTTTTGGGCGTGAGCCGAGAAAACGCCAGCAGTGGCCAGAGCAACAGCGAAGAGCCCGGTCAAAACGACGCGACGGATAAAAGGATATCGATAGTTCATAGAAGATGCATCCACCCCGGGAAGGCAGACTGACTTGGCCCGTATTAGATGGGTAGACAGCGGCGGATCGTCAAGGCAGGAATTGTGGCGCGACCCCATCCGGTTGTCCATAGACAAGATTGCCGGCCATTAGTTCAGCAGTTGATACCAATTATTCCGCCGCCGCGGTTCGTAGCCAGCGTCGCGGATAAGTTTTTCAATGGCGGCCGCGTCCAGGCGGAAAGTCGTCCCCGCGCTGCTCACCACGTTTTCCTCCATCATGACGGACCCAAAATCGTTCGCTCCGTATTTGAGGGCCACCTGGCCGATGCCCGGCCCTTGCGTCACCCAGGAGCTCTGCACGTTCTCGATGTTATCGAGAAAAACACGGGAGAGCGCCTGCATGCGGAGATATTCGGAAACGCCGGTCGGCCGCTTGATTTTCAGCACCGTATTTTCCGGCTGAAACGTCCAACAAATGAATGCGGTAAAGCCGCCGCTCTTGTCCTGTTGATCGCGCAGCCGCTGCAAATGCTCGATCCGATCCTCGATCGTCTCGACGTGGCCGAACATCATCGTCGCGCTCGAGTTCAATCCGGCTTCGTGCGCGAGCTGCATCACTTCGAGCCATTGATCGCTGTTGCACTTCAGCGGCGAAATTCGCTGCCGCACGCGATCCACTAAAATCTCACCGCCCCCGCCCGGGATCGACCCGAGTCCCGCTGCCTTGAATTGCGCGATCACTTCCCCCAGCGGCATCGCGAAAACTTCCGCGAAATGCTGGAACTCCGGCGGGCTGAAGCCGTGAATGTTGATATGGGGATATTTCGCGCGGATGTGCTGCAGCAGATCGACGTACCAACTAAACGGCAGCTTCGGATGATGGCCGCCCTGCATGAGAATTTGCACGCCGCCCGCAGCCGTCAGCTCGTCGAGCTTCTGATCGAATTCTTCGAAGCTGAGCACGTAATGATCGTCATCTTTCTCCGTGCGATAGAACGCGCAAAACTTGCAATAAACGTTGCAGACGTTCGTGTAATTAATGTTGCGATCGATGATGTAAGTGACGATCTCGCGGCCCTGTTCATCATAAGAATGAGCCTTCGCGCGATCGCGCCGCGCATTCGCCAAAGCGCCTAATTCCTCGAGCGGCCAGCGATAAAGCTCAAGCGCGTCTGCCGGGGAAATTCTTTCGCCCGCCAGAATCCTTTCCGTGAGCGCATCTCGATTGAGCAAAACCATCGCGCTAATTTAGATGACGCGGCGCGCAGTTGCACGAAGATGATTCGGTGGCTTCGCCGTTGGCAATCATTGGCGCCGGCGTCTCCGGTCTCACTTGCGGTGTGCTCGCCGCCGAGCGCGGATTCGCCGTCACCATCTTCGCGGCGGAAACCGGCCAGGGCACCACGTCCAGCGTGGCCGGCGCGATTTGGTTTCCCTACGATGCCGGGCCGGCCGAATCGATCGTGCGCTGGTCGCTCGAAACCTACGAGCGGCTCGTCGAGCTGAGCACGCAACCGGAGACCGGCGTGGCCATGATCGAGCTGCGCAACTTCACGCGGCGCGACCGGGTCAAGATTCCGGAGTGGGCCATACCGCTCGGCGCCCGAAAATTGGCGTCCGCCGAATTGCTTCCCGATTTTGCCGATGGCTTCGCGCTCAACGTTCCTCTCACAGACACCAGTATTTATCTCGATTACCTGGCCAACCGCTTCCGCGCGGCGGGCGGAGAAATGGTCGAGACGAAGCCGCTGAAATCGTTCGCCGAAATCGACGCGCGCTTTCCCGCCATTTTCAATTGCTCTGGGCTTGGCGCGAAAGAATTGCGACCCGATCCCGGGCTCGCGCCGCATCGCGGCCAGATCGCGCTCACCGCCAAACTCGACTTGCCCTTCGCCGTGGTGTGCGACGATCCACCGCTCTTCTACATGATCCCGCGCACGAACGACTGCGTGCTCGGCGGCACGAATGACGAGAGCAGCGCACGCGATATTGATCCGGCTACGACTGCCCGCATTCTCTCCGATTGCCGCCGCCTGCTTCCGGTCGAGCCGCACTTGTTAGGCGCGCGCGTCGGGATGCGGCCGCATCGCCAGGGTGGCGTTTGCCTCGCTCGCGAGCACGCTGCCGACGGCCGCCTCATCGTGCACAATTACGGGCACGGCGGCTCGGGGTTCACCCTCTCGTGGGGTTGCGCCCGCGAGGCGCTCGATCTCCTGTGACGCGGCACTAGTGCAGTGTAACGCTGACCGCAAACCCGAGGGTTTCCAGCTTGCTGCACTCGACCGCTTAAAGCGGTCAAGTTCAAAGCTGCAGGGGAAGGGTTTGGTGGGGGAATGCGAAGGCAGAGCGCTTCGGGCGGACCCGAAAACCTGATCTCACTTTCAAAGTTACCGTCTACTAGTTGGTTACGCCAACTTCGGCGCGGCGATTTTTCGCCCAGGCAGCTTCGTTCGAGCCAGAATCGGCCGGCATATCGGCGCCGAAGCTGACCGTTTGAATCCGACTGGCATCGGCCCCTTCGGCAATGAGCGCTTCGCGGACGGCGCCGGCGCGGCGTTCGCCGAGGCCGCGATTGTATTCGGCGGTGCCGCGTTCGTCCGTAAAACCAGCGATGATGATCTCGTGGGAGCCGTTCTGCATGAAGCTGGCGAGGCTTTGAATTTTCCCCGATTCGGAGGGGCGAACGGACTGGCTGTCGAAGTCGAAATAGATCGGTTGAAACTGACTGCGGTTGACATTGCCGCCGTAAAACGAAGTGCCTTCGCGACGCTCGGGCAACGGTGTGCCGGTAACGTAATCGCCGGTCGCTCCGGAGGTTTGATCGCCACGCTGTTTGCTGCAGCCGGCGATGGAAAATGCGAAAATCGCGAGGGCAAAAAGAAGAGCGGAGCGGCGATGGAAAGCAGCAGGTTTGTTCATGGCGCTGCTGCGAAAGTAATGACTGAGGTGGGCTGCGCAAGCAACGCTCGCGCGCGGGGCGACTGCCTAACGAGCGCTCCCCCGAAGACGCTTGAACGCCGCCCAGCTTCCCGGCGCCTTTGCTGTAATGTTTTCCGCCGGTGCAAACGAGAATGCGGCGGCGGAAAGTTCATTGGCTGCGGCCTCTGCGCCGGTTGCGCGCATCTTCGTCAACGCGCAAATATTCTTTGCGCCTCCGGCGAATCTTTTTAACCTTCACTTCCTTTTCCGCCATGGCCGACGCTGCAAATAAATATCCCGAAAACGTAGAAGGAACCTTCTACGTCGACGACCAGTGTATCGACTGCGATCTCTGTCGCGAGACGGCTCCCGCCAATTTCAAACGCAACGACGACGGCGGCCATTCCTTCGTTTACAAACAGGCCGAGACTCCCGAAGAGGAAGCCCTTTGCAAAGAAGCGCAGGAAGGTTGCCCGGTCGAAGCGATCGGCAGCGACGGGGGCTAAATGACCGGGCGCGACCAAACGCGCCGTGCGATTCCCGTTGCCCTTACCATCGCCGGCTCCGATAGCAGCGCCGGCGCTGGCCTGCAGGCGGACCTGAAGACGTTCGCCGCGCTCGATGTTTTTGGAGTCAATGCCGTCACCTGCGTGGTGGCCGAGACGCCCGGGAAAGTCGCTCAAATCGAAGAGGTGACCGCCGCCATGGTGGCTGCCCAAATCCGCGTGCTCTTCGAGAGTTTCCCCATCGCCGCGATGAAAACCGGGATGCTGCACTCCGCCGAAATAGTCGAGACGGTCGCGCACGAATTATCCGGCCGCGTTCGCTCCACACCGCTCGTCATCGATCCCGTCATGGTGGCGACGAGCGGCGATTCGCTTTTGCGCGCGGAGGCGGTCGGCCTTTACCGGAGCGCGCTCTTTCCGCTCGCCACCTTGATCACGCCCAATCTCGACGAGGCTGCTCACTTGTTAGGCGAGCCGATTCCCGATCTCGCCGCCATGCGCAAAGCGGGCCCGGCCCTCGCGCGCCGTTTCGGCGTGCCCATTCTATTAAAGGGCGGCCACCTGCAGGGCGATGAGGCCATTGACCTGCTCTGCCAGGGAGACACGGTTGCCGAATTCAGCGCGCCGTTCCGGCGCGGGGTCGTCACGCACGGAACCGGCTGTACCTACTCCGCCGCCATCACTGCCGGGTTGGCGCGAGGTCTCGCTCTCAACGAGGCGGTCGGGCGCGCGAAGCAATTCGTCTCAGCCACCATCGCTCAGCATCTCGCCTGGCCGCAGGCCTCCGGCAACCCGCTGCACGCGCTCAATCATTCCCCTAACGAGTGATCCGCGGGCGCTGGCGCCGTTTCCTTCCAGCGCTCCAATTGCAGAGCGAGCTGAGCCGCTTCAGTTTCCGCCTGCTTTTTGCTCCGCCCGGTTCCTTCCCCGAGCACGATTCCTTCCCAGCGCACCTCCACGACAAAAGTCTTTTCGTGTTCCGGCCCGGCTTGCGAAAGCAATTCGTAAACCGGACCGCGCGGCGCGATCGACTGGAGCACTTCTTGCAACTGGCCTTTCGGATTCACATCCACCGGGTCCGCCGCCATGCCCGCCAGTTCTGCGGCCGCAGCGCGCAGGATGAAATCGCGCACCGTCGCGAAATCGCTGTCCAGATAAATGGCGCCGAGCAGCGCTTCGAAAGCGTCGCCCAGTGTCGAAGGGCGTTCCCGTCCGCCGCTCGCTTCTTCGCCACGACCCATCCGCAAATGTCGCCCGAGATCGAAAGCGAGCGCATGCCGTTGCAACGCCGCCCGCGAGACGATACGCGCTCGCAATTTCGTCAGCCGTCCTTCCGGCTCCTGTGCATAGGCTGCAAACAAATGTTCCGTCACCACCAGTTGGAGCACCGCGTCGCCCAGAAATTCAAGCCGCTGATTATCGATTCGTCGCTGTTCGCCCGATTCGTGTGCCACGCTCGGATGCGTGAGCGCCTCCGCCAGCAAATGCGGATCGCGGAATTTGTATCCGATCTGTTCTTCCAGCGAATTCACGGGCGCGCTTAGATGCGATATTTCGAGACTTTGTTCACGCGAGTGGGAGCTGTCGAGAACGAATGACTCACAGCCCCGGCGTCCATTATCCCTCCGTCAAAACGTCCTACCCGACCAGACGGAAAAGACGATCCTTCGCCAAGGTGCCAGCTTCATTTGACGGCAGCTCGGTCTGTTCCAGACGCTCCTTCACCAAGCCGGGCTTGGCGAGTTGATGTCGAAACAAGACGGCCAGAAAGCTCAAGTCTTTCTGCCGACCGGCAATGAGCTTGCTCGCGGCCAGGTCATGCACCTCCAGACACCACCCGGTCGCGCCCCGGGTGTTCTCGTTGTGAATGGGCACGAGGCGATCGCGCCATCCTTCGGGCAAGGTAGCGGTTGTCTCATCAACGCCGTGGGCATAATAACCGTAGGTTTCGTGGAAAATGGAGCGCTCGCCGATCGCGCCGTCGATCAGGATGGAATCGGCCGGTCGATCACGCGGAAAGACGTCCGCTTCGACCGAGACGAGCAACTCTGCGGGTGCTTCCGGGTAAGCAGCCAGAATCGCCTGGCTGCCAATGACAACGATATCTTTCGCGTCGGCGTTGCCTGCCGCCGCACGGATGATGTGCTCAAGCTGAGACCGATTCACGCTGTTGATAGTCCCGGATAATGGCGAGCCGCTCGGCTGGAGTGAGGATGCCGCAAAACGGACTCGATTGGCGCAACCGGGTGGCCCTTTCGTCCGTCGACTCGAGGACGGTGAGAAGCTCCGCCAGCGAACCATCGAGCAGGCTTTCCCACTCGCGAAGATCGGGGAGGGATCGCTGGTCGCTGTTGTGCTGCCAGCGAGCCAGGTTCGCACGCGCCTTTTCCAATAGCGCCGGATTGGTCCGCAGCTTGACCGCGATGAGCCGGTCGAAGGCGAGACTGCGTTCGTCGATGAGGCGATGATCTTTCACGGCATGTGCGTTATGGGAAGTATGAGCCGTTCCGCCGTTCGCGCAAAGCATCCGCACCGACAGCCAGAAAAAGAAAGTCAGCCGCTGTTGGTGTTGTTGGCGTGATGCAAAACGAAAGGCTGAAAAAATGGCGGCCTTGCGCCTATACCGTTAACGATCCTGCAAAAAGGCGAGCGAAGTGACCAGGTCCACCGCGCGCTGCACCACCGGATCGCGCAAGCCCGCGCCCGTCGGCCCGCGCCCGTCCTGGCGCGCTTGGGCGGCATCGATTTCTGGGTTGGTCCCGGCCAGCAGAGCGGCTTCGTTCAGGTGCGGCCGTTCATTT
Organism: Chthoniobacterales bacterium; assembly: GCA_038258245.1. GTDB lineage: Bacteria > Verrucomicrobiota > Verrucomicrobiia > Chthoniobacterales > UBA10450 > JBBSQB01. Next base: position 100,735 of record JBBSQB010000007.1, read on the forward strand.
TCAAAAACATAACGGCTCATTCCTTTCGTTAGGCTATCGTGGAAAACCTGCCGCTTCTCTGTCGCGGGCATTTCCACGGTGACGTCGGGCGTGATGCCATCGGGAAAAATCGGCTGCTTGTCCGGCAAAAGCACTTCACTCACCGCGACGCGCAAAATTTTTCCGCTCGGCAACGGCAGGTCGGAATACTCGACGGCCCGGCCCGCGCTCGGCTGGCCCAGGATCATCGCTTTGCGTTCCGTGTGCAGGAACCCGGCGAGCGCTTCGGCCGGCCCGGCCGTCTCGCCATCGACCAGCACGATGAGCAGCCCGGGAAAACTTTGCTCCGTGCCCGAGCGAAAAGTCTTCTCCTCCTTAGCCGACGGCTTTCGCAAAATGAAAAGCACCGTTCCCTTGGTGGCGAAACGCTGGGCAAAACTGGCCGCGGTATCGAAGTCGTTGCTCGGCCCGCTGGCCCGCAGATCGAGAATGAGCGAGGCCGCTTTTTGGGTCGCAAAGTTTTTGAGCGCGGCATCGAAATTCTGCAGGCTCGCGGCATTGAGCGTGCCCGCGCGGAAATAGCCGATCTTGCCAGCCAGCACTTCTCCAAAAGGGGGCATCGTCTCCTTGGCGCCAGCCGCGCTTCGGTCGGGCAGCAGCATGACGCCGGACCCGAGCCGGCTCATCAGCCCGGCGACGGTGGCCCGTTTCAAATCGAGATCAGTCAGCACTTTTGGGTTGATGAAATTATTTTTCAAAAGCGGGATGATTTCATCCAAATCTTCCGGCTGCAGGCTGTCGATCATCGCTGCGCTTGAATTTGTTTTGGGCGCGACGGACGGCGTGGGCGTCGGGGAAACGCTTTTCGCGGCGGGAGTTCGCGATGGGGAAGGTGAAGGCGCGCCCTTTGCCGGCGCGAGCGCGAAGGAGGCGAGGGCCACGAAAAGAAAAAACGAGCGGAACATGCTGGAAAGGAAACCTATCCCACTCTTAAGTCGCGGCAATGTCGCGCCGGTAATGACAACCTTCGAAATCAATTCGCCCGACCGCTTCATAAGCGCGCGTGCGCGCTTCCGCGCGCGTCGCACCGAGCGCCGTGACGGCGAGCACGCGACCGCCCGCGGTCACGACTTCTCCCTTAAGTTCCTTCGTGCCGGCATGAAAAATCTGCACGCTGGGCAGCGCCGCCGCTTCGGCGAGTCCGCGAATCACTTTTCCGGTTTCGTATTTTCCCGGATAACCGCCCGACGCCATCACGACCGTGACCGCCGCGCGTTCGTCCCACGTGATCTCCTTTTCGGCGAGACGGCCGTCGATGGTCGCTTCGAATAACTCGAGCAAGTCCGTTTGCAGCCGCGGCAAAATGGCCTGCGTCTCCGGATCGCCGAAACGGCAATTAAATTCGAGAACCTGCGCGCCGCGCTCGGTAATCATGAGCCCAGGGAAAAGGAGGCCGTTGAAGGTGATTCCTTCCTTGAGAAGACCACGCAGAAGCGGCGCCATGATTTTTTCCTCGAACTGCTTTTGCAGATCGGCGTCCCAATCTTCCGCCGGGCTGAATGCGCCCATGCCGCCCGTGTTCGGTCCTTCGTTCCCATCGAAGGCGCGCTTGTGATCGCGCGCCGTCGCCAGCGTCTGGTAATTTTCGCCATCGACCAGCGCGTGCAGCGAACATTCCCAGCCACGCAAAAATTCCTCCACCACAACGCGCGACCCGGCCTCGCCAAACTTCCGTTGCTCGATCATCTCTTCGATCGCCGCCGCGGCTTCGCCCGCGTCATTGGCAATGATCACGCCTTTGCCGAGCGCGAGACCATCCGCCTTGATCACGATCGGGAAAGACAATGTTTCGCTGTAGCGTTTCGCCGCGTTGCTCTCCGCAAAGGTCTGCGCAGCCGCTGTCGGAATTTGGTTCGCGCTCATGATTTCCTTGGCGAAAATCTTCGAGGATTCCAGGCGCGCCGCGGATTTGTTCGGGCCAAAAATGCGCAACCCAGCCGCGGAAAATTCGTCGACCACGCCCGCGGCCAGCGGATCATCCGGCCCCACGACAGTCAGATCGATTTTATTTTCGCGGGCGAAGCGGCGCAACGCCGACAGATCGTGCGCTGCGATCGGCACGTTCTCGGCGATGGCGGCCGTGCCCGCGTTTCCCGGAGCGCAAAACAAGTCCGTGACGTGACGCGATTGCTTGAGCTTCCAGACGAGCGCGTGTTCCCGCCCGCCGCCGCCGATCACCAAAATTTTCATCCGGCGCGCACTCTATCAGAAAACAGCGGGGGTTCGACGAGCCAGAACGCTGCTTCACATTCAAATTGAACCCTACCGATGGTTCGTTACCGTCCAGCACCGATGAAGCCTTCCAAACCAAACAACGTCCTCGACCCGCGCTGCCCTTCCCGTCTTGTCCTCGAACGGATCGCCGACAAATGGACCGCGCTCATCATTCAAGTCCTGGCGGGCGGCACCAAACGCTACGCGGTTCTCCAGCGCGAGATCGGCGGCATTTCGCAAAAGATGCTCACCCAAACGCTGCGCAGTCTCGAGCGAGACGGCCTCGTCGATCGCAAGGTCTACCCCGAAGTGCCGCCGAAAGTGGAATACGCCCTGAGCAAACTCGGCCGCACCTTAATCGAGCCGCTCCAGGCCGTCTGTCGCTGGTCGGAAAAACACTTGTCGGAGTTGGAGGCGAATCGAGCCAAAGCCCGCGCCGCTCGAGCCGTTTGACTCGTTAGGCCAACGCCATGCATCCGGCGGAAATTTTTGTCGCGCTGCTCATTCTGGCCGCGCTGCTCGTCGTCCTGGCGAACAAGCTGGCGCTCCCATTTCCGGTCGTCCTCGTCATCGGCGGGCTGGCGCTCAGCTTTGTTCCCGGCCTGCCCGTCCCGCGATTCAATCCCGCGATCGTCTTCTTCCTTTTTCTCCCGCCGCTTCTCTATCCGGCCGCGCTTTTTACTTCCTGGCGCGACTTCCGCCGCAACCTGCGGCCAATTCTTTTTCTCGCCATCGGCCTCGTCCTCGCCACCACACTCACTGTCGCCTGGGCCGCGCACGCGTTGGTCGCAGGTTTGCCCTGGGCCGCGGCCTTCGCCCTCGGCGCGATCGTTTCCCCACCCGATGCCGTGGCGGCCGGCGCCATCATTCGACGCCTCGCCATTCCGCAACGGCTCGAAGCGATCCTCGAAGGCGAAAGTCTGGTCAACGACGCGACGGCACTGGTCGCCTTGCAATTCGCCATCGTCGCCGTCGTCACCGGGAACTTCTCGTTAGGCCATGCTTCCCTCCGCTTCGTCTACGTCGGCGTCGGTGGGACATTGCTTGGGCTCGGCTGCGGCTACGTCATGCGCTGGCTGTAAGGGCATCTCGACGATCCGCCGGTGCAGATCACGATCTCGCTCTTCACGCCTTTCGCCGCCTATTTAATCGCGGAACGCCTGCACGTTTCCGGCGTTCTTTCCGTCGTCGCCGCTGGCATGTTTCTCGGCTGGCACAGCCCGGTCACGCTCGGCGCGCGCACCCGGCTCCAAGCCTACGCCTTTTGGGAAACCATCGTTTTTATTCTCAACGGCTTCATTTTCATCGCCATCGGATTGCAACTGCCGGGCATTCTGCAAAACCTGCGGGGCTCATCGCTCGCTCTGCTCATCGGCGAGGGTTTGCTCATCAGCGGCGTCGTCATCGGCGTGCGCATTCTCTGGGTTTTCCCGGCCACCTACATTCCGCGCTGGCTCAGCCCGAAGTTTCGCCGGCGCGATCCGGCGTCGCCCGTGCGCGAAGTGATTTTCCTCGCCTGGTCCGGCATGCGCGGCGTCGTCTCCCTCGCCGCCGCTTTCGCTTTGCCTCTCACGCTGGCCAATGGCCGGCCATTTCCGGGCCGCGCTTACATTCTCTTTTTCACCTTCTGCGTCATTCTCACCACGCTCGTCTTTCAAGGTCTCACTCTTCCGCTGTTGATCCGAAAACTCGGGATCAAGGATGACGGCCTGACCGATGAAGAGGAACGCGCCGCGCGTCTCGAGGCGAATCGCGCCGCCATCGAATTTCTCGAGGAAAACACCGCCATCGCTTCCGTCCCGCAGGAGGTGGTGCAGCGATTGCGCACCGAGTACGGCGAGCGCCTCGAGCAGTTGCAGGCCTGCGTGAAAGATCACGACAACCGCGGCGGCGGCATCGCCACGCGGAATTATCAACAATTGCAGCGCGCCGCACTCGGGAAGGAGCGCGACGCCATCATTCGCTTGCGCAACGCGAACGTCATCAACGACGCCGCGCTTCGCCGCATCCAACGCGACCTCGATCTGGCCGAAGCGCGCTTACAAGAAGCGTGAATCGCTTCAGAAGGTAGGGACGGACCGCCGGGCCGTCCGTCCGATGCGTGTGCATTTGTTAACCACGCACAATGGCGGCGCGCCCGGCGGTCGCGCCCTACCTACCGGCTCGCTAAGGATGGTTCCTTTGCGTGTACCGATGCCCAAACTGTAGCCGGGGTCGCCGACCCCGGTTCTTCTTTCGGAGGGACGTGCTTCCGCACGTCCGGAGATTTGATGTCGCATTCTTCCCGGACGACGCGGACGTGCGGAAGCACGTCCCTCCGAGATCCGCGCGCGCGGATCGCCTAACGAGACCAGCTCGGCTCGGTAATCTTGCCGACGCCGTCGAGCACCTTCGTCTTCCGGCTGTTCACCGTATCGATCAAAAACAACGCGCCATCCTGCGCGACGATAATGTGCCGCGAATCCGGGCCCCACGCCGGATTTAGTCCGCTCGTCACAATGCGAGACCCGCCGCCGTTTGCGTCCATGATCGCGACCTGAAATCCACCGCCCGAACGCACATTGAACGCCACCTTCTTTCCGTCCGGCGACCAGTTCGGCTCCGTGCAATAACCATGGCCGCTCGCCAGTTGGTGGCCCGATCCGCCAGATGCGGAAATGCGATAAAGCTGCGGCGACCCGCTCTCGTCGGACGAGTAGATAATTTCGTCACCGCTCGGCGACCACGTCGGACTGGACTCAACGCTGCGCGTTCTCGTTAGGCGCCGGGCTCCGCCGCCACCGGCGCTGATAGTATAAAGCTCCGGATTGCCATCTTTGCTGATGGTGAGCGCGAGCCGGCCACCATCGGGCGAAAAGGAAGCGCCGCTGTTCGTGCCCGGATAATTCGCGACGCGCGTCCGTTGCCCGCTCGCCAGATCGATCACGTAAACATCCGCGTAACCGCTCTGGTAACCGGTGTAAGCAATCTTGCGGCCGTCCGGGCTGATCGACGGATGCACGCTGATCACGCCGTCATGCGTCATCTGCCGCACGTTTTTCCCGTCGTAATCAGCCACGTAAACTTCCTTGTGCCCGCTGCGCGTGCCGATGAAGGAAATTTTGCTGCCGGCCAGACCTTTGCTTCCGCTTAACGTCTCGATGATGTCGTTAGCGAACTGATGCGCGGTCTGCCGCGCGTTGCCGCTGTAGGTTTTCGAAAGCACCGTCCCGCCGCTGTGATCGACCACCTGCCCTTGCAAACTCCCGCTGCTCGACGTGCCGCTCACCGTATAAACGGCGTTCGCGCCGCCGATCTGGAAAAATCCCGAGAGGGACAAATCGTTTTCCACTGTCTTGGTGATGGCCGCGCCTTCGCTGCCGGTGATGGGCGAGACCGTCAGATTGATGCGGTCGCTTTTGCTGATCGTGCTGGTCGGCGTGTCCTCGGCGGTGGCGGCAAAAGCGAACGCCGTCGCGAGGCCGAGCGCGAGAAAATTTCGTGTCATGGTTTTCATCGTTTTACATCGAGTTCAAAATAAATTCTCAAATCGTAGGTGCCATCACGCAAAGAAAACGGTGGCGGCAGAACGCGCTTCACTTTTCGCCCCATTGCCGCGATCGACGCATCGACCGCCGGGTAACCGGACGATCGGGCCGGTTGGAAGCGAACGACGCGCCCCTGCGAATTGATCTGCAAATCGACCGGCACGGAAATCTTGCCGCGCGGCGCGGGAACCATTTTTGGCTGCTGCCACGCCCGATAAAAATGGTCGTGCAATAAATGATCGTAGCGGCCATGGAGCGCGCTGTGATGAGAACGATGCGGCCAGCCGCCAAAGCAACTGGCCAGCAAAAGCGCCATGCTCGTTAGGCCAATCAACCGATTTCTCATTCGGAAGGATTTAATTCGAAGTTGATGTTCACGTCGTAATGCCCGTCCTGGCCGAGTCCCGATGGAAGTGCATCCACCTGCGTCACGCGTTTGGCGATCGCCCGCACCGAATCGTCCACCACCACATTGCCTGACGGATTGACGATCTCAAACTGCGAAACGGTCCCGTCTTTCTCGATCCGAATTTTCACCTGCACCGAAAACTTCACGCCTGTCTCGACCACCGTGACCGGCTGGACCCATTCGCTGTAGAAACGGTCGTGCAACATGTTGCCATACCAGCCGACGTCGGAAGCTTTGCCGGCGCCATGGCCTTTGCCTTCCGTTCCGCTCCCACTGCCCTTTGCGCCTTTGGCGCCGGAACTTTTGGTTGAGGAAGTTTTATCGGCATCGCCGCTTTTCTCGTCGTCGCTCGCTTTCTTTTTCTTCGCGGGCGTCTCCTTGGCCGACTCTTTCTTTTTCTTCTCCGCAGTCTTCTTGCTCTTCTTGGCGGGCTTCTCTTCTTCCTTTTCTGCTTTCTTCTTTTTCTTGGGAGTGGCTGTCGGCTTCGGAGTCGCTTTCTCCGATTTCTTTTTCTTCTTCGCCGTCGCGGTCGGCTTGGGCGTTCGTTTTGGTTTCGGGGTGGGCGTGTGTTTTGGAGTTGGTTTGGGTGTCGGAGTTGGAGTTTCGGTCGGAGTAGGCGTCGCAGTGGGAGTTGGCGTCGGCGTGGCAGTGGGCGTCGGCGTGGCCAGAGCAATGTCGCTTTTAATCGGTGTGCTCGAAGGTTCCGGGGTCTCTTCTTTGGTTGGCTCCGGGGTTGGCGCGGGCGTCGGGGTTTCTTCCGGTTCAGGTGGCGGAGAAGAAATGACCGGTTCCGGCGGAAGCGCCGCACCGGCCGCGCTCGCCGCGACTCCGCCATCCATCCAAATGACATCACCGGCCACGCGCTTTTTTGGCATGCGACTCCAGCGAATGAACCCGAGCAGCACCACGATGTGGAGCAGCGCGATGATGACGACGTTGCGCCAGAAGCGAGCGTCGCGCGACATCACTGCGCCGTTGTTTCAGACTTCGTCGCGATGCCGACTTTGGTGATGGCGGCGCGCTGCAGCGTGTCCATCAGCGCGACCAGCTTTTGCACCGGCAATTCTCGATCCGGCCGAATGACGACGGCCACGTCCGGATTCGCGCGTTTCAATTCCACCAAACGCGCCGCCAGCGTCGTTTGATCGACGGCTTCATCGTTCAATTTGATCACGTCGTTCCGATCGATCGAGATGGTCTGCACTTGGGAGGGATTGATCGGCGTGTTGGTCGCGGCGCTCGAAGGGATGATGAGGTTCATGCTGTTTTCGAGCAGCGGCGTCGTGATCATGAAAATGATGAGCAACACGAACGCGAGATCGAGCAGCGGCGTGATATTGATCTCCGAGAGCGTCGAGAGATTGTTGCGGTTCGAGTAACGTCTCATCTGCGGAACTCCGAAAGCCGTGGACCGTGATCCACGTATTTGTGTTCAAACTCGGACGACAACTCGGCCGCGAAGTTATCCATCTCGACGACGATGCCGCGGATGCTGGTGACCAAAAAATTGTAGCCGAACATCGCCGGGATCGCGACGCAGAGCGCGGTCACCGTGGTAATGAGCGCGCCGGAAACGCCGGGTGCCATCGTCGCCAAATTTGGCGCGCCGGCGATGGCCACGCTGGTGAACGTGTCCATCACGCCCCAGACGGTGCCGAGCAATCCAAGAAAAGGCGAGCCGCTCACGGCGGTGGCGAGCAGGATCATTTGCGATTCGAGCGCGAGCGCGGTTTCGCCGACCGCGCGTTCCATCGCGGCGTTGACCGCGTGCATTTGGGCCGGGCTGATTTTGTCGGCGATCTCGAGGCGCGCGCGAAAGGTCTCGTCGACCTCGGCCGAGCCTAACAAGTGAAACGTCATCTCGTCGCAGCCGGCGCGATAGACATTGTAAAGCGGCGACCCCGGGAAACGGGCGGCGCTTTGGAAAAGACGCAACGGTTGCCGGTCCTGGCGAAACATTTCGCGGAAGCGGGCGTTTTGTTTCCGCGCGAACTGCACCACCCGCATCTTGGTGAACATGATCGACCAACTGAAAATCGAGCCGACGGCGAGGAGCGCGAGCACCATCTTGCCGGCGATGGTGGAATGTTCGAAGGCGAAGAGGAGGCCGCCGGCCGCTAAAATCTCCGGGAGTGGCATCGCTGCCAACGTGCTTTAGTAATGACGAAATTCCAATGAAAGAGAAAATCATCCGCTGCTTCGTTCTCCTTGGTTTGTTTTGCGCGGCGACCATGCCCGCCCAGCTCAAGGCGGCGGGCGAAGATCGTTTCGATGTGCTCGCGAAAACGATCGCGCCCATTCTCGCGCTCCTCACGCCGGCCGGCCGGGAGGGCAATCACGCGCTGCAAATGCAGGCCTCCATCACCGAAGCGACCGGTCTGCCGCCGCAATTGATCGGCGCGTCGGTCCAACTCGCCTTCGAATTTCCGAGCCGGTTGCGCATTCAATTCCCGACCCCGAACGGCCAGGCGATCATCTGTCGTAACGGCCAATCTGTCTGGGCCTGGCCGGCCGCGCAGTTCGCGCCGCTCCTCGACAAAATCGGCGCTGGCGATGCGAGCGCGTCGCTTCCCACTTTCGAGATCGACGCGCAGAAGGCCGTCCTGCTGCCCGCGCTCTTCGATGTGCGCGATGCCGGCACCGTGAAATTTTCCGGCCAGGAATTCCGCGTCCTCGACGTCCGTCTCCTCCTTGATCTGCTCAACAAAAAGAAGCGCTCGAAAGGTTATCCCGTGCGGGTCTGGATTCGTCCCGCCGATCACACCATCGCGCAGATTGCGTGGCAGGAGAAAGGCTGGAGCGCGACGGTGAGCGTGAAGCAAATGGACTTCCTCCCATCGCTGCCGCCCGCCACCTGGGAGCCAACGCCCGAACAGCAACCGCAAGTGCTGCCGATCCCTGGCGACAAAATCACGACTCTTCTTCGACTCGCGCTAAAGCAGGCGCATCCCTAACGAGACGGAGAAGAGCGACTCCAAAGCGTCCGCAAGCGGGCGCGCCGCCGAGAGCGCGTGTGAGTCCGCTTCATGCCATCGGAGGGACGTGCTTCGGCACGTCCGCCATGGTAGATAAATTTCCCCACGCTCGCGGACGTGCAGAAGCACGTCCCTCCGAATTCATGCTTCGAAAACGATCATGGCCACCGCGTGGTATTTGTCAGACGCTTCCGGCATCGCGCGCCCCACGGACCGACCGCAGATTCGCGCTCAGGTGCCTAGACGCTCGCGCCAATTTCGGGGGTCCTGTGAACAGTGGAATACAGAATAAACCGTTATGCCGTCAGCGGTCGCTTCGTAGAAAATCTCGAAGGGAAACCGGCGAATCGGTGCACGACGAAACTCGTCGATCGCAACTGGATACATCTCCGGATGGCGCTGGATGCTGTGAATACAAGCTTCGATGCAGCGAAGAAACTCCTCACCCAAACCAGGTTCCTGGCTCTCATACCAAACGCAGGACTCCGCAACGTCGTCATTCGCCTCCGGCGTGAAAATGACCCGTTCAATCATGCGGCTCGCGCGCCCGCTGTCTGACCTGCTCCCACGTGCAGCCTTTGGCGGGATGCTGAAGGAATCGCTCCTTGCGACGGCGCAACTCGTCGCGCTTGGCGTCGGAAACGGGCAACTTAACGTCCTCTTGCGCGATGCTATCCCAGAGGTCTGCGACAAGTTGCAGGCGTTCAGCGCGGCTCAACTTTAAGAGCGGTGCGAATTCGGCGTTCATGCTCATGCTGCCGCAACGGTGAAGACCTGCTCAATCTCCGGCGAATTCTCGCCCTGCTCGATGCGCTCTGCGAGGACGCGCAATCCCAGTGCTTCGACCCGGGCCACCGCCTCATTCCGCGAGGCCCCATAAGCCATCGCACCCGGAATCTGCGAAATCTCGGCGATCCAACGCCCGTCGCTCTCCTGCTCGGTCTCCACTGTGAACGTCATCGGAATAGAATGGCGCAAGGCGCTCGTGAACACAAGACGCCTGCCTCAGCATCTAACGGGATCTTTCATGTTATTTCGTTGCTGACTTCACTTTGATCCACAGTGTGGTGTCGCCTCGCGTGGTGTCGAAGCTCGCGCTGAGCAAATCGCTATCCTTGTTCCAATCCAGAAAAGCCGGATTATGAACATCCTTCATTGGCGGTTTGCGCAGCCCGACAGACGCAGCAATTCGTTCGGCCTCCGTCAGTGTCAAGCCATCGTAATCGTCTTTCGTCGTGATGGATACCTTGCTCGCCAGTCCTGTTTTTTGATCGAACCAGACTGCAACTTGGAATCGTCTGGCGTCAAAAATGTAGGTCGCTTTACCATCGAACCTCTCAGGGTGCTCGGTCTGAATCTCTCCGTATTTGAACTGCGAATCGGACAGTGGCGGATAAACGGCTTGCCACGCACCCATTTGTTGACCGAGGAACAGTTTGATCTTCGACAGACTACCTGTTAGGGGCTTTTGGACTACCGTCGTTCTCGCCGTTTCGGCGGACTCTCCGCTTGGCTTTTGTCGAGATCCCAATCAACCAAATCATCGTTCTTAACGTCTGCAACCGCTGGAGCAGGGTTTGTGTCGGCATTAGCGACATTCGTAGCGCTGTTCTTGGCTGCGTCTGCATCGCGCATTTTGTCTTGAGCGGGGGTCGCAATTACGCTGGGAGAGCTTTCGGTGCCGGTCTCATTTGACGTGCCGTGAAAAAGGGGAGCAAGTGTGGCTGTCACAACCCCGCCGATGATAATGAAAGCCAAGCAGCCGCAACACCCGCCGCCTGTGGATTTAGAAGAAGTGGATTGTCGGCGCTTGCGTCCGAATGTTTTGAATATGTCAAAGGAAGTACGGTTATAAACGCGATTATATGCAGCCTTGCGTGGATTGGTAATCCAACCCCATCCGCGGGGAGCCTTCAGTCCCAGCCGATGCCGAACGATGCGTTTCCACGAAGTTCGCGCAGCGATGCGCTTCTTTAAGGATGGGCGACGAAAACCAATCTTCATGATTCACGAAACGCTCTGAGCGGCGTAACGAAAACAAGATCACCCATCGCTGGCGGGAGCGCACATGGCGGACGGAGAAGAGGCTGGAGTCACGGGGAAAGTTGGGCGTACGTCGGTCCCGCGTGGCCGCATCGTTGTATGGTTAGGTTTCGCTCGTCGCAGAAGAATGGATGTCATACTAAAAATTGCTTCCAGTGCTCCTCCGAAATAATGCTAATGCCGCTGCCGGAGGCTCGAAGCTCGACGGCTCGCTCAATCTTCCGGCCGTAATTCGTGTTCGCCCAGTCGCGGCTCGCGAAAATGCCAATGACTAAATAGTGCGTCTCGCGTGTCGGTGCTGAATCCGTAGCGATGCCGCCGAGTGTAGAGATAGCTTCTTTCACCTTGCGTCGTGTGCCGTAAGCAAAGCGACTCGTGACAACGAAGTTGTGCTCGGGAAAAAGTAGCGGAGTCGGAAGAGGAGCATCAAGCGGAAGCGTAGCTGAATATGTTTCCTCCGGCTTCGCTAGTTCAGCGTGACCGCAGAGAGCTTCCATCACGGACTTAAGTTCTTCGCGCTCGTCGTCGTCGCAGTGGCCGTCGGCAAAAATCCGGCCAACGCGGGCAAGAATATCAGTGAATGGCCAAGCCGGTTCGTATGCTGCAAACTTCCGAACGTAATCAGCAAAGAATCGCGCTTCGGCGTCGCCAACGATTCCATCGGCTAGAATCCCCGAACAAATGCCGGAGAGTTGATCAATCGCTTTGGAAACGTTGTTTTCCAGATTGGCTTTGAAGAGCCGCTTCGGTTGCCCGTCCTCATCTGTGGGAGTGGTCAAGACGTAGGTTCGCATAGGATGAGTGGGAAATTGCCTAACGAAACAACATCAGTCACGGCTGGCGAGGGCGTGCGTGGCGGCGGGAGAAGAGGTTGGAATCATGGAAAACTTGCGCGTATGCTGGCCGGCGAGTGGCTGCTTCGCCCACAGGCCTTCGCGCTTTTATTCGACGATTTCTCCGTCATCCAGCGTGATGGGCATGAGGCTGCCCCAACTCTCAAGCGTGCCGCTAAAGCGAACTCGATCGCCCTGATGCAGCTTAGCTGCTCGAGGCTTCTGATCCTTGTTGAGGTGGATAAGCAAATCAGAGGTGAACGTGTTTCGATTCATTTTCACTTGGAGCGTCAGTCCGGTCCAGCCGTCTGAAACGGCAGAAACCGCGCCAGACCAAACAACTCGCTTTCCCTTGAAGCGCTTCCACTCCTCGTCCTTTTGGAGATCGGTATTATTGCCTCTGAGGTTGTAAATGGAATCGACTTCGCGCCACGAGATCGGCGGACCTTCTGGCGTGGGCGCGACCTCAGCGGGCGTGGAGGTCCCGGAGGATGCTGAAGAAGTTGATTGCGTATGAGATGGGCTTACCAGTGCGCCAATAATGGCGAGAAGGATGAATAGCCCAACGAACACGCCGACAACAATTAGAAAGACACGCAGGCAACCGCCTTTCTTTGGCTGAGGTGCTGGCTGTTGTGGAAGCGGAGGTGGCGTTGGTGGGGTCATGCGAATGTTTGGGGCTTAATAGAGATTACACGAAAGACGGTTTCGTTTCTTTCGGTTGCTTGCTGGAAAGGGACTGGGGAAAACGAATGCATGTTGAATAGTGTGCCGGGAACAGATCAACCTGCCAAGCCTCGAATTTTTCGATCAAAGGGGACGGTGGCAGCGAGCAGCTCTTTGAATCTTGCCGAAAGAGCTGGTCAGGCTAATTCATTCACTGGCTTGATCGAGGTCCAGGCGAAGAATGTATTCTTCCGTCTCTTCGCCTCTGCAATTGGCGAAATCTTTGTTTGTTCCGAAGATTTTAAAACCGCACTTCTGCAGCACTCTGATTGACCCGATGTTGTCCATTGCTGCCCTGGCGAAAATCGGCCGATCTGACTGACTGATCTCCATCGCACACTGCGCTAACGCCTCTGGCTTGCTACGAAAAACCAGCGCCATCCCGTCGCCCATAGGTAAGCGGATCAAGTTTCCCTGCGATCCCCCTTCGCGGAATTCCTTTGTGCCACTAACGATTTCATTCAGCGCGCGCAATACTTCGCTCGGCTGATTAATGAGACTTGGAGTAGCCGTAGATGTCGATGAACAAGACGTGCGCGATTTCCAATCGCAGCTTTGTTTTTTCCTCATCCATAAGACGCTGCTTCTACTTCTGATCTTTCGGCGCGAGAGAGGTGAGGATTTTCTCGAAGCGAGGGTCGCCGCGCAACGAATCCCATTGCGGCTGGAGCTTCAGACAGCCATAGCTAAGATAGCTCGGGACACGCTCGATCGCCGCGATCTGTTCAATCGCGAGGTCTTTCTCGCCGACCCAGGCGTAGATTTGTGCAAGGTTAACAGCAAATGCTACTCCGTCCAAAGCATCCTTGGAAATCGGCAGCAACTCACAAGCGCGCCGGCCTTCGCGCAACGCCTCGTCTTTGCGACCAAGGCCGGCGTCGATCATCCCAAGCAGACTCAGAGCGGCCGCGAAATCAGGCTGCTTTTCCAAGGTTATTGCTACTTCCGCGCGGGCAGCGCCAAAAGCCGACTGAGCTTTGGCCGCGTCGCCTTCCCAACGTGCGACGACGCCCTCCCAGTAATTAAGTGGAAAGTTCACGCCGTTGTTGACAACGCCATCGCGCGGATAATGGCTCAGAGCCCGGGCCGCGGCAGCGGACGTCCGTTCGCAGAGAGCAAGGCCAACATCGTCGTCGGCATCGGACGCGGCGCTTGGATTTTCAGCGAAAATTGCGGCCAGCGTGGTCTGAAAGGGTTTGATGTTCGCTCGCCAATCGAATTCCACCTGCGCGCGGTAAATGCGGGTGCCATAATCTCCCGGCACGATGGTCAAGGCGCGCTCGAGCACGCGAATTTCATCGGTATAGCGGCGTTGTGCGTCATAGACCCCGGCTATTTGCTGAAGGACGTAGAAGTTGCGCGGGTCCAGGTCGAGGGCGCGCTCGAGGTTTTGCGTGGCTTTTTCCCAACGCCCCTGGCGGCGATCGATATAGCCGGTGTATTCGAATACTTGCGCGGTATTGGGCAGCGTGCGCCGGGCAAGCGCCAACTCGGCTCTGGCGCCCTCGTAATCACGGAAGCCGAGGTAGAGGTAATTGGCCGAGGCAAGGTGAGCTTCCCCCGCATCGGGCTGGAGGCGCAGCGCAGTCTGCACTGCTGTTCCAGCCAGCTCCAGCCGGGCCGGCGTGTGGTCGAACCCTTCCCAATAAATAAGAGCATGAATGTTGGCCAGGAGGCACCAGCCCAGCAGAAATTGGGGGTCGCGCGCGAGCGCCTTGTCCAAAAGGCGCGCTGCCTCGGGCAGTTTGTGTCTGCCGCGGGTGGGACTAGTTGCGTCGGCGGAAAGCGTGCGCGCACGCAGATACAGATCGTAGGCTATCAGATCTCCTGTGGGTGCCTTCTCGATGGCAGCTTTCTCGTTCTGAGAAAGTTTGGCCCCAAGCTGGTCGGCGATGGCTTTGGCGATCTCGCTTTGAATGGCGAAGACGTCATCCAGCGGCCGATCAAAGTTTTCCGCCCACTGATGCGCGTCCGTGCGCGCATCGATCAACTGCGCGTTTACCCGCACTTTTTTGTCGGCGCGTTGCACACTGCCTTCCAGCAAATGCGCTACGCCAAGCTGCTGACCGATCTCGCGCAGATTGCGCGGCGCACTGGTCTTGTACTGCATCACGCTCGTCCGGCTGATGACTTTCAAGTCCGCGATTTTCGCCAGGTCGGTCAGGATTTCATCCTGCACCCCATCGGCGAAGTAGCCGTTCTCCTTGTCGCTGCTGAGGTTTTCAAAAGGAAGAACGGCAATGCTTTTCTCCGGAGCAGCCATGGATTTTTCGGAAGCGGCGATCGTCTTCTCTGCCGGCGCGGCAGGTTGCGGCGTGGCATTATTCGTTGCGGCCGCGACACTGCGCCGAGAGCTTTGCCAGAAAATCGCCGCAGCAATCACTGCCAGCGCCATCACCATCGCCGCGATCAGCCACGGAGCACGCGAACTCCGTCGCGCCAGCTTCGCCGCGCTTTGCACTTTTCCCGGTACCGCCGGGTTACCGAAATCCTCGCCGTACAAATTGAAGAGATGGAGGCGAACCCCGTGCTTCACTTCGGACTCGCCGAGGTCGTGCAGGTGAGGACGCCACTCCGGGTAATCATCGATGTCGTCGGCGACACGTTTGGAAAGAAGGATGTGTCCGGCGTCGCCGCAATCCATCACGCGCTGGGCGATGTTGATCCCGGCGCCGGCCATGTTGGCTTGCGCGTTCAGGTCACTGACCTCGTTGACCGGCCCGCTGTGAATGCCCATGCGCACCGGCAACTCCGGGTGTGTCTTAAGCGCCTTGCTAATCTCCTGCGCGCAGAGCACGGGCGCTTCCGGACTGGTGCGAAAAACCAGCGCGCCGCCGTCGCCGGTGGGTAAACGCAGCAGCTTTCCTTCCGCCTGGGCAACGCGAAACTGTTCCGTCGCCCAGACGATTTCTTTTAGCTGCTGGAGTCGCTCGCTCTGCTCGCTGATGAGCAACTTCGAGTAACCGACGATGTCGAGGAATAGGACGTGCCCAATTTCGAGTCGAACCTTGCTATTTAGCTCGTCCGGCATCTTTCTTTCATCCGCTCGGAGTGACAGTGCGGAAAATCATCTCACAGGTGGAGCATACAGCGGTCCGCCGTTCGCTCCACATGGTTAGAAGCCGATCTTGATCGCTTCATCCCTAAGGATGGCCAATAACCGAACGCGCGAGTTACCGCTTCATGGTTGGCAAGGTGTGATGGCACATCGCGCATCGTGGAGGTCTAACATTGCGCTAACGCGCTTTGAGATGCTGCTTTAAAAACTGCACCGCCCGGCTGGCTGCATCTTTCTGCGAGGCGGTGGAGAGAACGTGGCCTTCGCCGTGATAGACATACTTCTCGTAAGGCGTGCCCAGCTTTTTCAAAACGGCTTCGAGATTCTGCGCGTTTTCGAACGGGACGCGTTGATCCTGATCGCCGTGCAATATCAAAACGGGCGGCATGCGCTTGATGAGGCCGGCGTGTTTCTTATCGGCCGCGCCGGATAATTCGACCACGCCCGCAATTCGCGGGTCGTGCGCCGCCTGCGCGAGCGAGAGATAGGCGCCTAACGAATACCCAAAGCAACCAATCGCGTTCGTGTCGACTTCCTTGCGGCTGGCCACAAAGCCGACCGAATCGTTAATGGTCGCGCGCCAGGTATCGAAGTTTTTGTGAATGGAAGGATCGCGCGCGAAAAACGTGCCGGTGCGATCGAAGTAGTGAATGACGAATGCTTCGATGCCGTTCTGCGCGAGCGCCCGCGCGAAACGCTTGGTGGCCGGCCCATCGAGCAACAAGCCGCCCGCGCCATGGAGCACGAGCACGGCCGGATATTTTTTAGCCGTCGCTGCCGGCGTGTAAATTTCCACCGCGATCCGTTTCCCACCGCTCTCGAAACTGGCTTTGGTCTGGCGAATCGATTCCTTGTCTTGCGCGCACGCGAGGGAAGCCATGGCCAGGAAGAAAAGAGGGAGAGCGAACCAGCCTAACGAGAGTTTCATCACAAGGCCTTTCGCACGGCGCGCCGTACGATCTCGGTTGTCCATCCGTAAACCAGATGCGAGGCGAGCGCGTAGATGTGAGTGGCGAGCGGGATTTTCTTCGGCGGCTGGGAAAAGCCGAGCTTGGGGAGCGAGACTTCGTCGGCCAGCACCCAGACGGCGGCGCCGAAGGCGAGCCCGTCTCCGACGGTGGTGATCGGTGAGACCTCGGTGAGCGCGCCGTAAATTGCACCCGACGTGATGCCCATCGTGTAGTGAACGGCTTCGCCCGCGGCGTCGCGCTTTGATTTTGGAATCTTGCGGCCGAAGACCTTCTTCGAAATCGATTGCGCGACCATGACGGTGGTGGGCTCCGCTTGTTTCTTCTTCGCGGTTTCTTGGTCTTCGCCTTCGTCTGCGAATTGTTCCTCGATCTTTTCGGCAGCGGTGCTCCAGAGTGCCTGGAATTGCTCCATCAAAAGCGAAGCGAGCAAGCCGCCCGCCACGCCGGCGATCACGCCCTTGGCGAAATCCATTTCATTTTCGCGCTGGAAATATTCTTCAATCATAACGGTCTCTTCCTAAAGAGATTCGCAGCAAGCGCTGCGTTGCGCCGGGAATTTTTTAGCGACCGCGCATGGCGTTGATCGTGTCGACTGGTCCGCGGCGGTAGGCGTAGATGATGAAACCGATGCCGATCGCGATCAGGAAAAACGAAGCGCGGGACTTGACGCCCGACGACTAGCCGCGCCCGCGTCGAACCAGCATGATCCCGCTCGCCCACAGGACCAGCGCTGCAGCGATACCCGATACGATCGCCCGGTCCGACGACGGCAACAACAACGCGACCGACCCCACCGCGACCAGCGCCCCACCGGTCCGGTAGTAGAGCGGCACCGGAATCCAGCGCGCGAGCGGGAAGAAGTGCAACCCGACGATGATCACGACCGCCGGCATCAGCGCGGTCTGCATGTGCAAATCGATAAGGATTTTTTCAGTGATGACGATCGCGATGAACTCAAGCGCCGTCGCGATGCCAACAACTCGGCCAACATGGTTGCCGTCTACCGGGTTACCGGTGCCGATCGACTGACGGCTCGCCCATAGCAGTAGCGCGACCGACAGCGCGACCGGCACAAACACGAGCCACGCCGGGAGATGCCCGACCATAACGGCCGCCACGCCCCATAAGGCAGCGAAGATACTAAGAACCCAGATTCCAGCCCTCATCGCGCGCTCCTCTTTTCCGGGAGGATAGACGCGCGCGCGCTAACGTGGCCAGGCTCACGCGATGGCCAAGCTCTATTTCTACTACGCCTCGACTGCGCCACTTTTACGGTGCTGGGTTGCTCCTGTTTTTCCGACGCGTTCCCGTCCTCCTCTTCGTCCGCGAATTGTTCCTCGATCTTTTCGGCGGCGGTGCTCCACAGTGCCTGGAATTGCTCCATCAAAAGCGAAGCGAGCAATCCGCCCGCCGCACCGGCGAGCACGCCTTTGGCGAAATCCATTTCGTTTTCGCGTCGGAAATATTCTTCAATCATAACGGTGTTCCTTCAGGTGGCGTGTAGAAAACGCGGTCATTCCGAGCCTCGAACGCTTTCGGGGTCGAGGAATCCCGTGGAAGAGATCCCTCGGCTCCGCTCGGGATGACAGTGTAAACGCGTCCCAGAAAGATTCGCAGCATGCCGGCGTTGCGCCGGGAATTTTTAGCGGCCGCGCAGGGCGTTGATCGTGTCGACGGGCCCGCGGCGATACGAGTAGATGACGAAACCGATGCCGATCGCGATCAGGAAAAAAGAAAAGAATTGGCCGCGAGTGAAGCCGGCGATGAGCGACGCGTCGGGTTCGCGGAAATTTTCGACGAGGATGCGGAAGATGGCGTAGAAAATAAAAAAGAGCGCGATGAGCATTCCGCGCGGCGTGCGCAGGCGCGTGCGCACCACCCACAGAATGGCGAAGAGAACGATGCCTTCGAGGAACGCCTCGTAGAGTTGCGACGGATGGCGCGGCGTAAGGATGCCGCGGAGTGCGTTCTTGACCGCGGGATTGCTGTGTAAACTTTGCACGACTGCTTCAGGCGACGTGATGGTGGGATCGATTCGGTGGCAGACGGCGACGGCGCGCGCGGCTTCGGCTCCGTTTTCCGATTCGAGCAATTCTTTGGGAAATTGCATGGCCCAGGAAACGTTGGTCACGCGACCGTAGAGCTCGCCGTTGATGAAATTCGCGATACGCCCGAAGAACAAACCGATCGGTGCGACCACGACGATATTGTCGCCGAGATTGGTCCAGGCGTAGTGATGACGGCGCGCGTAAAAGAGCGTGGAGAAGAAGAGACCGATCATGCCGCCGTGGCTCGACATGCCGCCTTCCCAGACTTTGAAAATCGAGAGCGGCTCGCGCAGCATTTCGGGTCGGTAAAATAAAACGTAGCCGAGCCGGCCACCGAGCATCACGCCAAAGAGCGCGGCCCAGGTGATGAAATCGCCTACTTTGTCGGGAGGAAGCTGACAGTAACCGCGCTGCGAAAGTTTGCGGAGGAGCGCCCAGCCGCACAGGAACGCCATGACGTAAGCGAAGCCATACCAGCGCGGCCCGATATCGCCCCAAAGGCGGAAGATGAGCGGGTCGAGATCGTGCAGGTAATAGGCGAGCATCGCGGACGAGTGTGGATGAAGACGCGCGGGGTCGCAAGATGAGTGAGGGAAAGGGAAGGACAAGAGGATGAATTAGGAAAGCAGGAAAGCAGGAAATGGGTGGGTGTGCGCGCAGTGACGCGGAGGCGCGAGATGAGGATGAATTTGGAAGCCAGGAAACCAGGAAGGTTGAATTAGGAAAGCAGCTCGCCACGGCGTGGCCGACCCAGCGGGAAGGCGGGGAACGTGAATCCTGCTCGTGATCGTGCTCCTGCTCGTAATCGTTCCGGGCTCTCCACCCTCCGCTGTGCGAGACGCGAGGGTTGATGAGGACCACGGGAATCGCTCCCGCGTTTCACATAGCGAAACAGCTACAGGTGCCTGCGCCCGCTAAGTATCAGGCTTTTCCAGCGCGGTCATCCCGAGTGGAGTGGAGAGAAGCGGAACAAAGTCGAGGGATCCCGGGGTGGAGCGAGAAGTTTGGGAGTGGAGGGGAAGGCGGGGCTCATTGCGGCGTGGCCGAAACAGGTGCCTAACGAATGCTGAAATGTCAGCTTTACGATTTCGCCACGGGATCCCTCGATTTCGCCTTCGGCTTTGCTCGGGATGACTGCTTGGTCGCGCCGTTTTTGTTCGATGAAATCTTGGGCGTCGACTTTTCTTTCGTTTTCAAAACATCGCGCAAAAACGGAGCCGTTCGGCTAATGCGATTCT
Source organism: Chthoniobacterales bacterium (assembly GCA_038258245.1). Classification (GTDB taxonomy): domain Bacteria; phylum Verrucomicrobiota; class Verrucomicrobiia; order Chthoniobacterales; family UBA10450; genus JBBSQB01. The sequence goes on from JBBSQB010000007.1 coordinate 120,816, forward strand.
GCGCCACTTCTTCGGGCGTGCCGGTGGCGACGACTTCGCCGCCTTCGGCGCCGGCTTCTGGTCCGATGTCGATCAGATAATCGGCTTCCGCGATCACGCTCAGATTGTGCTCGATCACGACCACGGTGTTCCCTTCATCGACGAGCCGATGCAGCACCGTGAGCAGCAATTCCACGTCGGCCATGTGCAAGCCGATGGTCGGTTCCTCCAGGAGATAAAGCGTCGATTTCGGTGTGCGCATTTTGCGAATGCGTTCGTTCTGCGCGCGGCCGATCCCGCGCGTCAATTCGCTCGCCAGCTTCAACCGTTGCGCTTCGCCGCCGCTCAAGGTCGGGCTCGGCTGCCCGAGTTTGAGATAGCCGAGACCGGTATCGACGAGTAACGACATGGGCCGCGCTATCTTTTGGTTTGCAGCAAAAAACTCAGCGACCTCCTCGATCGTCATCTCCATGACGTCGCCGATCGATTTGTCGTGGTAGAGCACTTCGAGCGTCTGCGGATTATAACGCTTCCCGCGGCAATCTTCGCACGGCACGTAACTGCTCGGCAGGAACGTCATCTCCATTTTGATCACGCCCTGGCCCCGGCAGGTTTCGCAACGGCCGCCTTCCGTATTGAAGGAGAACCGGCTGGCCGTGTAGCCGCGCATGCGCGAGACCGGCAACTGCGCGTAGAGACTGCGGATTTCGTCGAAGACTTTAATGTATGTCGCCGGCGTCGAGCGCGAGGTTTTGCCGATGGGCGATTGATCGACTTCGTAAACCGCTTCGATCGCGTCGAGTCCGGACGAATTGGTGAACAGATCGCGGCCGCGGCCTCTTTTCGGCTGCAGGAAATTGCGCGCGGCCGGCCACAAAACTTCGCCCATCAAAGTCGATTTGCCCGAGCCGGAAATTCCAGTGATAACGGTGAGCCGGCCAACCGGAAATTTCACGTCGACGTTCTTTAAATTATTCGCGCTCGCGCCCTCGATTTCGATCCAGTTCTCGACTTCGCCTAACGAACGCCGCTCCTTCCGCATCGGGTGCGACATCGGCTCGCGCAGGCAACGGCCCGTCTCCGAGCGCTCGCTTTGTTCGATGTCGCGCATCGTGCCCGCGGCCACTACTTCGCCGCCATGCGTGCCGGCGCGCGGCCCGAGATCGATGATGTGATCGGCGCGCCGCATTGTCTCTTCATCGTGCTCGACGATGACGAGCGAGTTTCCTTTTTCGCGCAACGCCGTCAGCGTTTCGAGCAGGCTCAAATTATCGCGCGGGTGCAATCCGATGGTCGGCTCGTCGAGCACGTAAAGGACGCCGCGCAGATTCGAGCCGAGCTGGGCGGCGAGCCGGATGCGCTGCGATTCGCCGCCGCTTAAAGTCTTGGCCGAACGCCCGAGCGCGAGGTAGCCGAGCCCGACGTTTTCCATGAACTGGAGGCGCTGCCGGATTTCCGGCAGCAACTCGGCGGCGATTACTTTTTGCGTTCCGCTCCAGCGCAATTTCTCGGTCAACTGCAACGCCGCCGAAGCGGCCAGCGCGGTGAAGCGATCGATCGACAAATCCTGCACGCGGACGTGGCGCGCGACTGCGTTCAGGCGCGAGCCGTGGCAGCTCGGGCACGGCTTCGCTTCCTCGATCCATTCTGATTCACGCTCCGCGGCCAGCTCGTTTTCGAGCACGGAATCGCCCGTATCTGCCTTGCCCGTCTGCAATCGCTTGTTCCAGATTTCGCCGAATCCACCGCATTCCTGGCAGGCGCCGTGCGGCGAGTTGAACGAAAAAATGCGCGGGTCGAGCTCCTCAAATGCGCGTCCGCAACCGGGGCAGCTCATCTCCGTGCTCATGACGGTGAGCCGATTTTTCGAGTCGAGCAGATGGGCGGTGCCGCGTCCGATATCGAGCGCGCGCTGCATGAGATTGCGCGCCTTCGCGATGCGTTTCGCGTCGATCCCGCCGACCACGACGTCGATGGTGTGTTCCTTGAAGCGCTCGAGCTTGCGAAATTCCGTAATGGCGATGAGGTGGCCGTCGACGAGCAACGTTTCGAAGCCCTGCCGTTCGGCCCAGCGCGCGACATCGGTGTGGAAACCCTTGCGCGCTTTGACGAGCGGCGCGAGCACGCGAAGCGGTCCGCGTTTCGCCGCCGTCTCGAGTTGTTGCACGATCGCCGCGACGCTTTGCTTTTGCACCGGCAGATCGCAATCGGGACAAAATTGGGTGCCGGTTTTGGCGAAGAGAAGCCGGAGAAAATGATAAACTTCGGTGACGGTTGCGACGGTCGATTTGCCGCCGCCGCGCGTGACGCGTTGCTCGATGGCGACGCTCGGCGGCAGCCCTTCCACGCGATCGACGTCCGGCTTCTCGAGTTGCTCGACGAACTGCCGCGCGTAAGGCGACATGCTGTCGAGGAACCGGCGCTGCCCTTCCGCGAAGAGGATGTCGAAGGCGAGCGTCGATTTTCCCGAACCGCTCAACCCGGTGATGATGACCATCTGATCGCGCGGGATTTCGACCGAGATGTTTTTGAGATTGTGCTCCCGCGCGCCGTGGATGCCGATGGCGTGATTTTGCGTGGCGGTGTGGCGAGAGCTGCCGGGTAGCGCAGGCTGCCAGCCTGCCCCGTCCGGCTGCCAGCCGGGCGGCTCTTCTGCGATCCGCAAGTTTTTTTCGACGTCTCCATTGGTAGCAACGTCGATCGGAGTTC